>DATLGJ010000011.1:0-63075 GCA_035540555.1 Candidatus Limnocylindrales bacterium | reverse complement strand
GTTGGGGGTCGCCGGGGGCGGCGTCGCCGTCCGCCTCGGCGTGGGCGTGGGCGTGGGTGACGGCGTGGCAAAGCCGGGGCCTGGTGTGGGCTGAACGACCGGGGTCGGTGTAGGCGTGGCAAAGCCGGGTCCCGGTGTCGGCATGGTCGGCTCGGGCTGAGGGCTGGGCTCTTCGGCGCGTGCGGGCACAGCCAGCATCATGCCGGCGAGCAGAAGCGCAATCGAGATGCCGAGCTTTGCCGCAACCGCCTGGCGGCGGCCCGTTGACACGACCAAAGTACCGTTCCCCTATGTGACTAATGGTGGCCGGTCGCGCACTTTAGGACGTTTGGGAAAACAGTGTGGATACGCACATCGGCGCATTCGCTCGAGCATCCATTGCAGCCCCCGATACCAGGCTCGATGGCCCTGGCCGCGTAAGGGCCACGGCGGAGACGCGTCGGCCGCTGCTAAACTGCCCGCATCGTCGAGGCGCGCGCCCCAGCGCGGCGTGGCGAGACAGGGGAGAAGCGGTTGCCCGAAGAGGCGGCGTCGGTCCCGTGAGGCCGGCACGCACGAGCAGGCGGACCCCGCCCGACGGCGGGGCGGGCAGCAGCACCGGTCCAGCAGGCGGCGGGCCGGGGGAACGCCGAACCATCAGCCGATCGAGCGGCAGGGCATAGCGTGCCGGCTACGGTCGTCGTCGGCCTGCAGTGGGGTGACGAAGGCAAGGGCAAGACGACCGACCTGCTGTGCGGCTCCGTCTCTCACGTCGTCCGCTACCAGGGCGGCGACAACGCCGGCCACACGATCGTGCTGGGCGACGAGGTCTTCAAGCTGCACCTCGTGCCCAGCGGCGTGCTTCATCCCCACATCACGCCTGTCATCGGGCCGGGCGTGGTCGTCAACCCCACCACCCTGCTCGACGAGATGGCCAAGCTCGAGGCGCGCGGGGTAAGCACTGCCGCGCTGCGGGTCAGCGAGGCGGCGCACGTGATCATGCCCTACCACGTCGCGCTCGACGGCGCGCGCGAGGTTGCCGCCGAGCACGAGGCGATCGGCACCACTCGCCGCGGCATCGGCCCGGCCTACGGCGACAGGGCGCTGCGCACGGGCATTCGCATGGGTGACCTGCTCGAGCCGGACTGGCTGCGCGTCCGGCTGGCCGCCGTGCTGCCCGAGAAGAACGCGCTGCTCGAGCGGGCCTACGGACGGCATGCGTTCGCGCTCGACGATCTATACGCCCAGGCCCTCGAGTGGGGCCGGCGGCTGCGCGACCACATCGTCGACACGACCGCGCTGCTGCAGGCGGCTCTTGCCGCTGACGAGCTGCTCCTGCTCGAGGGCGCGCAGGGGGCCCTGCTCGATCTCGACCATGGGACCTACCCGTACGTCACCAGCAGTCACCCGGTCGCCGGTGGCGCATGCTCGGGGGCGGGCCTGGGACCCCTCCAGATCGACCAGGTCATCGGCGTGCTGAAGGCGTACTCGACGCGAGTCGGTGCCGGCCCGTTTCCGACCGAGCTGCGCGACGAGGTGGGTGAGCACCTGCGCGAGCGCGGACGGGAATACGGCACCACCACCGGGCGGCCCCGCCGCTGCGGCTGGCTGGACCTGGTGCCCCTCCGGCGAGCCGTTGCGATCAACAGCGCGAGCGCGATGATGCTCAACAAGATCGACATCCTGAGCGGGCTTGACCGGATCAAGGTGTGCGTCGCCTACCGCATCGACGGCAGCCTGGTCGAGGAGTGGCCGCAGTCTCTGGCCCGTCTGGAGCGTGCCGAGCCGGTCTACGAGACCTTCTCGGGCTGGCGCCAGGACATCGGCCGAGCGCGGACGGTCGACGAGCTGCCCGACGAGGCCCGCCGCTTTGTCGAGGCCATCGAGGAGCGTGCCGGCGTGGGCATCGCGCTGATCAGTGTCGGACCCGAGCGAACGCAGACGCTGGTCAACGCGCCGAGTGATGTCGAGCCGTTGGCGGGGGTCGAGTCGGTCATGCGCGACGGAGCGGTCGCCAGATGAGCCTGTCAGGGTCGCCCGGCCGCGTGCTCATCGTCGGATCCGGCGGGCGCGAGCATGCCCTCGCCTGGCGGCTGGCCGCCGAGCCGGGCGTCGAGCAGGTGGTGGTGGCGCCGGGCAACCCGCTGATGGAGGACGTCGCGCGGACGGTGCCGGGCATCGGGCCGTCGGACCATCGACGCATCCTCGATATCTGCAGGTCCTTGAATGTCGCTCTCGTCGTGATCGGACCGGAGGCGCCGCTGGTGGCCGGCCTGGCCGATGCGCTCGGCAGCGCCGGCATCACCTGCCTCGGGCCGTCGGCTGCCGCCGCTCGGCTGGAGGGCTCCAAGTCCTTCTGCCGAGAGGTTGCCGACGCCGCCGGGGTGCCGATGGCCGACGGAGCAGCGTTCGATGACCCGGAGGCTGCCTTCGACTACGCCGCGCGGCTCGGTGCACCGTTGGTGGTCAAGGCCGACGGCCTGGCAGCGGGCAAGGGCGTCAGCGTGTGCGACAGCCTTGCCGATGCGCAGCGGGCCATCGCCGACGCGATGATCGGCGGCCGCTTCGGCAGCGCCGGTAGGCGGGTGGTCGTGGAGCGACGGCTGGAAGGCCGCGAGGCGAGCGTGATCTGCCTGAGCGACGGCACGGACGCACTGTTGCTGCCGGTGGCCCGCGACCACAAGCGCCTGTCCGAGGGGGATTCCGGGCCGAACACTGGCGGCATGGGGGCCTGCTCGCCGGTCGGCGACCTGTCCGCGACCCAGGTTCGCGACGTGGTTGACCGGTTCCACATGCCGTTGTTGGCCGAGATGCGCCGTCGCGGAGCGCCGTTTCGCGGGTTCCTCTACGCCGGGCTGATGCTGACGGTGGACGGGCCACGGCTGCTCGAGGTCAACGTGCGTCTGGGCGACCCCGAGGCACAGGTGGTGCTGCCGCTGATCGACGTGCCGCTGGGCACCCTGATGGTCGCCGCCGCGCAGGGCCGCCTGGCGCAGGCTGCAGCCCAACTCGGGCTCGGTGATGCCTTGCCGTCATCCGGCTGCGCGGTCGGCGTCACTCTGGCTGCGGCAGGCTATCCCGATGGCCCCCGAACGGGCGACAGGATCGATGGCATAGACGCGGCGCAAGCGACGGGTGCGCTCGTGTTCGGGGCGGGTGTGGAACGGGACGCGGCGGGCGACCTGCGCACCGCCGGCGGCCGGGTGCTGACCGTGGTGGGGCCTGGGCCGGACCTCGCGGCAGCGCGCAAAACGGCCTATTCGGCGGCCGAGGCGGTGCACTTCGCCGGTCGCCAGCTGCGGCGCGACATAGGCGCTGCCGCGGCCAGGGGGTTGGCTGCATCGAGCGGAGTGGCCAGCGCGTGATCGCCCGCTACAGCCTCCCGCCGATGGCTGACCTGTGGACGGACCAGACGCGCTTCGAGCACATGCTCCGTGTCGAGCTGGCGGTCAGCCGGGCGCTGGCCCGGCGCGGCGTCGTGCCCGTCGAGGCGCTGGCGGTGCTCGAGGCCGAGGCGCGGGTCGATGTTGAGCGCATCGGTGAGCTCGAGCGGGCGACCGATCACGACGTCATCGCGTTCGTCAGCCAGGTTGCCGAGACGGTCGGTGAGGCGGGGCGCTACCTGCACTTCGGGCTGACCAGCAGCGACGTCGTCGATACGGCGCTGGCGCTGCAGTGTCGGGCCGCTGCCGACCTGCTGTTGGCTGAGCTCGAAGCCACCGTCGACGTGCTGGTGAGGCTGGCCCGGGCCCATGCCGGGACGGTCATGATGGGCCGCACGCACTCGGTCCATGCCGAGCCGATCACCCTCGGGCTGAAGCTGGCCGGCTGGGCATGGGAGCTCGATCGTGCCAGGCGGCGCCTGCGAGCGATGGCGGAGGACCTTGCCACGGGCAAGCTGAGCGGTCCCGTTGGCAGCTACTCGCAGCTCGAACCGGCCATAGAGCAGGAGGTGCTGTCGGAGCTCGGCCTGGCCGTCGATCCGGCCAGCACGCAGGTCGTCTCACGTGATCGCCATGCCGCATTCCTGGCCGCGATCGCCGTGGCGGGCGGTTCCATCGAACGCTTTGCCACAGAGGTCCGCAATCTGCAGCGCACCGAGATCGGCGAGCTGATGGAGCCCTTTCGGGCGGGCCAGAAGGGCTCGAGCGCCATGCCGCACAAGCGCAACCCGATCCTCTCGGAGCGGCTGACCGGCCTGGCCCGCCTGCTGCGCGGCTACGCCCTCGCCGGCTTCGAGGACCAGGCGCTGTGGCACGAGCGGGACATCAGCCACTCGTCGGTCGAGCGAGTGGCTCTTCCGGGCGCAACCACGCTGCTTCACTACATGCTCGTCCGCTTCCGCGCGCTGCTGCAGGACCTCGTCGTCCGGCCGGAGCGAATGCGCGAGAACATCGACCGTGGGCTCGGCCTGCACGCAAGCGGCCGGCTGCTGAGCGCGCTCGTCGAGCAGGGGGGCATGGGCCGGGAGGAGGCCTACGCGGTCGTCCAGCGTGCGGCCCTGCGCGCCGCCGACGAGCGACGTCCGCTGCGCGACTTGATCAACGAGGATGAGGTCGCCACGGCGGTGCTCGATGGCCCGGCGATCGACCGCTGCTTTGAGGAGGAGAGCCTGCTGCGCCACGTCGGTGAAGTCATCGACCGCCTCGAGAGGCTGACTGCACAGGGTGAGGATGCGAGACATGCCGCTCGCTGAGCTGGTCCGGAGCTACGTCCGATCGGGCAAGGTTCGCGACCTATACGCGCTTGGCGAGGAACGGCTGCTGCTCGTGGCCTCGGATCGCATCAGCGCCTTCGACGTCGTGCTGCCGACCCCGATCCCTGACAAGGGCCGGCTGCTGACAGGCCTTGCCCGCTACTGGTTCGCGCAGACAGGCGCGGCCGGCCTGGTCGACAACCACCTCCTGGCGACCGAGGTCGAATGGCTGCCCGACGGCTACGCCGACGATGGTGTCCGCGCCGAGCTGCGCGGTCGGATCATGATCTGCCGCCGGACGGAGCCGTTGCCGGTCGAGCTGATCGTGCGCGGCTACCTCGCGGGCAGCGGCTGGAAGGACTACCAGCGCACTGGCGCGGTGTGCGGCATCTCGCTGCCGGCGGGGTTGCGCCAAAGCGACCGACTGCCGGAGCCGCTGTTCACGCCCTCGACGAAGGCCCTCGGCGGCCACGACGAGAACATCAGCTTCGACGAGATGGTCGCACTGGTCGGACGCGACCTGGCCGAACGCTCTCGCGAGCTGGCCCTCGCCATCTATCGGCTCGCCGCCGAGCGGGCCGAGTCGGCGGGCATCATCGTGGCCGACACCAAGCTCGAGCTCGGTTTGCTGCCGAACGGCGAGCTGCTGCTGATCGACGAGGTGCTGACGCCCGACTCGAGCCGCTTCTGGGAGGGCTCGGAGTACGAGCCGGGCCGCGCCCAGGCCTCCTACGACAAGCAGTACGTGCGCGACTGGCTCGAACGCCAGCCATGGGACAAAACCGATCCGGGTCCCGACCTTCCGGCGGACGTGGTCGCCGGCACCCGCCAGCGCTACGTCGAGGCCTTCGAGCGGATCACCGGCGGCTCCTTCGAAGACTATCTGGCCGACGATCGGGTGACCGGCGAGTGACCAGCTTTCGCTTCGCCGTCTCGGTCATGCCCCGGCCGGGAATCCTCGACCCGCAGGGGCGAGCCGTCGAGAACGCGCTGCCACAGCTCGATGCTGCCGCCGTCCATCGTGTACGTGTCGGTCGGCGGGTCGAGCTGTCGGTTGATGCCGGCTCGCCCGACGAGGCCCGGGCGGTCGTCGAGCGCCTGGCCGCCGACCTGCTGGCCAACCCCCTGGTGGAGGACTGGCACGTCGAGACGCTCGAAGCCCTGCCTATGTCCGCGGAGGGCGGACGGTGAGGGTGGGCGTGGTCGTCTTCCCGGGGTCCAACTGCGATCGCGACGCGCTTCATGCGGCGAGGCTGGCTGGCGCGGAGGCCGAGCTGCTATGGCACGAGCAGACCGATCTGGGCGGTGCCGATGCGCTGATCCTGCCCGGTGGCTTCGCTCACGGCGATTACCTGCGCACCGGCGCGATCGCCCGCTTCAGCCCGATCATGGGGGCGCTGCGCGATCACGCCGAGCGGGGCGGGCTGGTTCTTGGCATATGCAACGGGTTCCAGGTGCTGACCGAGGCCGGCCTTTTGCCCGGCGCGCTGCTGCGCAACGCGTCACTGCGCTTCGAGCACGGCTGGGTCCAGGTCGAGGTGGCCCGGGAAGGCACGCCGTTCACGCGCAACCTGGCTGTTGGCACGCGGCTGCGGATGCCGATCGCCCACGGCGAGGGCCGCTACTACCTGCCGCAGGAGCAGCTCGAGCAGCTGGAGTCCCACGACCGGGTCTGTTTCCGCTATGCGCCCGGCAGCAATCGCAACGGCTCGCTCAACGACATCTGCGGGATCGTCAATGACGCCGGCAACGTGTGCGGCCTGATGCCCCATCCGGAGCGCGCCAGCGAGGCGCTGCTCGGGTCGGACGACGGAATGCTGCTCCTTCGCTCGATGGTCGAAAGCGCGGCCGGCTCCGGAGCGGTGGCGGCGTGAGCGTCGTCAGCGCCGACGCGGCGCCTCCCGCCGAGCAGGCGCTGCACCGGCGGCTGGGCCTGACCGACGACGAGCTGGATGCGATCCACGAGCGACTTGGGCGCACTGCCAACGACCTGGAGCTGGCGATGTTCAGCGTGATGTGGAGCGAGCACTGCTCGTACAAGTCGTCGCGTCCGCTGCTCGGGAGCTTGCCAACCGACGGGGCCGACGTGCTGGCCGGCCCGGGCGAGCAGGCTGGCGTGGTGAAAATCGGCGACGGCCTGGCGGTCTGCTTCAAGATCGAGTCGCACAACCACCCCAGCGCGGTCGAGCCCTACCAGGGGGCCGCCACGGGCGTCGGCGGCATCCTGCGCGACGTCGTGGCAATGGGAGCGCGGCCGGTTGCGCTGCTCGATGCGCTCAAGTTCGGCGACCCGCACGACGACGGCGTTCGCCGGCTGGTCCGTGGCGTGGTGCGCGGAGTCGGCGGCTACGGCAACTGCGTCGGCGTGCCGACCGTGGGCGGCGAGCTGACATTCCACCCCAGCTACCGGCTCAACCCGCTCGTCAACGCGATGTGCGTGGGCATCGTCGAGCAGGACCGGCTGGCCCGGTCGGCCGCCTCCGGTATCGGCAACCTGGCCGTCCTCTACGGCTCGGCCACCGGTCGCGACGGCATCGGCGGTGCTTCGGTGCTGGCCAGCGCCAGCTTTGACGAGCGGTCCTCCCAGATGCGACCGTCGGTCCAGATCGGCGACCCCTTCGCCGGCAAGCTGTTGATTGAAGCGAGTCTGGAGCTGGTCGGTCGGCAGCTGGTCGAGGGCCTGCAGGACCTGGGCGCGGCGGGGCTGACCTGTGCCGCCTCGGAGATGGCGGATCGAGGCGGGGTGGGACTTCGCATCGAGCTCAGCGCGGTGCCGCGGCGCGAGGAAGGAATGGCGCCCTTCGAGGTGATGATCAGCGAATCGCAGGAGCGAATGCTGGCGATCGTGCGGCCGGAACGGCTCCATGAGGTGCTCGAGGTCTGCCGACGCTGGGGACTGCCGGCAGCCGTCGTCGGTGAGGTGACCGGCGACGGGGACGTGACCATCGTCGACCAGGGTCGCGAGATCGCGCGCCTGCCGGCTCCGGCCCTGGCCAGCGAGGCGCCGGTGATCCCACGCCGCGCCGAGCCGCCGGCACGCAAGCGCGCGGCCCCGGCCCCCGGCGTGCCGGAGCTGGCTCATGACGGGCTGCCAGAGCGCGGGATGGACCCGGGCGCAGTGCTGGACGCGTTGCTGGGGCATCCCAACATCGGCAGCCGCCGCTGGGTGACAGACCAGTACGACTCGACGGTGGGCAGCGACACCCTGGCCGATGGCGGCCAGGCAGCGGCGGTACTGCGCATCAAGGGCAGCCGCCAGGCGATCGTCATGGCGACCGACTCACGGCCGGGCCTCGCCCTCCTCGACCCGGCCCTGGCTGCGGCGATGGCCGTGGCCGAGTGCGCACGAAACGTCGCCGTCACTGGCGCTCGACCGCTCGGCCTGACCAATTGCCTCAACTTCGGCGACCCCGGCGACCCGCACGCCTACTGGCAGCTGGTCGAGTCGGTGCGCGGCATGGGCGAGGCCTGCCGGGCGCTGGGCTTCCCCGTCACCGGCGGCAATGTAAGCCTGTACAACGAGTCGGACCAGGCGGGACGCATCGCACCGACGGCCCAGGTGGGCATCGTCGGCCTGCTCGACGATGTCGAGCTGCTGGTCGGCCCGGCTTTCGCGCGGCCTGGAGATGCGGTCCTGCTGCTGGGGGAGCCGGGCCCCGGGCTGGCCGGATCGGCGTACGAGCAGCTGGCCGGCGCTGCGCCCGATGACCGCCCTCCCACCCTGGACCTGGTCGCCGAGCGGGCGCTCCACGATGTCCTTCGCCGGGCCGCGGGTGCCCGCCTGCTGCGCTCCGCCCACGACGTGAGCAGCGGTGGGCTGGCGGTGGCCCTGGCCGAGGCCGCCATCTGGGGCGGACTCGGAGCTGAGCTGTCGCTGCCGGTCGGTCTGCCGCCGGCCGTGGTCCTCTTCGGTGAGAGCCCCGGGCGGGTCGTCGTCACGGTCGAGGCCGCTCGCTGGCGCGACCTCTGCGCGCTGGCCGCCGAGCATGGCGTCGCCTGCAGGCGGCTGGGCACGGTCGGTGGGGACCGCCTGCGCGTGCGCCTCGCTGGCGATGGCGCGACGGGCGCGGCCGAGGAGCGCGGAGCCGGCGTGGCCGACGAGGTCGATCGCTCGCTGGAAGACATGCGCCGGGTCTGGCAGCAGGCCCTGCCGCGGGCATTGGGCGAGGCCGCCTGAGATGTGCGGGGTGGCCGGCATCCATGCTCCGGGCCAGGACGCGGCGGCGCTGGCCGCGCTGGGCATCTTCTCGCTGCAGCACCGCGGCCAGGAGTCGGCGGGCGTGGCGGTCAGCGACGGCTCCGGGGTGATGGTCTACAAGGACCTTGGCCTGGTCAACCAGGTGCTCGATGAGCGACGCCTCGCCTCGCTCGGCGGCGACCGGGCGATCGGACACTGCCGCTATTCGACGACCGGCTCGACGGTCTGGGAGAACAGCCAGCCGACGTTCCGGCTGGGCCCAGCGCGCTCGGTCGCCATCGGCCACAACGGCAACCTGGTCAACACGCGCGAGCTGCTCGAGCAGCTGCCCGGCGGACGCGAGCGCCTGGTGGGGACGACGGACACCGAGCTGCTGACCGCGCTCCTGTCGAGCGAGCCGGCCGATGACCTGGTCACCGCACTGCTGCGCCTGCTGCCACGGGTGAAGGGTGCCTATGCGCTGGTGGTGATGGACGAGCAGCACGTCATCGGCGCCCGCGACCCGTTCGGCCTGCGACCGCTGGTGATCGGCCGGCTGGCCGGCGACGCCGGCTGGGCGCTGGCCTCGGAGACGTGCGCACTGGACGCGTTGGGGGCCGATTACGTGCGCGATGTCGAGCCCGGCGAGATGGTCGTGCTGGGCGACGAGGATGGGCCGCGCTCGATCCGCTTCGCCGATGGCCGCGAGCAGCTGTGCGTCTTTGAGCTGATCTACTTCGCCCGGCCCGACTCGTACATGCTCGGGCGCAACCTCTACGAGGTGCGCCGGCGAATGGGCGAGGAGCTGGCGCGAGAGGCACCGGCCGATGCCGACCTCGTGATGCCCGTGCCGGACACGGGCGCTGCCGCGGCGGCCGGTTTCGCCGAGGCGAGCGGCATGCCCTATCGCGAGGGAATGGTCCGCAACCGCTACTCCGGCCGCACATTCATCCAGCCGAGCAGCAACCTCCGCCAGCGCGGAGTGACGGTCAAGTTGAGCCCGTTGCGCGAGCAGGTGCGTGACCGGCGGCTGGTGGTGGTCGACGATTCGATCGTGCGCGGGACGACCACCCGCCAGATCGTCGGGCTGCTGCGCCGGGCAGGGGCCAGCGAGGTGCACCTGCGCATCAGCGCCCCGCCGATCTTCCACCCGTGCTTCTACGGCATCGACACTCAGATCGAGACCGAGCTGATCGCCGCTACCCGGTCGGTCGATGAGATCCGCGATTACGTCGGGGCTGACTCACTGGCCTACCTGTCGATCGGCGGCGTGCTCGACGCGATCGACCTGCCCCGGGACCGCTTCTGCTTCGCCTGTTTCGATGGCCGCTACCCGGTACCCGTTCCGTACGACCCGGCCGACCACAAGTTCGTGCTCGAGCGTGAACCGCAGGAGGCGGCGCGATGAGCACTGCGGCCGATCCTCCCCGCCCGGCCTACGCGGCGGCAGGGGTGGACGTCGCCGCCGGCGATCGAGCCGTCGACCTGCTGCGTCGGCGACTGCGCGGCCAGGGCTCGGACCTGCTTGGGGGGCTGGCCGGCTTCGGCGCTGCGCTCGAGCTTCCCCCGGGCATGTGCCGACCGGTGATCGTGACGGCCACCGACGGGGTGGGGACCAAGACCGAGCTGTGCCGGCTGCTCGATCGGTGGGACACCATCGGCCGCGACCTGGTCGCGATGTGCGCTGACGATGTCGTCTGCCACGGCGCGCGGCCCGCCTGGTTCCTCGACTACGTCGCGGTTGGCAGAGTGGCGCCTGATCGCATCGCGGAGGTGGTTGGCGGCATCGCCGACGCCTGCGCCGAGGTGGGCGCCGAGCTGGTCGGCGGCGAGACGGCCGAGCACCCGGGCCTGATGGCGGAGGACCAGCTTGACCTCGCCGGCTTCTGCGTCGGCCTGGTCGAACGCGAGCAGCTGCTCGACGGCAGCGAGGCGCAGGTGGGCGACGTGATAGTCGGGCTCGCTTCCTCGGGGCTGCACGCCAACGGGTATTCGCTGGTCCGGACACTGCTCGCGGACGGCAGCCTCGCGCTTGCCGAGGACCTGCTCGAGCCGACGCGCCTCTACGCCGCCGAAGTGCTCGCCGTGCTGGACCGATCTCGCGCCGAGGGCTGGCGACTCGCCGGCGTCGGCCACGTGACCGGTGGGGGGCTGCCGGGGAACCTGCCGCGCTCCGTCCCGGCGGCGCTGGGCGTCGAGGTCGAGCCGAGACTGTGGCCGGTGCCGGCGGTCATCGAGCGAGTGGCCCGGGCCGCCCGGCTGTCGGGAGAGGAGATGCGGGCGACCTTCAACGGCGGCATCGGCATGGCGCTGATCGTCGAGGCCGCCGCCGCGCACCGCGCCATCGAGCTGCTCCACGAGCGCGGCGTGCCCGCCTGGGCCATCGGCGAGGTCGTCCAGCCGGGCGGCAGTCGCTACCGCGAGCGTTCGTGAAGTCGGTCGCAGTCGGAGTCTCGGGGGAGGGGAGCAACCTGCGCGCCCTGCGGCAGGCGGAGCTGCGCGGCCTGCTGGGCGGTCGCATCGGGCTCGTCTTCGCTGACCGGCCGTGCGCGGCACTCGGCTTTGCTGCCGAAGCGGGCATACCGACGGCGCTGGTTGCTCGTGATCAGCACCCGGACCGGGAGGCATGGGATGCCGCGCTGGCCGAGGCATTGACTGCCGCGCGGCCCGATTGGCTGGTGCTGGCAGGCTTCATGCGCCTGCTCGGGCGGCGGACGCTGGATGCCTTCGGCGGCCGGATCCTGAACGTCCATCCGAGCCTGCTGCCTGCCTACCCGGGCAGCCGGCCGATCGCCGATACGCTCGCCGGTGGCAGTCGGATCACCGGCGTGACCGTCCATCTCGTCGATGAGTCCCTGGACGGCGGGCCGATAGTGGCCCAAGAGGGGGTGGCGGTCCTGCCGGACGACGACGAGGCCAGCCTGCTCGCCCGGCTGCATGCGGTGGAGCATCGCCTGCTGCCGCGCACCGTTGCATGGGCGCTGGCCGACGCGCTCAAGGTGGCCGGCGGGCGGGTCGAGGTGGATGCCGGCATTGCGGCCGAAGCCCCGCGTCCCCGACGCGCGCTGCTGTCGGCGTCCGACAAGCGAGGCCTGGTTGACTTCGGCCTGGCTCTGTCCAACCTCGGCTTCGAGCTCGTCTCGACCGGCGGCACCGCCCGCGTGCTGCGCGACGCCGGCATCGCTGTGACCGAGGTTGCCCAGGTGACCGGCTTTCCCGAGATGCTCGATGGGCGTGTCAAGACGCTCCATCCGCGGATCGAGGCGGGCGTGCTAGCCGATCTGCGCCGCGAGGACCATCGCCGCCAGCTGGCGATCGCTGCGATCGAGCCTTTCGAGCTGGTGGTGGTCAACCTGTACCCCTTCGCCGAGGCGGCCGCTCGCCCGGGCACGACCGACGACGAGCTGGTCGAGGAGATCGACATCGGCGGACCGACGCTCGTCCGGGCGGCGGCCAAGAACCATGCCAGCGTCGCCATCGTCACCGACCCGGCGCAGTACGACCCGGTGCTTTCCGAGCTTCGCCGCGGTCGCGTATCGGACGGCCTGCGGCGCGAGTTGGCCCTGGCCGCCTTCCGGCTGACCGCCGGCTACGACCGACTCATCGGCGATAGCCTCGCCGGCCGCTGGTGGAGCCGTCCGCCGGCGGGGGCCGTGCCGCCGGCGCTGGGCCTCGAGCTCACCCTCAGCCAGGAGCTGCGCTACGGCGAAAACCCTCATCAGTCGGCCGGGCTATACCTGGTCGGCGGTCTGGACCTGGCTGGTGGCCCGTTCGGCGGAGGCGCCAGTCCGCTGCAGGGCAAGCCGCTGAGCTACAACAACATTCTCGACGCGTCGGCCGCCGCGGCGCTGGCGCGCGATCTGCGTGGCGCCGGCTGCGTGATCGTCAAGCACGCCAACCCGTGTGGGGTGGCTGAAGCGGACGATCCGCTCCTGGCGTGGGACCAGGCACTTGCCGCGGATCCGGTCAGTGCCTTCGGCGGCGTGGTGGCCCTGACGACGCCGATCGACGGGCCGCTGGCCGAGCGGCTCACCTCGCTCTTCCTGGAGGTCGTGGTGGCGCCGGCGATCGACCAGGCCGCCCAAGAGCGGCTTGCCACGAGGCCGAACCTGCGCGTGCTCATCGATCCCGGCGTCGCCCAGCCGCCGACGCCCGGCTTCGACGTGCGCAGCGCGGGCGGAGCGCTGCTGGTCGCTGAAGCCGACATCTCGGCCGATGACCCCGTCAGCTGGCAGCTGGTCACGCGGCGCTCGCCAACCGACGACGAGCGGGCCGCCCTCGAGCTGGCCTGGCGAGTGGCTCGCCACGTCAAGTCGAACGCCATCGTGCTCGTGCGTGGCCGGGCCGTGGTGGGGGTCGGTGCAGGCCAGATGAGCCGCGTGGACTCGGCCAGGCTGGCCGTGGCCAAGGCCGGCGCCGCGCGGGCGGAAGGTGCTGTCTGTGCCTCGGATGCGTTCTACCCGTTTGCCGACGCTCTCGTCGTGTGCGCCGAGGCGGGCGTGACCGCGTTTGTCCAGCCGGGCGGCTCCCAGCGCGACGCCGAGGTCATCGCCGCCGCCGACGCCGCCGGGGCAGCGATGCTGCTGACGGGGGTTCGGCACTTCCGGCACTAGAATTCACCGATGAGCCAGCCAACAGACCCGGGCCATCCCCTGGGCACCGAGATCGACGACAGCCAGAACCCTACCGAGGCATCACCTTCAGAGGTGGGCACCAGCGGCCCTTCCACCGGCTCGTCCTGGCAGGAAGAGCACTCCGAGACAAGCCACCAGTCCTCCGACGCGGAGCCCGATGGCCGTCAGGAATCGACCGGTCGGCAGCGCGAGATGCTTCGCCAGCTGCAGGAGATGATCGACCAGGTTGCACGCGAGGCGCGCCCGGTCATGCGTGAGGTCGCCGCCAAGTCGGCTGAGCTCGCGGCGCTGGCCGCCGAGCGGGCCGGCCCGCTCGCCGCGAAGGCGGCGGAGAAGACCCAGGTTTATGGCGACCGCTTCGCGGCACGATCCAAGGAGAAGGCGGCGGAGCTGCGCCGCCAGGAGGGCCAGCAGGCGGAAGGACCGACGGAGGAGCCCGAGACGGTCGCCGGCGCGCCAGACGACGGTGCCGTGATGCACCCGTGGGGCGAGACCTCTTCGCTGGAGGGAGACCAGACGACCCGCGAGGGCTGACCTCCGACCCGCCGACACAAACAGAAGCGGACGGCTTGCGCCGTCCGCTTCGTTGATCCCGAGCCACCGGTCATGAGCGCCGGTTGGGTCGTGCCTCCTTCTCGCGCTGGCGCTCCTTGGCCTGGCGCTCTATGTCAGCCGAGCGACCCTGGGCCAGTGAGCGTGCGGTGCCCGAGTCATGGGGCAGGAACATGTGCCCCTCGGCATCCTCCGCCTCGGGCTGGTCGGGGTTGTCGTTGGCCTGCTGCTCCAGCCTGTCCTTGTCCTGCACGGTTTCGCTCCTCCTTGGGTGTGCCCAGCATCGGGCCGGGTGGCGCGCGAGTCAACGTTTCACACGACATGCGCGCTGTAAAGTGGCCGACACTCGCTGACCACCCATTCGCTCGATCTTTGGGAGCCGATGGCCGTCATTGCCGCCTACCGGCGCGTCCTGGGCAACCCGCTGCTCTCGCGGCTGCTCGTCGGGGAGTTCGTCTCGTCGATCGGCGACTGGCTGTACATGGTCGCCCTGCTCGTGCTGGTCTACGCCGAGGCCAACGACCCCCTCGCGCTGGGCGTGATCGGCGCCGCTCGGATCCTGCCCTACGTGCTCCTCTCGCTGCCTGCCGGCATCGCCGCCGACAGATTCGATCGACGCAAGATCCTCCTGGTAACGGACATCGCGCGCGGGCTGATCATGCTGCTGCTGGCCGCGGCCGTCATCGTCGACGCGCCGATCGCCGTGATCATCGCCCTGGCCATCGCCGGCACCTGCTTCGCCGCGTTCTTCTCGCCGGCCATCGGCGCCTTCCTGCCCAGCCTGGTGCGGGACGAATCCGAGCTGGGTCCGGCCAATACCGCGTGGTCGAGCCTGGACAACCTCGCCTTCTTCGTCGGGCCCGCCTTCGCGGCCCTGTTGCTGGGCATCGGCGCGCTCGAGGTGGCCTTCCTGCTCAACGCGCTGACATTCGCCTTCGTGGCGGTGGTGCTGTGGCAGCTGCCCAGTGCTCGACCGGGCGGCAGTGAGGTCGACGCTTCGGGCACGCCAGCTGGCGCCCCTGCCCACCGCTCGGCTGAGTCGACCGAACCGGCCGATCGGGGCAGCCTCGGCGCGCTGGCCCGGCCGCTGTCGGCGCTGATCCTGATCAACGCTGCCGGGGGTTTTGTCTTTGGTGGGCTTTCGATCCTGACCGTCGTGCTCGCCGTCGACGTCTATGGTGCGGGCGAGGCGGGCACGGGACTGCTGAACTCGGCGGTGGGTGTGGGCGGCGTCGTCGGGGCGGTGGTCGCCGGCGTGCTGGTGCTGCGCCGTCGGCTGGGTCTGCACCTTGCCGCCGGCGCGGCGCTTTTCGGCGCAGCAGTGGCAGGCCTCGGCCTGGTGGACGCCTTCAGCCTGGCGCTTGTGGCGATGGCCGTCGCCGCAGCCGGCGCGCTGCTGGTCGAGATCGTCGGCACGACGCTGCTCCAGCGGATCGTGCCGGACGCCAAGCGCGGCCGGGCCCTGGGCATCATCGAGACGGTTTCCGTGCTGGCCTACGCAGTCGGGTCTTTCGCGCTGCCGGTTCTGGGGGCGCCCGACCCGACCGTGGTGCTGATCGCCAGCGGTGTGGCCATGGCAGCGGCCGGCGTGGTGACCGCGCTGCTGCTCGGCACGCACGCGCTGCAGGAGCCATCGATCGAGCAGGAAAAGCGCCTGCTGGCCGAAACGAGCATGTTCGCCGGCCTGCCGCCTGCCAGGCTGGAAGCGGCCATGCGCCAATCCGAGCTGATCAGCCTCTCGCCGGGCACGGTGGTCATCCGGCAGGGTGACGCGGCGGACCGCTTCTACGTGATCGTTGAGGGCGAGGTGGAGGTCTCGCAGCAGCGGGGCGACGATGTGGAGCCGGTGCGCCTGCGCACGATGGGCCGCGGCGAGTTCTTCGGCGAGATCGGCCTGCTCAGCGGTGTTCCGCGCACCGCCACGGTGACCGCGCTGACCGGGGTCCGGCTCATGGCGCTGGAGCGCGGGCCGTTCCTCGAGCTGGCCTCGGCCGGACCGGGCTTGACGTACCGCCTGCTCGACCTCCATCGTGGCGCCTCCACCATCAGCGGCTGAGGGACAGGGATGGACCAGGAGCTGGCAATCGAGGCGCTGGGGCGATGTCCGCTGTTCGCCCACGCGAGCGAGCCGATGCGCCGCTCCATCGCCGGCGGCATGCGGCGACGTCGGTTCCGGCGCAACGAGGTGATATTCCACCAGGGCGACACGGGTGATTCGCTCCATATCGTCGCCACCGGTGCGGTCAAGATCCTGCTGCCCTCGGCCGAAGGCGAGGAGGCCATCATCGCCACGCTATGGCCGGGCGACTTCTTCGGCGAGCTGTCGCTGCTGGACGGGGCACCGCGCTCGGCCACCGCCACCGCGATCGAGCCTACCGAGACGTTCGTCCTGCCCCGCGACGGCTTCCATACCCTGCTCGAGCAGGATCCCGCCTTGCGCGACGCGCTTTTGGAGGGCCTGGCCCATGAGCTTCGTCGGCTGACCGGCCACGTCGAGGAGCTGCACTTCCTGGACCTCGCCGGCAGGCTGGCCAAGCGGCTCACCCGTTTGGCTCGCGAGCAGGGCGATGACCGCGACGGCGACGTCGTTCTCGACTGGCCGTTCACCCAGTCAGACCTTGCGGCCATGATCGGTGGCACGCGGCAGAGCGTGAACCGCCTGCTCAGCGGGCTGGTCGAAGAGGGCCTCGTCCGCATCGACCGCGAGCATCTCGTGATCACCGACCTGGCCCGACTCGAGCAGCGGGCGGATCGATGACAGTCATGGTGTCGCCCGCGCGACAGGCCGGTTGTCGGATCGGCGCTTGTAGCTCTGGCGGCGGTGACTACAGTGGTTTCAGTACGCGCAGCGTATCCACAGGTTAAGGAGGTCAGACGCATGGGTTTGAACGATCGACCGGGGCCGGGTGAGTCGGTCTACGGCAAGGACGATGACGACGTCCAGGGCCACGGCTTCAAGCGTTCCGCCGCGGGCGGCGACGAGGAAGACACCGAGGGCCACCGGGCACTTCGCAGCTAGCGCTCACGGGCCAGCCACCGGATGGCTGACCAGGATCTGACCGCCGCGCTCCGGGCTCTCCGCCTGGCGGCGCGGCGGTCTGCTGTCGCCCGCCGCCTCGAAACCGACGCCGAGCAGGCCCTGCTCCAGGCGATCGTCGAATCAACTGCCACGCTGTTCGAGGCGGAAGCGGCCTCTATCGCAATCTTCGAACGTGATCCGGACCGGCTCGAGTTCCGCGTCGCCGCCGGGGCGCAGGGTGCCGGCGCGCTGGGCATGAGCGTCCCTCCCAGCCGGGGGATCGTGGGCTACGTGTACTCGACCGGCCAGCCGCTGGCGCTCTCGGACGTGGCCAGCGATCCGCGCTTCGATCGTTCTGCGGCAGAGCGGACCGGCTACGTCCCAAGGTCCATAGCCGCCGTGCCCCTCGTCACCGCGGATCGGACCGTTGGGGTGCTGCAGGTGCTGGACAAGCGCAGCTCGCAGACGTTTTCGCTCAGGGACATGGAGCTGCTGGCAGTTTTCGCCAGCCAGGCGGCTGCCGCAATCCGAGCCTCGCGCATCCAGCGAGACACCGAGCGGCTGCTGCGCGCCGTCTTCGCCGACGTCGAGGAAGACCTCGACGAGGAACAGCTTGAGACCCTTGTCTCGGCCGCCACCAATGGCCTGGACGCCGACGCCGACGATCCCTTCTGGGGGCTCGTCGACAGTATCGCCCGGCTGCGCGAGGCCGGCGAGCATGAGCTCAGGCTGGTGGCCGAGATCCTGGAGGTGGTGGCCAGGCACTCTGCGGCGAGACGGCGCGGCCGCTGAGCATGGCCGAGCTGGACCTGCCTGCCTGGACAGAGCCGTTCACCGGCGAGGCACTCCCGCGGCTGTCACGAGCAGTCGCCTTGCGCCAGATCGACCGGCAGTGGGCATGGGGCGGCGCAACCGGAGCGGGTGTCACGGTGGCCATCCTTGACAGCGGCGTGGAGGCGACCCATCCCGCTGTCGGAGGACGCCTGGTCGAGAGCGTGGCTGTCGAGATCGAGGGCGAGGACGTCAAGGTCGTGCCGACCGACCCGATCGACCTGTACGGTCACGGCACGGCGTGCGCGGGCATCATCAGCGGCCTTGCGCCGGAGGTCGAGATCGTCTCTGTGCGGGTGTTGGGCAGCGACCTGCGCGGGAAGGGCACCGCATTCCTGGCCGGCCTGGAGTGGGCCATCGAGCGCGGTGCCCAGGTGATGAACATGAGCCTGTCGTCCAAGAGCGAGCGTCTGTTCCCGCACTTCCACGAGCTCGTCGACCAGGCCTACTTCCGGCACATCTGCCTGGTCAGCGCGGTCAACAACTACCCCGGCCTCAGCTACCCGTCCACCTTCTCGTCCGTCTTCTCGGTCGCGGCCCACTCCCTGCCCGAGCCCGAGACCTTCTTCTACAACCCCGCGCCACCGGTCGAGTGGGGCGCGTGGGGTGTCGACGTGCCGATCGCCTGGAAGGACGGCGGCCGTTCGATCGCCACGGGCAACAGCTTTGCCGCTCCCCACATCGCCGGGCTCGCCGCGCGCGTGCTCGGCAAGCATCCCGGTCTGTCGGCGTTCGAGGTCAAGGCGGTCCTTGCCGCCATCGCCAACGATCCGCCGGACACATAGAAGCGCCGACCGGGAGAACGGTCGGCGCTTGCGATGCGGCCGTGAAGGCCTAGAAGAGCGCGAGTGCTCCGAGGACCACCAGCAGGGCGACCAGCAGCGCGGTCACCTGATGGCCCAGCTGCGAGGAGGGGGTCACGTCGCCACTGGCGGTCTGCCGTGCCCGGCGCGACTCGCCGGCCAGGCGATAGAGCTCGCGCTGGTGGGCCTGGGCCAGGAGGGCTGACGTCGTGTGGTGCTGATACATTCGTTGGCTCCTTTCGGTTGTCCGGTCTGGCTGGCTGTCTGGTCAGTTGCCTGCGCAGATGCTCGGGCCGCTGGCCCGCGGCGACCATCAGCCAGCCGACCCTCGGGGGGTCAACCTGCACACCGGGCCGCAGTCAGGCGGCAGCCAACATCCCTGTCGCGGGCGGTCGGAGCGGGTGTCGCGAAGCCGACAGCCGGCTGGCCGCGCGTCACGACTGCTACGATCCCCGCCGGATGAAAGACCGGCCCTTCTACCTGACCACCGCGATCTTCTATCCGAGCCCCAAGCCGGCGCTCCATTCGTTGTTCGAGGCCATCGGGGCCGACGCGGTCGCCCGCTATCGTCGCCTGCAGGGGCGGCCGACGCGCTTCCTGACCGGGCTGGACGAGCACTCGGCCAACGTCGAGCGCGCCGCTCGAGAGAGCGGGCTCGAGCCACGGGCGATGATCGATCCGTGGGCCGACAGCTGGCGCGCCGCATTCGACGGCTACGGGATCAGCTACGACCGCTTCATACGTACGACCGACGAGGATCACGCGCGCGCTTCGACGGAGATGGTTCGCCGGGCCATGGCCGCGGGTGACCTCTACAAGGGCACCTACTCCGGCTGGTACTGCCCGGGCTGCAATGAGTTCAAGACCGACGCGCAGCTGGTGGATGGGCGCTGCCCGGAGCATCCGACGCTGGAGCCGCAGTGGCTCGAGGAGCAGAACTACTTTTTCGCACTGAGCCGCTATCAGGAGCGGCTCGAGCAGCTCTACCGTGACCGACCCTCCTTCTGCGAGCCCGAGCACTTCCGCAACGAGGTGCTGGGCTGGCTGCGCGAGGGCCTGCGCGACTTCTCCATCAGCCGGGCGGGCGGCACCTGGGGCATCCCGTTTCCGGACGACCCTGAACACCGCATCTATGTCTGGTTCGACGCGCTGACCAACTACATCACCGGCGCCGGCTTCCCCGGCGACCCGGCCGCCTTCGAGCGCTGGTGGCCGGCCGACGTGCACGTCATCGGCAAGAACATCACCCGCTTCCACTGCCTTTACTGGCCGGCGATGTTGATGAGCGCAGACCTGCCGCTGCCGCGCCAGATCTTTGCCCACGGGTTCATGCTCGACCGCGGGGAGCGGATGAGCAAGACCCGCGGAAACGTGCTGGATCCGGACGAGATGGCCAGCCGCTTCGGCGTCGACGGCGTTCGCTACGTGGTCCTGCGCGAGGTGCCCTTCGACCGCGACGGCGATGTCTCGTACGACGGGTTCGTGCGTCGCTACAACGCCGACCTGGCCAACGACCTGGGCAACCTGCTCAATCGGACGCTGAACATGACCGCCCGCTTCGTGGACAGCGAGCGCCCGGCGCCGAACCCGGAGCCGGAGTCCGAGCTTGGCCGGCTGTGGCCGGCGATCTGGCATCGCTATGGCAAACGGATGGAGTCGCTCCTGCTTCACGAGGCGCTCGCGGCGGTGTTCGAATTCGTGGCGGCGGCCAACCGATACGTCGACAGTCAGCAGCCATGGGTCCTCAACAAGCAGGCAGGCGGCGGCGACGCACACGCAGCCGAGCGGTTGCGGGGTGTGCTGGGTGACCTGCTCGAGGCGTGTCGGTTGATCGGGCTGGCTGCCACGCCCTTCATGCCCGAGACCGCGCCCCGCATCGCCGGCCAGCTGGGCGTCGAGCAGCCGTACGCCGACGACGGCAGCGGCGGTCCGCCGGCGGACGAGCTGGCGCGGTGGGGGGCCGTCGGAGGAGGCGGCCAGATTGGCAGATCCGAGATCCTGTTTCCTCGGATTGAACTGGATACTCAACGGGAGGTTTGAAGATGGGGCACGGCCAGATAACCCACGTCGAATTGCCCGCCGATGACGTCGAACGGGCGCGCCGGTTCTACGCCGAGCTGCTCGGCTGGCAGTTCGGCACTGACGAGGCCTATCCCGGATACCACATGTTTAACGCGGGCACTGCGCAGATCGGCGGCGCCGTCGGCAAGCGCGGCGAATCCACCGGCGACCGGATGCGGGTGTACTGCGAGGTCGATTCGATCGACGACATCCTGGGCCGAGTCGAAGGGCTCGGCGGCAGCATCAGCCAGCCCAGGACGGAGATTCCCGGGCAGGGCTGGTACGCGGCCATCGTCGATACCGAAGGCAACGAGCTCGGCCTCTACGAGGGCCAGTAGCCGGCGCGACGGGTCGATGCGCCTGGTCGACTCGCACGCTCATCTGCAGTCGGATGCCTTTGCAGCCGACTGGCAGCACGTGCTCGACAGTGCCCGGCTGGCCGGCGTCGAGCGCCTGCTCGTTCCGGGCTGGGACCTCCAATCATCCCGGGCCGGTTTGGGGCTTGCGCAGTCGGCAGGGGTCGATGCCTCGGCCGGCATCCACCCCCACGTCGCCAGCGGGGCGGACGATGAAAGCTGGGCCGGCATCGTCGACCTTGCCGATGACCCCGCCGTGGTCGCCATAGGCGAGACAGGACTCGACTACGACCGAGGGTTCTCGCCGCGGGCGGCACAGTTGGTCAACCTGCGCCGACACCTGCGGCTCGGTCGGGCGCTCGGCAAACCGGTCATCCTCCATTGCCGGTCAAAGCCAGGGGCGCGCGATGCCCAGGATGACCTCTTGCGCGAGCTCGAGGCGGCGGGCGCCGGGACGTCAGCCTGGCCCACGTCGGGCGGCCGACCGCCGGCGCTGCTGCACTCCTTCTCGGGCCCGGTTGACTACGGCCGGACAGCGATCGACATGGGCCTGGCCGTGAGCTTCAGTGGACTCGTCTTTCGCAGGGGAGAGGAGATCAGCCGGCAGGTGGCCAGACTGGTGCCGGCCGATCGGCTCCTCGCCGAGACGGACTCGCCCTACCTCTCTCCGCCCGGGGCCCCGCGCCGCCGCAATGAGCCGGAATGGGTGCGCGTGACGATCGACTGGCTGGCACAGGCGCGCGGCCAGTCGCCGGCGGCCGTCGGCGAGCAGCTCGTGGCCAGCTACGACCTCGCTTTCGGTCGCGGCTGAGGCGCTAGCATCGGTCGATGGACGAGACCCGCGACGAGCGCCGGACGGTCACCGCGCTTTTCGCCGACCTGGTCGGCTCGACGGCCCTGGCTGAGCGACTCGATCCGGAAGAGGTGCGGCTGATCGTCGGTGAGGCCGTTGCCCGGATGGTCCGGGCGGTGGAGGCCTATGGCGGCACCGTCAAAGACCTCGCCGGCGACGGCTGCCTGGCCCTCTTCGGGGCGCCGGTCGCCCACGAGGACGATCCCGAGCGGGCGATCCTGGCAGCGCTGCGCATCAGCCACGATATCGATGACTACGGGCGCGAGGTCGCCCGCAGCTGGGGGGTGGAAGAGCTTCGTGCTCGGGTCGGCGTCGGTACCGGGGCGGTGGTGGTTGGCATGATCGGCGCCGGCTCGCGGGTGGAGTACGGCGCTTTCGGCGACGCGGTCAACGTGGTTGCCCGCCTGCAGGGCGCCGCCGCGCCGGGAGAGGTGCTGGTGCTCGACAGCACTCGCCGGCTGGTACCCGATCGATTCAGCTGGTCGGAGCCAAGGTCGCTCGAGCTGAAGGGCAAGTCGGAGCCCGTTACAGCGCACGTCGTGCGGGCCCAGGTGCAGCGCGGAGCCGAGGCGCGTGCCGCGAGCGGGGCGGGCCGGCTCATCGGTCGGGACAGCGAGATGGGCCAGCTGCTCGATGCCGCGGCGGCCCTGCAGGCCGGGTCGGGCGGCATCGCCGTCGTGTCGGGCGAGCCGGGGATCGGCAAGAGCCGGCTGGTATCCGAGCTGCGCGACCGAATGGATGCTGGGGGCGGCGCAGCTCGCTGGATCATCGGGCGCTGCCTGTCATACGGCGAGTCATTGCCCTACTGGCCCTTCCGCGACCTGCTTCGCGACTGGCTCGGGCTCTCCAGCGACGAGCCCGAGCTGCGCACGCGGATCGCGCTGCGCCGCCAGGTGGAGAGCCTCTATGGCGAGCAGGCGCTCGAGGTGTATCCATACCTGGCCGCGCTGCTCGAGCTGGAGGTCGAGCCGGAGGCCCGCGCTCGCCTCGCCGAGCAATCCCCGGAGGCCCGCCAGTACCGCACCTGGGAGGTGGTCGTCGGCCTGCTTGCCAGGCTGGCCATGGCGTCGCCGCTCGTCGTCGTGCTGGAGGACCTGCACTGGTCGGATCCGACCTCGATCGCCCTGCTGGAGCGTGTGCTGGCGGTCACCGATGAGGCCGCCGTGCTGCTGGTGCTGACGCATCGCGCCGAGCGCGACCATCCTTCCTGGCACCTGCGCGAGCTGGCCGCCCGCGACCACGCGCACCGGACCATCGTGCTGGACCTGCCGGCGCTGCCCGGCGAAGCCGAGCGCGAGATGCTGACGGGGCTGGTCGGTCACGACACGCTACCTGCACGCGTCGCAGAGCGGCTCCTCGAGGCGGCCGAAGGCAACCCGTTCTTCCTCGAGGAGCTGGTCCGCTCGCTCGTCGACGCGGGCGCGCTGGTCGACGAGGGCGACGGCTGGCGCTTTGATCACGAGATCGAGATCGAGGTGCCGCCGACCGTCGGCCAGGTCATCAACGCCCGGCTCGACCGGCTGGCAGGCGGGACTCAGCGTGTGATCCGCGCGGCGGCCGTGCTTGGCCGGCGTTTCGACCTGCCGCTGCTGGAGGCCGTCATGGACGAGCAAACCGTCCCGGCCGACGCCCTGCGCGAGCTGCAGCGATTGGACCTCGTACGCGAGGCGCGTCGGTGGCCGCGGCCGGAGTACCAGTTCAAGCACGTGCTCATCCAGGAGGCGGCCTACGGCGGGCTGATCGACAGCCGCCGTCGCGAGCTGCACCAGCGGGCAGCGCGATGGCTCGAGGAGCGCTTCGCCGGAGATCCGGGCGAGGTGGCCGGGCTGCTTGCCCACCACTGGCAGGCCGCGCGGGATGACGATCGGGCGGCGAGCTACCTGGTGATGGCCGCCGATCGCGCCCGGGCCGAGCATGCCCTTGACGAGGCCATCGCCCAGTACCGCTCCTTGCTGCCGATCCTCGAGCGCCGCGGCCAGCACCAGGAGATGGCGATGGTGCTGTTCAAGCTCGCCATCGCGCTGCATTTCGACCTGCGCTTCGGCGAGGCCAACCAGGCGTACCAGGAAGGCTTTGCGCTCTGGCGTCCGCCCGACCACCAGCCCCGTCTTCCCGCGACGGTCATCGTGATGAGCGACCGACTGCCCGAGGCGATCGACCCTCCGCGCTCCTACAACCTTCACGACATGCAGGTGCAGTCGGCGACGCTCGATCGCCTTGTCGAGCTGGGGCCCGACCGCACCATTCTTCCCTCACTGGCCGAGCACTGGACGATCAGCGAGGACGGGCTGCGCTACGTCTTCCGCCTGCGCGAGGGCCTTCGCTGGTCCGACGGCGTCCCCCTCACGGCTCACGACGCCGAGTTCGGCATCAGGCGCAACTTCGATCGGGCCCAGCCGGGCATATCGGTGGCGATGCTTTTCGCCCTCGAAGGCGCGCAGGATTACTACCACCGCCGCACCGACGACCCGCAGGCCATTGGCATCCGCGCCCTTGATGGTCGCCATATCGAGTTTCGCCTGGCGGTGCCCGCGCCGTACTTCCTGAACATCCTCAACAGGGCGGACGCGGGGCCCCACCCTCGTCATGCGCTGGAAGCGGCTGGCGAGGACTGGATCAATCCTGGGAACCACGTCGTCAGCGGGCCCTTCCGGCGCACGGAGGCCGGCGCCGAGCACGCTGTCCTGGAGCGACGTGATGACTACGGCCGCGCTCGCAGCGGCAACGTTCACCGTCTCGAATGGCGCCGGGTCAGCGCCAGCGTGGCCGCAGCCGCATATGCGCGCGACGAAGTCGACATGGTCCAGGCCTTTGCCCTGATGGCAGAGGACGCGGAGCTTCAGCGCGTGGCTGGCGCAGACATGACCGCCACCCCGGCCGTCTCAACGATGTTCCTGTTCTTCGTGCCGGACATTCAGCCATTTGACGATCCGCGGCTGCGGCGAGCGCTGGCCCACGGCGTGGACCGCGATGCCGTGGCTGCCGTGCTGTCACCGGAGGCGATGGTCGCGCGGGGAGGGCTGGTGCCGCCGGCGCTGCATGGCCATACGCCGGAGATCGCTCTTCGCCATGACATCGGGCTGGCGCGTGAGCTGCTCGAGCAGTGCGGGCATCGGCCCAGGTTCGACCTGTACGCGGTGCCCGGTACGCAGTCCGAACGCATCGCGCGGACCGTGGCGCGGGGGTGGTCGGATGGACTGGGCCTGGAGGTGGGCGTGCGTGAAGTCACCCGCGACCAGCTCATCCGGAACGACATGCGGCCCGATCCGGCTCCGGTCGGCCTGAGCGGCTGGACGCCCGGCTATCCGGATCCGGAGTACTTCCTGAGGCTCCTCCTGCACTCCCAGGCCAAGGACAACTACGGTGGCTATGCCAGCGAGCGCTTCGACGACCTGATCGAGCGGGCACGACGGTCACGCGATGTCCGTCAGCGCCTCGAGCTCTTCCACGCGGCCGATCGCCTCGCTGTCGCCGACGAGGTGGCGATCATCCCGCTGAGCTACGACCGCTACGTCGCCTATGTCAAGCCGTGGCTGAAGGGCTGGTGGCAGTACGGCAAGGCCTGGTCGTCGTTCGCCGAGCTGATAGTGGACGAGCGCTCACCACGGATCGCCACGGGGAAGACGGACTAGCCCCCCACCCACTCCGCCTGCGCCACCTCCAACCGGGCGCGAAAGAGGTCGCGCGGGCCATCATCGGAGAGCCGGAAGCACCAATCGTCGCCATCGCGCCAGGCTTGGGCACGCAGGCTCATTCCGCGCTCGGCCGGCCGCGCGAACTCGGCTCGGTAGCGCCTTGGCAGGCGACGAACGGTGGCCTCGTGGCCGGCGCGGATGAGCTGCTCGTCGACGTAATCAAGGTAGGCGGCGTTGTTGACGTGCCCCATCGGGTCGATCTCGCCGTGGCGCGCACCCATGTCGCGACTCGAGGCGTCACCGGGCGGCCCCGGCAGCTCGACACGCAGGGGAGTGAACGCCTCGCCGGCGGGCAGGAGGTCCTGGATCGGGGCGGGGACGCGGGTAGGCCTGCCCGAGGCGTTGACGAGCACCCAGTCGATCAGGGCTGTGGCGAGCAGCCGGCCACCTTCGCGACTGTGGAACTGGCTGCGCCGCCGGGCGAGCACGCGTCGGAAGCCGAGCACCTCGGTGCTGACCACGACCTCGCTGCCGTAGGACGCTGCCTGGACAATGTCCAGCTCGACGGCGCGAATCAGCCAGGTAAGTTGGTGCTCGCCATACCACTCGCGGCCGAGGCCGGCGCTGTCGGAGTGCCGCCAGGCCATGTCCTGCGCCCAGCGCAGGTAGCCTGAGCTGCGCAGCGCCCCATCGGCGCCCGCCTCGTCGAAGCGCACGCGATAGGGGTGCTCGAGGACCGTCTTCGGCCTGATCACCCGTGGAGTCTAGGGCCGACCATGCGCCGGCGCGGTCACTTGACACCCGGCCCGGTCTGTCATAGGCTGCTGGCACTCTCCCCCAGAGAGTGCTAACCAATTGGCAACCGGAAGCGGTCCGAGCGCGCGGCACGTCCCGCCGGCGCAGCCGGGCCCATCCGCGAGGAATCAGACAGGGAGGAATCCGCGTTGGCGACTGCCACTGCGACGAAGCTCCGGCCGCTGGGCGACCGGGTCGTCATCCAGCCCACCCCGCGCGAGGAGATGACCAAGAGCGGCATCGTCCTGCCCGACACGGCCAAGGAGAAGCCCCAGGAGGGCAAGATCATCGCCGCCGGACCGGGCCGCCTGACCGATGACGGCAAGCGCGAGCCGATGGATGTCAAGGAGGGCGACAAGGTCCTCTACGCCAAGTACGCTGGCACCGAGTTCAAGGTCGACGGCGAAGAACTGCTCATCGTCAGCCAGAAGGACATCCTCGCCGTAGTCCAGGACTAGCCGAGCCGGTGCCCCCGCGGGCAGCCGGCTCGTTCTGATTTCCAGGGAGGAAGCACACTACCGTGGCAAAGCAGCTCATCTTTGACGAGACCGCTCGTCGCTCGCTCAAGCGTGGCGTCGACCGGCTCGCCGATGCCGTCCGCGTGACGCTCGGCCCCAAGGGCCGCAACGTCGTGCTCGACAAGAAGTTCGGCGCGCCGACGATCACCAATGACGGCGTCACGATCGCGCGCGACATCGAGCTCGAGGATCCCTTCGAGGACATGGGTGCGCAGCTCCTGAAGGAGGTTGCGACCAAGACCGACGACGTCGCCGGCGACGGCACCACCACCGCCGTCGTGCTCGGTCAGGCGCTCGTCACCGAGGGCCTCAAGAACGTCACCGCCGGGGCCAACCCGATGATCGTCAAGCGCGGCCTGGACAAGGCCGTCGAGCGCGTCGTCGAGGAGCTCAAGAAGCACGCCCGGCCGGTCGACAATCGCGAGCAGATTGCGGCCGTGGCCGCCATCAGCGCCGCCGATCCCGAGGTCGGCGAGGTCATCGCCGAGGTGATGGACAAGGTCGGCAAGGACGGCGTCATCACCGTCGAGGAGGGCCAGTCGCTCGGCCTCGAGAAGGAATACACCGAGGGCATGCAGTTCGACCGGGGCTACATCTCGGCGTACTTCGTGACCAATCCCGACCGGATGGAAACGGTTCTCGAGAACCCGGCCATCCTGATCACCGACAAGAAGATCTCGGCCATCGCGGACCTGCTGCCGGCCCTCGAGAAGGCCGTCGGCCTCGGTCGACCGCTGCTGATCGTGGCCGAAGACGTCGACGGCGAGGCGCTTGCCACGCTGGTGGTCAACAAGCTGCGCGGCACCATCCAGGTGCTGGCCGTCAAGGCCCCCGGCTTTGGCGACCGGCGCAAGGAGATGCTGCGTGACATGGCCATCCTGACCGGAGCCAACGTCATCAGCGAGGAGGTCGGCCGCAAGCTCGACTCGGTAACGCCGGAGGACTTCGGCAACGCCCGTCGCGCGGTCTCGACCAAGGACGACACGACGATCATCGATGGCGCTGGCTCGGCCGACGACATCAAGGCTCGAATGACCCAGATCAAGGCCCAGATCGAGGAGACCACCTCGGACTACGACCGCGAGAAGCTGCAGGAGCGGCTGGCCAAGCTCGCCGGCGGTGTCGCGGTGATCAAGGTCGGTGCCGCGACCGAGGTCGAGCTCAAGGAGAAGAAGCACCGCATCGAAGATGCTCTGTCGACCACCCGTGCGGCGGTCGAGGAGGGCCTCGTCGCCGGCGGTGGCACCGCGCTGCTGCAGGCGATCCCCGCTCTCGACGAGCTCAAGCTCGAGGGTGACGAGCAGGTCGGCGTCAACATCCTGCGCAAGGCGCTCGAGGCACCGGTCCGCCAGATTGCGGAGAACGCCGGCCAGGAGGGTTCGGTCGTCGTCTCTGCGGTCCGCCAGGAGCAGGTCGGCCGCGGCTACGACGCCCTCAAGGGCAGCTACGGCGACATGTTCGAGAAGGGCATCGTCGATGCCGTCAAGGTCACCCGGTCGGCGCTCCAGAACGCCGCCTCGATCGCGGGCATGGTGCTCACGACCGAGACGCTGGTCACCGACCTGCCCGAGAAGAAGGAGCCCGCTGCTGCCGGTGGCCACGGCCACGGCGACATGGACTTCTAACTCACAACGCACCCAGCCAATTCAGGCCCGGGCCGAGCAATCGGCCCGGGCCTTTGCCTGCCGCAAATCCAGTCCGGGCGGTGTTGCGCTCACGCACCGCAAGGGATCGGGCGCTGAAAGTTCGACGCTCGTGAGGGGCATGCGCGGTTTACCATTCACGCAGCCTCGCCGGCGGTTGTAGGCCCGCCCCCAGAAGGGCACCCCGACCGGCAGCAAGGGGAGGACTCGATGCTGGAGGCATCACGATCGCGCCGTCCGCTGGTGACGGCCCTGGTACTCGTTGCTCTGCTCGTCGTGCTGGCGGCGGCCCCGGCCACCGCAATCACCAACGGTCGCCTGGACGGCAACGGTCATCCCCACGTCGGGCTGATGATCGCGAAGTCCGCCAACGGCAACGTCCTCTGGCGCTGCAGCGGCACCTTGATGTCGCCGACCGTCTTCATGACTGCGGGCCACTGCACCGAGGCGCCCGCGGCCCGGGCGGAAGTCTGGTTCGCGGCGGGTCCCATCCCGCTCGGCACCGGGTTCAACCCTCAGACTCGCGCCTGCGCCGCAAACGCCACCGGCTATCCGTGCGTCGGCGAGGTCTCGGGCGTCGCCCATGTGCATCCGGCGTACAACCCCAACCTGTTCTTCTACCGCGACCTGGGCGTGGTCGTGCTCAATACGCCTGTCGAGCGCAGCACGTACGGGCGACTTCCGGCCTTGAACTCGCTCGATCGCCTCAAGCCGGGCAAGCGGTCATCATTCACCGCGGTCGGCTACGGCCTGCAGCGCAGCTCGCCCAGCCCGCTTGCCTTCCTGACAAAGGCCGAGCGCACGCGGATGGTGTCGAACCCTCACCTGCTCCAGATCAACACGCCGGGCTTCACCGGTGACTTCTCGTTGCTCCTTTCGAACAACGCCAAAACCGGCGGGACATGCTTCGGCGACTCGGGCGGCCCGAACTTCCTGGGCAGCTCGAACGTCGTCGCCGGGGTGACGTCCTTCGGCCTCAACCCCACCTGTGCCGGTACAGGCGGCGTGTTCCGCGTGGACCGCAGCTGGAGCCTGAACTGGCTGGCGACCTTCGGCATCACGCCGTAGTTGCTGGGCAACCTCCGCCGCAATCAACGAGGCCGCCGAAAGGCGGCCTCGTTGGTGTTTCCAGGGGCCGCGCGGGTTCCTCCGATACGATGGCCGGGTGGAGCGCGAAGCGACCCTTGACGACCTTCTCGCTGCCCCCCCGCCAGCGGAGGATGGCCCCGAAGAGCTGATCGAGGAGGCCAGCCAGGGTGCCGACCCGCGAGTGCGAGCAGGCCGACGGGACATCGGGCCGGAGGACCTGCTGGACGAGGCGCCGCATGCAGCCGAGTGGTTCTCGTCGGTGCCGAGCCTGGCCATCGGCCGAGCCGCGGAACCGGACGCCGGGACCGCTCTCTCGCCACAGGACATCGAGCGCCGCCGATCGGAGACGGCCGGCCGGATCCTGGCCGCCCTCAACCCCGAGCAGGCGCGCGCGGTGTCGACGACCGACGGCCCGCTGCTGATCCTTGCCGGGGCCGGGTCCGGCAAGACGCGAGTGCTCGCGCACCGGGTGGCGTACCTGATCGGCGTCCAGGGCATCCGGCCCTGGCAGGTCCTCGCCGTGACCTTCACCAACAAGGCGGCGGCCGAGATGCGCGCCCGCATCCTGGGCCTGGTCGGCGAGCCCGGCCGGGACGTGGCGATGGGCACGTTCCACTCGCTGTGCGCCCGGGTTCTGCGCCGCGACGGTGCCGCCATCGGCATCTCGCCGCGCTTTGCGATCTACGACACGGACGACCAGACCGGCCTGATGCGACTGGTCCTGCGCGAGCTCGACCTCGCCGGATCCGGCGACCTTCGCCCGCAGGCCATCCTCGGCCAGATCGGGCGCTGGAAGAACGACCTGCTCGGGCCGGAGGAGGCGGAACAGCAGGCCCGCGGCTACCACGAGGAGGTTGCCGCACGCGCCTACGCTCGCTACCAGGCTCGCCTGCGCGAAGCCGGCGCGCTCGACTTCGACGACCTGCTCAACGAGGCGGTCCGGCTTTTCGAACAGGCGCCGCAGGTGCTCGCCGGCTATCAGGACCGCTGGCGCTACCTGCACGTGGACGAGTACCAGGACACCAACCGCGCGCAATACCTGTGGGTGCGCGCGCTTGCCGCCAGGTACCGCAACCTGGCGGTGGTCGGCGATGACGACCAGAGCATCTACTCGTGGCGTGGCGCCGACCTGCGCAACATCCTCGACTTCGAACGGGACTATCCCGACGCAACCGTCGTCAAGCTCGAGCAGAACTACCGCTCGACGCAGCTGATCCTCGATGCTGCCCACGCCGTCGTGTCGCGCAACGATGGGCGCAAGGAAAAGAAGCTGTGGACCGAGAACCCGCGCGGGGTGCTGATCGAGCGGTTCGAGGCCGACTCGGAAGACGAGGAGGCAGAGTGGATCGTGCGCCAGGTGGAGGCGCTGGCCGGCGGCCGGGGCGCCGGTGGCTCGTTTCTCGCGCGCCGCGCCGACGAGGGCGACGAGCGAAGGTACCGCCTGCGCGACATTGCGGTGATGTATCGCACCAACGCGCAGAGCCGGGCGATCGAGGAGGCTTTCCTGCGCTACGGCCTGCGCTACCAGCTGGTCGGCGGCACGCGCTTCTATCAGCGCCGCGAGGTCAAGGACGCGTTGGCCTATCTGCGCGTGCTGCGCTCGGATCACGACGCGGCCGCCTTCGAGCGGATCATCAACGTGCCGGCGCGAGGCATCGGCGAGAAGACGGTCGCGCTGGTGCGCGAGGCGGCCGGTCGCCGGGCGGGCGACGTCTGGGCAGCGCTGCAGGAGCTGGCCGGTTCGGACGGGGCGGGCAGCCGCGCGAGGTCGGCCCTGGGCTCCTTCGTCGGCGTCATCGAAAGCCTCCGCCGCCGAGTGGGCGCGCTGGAGCTGCCGCAGCTGCTCGACGCCGTGCTGGAGGAGACCGGCTATCGCGCAATGCTCCACGATGGATCACAGGAGGGTGAGGACCGCTGGGCCAACCTCCTCGAGCTGCGCGAGGTCGTCGGGCGCTATGGCGACCTGTCGCCCGAGGATGCAGTCGATCGGCTGCTGGAGGAGACCGCCCTGGTCGCCGACCAGGACTCCTACAGCGAAGACTCGGACTCGGCAACCCTGATCACGCTCCACGCGGCAAAGGGCCTGGAGTTCGATGTCGTCTTCATCAGCGGTCTGGAGGAAGGCGTCTTCCCGCATGCTCGGGCGCTGGAGGACAACCGCCAGATGGAGGAGGAGCGGCGGTTGGCGTATGTCGGGCTGACGCGCGCCCGGCATCGCCTGTACCTGACCCACGCGGCCACTCGCGCGACCTGGGGCAGGGGCGGCTTCAGCGTGCCCTCGCGATTCCTGCACGAGATCCCCAATGAGCTGATGCACGGACCGCGACTCGTCGCGCACGATGACCTCGATGAAGACCAGCGTCCGGCCGACGAGCGCTACGGCGATGGCAGCGGCTATGACCTCTCGTACATCCTTCGACCGCTGGGTGGGACGCGCGCCGTCGGCCGACGCGCGGGCTGGGGCGCAGGTGCTCGGCCGGAGGGACGACGCGACCTGCCGCCGGGGGGTGGCTACGTCCCGCCCTCAACCGATCGATCCGCCGCCGGGCTGCGCTCGCCCTGGCATCGCCATCCACCCATCGGGCTGCCCGACGATCCCGCGCGTGGGGCGCCGGCCACGCCAGGTTCGCGCCGCGCAGTCGAGCGGCCGGCCGTGCCCGGCGAGCGGCGCTACCGTGATGGTGACCGCGTTCGACATGCCGCCTTTGGCGAGGGCACCGTGGTGTCGTCCAGGCTGACCCGCGACGACGAGGAGGTCACGGTCGCCTTCCCCGAGCGGGGAGTGAAGAAGCTGCTCGCCTCGCTGGCCAAGCTGGAGGTCGTCGAGTAGCAGCCCTTGGCTACCCGCATCGTGCTGCTGGGGGACACCCACCTGCCGCGCTTCGGGCGCGTGCTGCCCGGCCCTCTTGCGGACGGCCTGGCCGCGGCGGACCTGATCCTTCACGTCGGTGACATCACCGAGCCGTTCGTGCTCGACCTGCTGGCTGCCTTCGCGCCGGTCGAGGCAGTTGCCGGCAACAACGATCCGCCCGACCTGGCGGAGACGCTGGGGTACGTGCGGGTGGTGGAGGTCGAGCAGCTGCGGCTGGGGATGACCCACGGCCACCTGGGCCCGGGACGGACCACGCCGGAGCGTGCCCAGCGCGCCTTCGCATCAACGCAGCCGACCGTGGACGCGGTCTGCTTCGGGCATTCGCACCAGCCGCTGGTGCAGCGGCGCGAGGGCACCTGGCTGTTGAACCCCGGCTCACCGACCGACCGGAGGCGCCAACCCGCGTTCAGCTTCCTGACGCTGGACGTCGACGGCGCCGTCCTGCGACCGCACCTTGTCACATACGCTGCCGGGCGACCGCGGCGATAGGTCGACGCCAGTCCACCCCTCGTCCTGGCGGCGGCCGACTATCCTGCCCCGGTGACCGCACTCCAGCCGGATCCTGCACGTCGCGCCACCGAGCTGCGTGCGCAGATCGAGCGCGCCAACCGGGCCTACTACGAGCTGGACGCGCCGGAGATCACTGATGCCGAGTGGGACGCGCTGTTCCGGGAGCTCGTGGAGCTGGAGGAGGCTCACCCTGAGCTGCGCACGCCGGACTCGCCAACTCAGCGGGTGGGCGGCGCCCCGACCGGCGCACTGGCCGAGGTCCGGCACTCCACGCCGATGCTGTCGCTTGGCAACGCCTTCTCGCACGAGGAAGTGCGCGCCTTTGACGCGCGTGTTCGCCGCCTGCTCGGCCTGACCGACGAGGAGGCGGCCGAGCAGCTGCGCTACACCGTCGAGCTGAAGATCGACGGCCTGGCCGTCAGCACACGCTACGTCGGGGGCCGCTTCGTTCAGGGCGCCACGCGCGGCGATGGTACGACCGGCGAGGACGTCACCGCCAACCTGCGCACCGTCGACGCCATACCGCACAGCCTCGCGCAGCCCTTGACGATCGAGGCGCGCGGGGAGGTCTTCATGCCCAAGGCCGAGTTCGCGCGGATCAACGCCGAGCGCGAGGAGAAGGGCCTGCCGCTTTACGCCAACCCGCGCAACTCGGGTGCCGGCTCCCTGCGCCAGATCGACCCGCAGGTGACTGCCAGCCGGCGCCTGTCGGCCTGGTTCTATGTGCTGATTGAAGGACAGCCCTCCGAGCAGGCCTCTGCCGACACGGTCTCGGGCCAGTCACAGGCGCTCGACCGATTGGAGGCGCTGGGGCTGCCCGTAGAGCCGAACCGAGCGGCCGGCCTGACCATCGACGAGGTCATCGCGTACCTCGATCACTGGCGCGAGCCCCGTCACGACCTGCCCTACGAGACCGACGGGGTGGTGATCAAGGTCGACCGCTACGACTTCCAGCAGCGCCTGGGCATGGTCAGCCGCGCCCCGCGCTGGGCGATCGCCTACAAGTACCCGCCCGAGCAGGTCGAGACCCTGGTCGAGGACATCGTTCCCTATGTCGGACGGACGGGCACGCTGACCCCGGTGGCGCACATGCAGCCGGTCAAGGTCGCCGGCTCGACCGTCGCGCGGGCGACCCTGCACAACCTTGACGAGGTCCGGCGCAAGGACGTGCGCATCGGCGACCGGGTGATCCTGCACAAGGCCGGCGACGTCATTCCGGAGGTCGTCAGGGCGCTGGTCGAAAGGCGCACCGGCGAAGAGCGCGAGTTCCACATGCCGCCGACCTGCCCGGTGTGCGACACGCCGGTCGTGCGTGACCGGGACGCCGTGCGCCACTACTGCCCGAACCCGCTCTGTCCTGCGCGCGTGGGGCAGGAGTTCGGCCATTTCGTAAGCCGTGGTGGGATGGACATCGAGGGTGCCGGCTGGAAGGTGCTCGTCCAGCTGCTCGAGCGCGGGCTGGTTCGACGCCGCGGCGATTTCTTCAGGCTCAGCGTGGAGGACCTCGAGTCGCTCGAACGCTTCGCCCGCAAGAGCGCAGAGAACCTGAAAGCTTCGATCGAGCGCGCCCGTCGACGGCCGCTCCACCGCATCCTCTTTGCCCTCGGCATCCCGCAGGTCGGTGAGCAGACTGCCATCGACCTGGCCCGCTGGATCACGGCCGGCTGGCCACCGGCCGAGGGCGAGCCGATGGGCGGCCGCGATGGCTGGCTCGCCCGGGTCGCAGGTCATCTGCGCGAGACGCCCGCTGACCGCTTTGAGGAGGTCTCCGGCATCGGTCCGACGGTGGCTGCCAGCTTGGCCGGCTGGTTTACCGACCCGGCCACGGCCGGCGTCCTCGACGATCTCGTCGACGCCGGGGTCGAGCCAGATCGGCCGGCACCGATCGCCACGGCGGAGGCGGCGAGCGCCGGCCCGCTGGCCGGCAAGACGATCGTGGTGACCGGGACCCTGGAGGGCTTTGACCGCCAGTCGGCCGAGCAGGCGATCCGCGACGCCGGCGGCAAGGCCGCCGGATCGGTCAGCCGCAAGACCGATTACCTGGTCGCCGGTGAGAACGCCGGCTCCAAGCTTGCGAAGGCACAGGAGCTGGGCGTGCCGGTGCTGGACGAAGATGGCTTCCGGCGCGTGTTGGCCGGCGGGGAGGACGTCGGCTGACGGACGGGCGCGTTCACCGGTCATAGCGCAAGGCTCCGGGCTGCTCGTGCAATGCGCGCGAGCGGCTGCACGATCGAGGATTGCGGTATGAAGCCACGTTTCCTGAGCGCTCTGGCGCTTTCTGTGCTGCTGGTGCTGTCTCTCGCAGGGTGCGATGAGCAGGGCCGAACCGAGCCCGGCACACCGGCACCCATCACCGAGTCGCCGCTGGAGGTCACCGAGCCGCCGCCCGCGGCGCCATAACCCGGCCGACGGTCAGCTCCGTACGGCCGCAGCTAACACAACTTGGGGGGTCAGCGTTTCTCGGACGCATATCCCGCTGGACTATCCTTCGCGCCATGTCCTCACTTTCGCGTCGTGATGTCGAGCATGTCGCCCATCTCGCCCGGCTTGCGCTGAGCGAGGAGGAGCTCGCCCGACTGGAGTCGCAGCTCAACCACATCGTCGACCAGTACGCGGTGCTGGCCCAGCTGGACACCGAGCAGATCCCACCGACCGCCCAGACCATCGAGGTCGAGAACATCCTGCGCGAGGACGACCCGCGCCCAGGCCTGCGCGTGGAGGATGTGCTGCGCCTGGCACCCGCACGCGAAGGCGACCACATCGTGGTGCCCCCCATCCTGGGCGAGACGGCCGACTGAGCGCGCCGTCGCAGCACCGCCGATGACCGATCTGCACTCGCTCCCGGCGCATCGCATGGCGGCCGGGCTGCGTGCCGGCGAGTTCAGCGCGGGAGAGCTGGTCGAAGCTCACCTCCAGCGGACCGAGATGACCGATGGCCGACTGCACGCCTGGCTCGAGGTGTACGAGGATGACGCCCGCGCGGCCGCGGCCGACGCTGATCGGCGGCTGGCCGACGCGCGACAGGCCGGAGACCTCGCCGACGTGCCACCGCTGCTCGGCATCCCGGTCGGGCTGAAGGACCTCGTCCTGGTGGCCGGACACGCGGCCACCGCCGGCAGCCGCATCCTGGAGGGATACGTCAGCCCGTACGACGCCCACATCACCGAGCGCCTGCGTGCCGCCGGGACGGTCATCGTTGGGCGAACCAACATGGACGAGTTCGCCATGGGCTCGTCGACCGAGCACTCCGCCTGGGGCCCGACACGCAACCCATGGGATCTCGAGCGTGTACCCGGAGGCAGCAGTGGCGGTTCCTCGGCGGCCGTGGCGGCCGGGCACGTGCCGCTGGCCCTGGGCACAGATACAGGCGGCTCGATCCGCCAGCCGGCGGCGCTGTGCGGCATCGTCGGGCTCAAGCCGACCTACGGCCGCGTCAGCCGCTACGGCATCATCGCCTTCGCCTCGTCGCTCGACCAGATCGGGCCCCTGGCGCGCGACGTGCGTGACGCGGCGCTGCTGCTCGGTGCGATTGCCGGCCGCGACGAGCGCGACTCGACCTCGGCTGCGATCGACGTGCCCGACTACGCGGCCCGGCTTCCGGAGGCCGACGACGAGGCCGCCGCTGTCTTGCGGGGCGTGCGCCTGGGCCTCCCGCGGCAGTACTTCGTCGCCGGCATGGAACCCGGGGTCGAGCGGCGCGTGCGCGAGGCCGTGGCCGCCCTTGCCGATGCCGGAGCCGAGATCGTCGACATCGACCTGCCCCACACCGACTATGGCCTGGCCACCTACTACATCATCGCCCCCGCCGAGGCCTCGGCCAACCTGGCGCGCTACGACGGCGTGCGCTACGGCCGCTCGATGCGCCTGCCCGGCGCGGACTACATCGCCGACTACAAGGAGACTCGCGGCACGGGATTCGGCGCGGAGGTCAAGCGCCGGATCATGCTCGGTACCTACGCCCTCTCGGCGGGCTACTACGACGCCTTCTACCTCAAGGCCCAGAAGGTCCGCACGATGATCAAGGCCGACTTCGACGCCGCGTTCGAGAGGGTGGACGCGCTGGTGGCGCCGACCAGCTCGACGGTCGCGTTCCCGCTCGGCGCACGGATGGATGACCCGGTCGCGATGTACCTGTCGGACGCGTGCACGCTGCCGGTCAACATCGCAGGCTTGCCGGGACTGTCGGTGCCGTGCGGCCTTTCGGAGGGGCTGCCGGTCGGACTCCAGCTCATCGGCCGGCCATGGGACGAAGGCCGCTTGTTCCAGCTCGGGCGCGCGTACGAGGCCATCACCGCCGGCGCCGACTGGCGCTCGGCTCAGCCTGCCATCTGACGACGGTAATCGACACGCGAACGAGTGACGGCGACTGAACGAAACCCGGGCCATGCCCCGGCCTCGAGCCCGGCTGACCCTATACTCGCCACCAGACCGACCGCGAGGAGAGGGATGTCCGCCGAGCCCCTGCCACTGACCACGCCCCGCCAGCGCCTGTCGCGGCGCGTGCGCGCGGTCCCGCCATCGGGCATTCGCAGGTTCTTCGATGTCGTGGCGACGATGCCTGACGTGATCAGCCTCGGGGTTGGCGAGCCGGACTTCACGACCCCGCCGCAGATCGTCGAGGAAGGCGTGCGCTCGCTGCGCGCCGGCCGGACGCACTACACCAGCAACTACGGCACTCTGGAGCTGCGCCGAGCACTCTCGAGCCACCTCGAGCGGCTGTACGAGCTGCGCTACGACCCCGAGACGGAGATCTGCGTCACCGTCGGCGCCTCAGAGGCGCTTGCCATCGCGCTTGCCGCGCTGGTCGACCCCGGTGACGAGGTGATCCTGCATGAGCCCTCGTACGTTGCCTATCTGCCGGCGATCGTCTTCAACGGCGCCACGCCGGTGCTCGTCTCGACGAGTGCCCACGATGCCTTCGAGCTCGACCCGGCGGCCGTCGAGCGGGCGGTTACGCCGCGAAGCAAGGTGCTGTTCCTGGGCTACCCGGCCAATCCCACCGGCGCTGTCCTCGACCGCGATCGCCTGGAGGCGCTGGCTGACATCTGCCGCCGGCACGACCTGCTCGTCGTCAGCGACGAGATCTACGATCGGCTGGTCTACGGCGATCACCGCCACGTCCCGATCGCTGCCCTGCCGGGCATGCACGAGAGAACCGTCACGCTGGGCGGATTCTCGAAGGCTTACGCCATGACCGGCTGGCGGGTCGGCTATGTCTGCGCCCCGGCTGACCTGCTCGAGGGGCTGCTGAAGGTTCACCAGTACCAGATCATGTCTGCTCCGACGACCGCCCAGGACGCGGCCGTCGTCGCGCTCCACGGGGCCGAGCATGACGTCCAGCGAATGGTGGCCGAGTACGACCGTCGCCGGCGCATGTTCGTCAGCGGCCTGAACCAGATCGGGCTGCCCACCTTCGAGCCAAAGGGCGCCTTCTATGCCTTTCCCAGCATCCTCCCCACCGGCCTGTCGAGCGAGGAATTCAGCGAGCGGCTGCTGTTCGAGGAAAAGGTGGCAGTCGTGCCCGGCTCAGCCTTCGGGCCCTCGGGGGAGGGGCACGTGCGTATGACCCTGGCCACCGGCTACGACCAGCTGCAGGAGGCCCTCGAGCGGATCGGCCGATTCGTCGACTCGGTGCGCGGTCGGTGATCGAGTTCGGCCGCGCGGCCAACCCGGCCCGCGACGAGCCGCTGCGCGTGGGCAATGGCGCGGGATATCTGGCAAGCCCTCAGCAGCCCAACGGCGCGGGCGTGCTGGTGCTCCACGCCTGGTGGGGCCTGAACGACTCGTTCCGGCGCATCGCAGACGACCTGGCCGCGGAGGGCTACACGGCGCTGGCGCCTGATTGCTACGGCGATGGCGACCCTGCCCAGACCATCGAGGACGCGCAGGCCAAGGTCGACGACATGGACATGGTCAACGCCGAGCAGGTGCTGCTCGGCGCCTTCGATCACCTGGCACGGCTGGTGCCGGGCAGGATCGGCACGGTCGGCTTTTCACTCGGCTCGAACCTGGGCCTGTGGCTGGCCCGCAAGCGGCCCGATCGACTCGCCGCCAACGTCCTCTACTACGGCGCCGGCGAAGGCGCCGAGGGAAGGGCACCGGTGCTGGGCCACTTCGCCACCGATGTCAAGTGGGAGGAGCGAGCATTCGTCGAGCAGATGGAGAAGGAGCTGCGTGACAGCGGCCGTGACGTGACCTTCCATTGGTATGAGGACGCGGATCACTGGTTCGCCGAGCGGCTGCGGGACGAGTACGATCCCAACGTGGCGGCTCTCGCCTGGCAGCGCACGCTCGACTTCCTGGGCCGCCACCTGCTCGGATGACGACGGCCACGGCCGGCGCGGCCACCGGCTACGAGGTCGTGATCGGCATCGAATGCCACGTCCAGCTCAGGACGCGGTCGAAGATGTTCTGCGCCTGTTCGGCCGCAGTCGCCGACGCGCCGCCCAACAGCCTGACCTGCCCGGTCTGTCTCGGTCTGCCCGGCGCCCTGCCGGTCATCAACCGTCGCGCCGTCGAGCACGTGCTGGCCACCGGCATCGCCATCGGCGCCAGCATCCCGGAGGTCACCCGCTGGGACCGCAAGAACTACTTCTATCCGGACCTGCCCAAGGGCTACCAGATCAGCCAGTACGACCTGCCGCTCGCCGCCGGCGGCTCGCTGGCGGTCGACACATCGCAGGGTCGCCTGGACGTGGCCATCCGGCGGGCACATCTGGAGGAGGACACGGCTCGCCTGGTGCACCAGGCCTCCGACTCGGGCGAGCGGGCCAGCCTGGTTGACTTCAACCGCTCGGGCGTGCCGCTGATGGAGATCGTGACCGAGCCGGTCATCGCATCGGCCGAGGGCGCGCGTCGCTATGCCGAGGAGCTGCGTCTGCTGCTCGTGACGATCGGCGCATCAGAGGCGCAGATGGAACAGGGTCAGATGCGAGTCGAGGCCAATGTCTCGCTCCGTCGCGCGGGTGCCAGCGACCTCGGCACACGCGTGGAGGTCAAGAACATGAACTCGTTCCGCTCGGTCGAGCGGGCGATCGACTTCGAGATCCAGCGTCAGGCTCGGGCCCTCGATGCCGGGGGAGGGCTGATCCAGGAGACGCGCGGCTGGGATGACGAACGCGGCCTGACCTACACCATGCGGCTGAAGGAGGAGTCGGAGGACTACCGCTACTTCCCCGAGCCCGACCTCCCACCCCTGCGCACGGATCCGGCCTGGCTGGACGAGATCCGCGAGCGTATGCCGGAGCTGCCCGCCGCCCGGCGGGAGCGCTATCAGTCAGAGCTCGGGCTGTCACCGTACGACGCCGGCGTGCTCGTCGCCGATGCCGGTGCGACGGCCCTGTTCGAAGCCGCCCTGGACGCCGATCCGGACGTGTCGGTGAAGAAGGTTGCCAACTGGATCAGCGGCGAGTACCTCCGGCTGGCGAAGTCGGGCGAGGCGGGCCGGGTCGAGCCAGCCGAGCTAGCCGCGCTTGTCAGGCTGATCGAGACAGGCCAGATCTCCGGCACGTCGGCAAAGTCGGTGTTCGAACGCCACTTCACGACCGGCCGGCCGGTGGCGGATATTGTTGCCAGCGAGGGCCTGCGCCAGATCAGCGACGAGGGTGCACTGGGCGAGGCGGTGGATCGTGTGCTGGCCGCCAATCCGGCTGCGGTCGCCGATGTGCGCGCCGGCAAGCGGCAGGCGATCGGCTTCCTCACCGGCCAGGTCATGCGCGAGACGCGCGGGCAGGCCAACGCGGCTACGGTTTCACGCCTGATCGAGGACCGGCTGGCGGACACCGCCGAATGAGCCCGCTCGCGCTGGGCCTGTTCGCGGCTGGCATCGGCGTCCTGGCAGTGGCCATCTGGCGAGCCCGCGGGCCCCAGGCCCGACTGGGCGAGCTCGACCGGCTGGCCGAGAACTCGAAGCGCTACGAGTCGTGGCGCGGCGGCCGCAAGACCGCCGCGGTCGGCGGCGAGACGACCGGCGCGGACGTGATGCGTGACATGCTGCGCCGCGAGGTCAGGCAGTGGGCGGCAGTGGGCGTCGCGGGCGTCGGGTTGATCGTGGCCGGCTTTCTGCTGTTGGGAGGTTGATCGACTTGGCCGAGGTTTGTGGTCCCGACGTGGTCAATCGGCAGGTCGGCATTGCCGGCTTCCGGCTGCGGCCGGATGGACGCGAGATCGCCTACGTCCGGCGCCACGCCGAGGGAGATGCGTACCGCACCCACATCTGGTCGGTGTCGGTCGAAGGTGGCGAGGCCCGCCAGCTCACCCGCGGCAAGGTGCGCGATTCGGCCCCGGCCTACTCGCCGGACGGGCGATCGCTGGCTTTCGTGCGGACTGTGGAAGGCGCGGACCACGCGCAGGCCTGGATCCTGCCTCTCGACGGTGGCGAGCCGTGGGCCCTGCCCGAGCTGAAGCACGGGGTCTCGAGCTTGCACTGGAGTCCCGACGGGCGACGGCTCGCCGCGGTGGCCGCATCGGACGAGCGACCGTTCATCGTCGGCACCGAAGAGAAGGGCAAGGCGCCGCGCGCCAGGCGCATCACCCGCCTCGATTGGCGCGACGATGAGGACGGCCATCGCGATCGGCGCTCGCACCTCTTCCTGCTCGAGCCGCGACCGGACGCCGAGCCACGCCAGCTGACCAGCGGCAACTGGGACGTGGTCCACCCCGCCTGGGCGCCCGACTCGCGCCTGATCGCCTTCGCCACCGATGCCCGCGACGACCGCGACCTCGATCCAAGGACCTCGATCTGGGTGGTCGAGATCGAAGGGGGAGCCCCGGCCCGCGAGCACGTCGCGCTCGACGGTGACTGTGACTTCCCATCGTTCGCGCCTGACGGCCGGCTGGCGTTCCTGGGTCGAGACCTGCCCGACGCGATGGAGTACGAGCCGATGCAGCCGTGGATCGTGCCGGCCGATGGCGGCGACCCGCGGCTGGTGCAGTTTGAGAGCGACGGGCTGATCGGGACCTGGGCGTGGAGCGAGCTCGACCTGGTCTACGGGTCGCCCGGCCCCTTCTGGCTCGACGACCAGACGATGGTCGTGCTGCTGTCACGCCGGGCGCGCACTGTGCCGCACTCGATCGAGGTCGCCGGCGGTGTGCCCCAGCCGCTGATCGCTGATGATCGGGTAATTGCCTCCGCGCTCGATGTCGCCGCCGGCACGGTGGCATTCAGCGCTACGGTCGACGGCCGGGCAGGCGAGGTATACGTTGCCCACGATGGCCGCATGCGCCGGCTGACAACCGACGGCTCAGCCTGGCAGGAGGCCTACGCCCTGCCCCGGCTGGACGAGTTCGAGGTCCCGGGTCCTGCGGGCCCGATCAACACCTGGATCGCCTCCCCGCCAGAAGCCGGCGAGGGCCCGCTGCCGACGATCCTCCACTTCCACGGAGGGCCGACGGGCTCCTTCGGCCCCGGCTCCTCGCTCGACGCGATGCTGCTCACCGCGGCCGGTTACCGCGTGGTCATGCCGAATATCCGCGGCTCCGCCGGCTTCGGCCGTGACTGGGCGCACGCGCTCAATGGCCGCTGGGGCGAGGCCGACGAGGAGGATGCGCTGGCGGTGACCGATTGGCTGGTCGAGCAGGGCCTGGCGGACCCGGAGCGCATCGGGATCTATGGCCTGTCGTATGGGGGCTACCTGGTCCAGTGGCTGGTCGGCGTCACCGATCGATACTTCGCTGCGGTCGGCGAGAACGGCGTGGCGAACCAGGTCTCGACGTGGGCCAACTGCTTCTTCGGCGTTTACTGGGACCGCCGCGGCGGCCTCGGCGACACCCTCAGCCCGGAGGGCGTCGAGAAGCTGTGGTCCAGCTCGCCGCTCAAGAACGTCGCGCGGATCCGCACACCGCTGCTCATCCTGCAGGCGGAGGACGACCGCGTCTGCCCGGCGGCCGACAACGAGCAGCTCTTCACGGCCCTGCGTGCCATGGGCCGCGAGACCGAGTACATCCTGTACCCGGAGGAGCATCACGAGATGAAGGTCTACGGCCGGCCCGACCGCCGCATCGACCGGCATGAGCGGATGCTCGATTGGTTCGCCCGGCACCTGCCCACCGACGCTCCCGGCGCATAGCCCCTCCGGCGAGCAGGCCGCCCCCTGAGGCCTGACGCCCGCGCCAGGCAAGACGTCAGCGGACCGGCCCTGGGTTCAGCGGCCCTGGCGGCGCTGTTCGCGCAAGCGACGATGGTCCATCGCCGTGCAGCGGTCCATTACAACGTCCAGTCCGCCGTCGCGGGCAATCTGCGCCGCCTCCCAGCTGACCACGCCGAGCTGTAGCCACAGCGCCCGCGCGCCAACCTCGACCGCGCTGCGGGCAATGGCCGGTGCGTGCTCAGACCGGCGGAACACGTCGATGATGTCGAAGGGGCCGGTCTCATTGACCGCCTCCTCGATCGTCCGCCACGACGGCACGCTGAGGACCTCGCGAGCGTTGGGGTTGACCGGGATGCACTCGTAGCCCTGCTGGATGAGGTAACGCATCACGCCGTGCGAGGCGCGGCCCGGGTCGGGCGACGCGCCGACGATGCATATCCGCCGGGCGGCCGCCAACAGGGCCAGCGCGCCCTCCATGTCGAGCAGCTCAACCGGCCCTGTGCCCTCCTGGGCGTCGATCATCTCGAGCGCGCGATGGCGCTCGTTCTCGACCTCCTCCCACGATCGCTGTGGCATGCCGAGATGATTGCACGCAACGGCCGCCACGGTGCATACTCGCGCTGCACGACCCTGCCGCCGACGCCACCGCGTAAGGTCCTTCGATCAGCACGAGGGTGGGTGGCGCAGCCCGGAAAGCAGGGCACTTGTGAGGAGGACAACTTGCGAAGGATCGCACTGCCCGTTGCCCTGATGGCAGCGTTGGCGCTCATCTTCGGGGCCTGCCAGCCGGCAGCCAGCCCGGCGCCGGGCGACACACCCGGGGCGCAGACTCCGGGAGCGGAGACCCCCGGCACGCAGACGCCGGGCGCAGAGACGCCCGGTGCGGAGACGCCCGGTACGCAGACCCCCGGCGGCGAGACCCCAGGCACGGAGACCCCGGGCACGACGCCGGGTGGCGGGGAGGGCTTCCTTGCCTGCATGGTCAGCGACGTGGGCGGCATCGACGACCGCAGCTTCAACGAGAACGCGTGGGCCGGCATGCAGATGGCCGAGCAGCAGCTGGGCGTCGAAGTCCGCTTCCTGGCCTCGGCCTCGCAGGAGGACTACGCGCGGAACATCAACCAGCACATCAACGATGGCTGCAACATGATCGTCACCGTCGGCTTCCTGCTCGGCGACGACACGTACACCGCGGCCCAGAACAACCCCGATGTCCGCTTCGCCATCGTCGACTACGCCTACGGCACTGACGAGCAGCCTGATCTGCCCAACCTCGAGGGCCTGATCTACGCCACTGAGGAGGCCGCCATGCTGGCCGGCTACGCCTCGGCGTCGTGGTCTCGAACCGGTGTGATGGGCACCTTCGGCGGTATCCAGATCCCGCCGGTGACGGCGTTCATGGACGGCTTCCTCGCCGGAGCCAACTATTACAACGAGCAGAAGGGCGCCAACGTCCGCGTGCTCGGCTGGGACGGCAGCTCCGGCTCGTTCACGGGCAACTTCGACAGCCTCGACGACGCCCGCGAGCTGACCGTCGGCATGCTGCAGGAGAACGCTGACGTGATCCTGCCGGTCGGTGGCCCGATTGGCCAGGGCACCTTTGCCGCGATCCAGGACCAGGGTGCGGAGGCCGTCGGCCTCGGCGTCGATGTCGACTGGACCGAGACCGTGCCGCAGTACTCGGACCTGATGCTCACGCACATCCTGAAGAGGATCGACAACTCGGTCTTCCTGGCCATCGAGCGTGCCGTCAACGGTGAGGCTCCGCAGCCCTTCTTCCTCAACAACCTGGAGAACGAGGGCGTCGGCCTGGGCGAGTTCCACGACTACGAGGGCGACATCACCGATGAGACCCGCTCGGAGCTCGAGCAGCTCCAGCAGGACATCATCGACGGCAATGTCGTCGTCTCGGAGTGGATCAACCCGTAAGCCACCTGAGTAGAACCAGCTAGCTCGGACAGGCGGCGTCTCATGACGCCGCCTGTCCGCATCAACGAGGGGAAACGAAGGGCTTGAAGCTCGAGCTTCGAGGCATCACCAAGCGCTTTCCGGGCGTGCTCGCCAACGAGGATGTGAGTCTCGTCGTCCAGCCGGGTGAGATCCACGCGCTGCTGGGCGAGAACGGCGCCGGCAAGACCACGCTGATGAACGTGCTCTACGGGCTCTACCAGCCCGACGCCGGCGCGATCCTGGTCGATGACACCCCCATCACCATCACCAGCCCCGGCGATGCCATCGCCGCCGGCATCGGCATGGTCCACCAGCACTTCATGCTCGTGCCGGTCTTCACCGTCACCGAGAACGTAATGCTCGGGCTCGAGTCGACGCGCGGTCCGATGCTGCAGCTCGACCGCAGGGCCGCCCGCGCGCGCATCCGCGAGATCTCGGAGCGCAACAACCTGCGCGTGGATCCCGACGCATTGGTTGAGGACCTCCCCGTCGGCGTGCGCCAGCGGGTGGAGATCATCAAGGCCCTTTACCGCGACACGCGCACGCTGATCCTCGACGAGCCGAGCGCCGTCCTCACCCCGCAGGAGACGGAGGAGCTCTTTGCGGTCATGCGCACGCTGGCCAAGGGTGGCACCTCGATCATCTTCATCACCCACAAGCTCAACGAGGTGATCGAGATCGCCGATCGGATCACCGTGCTGCGCAGGGGGAAGGTGGTCGGTACGGCCATTCCGGCCGAGACGACCCGTGAGCAGCTCGCAGCGATGATGGTCGGCAGGCCGGTCCAACTGGTCGTCGACAAGGACGTGGCCAAGCCGGGCGAGCCCGTGCTCGAGGTGCGCGCCCTGAACGTGCGGGATGAGCGGGGCCAGCCGGCGGTCATCGACCTGGACCTGACCGTTCATGCCGGCGAGATAGTCGCCATCGCCGGTGTCCAGGGCAACGGGCAGTCGGAGCTGGCGCAGGCGATCACCGGCCTGCGAACGATCGACAGTGGCGAGGTGCTGATCGGCGGCAAGCGGATCAGGGCCGATCCCCGTTCCATCTACCGCGCCGGGGTGGCGCACGTGCCCGAAGACCGGATGAAAGATGGGCTGGTCGCCGGTTTCAACATCGCCGAGAACCTGGCCCTCAACAACTACTGGTTTCCTCCGCACGGCAGCGGCCTGCGCGTCGATCGCCAGAAGATGGCCGAGACCGCCGAACGCCAAGTCGGGGAATACGACGTCCGCACGCCCTCGATCTTCAACAACATCGCCAACCTGTCGGGCGGCAACCAGCAGAAGGTCATCGTTGCGCGGGAGTTCTCGCGCGACCTGCAGCTCCTGGTCGCGGTCCAGCCCACGCGCGGGCTCGACGTCGGCTCGATCGAATACATCCACAGGCGGCTGGTCGAGAAGCGCGACGAGGGAGCGGGTGTCCTGCTCATATCGACCGAGCTCGACGAGGTGGTCGCGCTCGGTGATCGGATTGCGGTCATGTACCAGGGCCGGATCGTGGGGATCCTCTCGCCGGCCGAGGCCACCTTCGAGCGGCTCGGCCTGCTGATGGGCGGAGCCCATCCCGAGGATCACACCCCGGACGAGATGGCGGCACTGGCGACGCAGGCATGACCGACGAGCGGCCGACCGACCCGGCCAGCGAGGCCCCTACGCCCGCCAACAGCGGGGCGACCTCCACGCCGGCGGGCGCTGGTGAGCCACAGGCGACCACCACCGGGATCGGCGATGACGTAGCACGCAAGGACCCCGCTGGCGATCGCCGTCCCGGCCGGCTGCGCGCGTGGGGTACAGCTCTGCTGCCGACGCTGCTGGCTTTCTTCAGCGCCATGGTCGTCGGCGCGTTCGTCATCGTGCTCAGCAACGAGCGGCTGTTGGGGCTTCTCGTCAGCGACCCCCTGACCGGCCTGGGCGAGTCCTTGAACACCGTGCTGAATGCCTACGCGGCCCTGTTCCGGGGCGCCTTCGGTGACCCGGTGCGGCTGTTCGAGGCGCTGCTCACGCTGGATCCGGCTGCGCTGCGTGGCTCGCTGATCCCGCTGTCCGAGACGATCCTGTCGACCACGCCATTGATCCTGACCGGGCTGGCCGTGGCACTGGCCTTCCGGGCGGGCCTGTTCAACATCGGTGGCGAGGGCCAGCTGCAGCTCGGAGCCCTGGCTGCCGTGCTCGTCGGCTTCAGCCTGGAGGGGCTGCCACTGCTGGTGCACCTGCCGCTCGCGCTGCTGGCCGGCGCGGCCGCAGGTGCGATGTGGGGCTTCATCCCGGGCGCGCTCAAGGCCCGCACCGGCGCCCACGAGGTGATCACCACGATCATGCTCAACTTCGTGGCGTTCCGGCTGGTCGATCTGGCCCTGCGAAACCCGCTTTACCAGCGGCCCGGTCGGATGGACCCGATCTCGCAGGTGGTCCAGGACTCGGCCGCGCTGCCCAGGCTTATCGATGATGTCGCCCTGCGCGCGCATTGGGGAATCGTCGTCGCCCTCGTCGCGGCCGTGCTCGTCTCGTGGCTGCTCTTCCGTTCGACCAAGGGCTTCGAGTTTCGCGCCGTTGGCCTGAACCCACAGGCAGCCCGCTACGCGGGCATGAGCATCGGCGGCTCGATCGTCCTGTCGATGATGATCGCCGGAGCCCTGGCGGGCCTGGCCGGCGCGTCGATCGTCCTGGCCCCTGCCATCCGCACGTTGACCCCCGGGCTGGGCGGGGGGGCTGGCTTTGACGGGATCGCCATCGCACTGCTGGGTAGGGCGAGGCCCGCAGGTGTGGTGCTGGCTGCATTCCTGATCGGCGCCCTGCGTGCAGGCTCCACGCCGATGCAGGCGGCCACCGGCGTGCCGATCTACCTCGTCGTGGTGATCCAGGCGCTGGTGATCATGTTCATCGCCGCACCCGCGCTCGTCCGAGCGATCTATCGCATCCGGGCCGAGCGCGTTGTCGGTGGCGAAGCCTTTGCCAAGGGATGGGGCGGATGAGCGCCGCTGCGACGCCGGCCGCCGGCGGCAGGGTTCTGACCACCGCCGAGCGGGCGCAGCTGCGCCGACAGCGCGTGCTGGGCATCGTCTACCTGCTGGCTGCCGCGGTCATCGTGGTCTTCTTCGCCCTGCCGGTCGCTCCGGGCACCGATGCCACGCTCGTATTCGCACTCGGACCGGCGATGGTCCAGCCGCCTGACGTGATGGTGCCCGCAGGCTTGACCCTCTACCTGTTGGCAGGGGTGGCCGCCTTTGCCGGCGCCGTGCAGCTGACCCGAGGGTTCGGCGCTCGCTGGGCGCTGGTGCTGACGCTGGTGGTGTTCGCGTTCGTCGCGGCCTTCATCGTGTGGGTGGCGGCGGGCCAGTCGATGAACGTCACCGGTCTGCTCCAGACGACGATCAACAGGTCGGTGCCGATCATCTTCGGGGCGCTCTCTGGGATCATGTGCGAGCGGGCCGGCGTGATCAACATCGCCATCGAGGGCATGCTGCTCTCTGGGGCGTTCGTCGCCGGCGTCAGCTCGAGCATCACCGACAACCCCTGGATCGGGCTGGTCCTGGCGGTCCTGACGGGAGGCGTGCTGGGCCTCCTCTTGGCCGTGCTGGCGATCCGCTACCTGGTCGACCAGATCGTGGCGGGCTTCGTGATCAACATCCTTGCCGTCGGTCTGACCAGCTACCTGGCGGTAGCCGTGCTGCAACCCAACCCGCACCTCAACTCGCCGCCACGCTTCCCGATCATGCCGCTGCCCCTGCTGTCGGACCTGCCCATCCTTGGCCCCATCCTCTTCCGCCACAACCTCTTCGTCTACGTCGCCTTCATCCTCGTCGCGCTGCTCTTCTACGCGCTCTTCTACACACGCTGGGGGCTGCGCGTGCGGGCCGTGGGCGAGCACCCCAAGGCCGCCGACACGGTCGGCATCAACGTGCTCTTCGTGCGCTACCGGAACGTGATCATGGGCGGGATGATCGCGGGCTTCGGCGGAGCCTACTTCACCATCGGTTCGACCGGCATCTTCGAACGAGAGATGACCGCCGGCCGAGGGTTCATCGGCCTGGCGGCGATGATCTTCGGTGGCTGGAACCCGCTGGGCGCAGCCGGCGCCGGTCTCGTCTTCGGCCTGGCCGACGCCATCCAGGCCCGAACGGCGATCTTGAACATACCGATCCCCTCCGAGTTCCTGTTGATGCTCCCGTACGTCGTCACGATCATCGTGGTGGCCGGCCTGGTCGGGCGCGTGCGCGCGCCGGCCGCTGACGGTCAGCCCTACAAGAAGGAGTGAGCGAGCCCGATCGGCCGGCCGCACCCAGGCCGATCATTCTCGACTGCGATCCGGGCCACGACGACGCGCTGGCCATGCTGCTGGCGCTCGCCCGGCCGGAGGTCGAGCTTCTGGGTGTGACGACCGTCGCCGGCAATGCCACTCTCGAGCACACGACGCGTAACGCGCTCAGCGTGCTCACACTGATCGACCGCACCGACGTGCCGGTTGCCGTCGGCGCCGATCGACCGCTCAGCCGCCCCCTCGTCACCGCCGCACACGTCCATGGCGTGAGCGGCCTCGAGGGCGCCGAGCTGCCCGAGCCATCCTTCTCCCCGATCGACCAGCCCGCGGTCGATTTCATCGCACGACAGGTGGCCCATAGCGACGTCCCGGTGACGCTCGTGCCGACCGGGCCCCTGACCAACATCGGCGCGTTCATCCAGCGTCATCCCGAGCTGCTGGCCGGGGTGGAGCACATCTGCCTGATGGGCGGTGCGATGGGGGAGGGCAACATCACCGCGTCGGCCGAGTTCAACATCTGGGTCGATCCAGAGGCGGCGGCGATCGTCTTCGAGTGCGGTCGCCCGGTGACGATGATCGGGCTGGATGTGACCCACCAGGCGATCGTCACCCACGCCGACGCCGAACGGATGGCGAGACTGGGCACGCGCACCGGCCGGGTCTTCGCTGACCTGCTGCACTATTTCGCCCGCTTCCACGAACAGCGCTACGGCTGGGATGGCTCGCCGATCCACGATGCGGTGGCAGTGGCTCATGTCCTCGACCTGGGCCTGGTCCGGGTCGCGCCGTACCGCGTCGACGTGGAGACGCATAGCGATCTCACCCGCGGCCGGACCGTGGTCGACCTGCGCGCCATAAGCGGCCGGCCGGTCAACGCTGATGTCGGCGTGGGGATCGAGCGCGAACGATTCGTGGAGTTGTTGCAGGAGACCGTCGCGGCCTATCCCTGATCGCTATACTCCGCCCGAGTTCCGCGCGTGCCCTCGCGGAACCACCCATAAGGGAACGGGATACTCACGCCGGTCGAGCTGCCCCGACCGGACGGAGGGAGGGCACCTGATGGACGACACCGGCTTGTGGGGGGCCGGAGCCGATCCGGGGTCGGCACTCGTTCTGATCGTCGAGGACGATCCGACGCAGCGCCAGATCCTGACGCGCCTGCTCGAGCACGAGGGCTACGCGGTTCTCGGCGTGGGCGACGGCGAGACCGGCCTGCGGGCGATCATCGAGCACCAGCCGCAGCTGGTCCTGCTCGACCTGAACCTGCCACGGATGGACGGTTTCGAGGTCTGCCGACAGCTGCGCGCAGACCCGATCACAGCCACGCTGCCGGTGATGGTCGTGACCGCTCACACTTCGCTCGATGACATGGTTGCCGCCCTCGATGCAGGCGCCGACGACTTCCTGGCCAAGCCCGTACAGCACGCCGAGCTGCTGGCTCGGATGCGCAGCGCGTTCCGGCTGCGCACGGCCATCAACAGCCTCGAGCGGGCGACCCAGATCGTGGCGACGCTGGCAAATGCCGTCGAGGCCAAGGACGCCAAGCTCGTCCATCACTGCCGATGGCTGGCCCACCACGCTGCGCGGGTGGCCGTGTCCGTCGGGCTGCGTGGCGTCGAGCTGGAGGCGGTCGCCTATGGGGCACTTCTCCACGACGTCGGCAAGATCGGCGTGCCGGAGCACCTGCTCCGCAAGGAGGGCCCGCTGAGCGACGCGGAGTGGCGGGTGATGCGCCGCCACCCGGTGATCGGGGAGCGGATCTGCCGACCGCTCAACGCATCGCGCGGCTTCGCGCCGATCATCCGGCACCATCACGAGCGCTTCGATGGCCGCGGCTACCCGGACGGTCTGCGCGGCGACTCGATCCCGCTCGGGGCCCGCATCGTGGCCATCACCGACGCCTACGAGGCGATCGTCCACGGCCGGCCCTACCAGCCGTCCAAGCCACACGACGCGGCGGCAGAGGAGCTGGTCACCCTTGCCGGGCGGCAGTTCGATCCCGACTTCGTGCCGATCTTCCTCGACGAGTTGGCGCGTGACACACAGGGCATTCCGCCACCGGTCCAGCTGCCGGTCGTTGCCCACCTCGAGCCGGAGCTTGCACAGGGCGGCTGATCGCGGCGCCAGTATCTGGGTGCATTACACGAGCCATCCGCAGTGCCGGCCGCTGCGGCTCAAACTTGGGTCGTGAGCGGCTACCTGACGCTTGAGCCACCGGGCCCCCTGCGGTACGGGTTTATCCGCCACGGACTGCGCTTCCTGCTCGGGGCTTACCTCCGAGTAAGGGTCGAGAACGCCGGGCTGCTGCCCGAGGGCGACAGCTTCCTGGTCAACTTCAGCCATCCGAACTGGGTCGACCCGCTGGTCATCGTCGGCTACTGGCCGGACGAACGTCGCATTTTCATCTTCGGTCCACGGGAGCCGGATATGGAGGTGGGATTGCGCAACCGGCTCATCCGCTGGGGTCGTATCGGCGTGCCGTTCAAGCCATCCGCGCGCGACCTGATCGACACCACCAAACGGGCGATGGCGGCGTTGCGGAGCGGCATCCTGATCGTGGCCGGGGAAGGCCGGCTCTCAGACGAGGAAGGTGCCATCGTCCCGCTGGAGGAGGGTCCTGCCTATCTGGCCCTGCGCGCCCAGGTCCCGATCGTGCCACTGGCCGTCATCGGGACCCGCTGGCTGCGGTTCGGCAAGCGGATCACGCTGCGCTTCGGGCCCGCCGTCGAGACGGCCGGCCGCAGGCCCGACCGCCGCACCATCAGGGCTGTCACGGAGGAGCTGACAACGGCCATGGAGCGGCTGCTGGAGGGCGTAGAGGGCGAGCCGCCGCCGGGCCCCTTCGGGCGCTGGCTGACGGAGGTCTTCAACGAGCGTCCGTGGCTCGAGCGCAGGCGCGACTGATCTCCGCGTACGGCCAGCGGTCGCGGCATGCCCGTCAGGCGTCCCTGAGCCGCTCCTCGACCAGCACGGCTGCGCCGAGCAGGCCCACGTCATCACCCAGCGCCGCCGGCACGATCTCGACCTGGCGGGCCTGCTCGCGGAAGGCGTACCGTGCGACAGCTTCGCGCGCGGGCCCGAGCAGACGCTCGCCCTGGCCGATCGCAACGCCGCCGCCGACCACCACTCGCTGGGGCGCGAACACGTCGACGACGCTCACCATCGCCGCCGCGAAGGCGCGGCGGGCGACCTCCATCACCTCGGCCGCGAGCTCGTCGCCGGCCTCCTCCGCAGCGGCCACCTCAGCCGCGGAAACCGGCCGTGGCGCGACCCGGCGAGCAGCCTCGGCCAACGCAGATCCGCGCCCGGCGCCGCCCGCCAGCGCCTCCATCGCGGTGCGCGAGATTCCGGTCCCGGAGCTCATCGCCTCGAGGTGTCCACGCGCCCCACAGCCGCACGGCGGTCCATCCAGCTCCACCTGCAGGTGGCCGATCTCGCCGGCCAGGCCGCGCGCCCCGCGCAGCAGTCGGCCGTCGATGACGACCGCCCCGCCGATACCCGTCGACACCGTCACGTACACGTAATCGCTGAGCCCAATGGCCGCCCCAAAAGCGCCCTCGCCCAGAGCGGCCACCTGCGTGTCCCGGTCGAGGTAGACCGGCATCCCCAGGCGCTCGGTGAGCGCGTCGGCCAGGCTAAAGTCGTGGAACGAGCGGTGCAGGTTCGGTGGGTCGAGCAGCACGCCGGCGAATGGGTCGAGCGGGCCGGGCGCGGAGACACCGACAGCCACCGGTGGTCGTCCCCCGCCTGCGGCGTGCTCCTTCAGCGAAGACTGCAGGCTGGCTACGGCTGCCTCGACGGCTTGCCGCGCACCGCTTGCCGCGGCGCTCGGGCCGTGCTGACGTCCGATCACCCGACCTTCAACCACGACCGCCGTGCGCAGGTGCGTCCCGCCGAAGTCGATCGCCCCGACCGGCTCAGTCAGTCGTTGCACGAGCGCGCTCTCAGTCCGGTCTGCCGCCGCGTTCCTGCTGCAGCTCGCGCAGGCGCTCGTCGCTGATGCCGAAGTGGTGCGCGATCTCGTGGAAGAGCGTGTTCTCAACGGCCCGAGCGAGCGACTCGGGCGTACGGTAGTAGGCCTCCAGCGGCTTTCGGAACAGGGTGATCTTGCTCGGCACCGGCGCCTGGGTGGCACCGTATGCCGTCCGCGGAACGCCCTGGTACAGCCCGAACAACCCGCGCGCCCCGACGCTGGCCAGCTGCTCGGCCGTCGCCTCGTCGTCGATGACGATGGCCACGCTGTCCAGCCGCGAGGCAAAGGGCTCAGGCAGGCGCGCCAGCGCCCTCCCGACCAGCTTGTCGAAGTCCGTCTCGTCCATTGCCGCCCATCGTCTCACTGAAATCGATGACGGGGCTGCCGCCGGCCACCCGCTCGAGCGCGGCATGGTTGGTCAGGTCGAGGCGCAGCGGGGTCATCGACACGTAGCGGTTGTCCATCGCCCACAGGTCGGTGCCCTCGGCCGGCCCTTCCAGGGGCACGACGGTGAACCAGTAGTGGCGCCGGCCCATCGGGTCTTCGCCGGGCAGCACGCGGCCGTCGTACTGCTCGACCGCCTGGCGCGTCCAGCACATGCCTCGCGGATTCGGCGGCAGGTTGACGTTGACCAGCTTGAGCTCGCCCTGTGGCAGCAGCAGCTCGAGGACGCGCTCGACGAAGGGCTCCAGCGGGCTCAGGTCGGGGTCGTCTGTCTCAACCGGCGTGCTGAAGGCGATGCCACGCAGCCCGAGCAGGGCCGCCTGTTTGGCGGCGGCGAGCGTCCCGGAGTGCCACATCCCGTTGCCGAGGTTCGGGCCCAGGTTGATGCCCGAGAGCACCACGTCGACCTTCTCCCAGTTGTAGGCTCCGAGTGCCACGCAATCGGCGGGCGTGCCGTTGACGCGGTAGGCCGCGATGCCCTCGATGATCTTGGTAGACCGGTAGCGCAATGGCTTGGAGTGGGTGATCGCGTGGCTGGCCGATGATTGCTCGACATCGGGCGCCACGACCCGGACGTCGCCGAACCGACTGGCGACGCGGGCCAGCGTGGCCAGCCCGGGACTGTAGATTCCGTCGTCGTTGGAGACCAAGATTCGCATGATCGTGCTCGAATGCCTCCCATGCGCGCCACGCTGATTCACAGCCCGTCGGCTGGAGATGCCGAGCTGGATGAGACGGCGCTCACCAGGATGCTCGAGGAAGCCGGGTTTCAGGTGCGCTACCGCTTGCGCAAGGGGGATTGGAAAAAGGGCCTGCGTGACCCGGAGAAGTCTGACCTGGTGGTCGCGGCCGGCGGCGACGGCACCGTCACGCGGGTGGCGCTCGAGATGGCCGGCGCGGACATCCCGATCGCCATCCTGCCCCTCGGCACGGCCAACAACATCGCCCGTTCCCTTGGGCTCGTTGGCAGCGCGCCGGAGATCAGCGCGCGCTGGAAGGAGTCGCAGCCGCGGCCCCTGGATGTCGGCGTGGTCAGGGCCACGTGGGAGGAGTACCGCTTCGTCGAATCCGCTGGCGGGGGGCTCTTCGCCGAGCTGATCAGGTCGGTCGATCACGACGACAGCCTGCGCCTGATGACCGGTGCCAAGGGCGACCGCGCGCTGGCCCTGCTGGAGGACCATGTCGAGGCGGCCCGCCCGAGCCGCTGGGAGGTCGACCTCGACGGCGAGGATCTGTCCGGCGACTACATCGCGGTCGAGGCCATGAACACGCCCTTCATCGGCCCCAAGATCCCTCTCGCTCCCGAGGCGGATCCCGGTGACGGCCAGCTCGAACTGGTCCTGCTCGGAGAGCAGGAGCGAGGCGCCCTGCTCGAGTACATCGGGGGTCGCCTGCGCGAGGCGGCCGCCGAGCTGCCGGACCTGCCGGTCAGGCGCGGCCGGCACGTGCACCTGCGCTCCGTCGAAGGGCTCACCGTTCACGTCGGCGACGAGGTCATCGAGCCGCCCAGGGGCCACAGCCCAGACGGGCCATACGACATCGTGCTCGAGCCGGGCGCCGTGCTGATGCGCGGATGAACGCTGAGACGCCAACGATCCCGCACGGCCAGCCGCGAGGTCCGGTCCTGCCCAAGGGGCTCGACACCCCCTGCCTGGTGATCGACCTGGACATCGCCGAGGCGAATGCCCGCCGGATGGCCGAGGCGATGGCTGCCCGGGGGGTGGCCCTGCGCCCGCACATCAAGACGCACAAGTCGGTTGCCCTCGCCCGGCTCCAGCTCGCCGCTGGGGCGGTGGGCTTGACTGTCGGCACGCTTGGCGAGGCGGAGGTCATGGCCGACGGCGGCTGCACGGACATCTTCATCGCCTATCCCCTGTGGCTCAGCGGGCGAAAGGCAGACCGGCTGCGCAGCCTGCTGGAACGTCCAGGCCTGAAGCTCTCTCTGGGCATCGATACGGTGGCCGGCGCGCAGCAGATCGCACGGGCCGTCGGCGAGGCGGCCGACCGCCTGCAGGTGCTCGTCGAGATCGACCCCCGCTACCACCGCACGGGCGCTGACCCGAAACGGGCGGGTGAGGTGGCCAGGGGGGCTCGCGACGCGGGCCTGGCGGTCGCCGGGATCTTCACCCACGGCGGACATGGCTATGCCGGCGTCGCAGCAGCTGCTCGGGCGGCAGAGGACGAGGTTGAGACGCTACAGCAGGCCGCCCAGGACCTCAGCCGGATGGGCATCGAGCCGCGCGTGATCAGCGCCGGCTCGTCGCCAACGGCGATGGCAGCAGCCCGTCCGCCGATTAACGAGATGCGCCCCGGCGTCTACCTGCTCGGCGACAGGCAGCAGGTCCACCTGGGTGGCTCGCCGCCCGATGGCGTGGCCGTTGCCCTGGCGGCAACGGTGGTCAGCGATGCCGTGGAAGGCCAGGTGGTCCTGGACGCGGGCGCCAAGTCGCTGACCAAGGACGTACCGGCCTATCTCGAGGGCCATGGCTTCCTGCCCGCCTACCCGGACACGGTGATCGGACGGGTCTCCGACTACCACGGCGTGGTGCCCCTCCCGGAGGGCGCCCGCCGGCCCGAGGTCGGCGAAGTCGTGGCCGTGATACCCAACCACGCCTGCCCCGTGGTGGACCTCTTCGACTCATTCATCGCCACCCGCTCCGGCGAAGTGGTCGGGCGGTGGCCGGTGGACGCTCGCGGTCGGAGCGGCTGATCCGCAGTCCGCTGCTGGCGTACCATGCGCGGCGCATGATCTTCCGTCGCCTGATCGGCAACTATGCGCGCGGCCTGCTGATGGGCGGCGCAGACGTCGTCCCCGGAGTCAGCGGTGGCACCGTCGCGCTCATCGTGGGTATCTACGAGCGGCTGATCCACGCCATCCGGCTGGGGGCATCCGCCCTGTTCAGTGCCGCACGGCTCGACTTCAGCGGGTCGCGGCGCAAGTTCGCGGATGTGGAGTGGCTGCTCGTGCTGCCCTTGGGCGCGGGCATCCTGACCGCGCTCGTCATCGGCGCCCGGATCATCCCGCCGCTCATCGAGGAACACCCGGAGCCGGTTCACGCGTTGTTCTTCGGGTTGATAGCGGGGTCGATCATCGTGCCTTTCAGGCGGATCGACCGCGTGGGCCGAGGCGAGGTGCTGCTCGTCGCAGTAGCCGCGGTCGCAGCCTTCGTTGTCGTGGGCATGCCACCGCGCGAGATCGAGAGCCCGCCCCTGCCGTACGTCTTCGTCTCGGCGATGGTGGCGATCTGCGCCATGATCCTGCCGGGCGTCAGCGGTGCCTTCCTGCTGTTCGTGCTCGGGATCTACACAGCCTCGCTGGAGGCCCTGCGCGGTTTCGACGTGCCGTACGTCGCGGTCTTCCTCGCCGGCGCGGTGATCGGGCTGGGAAGCTTCGCCAGGGTTCTCGAGTGGCTGTTGGTGCATCGTCACGGTATGACCATGGCCGCGCTGACCGGGCTGATGGTCGGGGGCATGCGCGCCCTGTGGCCCTGGCAGGGGGCCGACCGCGAGATGCTCATGCCGCCTGATACGGGAAGCCTTGTCGCCATGGCCGCGCTGGCGCTGGTCGGGTTCCTGGGCGTGAGCGCCTTGATCTGGTACGGCGGACGGCGCGTACAGCGGCCGGTACACATGGAGCACGAAATTCGCTGAGCGACGCCGACTCATCAGCCACACGGCTCAAACGGCGCGGCGCCGGCGCGCAATTGCCGGCCGGAAAACGCGACTAGACTCTGGCCGGTGAGCCAGGCCCCTCCCGACCCCGTTCCCGGCATCTCATGGCGCCCGCTCGGCCGCGACGATGCGGAGCGCATTCTCGAGCTGGCCAACGCCTCCTTCAGGGGGGACAGCCAGCCTTACGTGATGACCCTGGCGGAGGTCCAGCACACGCTGGCCGACGAGCGCATCGACCTCGCTCGCGACACGATCGGAGGGTTCACCGACGACGGTGCGCTGGCCTGTTTTGGCGCCGCGCGCCCACGTGCCGTGGCCGTACGGCGACGGATCATCTACCAGGACGGCGAGGTCCATCCGAGCTTCCGCCGGCGCGGGCTCGGCAGCGCGGTGCTGTCGTACACCGAGGCGCGCAGCGCGGAGATCCTGGCCCAGCATCGCCAGGAGCAGCCTGACGACGGCGTGCCCGCCTACCTGGAGGCCTACTGCGACGAGCGGCTGGCTGACCGCATAGCGCTGTTCGAGCGGCGCGGCTACCAGCCGATCCGCTGGTACACCGACATGCGCCGCGACCTGGCCGACCCGCTGCCCGATCCGGCGCCACTCCCCGCCGGCCTCGAGCTGGTCGGCTGGACGCCCGAGCTCGACGAGGCATATCGAGTCGCGCACGTAACCGCCTTCGACGACCACTGGGGCTCGGAGCCGCTCACCTCGGCGGAGTGGCACACGCGGTTCACCGGTTCACCGATGTTCCGGCCCGACCTCACCGTGGCCGCAGCCGACGAGGTCGGACGGCTGGTGGCGTACGTGATCGGCTACCACGCGGCCGACGACACAGCTGTGACGGGCCGGGTGGAAGGCTGGCTGGGCCAGGTGGGAACGTTGCGCGAGTGGCGCGGCCGCGGCCTGGCGACGGCCCTGATGGTTCGCGTCATGCGTCTGATGCGGGACGCCGGCATGCAGGACGCCAAGCTCGACGTCGACACCGAGAACCAGACCGGCGCGATGGGACTCTACGAGCGGCTCGGCTTCCGGCCCGAGCACCGCTCCATTCGTTGGGCCAGGCAGGCCTGACCGGGGCAGCTCAGCCGAGCCCCAGCTCGGCCGGGTCCATCAGCGACAGTCGCTCGGTGATCGCCGAGTGCTCTGCGTGTCCGTAGACGTCGGTCGTCAGGTACTTCAGCCCGCTGTCGACGAGCAGGGTCACGACAGTGGCATCGGGGCCCAGCCTGCGCGCCACGCGCAGTGCGGCGACCACGTTCGCCCCTGAGGAGGCCCCCGCAAATAGCGCCTCCTCGCGAGCCAGCCGGCGAGCCATGTCCTTCGCCTCGGCCGTCGTCACGGCCATGATCTCGGAGGCGTCGGCCGGGTCCCACAGCGGTGGCACGAAGCCGATGCCCATGCCCTCGATCTGGTGGGCACCGGTCCGCCCCTCGCTCAGGATGGGGGATTCCGCCGGCTCGACCGCGACCACGGGCAGGTCCTGCCGATGTCGGCGCAGAGCACGGGCCGCTCCGTGCAGCGAGTGGGCCGTGCCTACCGACTGGACCAGCGCGCTGACCTCACCGCCGGTCTGCTGCCATATCTCCTCACCGAGCTGGTCGTAGCCGTCCGCTGCGTCGTGGTTGTTCAGTTGGTCGACCCACCAGGCGCCGGTCTCGCTGCTGATCCTCCGTGCCGTCGCGATCATCGTCTTGACCAGCTGCTCGGTGATCTTTCCCTGGTCGCTCTCAACGAGGGTGATCCGCGCGCCGAGCGACGCCTGGTGGTCACGCTTCTCCTGGCTGAATGCGTCCGAGGTGACGATGTGCAGCGGGTAGCCCTTGGACGCGCAGACCAGGGCCAGCGACGTGCCGGTGGAACCACCGGTGTACTCCACCACGCTGCCGCCCGGCTGGAGGTGCCCGGCCCGTTCGGCGCCAGTGATGGCAGCCAGCGCCATGCGGTCCTTCATCGAGCCCGTCGGGTTGAAGCCCTCGAGCTTGACCAGCACCCGGGCCATGCCCGGCTCGACCACGCGCCGGAGGGCGACCAGCGGCGTATTGCCGATCGCGCCCAGCACGTCCTCCGAGATGGCCGGTCTTTGGTCGAGATCACCGGGGCGAGCGTTGTCAGTCATCGGACGATGATAGGCCGGCGCACGCCCGTCCCGATGGCGGCCGCGACACAGAACAAGCGTTCTATACTGACTGCTGTCCACAGCCGGCGCGCCCGATCGTGGACGAAGTTCGTGGATAGGCCGGTGGCAGGTCCGCCGTGTCTGGGGTTAGGGTCGGGAGGAGCATGTCCATCGCCGCAAACGACTTCACGCACCTCCACGTCCACTCCGAGTTCAGCCTGCTCGATGGGCTCGGGCGGATCAATGACCTGGTCGGCCAGGCGCAGGCCCATGGCTTCGACTCGCTCGCCCTGACCGACCATGGCGCGCTGTACGGTGCCGTCGCCTTCTACCAGGCCTGCCAGGGTGCGGGCATCAAGCCGATCATCGGTGTCGAGACTTACATCGCTCGACGGTCGATGGCCGATCGCGAAGGCAAGGCGGACGCCCAGCCATATCACCTGATACTGCTGGCCAAGGACTGGCGCGGTTACCAGAACCTGTGCCGGATCGTCACCGACGCCCACCTCGAGGGCTACTACTACAAGCCGCGCATCGACCGCGAGTACCTCGCCCGGCACGCGGATGGGCTCATCGGGCTCTCCGCCTGCCTGAACGGCGAGGTTCCCCGCGCCCTGGAGTCGGGCGACTGGGATGAGGCAAAGCGCATCGCGGGCAGCTATCGCGACATCCTCGGCCCGGGCAACTTCTTCTTCGAGCTGCAGGACCACGGCATGGCCGACCAGCACCGGCTCAACGAGCAGCTGCTGCGACTCGGCCCCGAGATGGGTATCCCGCTCGTCGCCACCAACGACCTGCATTACGTCCGCCGCGAGCAGGCCGAGGCGCACGACGTGCTTCTCTGCGTAGGCACGGCCTCGAACCTGGACACGCCAGGGCGGATGCGGTTCGAGACCCCGGATTTCTACCTGAAGTCAGCGGCCGAGATGGCGGAGCTTTTCCGCGACGTGCCGGAGGCGCTGCGCAACACCCGGCTGATCGCCGAGATGACGAGCCTGGAGATGCCCTTCAACCAGCTGCGCCTGCCGGACTTCCCGGTCCCGCCGGGCCATACCGTCGAGACGTGGCTGCGTGCCGAGTGCGAGCGCGGCCTGGTCGAGCGCTACGGCCAGATCACCCCGCAGTTGAAGCAGAGGCTCGACTACGAGCTCGACATCATCATCCGGATGGGATACGCGGCCTACTTCCTGATCGTCGCTGACTTCACCCGCTTCGCCCGCCAGCAGGGCATCGCGACCACCTGTCGCGGCTCGGCCCCGGGCTCGATCGTGACCTACACCCTGGGCATCACGCCGGTAGACCCGATCCATTACGAGCTGCCCTTCGAGCGCTTCCTCAACCCGGACCGGGTCACCATGCCGGACATCGACGTCGACTTCGAGGACGCGCGGCGCGACGAGGTCATCCGCTACGTCACGCAGAAGTACGGCTCGGACCACGTCGCCCAGATCATCACCTTCGGCACGATGCTGGCGCGGGCCGCCATCCGCGATGTCGGCCGGGTGCTGGGCTTTGGCTATGGCGAGGTCGATCGGATCGCCAAGGCCGTGCCCAACCAGCTCGGCATCAAGCTGGACGAGGCGCTCCAGATAGCGCCGCCGCTCAAGGAGATGCATGACGGCGACCCGCAGGTCCGCCGCCTGCTCGGGCTGGCACGCCAGCTCGAGGGCGTCGCCCGCAACGCGTCCACCCATGCGGCCGGCGTGGTCATCAGTCGAGAGCCGTTGACCGAGCTCATGCCGCTCCAGCGGGCGACCAACTCGGACGGGCTGATGACCCAGTACGAGATGCACGGGGTCGAAGCCCTCGGCCTGCTCAAGTTCGACTTCCTGGGGCTGTCCAACCTGACCATCCTGCGCCAGGCGGTCGACCTGATCCGCGACCACCGCGGCGTGGAGATTGACCTCGATCACATTCCGCTCGACAACGCGAAGACCTTCGAGCTGCTCTCGACGGGTGAGACGACCGGCATCTTCCAGCTCGAGTCCCCGGGCATGCGCCGCTACGTCAAGGAGCTGCGGCCCACCTCGGTCTACGACCTGGCCGCCATGGTCGCCCTCTTCCGACCGGGTCCGATGGACAACATCCCCTCGTACATCCGGCGCAAGCACGGCCAGGAGAGGGTGACCTACCTCCACCCGCTGCTCGAGCCCTACCTGAAAAAGACCTACGGGATCTTCGTATACCAGGAGGACATCATGGCCGCGGCCATGGCGCTCGGCGGTTTCACCGGGCCGGAGGCAGACACGCTCGGCTACGCCATCCGCAAGAAGAAGTCGGCGGTGCTGCGGGCCCAGAAGGACAAGTTCGTCAAGCAGGCCGCCGAGCGGGGAGTCGAGCCGCACGTCATCGACGCCGTATTCAAGGCCTTTGAGCCCTTCGAGCGCTACGGCTTCAACAAGGCCCATGCCACCTGCTACGGGCTGATCGCCTACCAGACCGCGTACCTCAAGGCGAACTACACGGTCGAGTACATGGCCAGCGTGCTGACCGCCTTCCGCGACAACACCGAGAAGGTTGCCGCGGCTGTCGCCGAGTGCCGCCGGCTGGGCATAGAGGTCCGGCCGCCGGACGTGTACCGCAGCGGGCTGCACTTCACCGTCGAGGAGGACGCCATCCGCTTCGGCCTGCTGGCGATCAAGAACGTCGGCCAGGGAGCAATCGAATCGATTATCGCCGCCCGCCAGGAGGGCGGCGCGTTTCGCTCTCTCGTCGACCTGTGCAGCCGGGTCGACGTTCGGCTGGTCAACCGGCGCGTGCTCGAGTCGCTGATAAAGGTTGGGGCGCTGGGCTCGCTCGGGCACCCGGCCCAGCTGCTGACCGCGCTCGACGACGCGCTGGCCGCCGGCCAGGCCGTGCAGCGGGATCGGCTGACGGGCCAGGTGTCGCTGTTCGACATGTCGAGCGACGACTCGACGCTGGAGCGACCGCTGCCGATGGGTATTCCCGAGGCACCGCCACGCGAGCGGCTGCGCTGGGAGAAGGAGCTGCTTGGGCTGTACCTGTCCGACCACCCGCTGGGAGAGCTGGCGACCGAGATCGGCCAGTACGTCAACGCCTATAGCCCGGAGCTGGGCGAGGAGCTCGACCAGCAGCGCGTCGTCGTGGGCGGCGTGGTCGCCGAGTCACGCAGGGTGATCACCAAGGCCAAGGCGACGATGGGCGTCGTCACGCTGGAAGACCTGCAGGGCACCATCGAGGTGATCGTGTTCCCCAAGGTGTTCGAGCAGACCGCCGGCACCTGGGCCGACGACGCGATCCTGCTGGTCGCCGGCCGGGTCGACCACAAGGGCGAGGAGACCGTCCTGCTGGCGGACTCGGTCTGGACGTGGGAGGACGCCCAGGCGCTCGGCCCGGACCGCTTTGCCGACGCTCTTGCCCGGACGGATCGCGGCCGGCGCAACGGCCGCTCGAACGGCTGGGGCAATGGCCACGCCAGTGGCAACGGCGATGTCGACGGGAGCAACGGGAACCGCAACGGGCACGGGCGTCACGCCGATCGCGGCACCTCGATCACCAGCGAAGCGACGCCCGCCCCGTCCGGCGGCC
>DATLGJ010000010.1:0-162335 GCA_035540555.1 Candidatus Limnocylindrales bacterium | reverse complement strand
GGGTGCCAGTGGGGCGGGCCCCCGAGCTGGCCCGCCGGATCGCAGCCACTCCCCGCGTCCGCCTGGCCGGCGTGTGGACCCATCTCGCAACGGCTGAATCGGAGCTGGCCTGCGCAGAGCAGGTGCGTGCCTTCGAGGAAGCGGTCACGGCAATCCGCGAGGCTGGCATCGAGGTTGCCGTCCGCCATGCCACGGCCAGCGGCGCGCTGATCGCAGGCCACGCGCCCAGCTATGAAGCGGTTCGCCCCGGACTTGCGCTATACGGCATCCTGCCGCCGGACCTGCCCGCGAGCGAACGCGTCAGGTCGATCGCGGAGCGGCTCCGCCCGGCGATGACCCTGAAGGCGCGTCCCGTACGGGTCGAGAGCCTGCCGCCGGGCGCCGGCGTCGGCTACAACAGCCGCTGGCGGGCCGCGAGGCGGTCGCGCATAGCCACCCTGCCGTTCGGCTATGGCGACGGTTGGGCACGGTCCTCGTGGCCGGGTAGCGAGGCGCTGATCCGGGGTCGGCGAGTGCCCTTCGTGGGAACCGTGGCGATGGACTCGACGATGATCGACGTCACCGATGTGCCTGATGCCGGGCTGGACGATGAGGTCGTCCTGCTCGGGAGGCAGGGCAGCGACGAGATCACCGCCGACGAAGTGGCGCGCCTGCGCAACACGATCTCGTGGGAAGTAGTCACTACGACCGCACAGCGATTACCCCGGGTGTACCATTCGCGGGCGGTACCAGTGGCTGTACGCACGCTGCTGGGCTCAACAACAGGTGAGGTAGATGGCTGACCCGGGTGCTTTCCTGATCGTGCTGAAGGGCGGTCGGCGATGACCAGCCCCGGCGGTCCGGAGATGGACCTGCGCGACGACCCTGTCGAGTACGTCGCGCGCGAGATCCAGCTTCATGGCGCCACCGACAAGGCGGTCATGTTCCTGGAGGCCAGCCGGCCCTATCGCTCGCTGGGTGGCCAGGCGATGCTGTTCTTCGACCCTGTGCTGCGTTCGCTGTTCGGCAGCGAGTCGCTGGCGATGCAGCTGGTCTTCGCCGATGAGACCGGCATCGATCGGCTGATCGAGCGCCTCGAAGAGATCGACGAAGAGCCTTCCTTCCACGCCTGACCGCAGCGTCAAGGGGCAGCCGGCGAGGCATCGGCTAACGTTGGACTGTGACCCAGGCAGATTCGCTCGCCGCACCAGCGGCCCTCGAGATAGAGACCACATCTCCTGACCAGACGCGGGCGCTTGCCGCTCGCATGGCGCAGGCCGCCGAGGCCGGAGATCGGATTGCCCTTGTGGGTCCGCTCGGCGCGGGCAAGACCCAATTCGCCAAGGGCTTCGCCGCCGGGCTGGGTGTCGATGCGGTGGTGAACAGCCCCAGCTTCACGTTGATGGCCGAGTACGAGGGTCGGCTGCCGTTCTTCCACCAGGATCTGTATCGGCTCGCGGATGCCGAGGAGGCACTGGCCGGCGGCATGCTCGACGAGCGCCAGCTGGACGGGGTGACCCTGACCGAATGGGCCGAGCGCCTCCCCGACGCGATCGACGGACACCGGCTGACGATCCGGTTCGTGCTGCTCGGTGGCAACCGGCGACGACTGCAGCTGGTCGCGCCCGCTGCTGACCACCGGCGCTTCCTGGACGCGGCCGGCGCCTGGCGGGCCGAGCGCGAGGAGGGGCGTTGAGCAGGCGGCTGCTGGTCATCGACACCGCGACCCGCCGGGCTGTCGTGGCCTTGGCGGACGGTGACGGTGCGCTGGTTGGCACCCGCACCTGGGACAGCCCGCACCGCCACGGCGAGCATCTGCTGACGCAGCTCGACTCCCTGTTGGCCGAGGCCGGGCTCAGCCCCGACCGGATCGAGTTGGTCGCCGTCGGCGCGGGGCCGGGCAGCTTCACCGGCCTGCGCATAGGGCTGGCCACGGCCATGGTGATCGCGTACACGGTCGGATGCCCGATCATCGGCCTCTCGACAACCGCAGCCCTGGCCAGGGCAGCACTCGCTGAGGGTTCGCTGGCGGTGGTGCTGCCGGCCGGCGCCGCTGACCGGTACGTGGCGCGCTACCAGTCCGGTCGCGAGCTGGCGCCACCGCGCCTGGCGCAATCCACGCAGGTCCAGGCCGTGCTCGAGCACGGTGACGCAGTCGCGGCGGTCGACCTGGCCGACGACGAGCTGGGCCGCTCGGCTGCAGCACTGGGTCGGCAGGCGCAGGAAGGAATGGCCGCCGCCCTGGCCACGATGTCGGCTGAGGCCCTGGCAGCCGGTCGAGCCGACGAGCTGGCAGCGCTCGTACCGAGCTACGTGGCGCTGCCACGCGGAGTGGCCGCCGGCGAGCCGGAGATGGCATGGTCGCCCGACCTCCGCTGAGGGTCAGCATTGCGCCGATGACGGTGCGCGACCTTGACGAGGTACAGGCCGTCGAGCGGGCCAGCTTCGCGGTGCCCTGGCCGGCGTATGCGCTGCGCCAGGAGATCGAGACCAACCGGCTGGCGCGCTACCTCGTCGTGCGCGCCGGCGAGCAGGTCGTCGGCTATGCCGGCGTCTGGCTGATGGCCGACGAGGCGCACGTGACTACCTTCGCCGTGCTGCCCGAGTGGCGCCGGCGCGGTCTGGGCGGTCGGCTGATGGTTGCGGTCATGCGCCTGGCCGAGGAGGTCGGTGCGCGGGTAGTGACGCTCGAGGTTCGGCTGTCGAACGTGGCCGCGCAGCGGCTGTATCAGCGCTTCGGCCTGCGGCCGGTCGGGGTCAGGCCGCGTTACTACTCGGACAACAACGAGGATGCGCTGATCATGACCAGCCCGCCGATCGACGAGCCCGAGATGCGCGAGCGGATAGCGTTGCTGGCCAGGCGCTACGAGGCAAGCCCGCTGGAAGAGGTGCTCGAATGAGCAGCGGCCTCATCCTTGCCGTCGAGAGCTCATGCGACGAGACCGCGGTGGCCATCGTGCGCGACGGTCGGCGGATCGTGGCCAACGTCGTTGCCAGCCAGGTGGCATTGCACGCGGCAAGCGGCGGCATCGTGCCGGAGGTTGCGGCGCGCGCACACCTGCGCTGGATGATTCCAGTCCTCGATGAGGCGCGGCGCCGGGCCGGCCTGAACGACCTGCGCCGGTTGGAGGCGATTGCCGTGACCGAGGGTCCCGGCCTGGCCGGGTCGCTGCTGGTGGGCATCCAGATGGCCAAGACACTGGCCTGGCTGCACGACCTGCCGCTGGTCCCCGTAAATCACCTTGAGGGCCATATCTACGCGGCCTGGCTGCTCGATCCGGACGAGGATGACCGCCCCGCGCCGGAGTTCCCGCTGATCGCGCTGGTCGTCAGCGGTGGGCACACCTTCCTGGTCGAGATGGCCGATCACCTGACCTATCGGCTGCTTGGCCAGACCGTGGACGACGCTGCCGGCGAGGCCTTCGACAAGGTCGGTCGGATGCTCGGGCTGCCCTACCCGGGCGGGCCCGCCATCCAGCGGGCCGCGGAGGCTGCAACCGGCCGCGAACGCGCGTTTCCGCGCGCCTGGCTGGGCAACAGCTTCGACTTCTCGTTCAGCGGCCTGAAAACGGCCGCGCGGCGCGAGGTGGCCCGCCAGCTCGGGGCGGATCCCGAGCAAGGGCCGCCCGACGATGCCCCGCCGCTTCCGCCGGAAGCGACGGCCGAGCTGGCGTACGCCTTCCAGGAGTCCGTCGTCGACGTCCTGGCCGCCAAGACGGTCCGTGCCGCGCACGAGACGGCTGCGCGCGCCATCGTTGTCGGCGGCGGGGTGGCAGCCAACAGCGTGCTGCGGGAGCGGCTAGAGGCCGGCGCTCGCTCGCTTGGTGTGCCCCTGATCGTGCCGCGGCCGGCGCTGTGCACGGACAACGCGGCGATGATCGGCGCGGCGGGCTTCCAGCGCGCACGCTCCGGCGCCCGCGCCGACCTTGGCCTGGCGGCTCGGCCATCGCTCAGGCTCGCCTCAGCCAAAGCAGCGTGACGGAGCGGGTCGGACCCGAGCGAGCCGGCTCGGACCTGCTCGACCCCGGGCGCCTCTCGGGCGAGCGGATCGAGCGCTATCTGCGCCAGCACGGTCTGGCGGCGCGCAAGCGACAAAGCCAGAACCATCTGGTGGATGGCGCCGTGCTCTCCGACATTATTGCCATCGCCGACCCAGCGCCCGGCCGGCATGTGCTGGAGATCGGGCCGGGCCTTGGCATCCTGACCGCCGCCCTGCTCGAGCGTGGGGCGCACGTCAGCGCCGTCGAGGTCGACGAGCGGCTGGCCGCGCACCTCCGTCGGCGCTTCGAGAGCCCACCGGCGGGAGAGCTGCGGCTGATCGAGGGTGATGCGCTGGACCTCCCCGTCGATGTGCTGGTGGAGCCGCCATACGACCTCGTCGCCAACCTGCCCTACCACATCACGAGCCCGGTCCTGCATCACGTCCTCAGCCCCGAACCGAGGCCGGAGCGGATAGTGCTGATGCTCCAGCGCGAGGTGGCCGAGCGGATCGCCGCCCAACCGGGCGGCATGTCGTACCTGTCGGTCTTCGTTCAGTACCACGCAGATGTCCGTGTAGCGCGGATCGTGCCGGCGAGCGCGTTCGAGCCCGCCCCCGAAGTCGAGTCGGCCGTGCTGGTAGGGCAGACGCGGCCGAGGCGGCTGGACGAGGACGCCGAGGAGGAGCTGTGGAGGCTGGTCCAGGCTGGCTTCCGCGAGCGGCGCAAGATGCTGCACAACGTGCTGGCGCGACAGCTGTCACACCTTGGGCGCGAGCGCATCGAGGCAGCCCTCGCCGCCTGCAACATTGCACCGGATCGGCGCCCGCAGACAGTCAGCGTCGACGAGTGGCTGGCCCTGCGCGAAGCCATCGGCCCGCTGGGCTGAGTGCCGACGTGCTGCACGCGTATCCGCCGGCCAAGGTCAACCTGACCCTCGCCGTCGGCCCGCGGGCGAGCGATGGGTTCCACCCGTTGCGTTCGGTCTTCGCCAGGCTCGCGCTGGCCGACGAGCTGGCCGTCGAGCTGGCCCCCCCCGACGCGGCCGGCGACCAGCTGACGGTTGAGGGGGACTTCCCATGCCCGGTGGAGGGCAACCTGGTCCTGCGCGCTTTCGCGCTGTTGCGCGGCGCCGTCGGTCAGCCGCTGCCCGCATTGCGGGCTCGGTTGGTCAAGCACGTTCCGCTGGCCGCCGGGCTGGCCGGTGGCAGCTCCGACGGTGCCGCTGCGCTCGAGCTGGCTGCCCGCGCCTGGGGGGTGGGGCTGGCGCCGGCGGTCATGCAGGAGCTGGCCGTGGAGCTCGGTTCTGATGTGGCGTTCTTCGCACACGGTGCCTCGGTGGCGCTCGTCGAGGGGAGGGGTGAGCGGGTCACCCCGTTGCCGGCGCCGAAGGGCTCGGCCGGAGTGCTGCTGCGGCTCTCCGATGAACCGCTCGCCACGGCCCGCGTCTACGACGCCTTCGATCGGCTGGCCGTGGAGTCGTCGATGGCGGCCGAATCCACCGCCGGGCTGGTCGCGCGCCTGCGCGCCGGAATCCATTCCGAAGGGCTGGCCGAGCTGGCCGGCCAGCTACGCGCGGCCAATGACCTGTGGCCCGCAGCCGCCGACCTCATGCCGACGCTGGTCGAGGCTCGTCAAAGGCTCGAGCAGTCGACGGGGCAGCCCTGGCTGATGAGCGGCTCGGGTCCGACGCTCTTCGCCCTATATCCTTCGTTCGAGCAGGCCAGGCGTGACGAGCAGCGGCTTTCCGACGAGCGCCTGCTCGTCACCTCCCTGGCGACAACCGCAGCGAGAGGCGCTACATGACCGTGCGAGCGATCAAGCCCAGCGGCGCACCCGGCGCGCTGGCCAGCTACAGTCCCGCGATCGACACCGGCTCCTTCGTCTTCCTGGCCGGGCAGATCGGCCTGGACCCGCAGACCGGCGAGCTGGTCGACGGCGGCGTCGAGGCGCAGACGGAGCGCGCCCTGCGCAACGTCGTGGCCGTGCTCGACGCTGCCGGCCTGACCATGGCCGACGTCGTCAAGACTACCTGCTTCCTTGCCGACATCGGTGACTTCGACGCCTTCAACTCGGTCTATGCCCGCTTCGTCGGCGACCCGCCGCCGGCGCGATCGACGTTCGCCGTCGCGGCGCTGCCGCGCGGCGCGAGGGTCGAGGTCGAGGCGGTCGCATTCCGGTCCTCGAACGGCTGAACCGGCGAACGTCACCCGGCTGTAAGCGCGATCAAACGCGCACGGGCGCCCGGTGCACGCCAGCGGCCCAAGAATGCCCCGGTGGATGAGCTGCACGGCCGGCCTCTCACGTCGGCGGAAGGCACCCGCGCAAAGCGCGCCATCGTCCGCCAGCTGTCCGGGCGGATCGAGTGCGAGCACATTGCCGCGCTGCTCAAGTCACCCGACGAGGTGCCGGCCGTGGCCGCCGGATTCCTGGCAATCGGCGCCGAACACAACGGCTGGCTGGTCCATGGGTCGCTCCCGGGCAAGGCCGAGATCGATCGCAGCAACCTCGCCCGGGCCGGGCTGGACGTGTCCTCCCTCGCGGCACGCGGCCAGCTTGAGGTGATGGACCTGGACCTGACCGTGTCTCCCGAGGAGTGGGTGAAGCCATGGTCCGACCTGCTGCGTGCGAGGCTCGCAGCGGGTTTCGAGGCCCTGTGGTTCACGCGCTTCCCGATAGGCCCGGACGAGGTCGAGATCGCCGCCGTGCTGCCGTTTGAAGAAGCATGGATGAGCACGTTCAGTGGCCGCCCGGTAGTCACGCTCTGCCCCTACATCGCCCCGCCGGTGACAGCTTCCGCACCGTCCCACCTGCCGGAGGTGACGGCAGCGCACGATCGCGTCGTCGAGCTGGAGGCTTCCTGAGTCAGGTCGCTGGGGCCAGCGTCGGCAGTGACAGCTCGATCGTCGTTCCCATCCCTGGCTGACTGCGGACGCTCAGTGCCCCGCCCCCCGCATTGGCGCGTTCACGCATGATCGCGAGGCCGTGATGCCCGGTGGCCGGCCCCGCGGCAGCGGAAGCGTCGAAGCCGGCTCCCCGGTCAGCGACTGAGAGCGTCAGGGTGCCGTCCTCCAGCGTGAGCTCGACCGTTGCCTCACTTACCCCGGCATGACGCTGGACGTTTGCCAGGGACTCGCTCAGGATTCGCAGAAGCAGCACCACGCGGGTAGGATCCAGTACCTCCCCCGGCAGCGGTGGCGTCACCGTGACGTCGAGGCCGCGCCGCCGGAACCTCGAACAGACCGCCTCCACGCCGCTCCGAAGGCCGGCTTCGTCTCCACGCCCCGTGAGCATGTTGAGGTGGTTTCGGACGACCCGATGGGCGTCGAGCACGGCCTCCCTGAGCCGTTGCTCGCTGGCCCGCGCCACCTCAGCCGGCGGTCTCGCTTCCAGCAGCGCCAGCTCGCGCACGGCGGCGGCCAGGTCCTGGGCGAGGTCGTCGTGGATCTCCTGTGCAAGCTGCATCCGCTCGCGCTGCAGCGCCGTCTGCTGGATCTCGGCGCGCAGCATGGCGTTGGCCGTACCGGCGCTGAGCAGGTCGCCGATCAGGATGAAGCGCGTCACGGTCGCCGGCGAGAGGCTGATCGGGTTGGGAGAACAGCCCACCACCGCGCCCAGGATCTCCTTGTCGGAGACGAGCGGCATGACGACCCAGTTGTCGACCGCGGGCTCAAAGGGACTGGCCATAACCCAGCCGGTGCGCTCGCGGAAGACCAGCGGCCCAGCGCTGGCGGCAAGGAAGCGCCAGGCCCCGGCATCGAGGCCGAGTGTCCCCGCGACATCGACGGTCGAGCCGGGAAGTGGCCACCGCCCGACCAGGCGCAGCACGCGTGGCATGCTCTGATCGGTGAGATACAGCGCTGCCATGTCAAGCCCCAGCGCGTCGCGGATCTCGACCATTGCGTCGTTGCTCAGCGCCGAGAGCCCGCCCGCACCGACCAGCGCTCGGGCCACCCGTGCCACCCCGGCAAGGGCGTCAGGCTCGGACTCCACATGATCTCTCTGCTGGCTCATCTCTCTCATCATGGCGCGAGTGTCAGTCGCTATGCGCGGCTGTCGGTCGCTCAACTTACACTCGACGGCGGTGGGACCGAGCGCGGATGCTGAACGACCGGCGGCGCCGATACGCGTGCTCGTAGCCGATGATCACCGGCTGGTACGCGAAGGCACGGCTGCCCTGTTGGCGCTGGAGTCGAGCATCGAGGTCGTAGCACTGGCCGCCGACGGGCGCGAAGCCATCGAGGCGGCGCTGCGGGTACGGCCCGATGTGGCGCTGATAGATCTCAACATGCCACACGTGTCGGGTCGCGAAGCGTGTGCCTTCATCAGCAATCGCCTGCCTGCGACGCGCGTTCTGCTGCTGACCGTCTCCGAGCAGGATCGCGACCTCTATGCCGCGCTCCGGGTGGGAGCTGCGGGTTACCTGCTCAAGGATATGCCGCCAGCGGACCTGATCGAGGCCGTCATCAAGGTCGTGCGTGGCGACCAGGCGATCGCTCCGGCGATGGCTGCCAGGATGCTCGGAGATCTGGTGTCCGACCCCGACACCAGCGGCGTGCCCCACCGCGAGGCGGAGGCGGTCAAGTTGAGCCCACGCGAGCGCGACGTCCTGGCGCTGCTGGCCGATGGCTTGACCAACCGGGAGATTGCCGCACGCCTGTCGATCAGCCAGGCGACCGTTAAGACCCATGTCGGACACCTCCTGACCAAGCTCCATCTGCGCAATCGGTCCGAGGCTGCCGCGCTCGTGGCCCGCACCTGGCCGTCGCGCCTGCCTGCCGACCATCCGTGATGGCTCTGTAACTGCGGGCCTCATCCTCCTGGCCGATGCGGAGGGGATAAGTCCTGCACTAGCGTTGACATCAAGGCTTCCGATTCGGAGGCATGGCTGGCCCATAGAGCCCGCCGGACAGCGCAGATCGACAAGGAGCGCACGTGAAACGACTCATGACTACGGTTCTGGCGACGGCAGCTTTGCTGCTCGTGGTCGCAGGACCGGCCGCCGCAGCGAGCGGCGACGGCCATGTCGACGTCGAGGTGATGAAGCACCTCTGCAATCCTGACGTCAGGAACATCGACGACTTCAACGCCATCATCGAAGCCGCAGACGGCCCCGTGGCCGCGCTGGCTGCCACCGTTCTCGCCTGTCCGACCGTGGTCAACCCCGGCGACGAGACGACCGACGGCGTGAAGGGCGATGCGATCGCCTTCTCCTTCACCGTCGAGGACGCTGACGGCACCCACCAGCTGCCGAACAACACCGACCCGGCCAAGCTCTGCGAGACTGACCTCGGGCTGGACGCCGATGGCGACGGCAACATCTCGGACGACGTCTGCCTCGACATCAGCTACTACGCCTTCGAGGGGCTGGTCAGCGGACACATCACGGTCACCGAGACCGAGCCGCCGGCCGGCACAAGGTTTGGTGCACTGCTCACCACGCCGACCGAGGTTGATGGCAACAACGACGCCGACTCGATCGTGTCCGTCGACGCCGAGGCTGGCGTCATCGAGCTCGACACGAGCGCCGACGAGGACGGCATGGTGATGCTCCACGTCTATAATTTCCAGACGCTGCCCGACAGCTCGACAGCGGCCGAAGCGGCCTCGGAGAGCGCGCCCATGGGCCTGCTCCTGGCGCTTGTTCTCGGCATCGCCGCAACATTCGGTGCCTGGCTGAGCATCGGCCTTCGCCGCCGCGAGGGCTCGATCAGCTGAACCAGTCGAGCCGGCGCGTCCGATGAGGACCGCCGAGCTCAACACCGGTAAGCGGAGCGGACTCCTGGCATTGCCAGGGGTCCGTTTCGCGCCGTCAGCGCGCCATCGCCACTGGCCGGCGCGCCGGGAGGACAGATGGTCCCTTGGCCGCTAAGCCCCGTTCAGGAGGAGTTGCAGGCCCGCGCGCGCGCCTTCGCCGAGAGTGAGCTGGAGCCGATCGCCGAGGCGTCAGACCGGCAGGGCGCTGTCCCTGACGGCCTCGCAGACAGGTTCCACGCCACCGGCCTGCCACGGACATTCCTCGTGGAGACGCCGCCAGACGAGTTTGTCACCCGTGCGTGCCTCGTCGCGGAGCAGCTCAGCTACGCCTGCGCGGCGCTGGCCAGCTTCCTGATGCTGCCCATCTTCTTCAACCGCGTCGTCCTGACTCAGCTGGCCGGAACCGATCGCGAGGACTACCTCAAGAGGTGCCTTGCAGCCCCTGTCGTCACGTCCTTTGCGGCCTCCGAAGCGGGCGCGGGCAGCGACCTGCTGGCGCTTGAGACGACCGCTACCCGGACGCCAACGGGCTACACGCTGACCGGCAGGAAGGAGTACAGCTCCAACCTGCGGGCCGCCCACAACGTGATCGTGGTGGCTCGGACCGGGGCCCCGGGTGGGCGTGCATCGGATGCGATGAGCTGGTTCCTCGTTCCGACCACGGCGGCCGGGCTGAGGGTCGGCGAGCGCTGGCCCACGTTCGGATTGCGGGCGATCGACGTCTCCCCGCTCGAGCTGTCCGGCGTCGAGGTGCCGGCCAGTCACCTCTTGGGGGAAGAGGGACGCGGCCTGGCGATGATGGGCGGCAGCCTCGCTCAATCGAGGATCGGCATCGCCGCCCTTGGAGTGGGCATCGCGCGGCGCGCACGAGATTTGGTCATGGCGCACGGCAAGCGGCGACGGTTGTACGGTGACAAGCTGTCGCGGCTGCAGGACTACCGCTTTCGCATCGCCGACATGGAGAAGCGCATCGCGGCTGCCCGGGCGCTGGTCTGGGTCGCTGCGCAACGAGCCGACCGAGGCCAGGACGCGACGAAGGAATCCAGCATTGCCAAGCTCTACGCGGGCGAGATGGTGATGGACGTCACGAGCGCGGCGTCGGGGATGCTTGGCAGCATCGGCTACACCGGCCAAACCCAGGTCGAGAAGCTCTTGCGCGATGCCCGCCATGTCGCCATCGTCGAGGGCACCGAGCCCACCCACAAAGAGCTGATCTTCGCCCACTCGCTGCGCCACGGGGGGTACTGACGGGCCGTTTGACACTGCCCCGCGCAGGCCCGTAGAGTCACGCCAATCCAGATGTCGCCCACGAACCCTCCATCAGCCCGCGGCGGTGCGGTAGAGCCGCGACCGTCTTGACCTCCTCCGAACCCTCGGCGCTGCGCGCGGTAATCCTCGCCGCCGGCCTCGGCACACGCATGCGCTCGCGCCTGCCCAAGGTCCTGCACCCGATCTGCGGCCGACCAATGCTGGCCTACGTCATCGACGCCGGGACGGAAGCCACCGGCGACAGGCCGATGGTGGTGTACTCCCCGGCCACCGAGCAGCTGCGCGGGGTCTTCGCTGACCGAGCCGACTTTGCGCTGCAGCAAGAGCCGCGCGGCACGGCCGACGCACTGCAGGCCGGCCTGGCGGCGATTGATGCTGGCGTCGAGGAGATAGTGGTGCTGTCCGGCGATACCCCGCTCGTTCGGCCGTGGCTGGTCACTCGCACGATCGAGATGCTGCGCGAGAACAGCGCGCCGATGGCACTCGTGGCGATGCAGCTCGACGACCCGACCGGCTACGGGCGGGTGAACCTGCTCGGCGGGCGTGCCGATCGGATCGTCGAGGAGAAGGACGCCGACGACACGGACAAGGCGACGACCCTGGTCAATGCCGGCGTCTACGCCTTCCTCGTCCCCTGGCTGCGCGATGCCCTGCTCCGGCTTACGCCCTCGCCCGCGACCGGCGAGCTGTACCTCACCCAGCTGGTCGAGCTGGCGCGGAACGAGGGCAACCCGGCAGCGGTTGTCGGAGTGGACGAGCCGATCGATTACTGGGCCGTTGGTGGCGTGAACGACCGGCTTGACCTGCAGCGAATGGCCCGCCGGATCGGCCGCCAGATCCTTGAGCGGCACATGCGCGCTGGGGTGACCGTGCTCGATCCCGAGACGACCACGATCGAGGCTGCGGTCGAGATCGCCGAGGACGTGACGATTGAGCCAAACGTGGTCCTTCGCGGTCAGACGCGCATCGGCCGCGACACGGTGCTGCGAAGCGGCAGCCAGGTCCTTGACTCGGAGGTCGGTGAGCGCTGCATCGTCTGGTCGAGCGTGATCGAGCGATCGAAGGTGGGCAACGACGTGAAGATCGGCCCGTTCGCCCACCTGCGACCGGGCTGTGACGTCGGCGACGGTGCGGAAATCGGCAACTACGCGGAGCAGAAGGCGACTCGATTCGGCGCCCGCTCGAAGCAGCACCACTTCAGCTACCTGGGTGATGCCGAGGTGGGGGCGGACGTCAACATCGGCGCGGGCACCATCACCGCCAACTACGACGGTCAGGCCAAGCACCGGACCGTCATCGGCGACCGCGCGTTCATCGGCTCGGACACGATCCTGCGTGCGCCGGTTTCCGTCGGCGAGGATGCCGTCACGGGCGCTGGGTCCGTCGTCACACGCGACGTCCCGCCAGGCAAGCTGGCCGTCGGCGTGCCGGCGCGCATCCGATCGCGCCGCGGCGAAATCGCGGCCGATGACGGGGGCGGGGAGCCCGGCTCATGACGGACCTCATCGTCATCGCCATCCTGATCGTCATCAGCGCCCTCTTCTCGGCCGCCGAGTTCTCGATCGTCCGTATGAGGCGCAGCCGGATCGAGCAGCTGATCGAGGAAGGCGACATCCGGGCCCGACGGGTCCGGCGCCTCCTATCGCGGCCGGAGCGCTTCCTGGCCGTCATCCAGATCGCCGTGACGTTCGTGGCCGTGCTCGCGGGTGGCTTCGCCGGCGCCGGCATCGTCGGCGAGGTCGAGCGCGTGCTCGGTCCGCTCATCGGCGAGCCGGCCGGCTGGATCTCGCTGCTACTGGTGACCCTGCTCATCGCCATGGCGACGATCGTCTTCGGCGAGCTCGTGCCAAAGACCATTGCCATCTCGAACGCCGAGCGGCTGGCACTCTTCTTCGCCGGCCCGATCGTCTTCTTCGGCCGCGTCTTCGCGCCGGTGGTCTGGCTGCTCAGTGGGCTTACCCGTGCGGTCACCCGTCTGTTCGGCGTGACCGACGCGGAGCAGGATCGACTGACGGCCGAGGAGCTGATGTTCCTCGTCGAGCAGGGCGGGCAGCAGGGCATCATCGAGGCCGAGGAGCAGCAGATGATCGGCGCGGTGCTCGAGCTGGGCGAGCAGCGAGTCCACGAGGTGATGGTGCCGCGCATCGCGATCATCGGCGCCCCGTCCACGGCGAGCCTCGAGGAGCTGGTCGAGATCATCGTCCGCGAGGGTCACTCGCGCATCCCGATCTACGAGGAGACGATCGACAACGTCATCGGCATTCTCTACGCCAAGGACCTCCTGCCCTACGTGACGAAGGGCGCGGCGCCGCAGGTCGGCGCGATCCTTCGGACCCCGCTCTTCGTGCCCGAATCGATCAGCGTTGACGACCTGCTGCACAGCTTCCAGCGGCGCAAGGTGCACATCGCCATCGTGCTCGACGAGTACGGCGGCACCGCCGGCCTCGTCACGATCGAGGACCTGATCGAGGAGATAGTCGGCGAGATCCAGGACGAGTACGACGTCGAGGAGCCGATGATCGTCGCGCTATCCGAGAACGAGGCTCGCGTGGACGGTCGGGCCAGCGTCGACGACCTGGGCGAGCACTTCAAGATCGAGCTCAACGGCGCCGACAGCGAGCACTACGACACGGTCGGTGGGCTCGTCTACCACGAGATGGCCGGTGTGCCGGCAGTCGGCGACACCGTCCAGGTCGACGGTCTGACGCTGACCGTCGAGACGACCGACGGCCGGCGCGTGGGCAAGGTGCTTGTCGTCCGCCAGCCGGTACCAGAAAGCGCCGAGGACGACGAAGCCGACGACGAGTGAGGCCGGTGCGAGGCGCGCTACATCGTGGCGGGCGCGCCGACCCGCAGGGGCGTGCCCGTCTCGAGCAGCGTCTTGAGGCCGGACAGGATCAGCTGCCAGCCGCCGCGCGTGTAGGCCACCGTCTGTTCGCCCATCTGCTCGTGGGTCAGCAGCAGGCGGCTGGCGTCGCCCATCGGCGTCAGCTGCCAGGTCAGCACTGAGGGCAGCTCGGCGGCGGCACCCGGCTCGTGGACGACGTGGAAGGTGTGCACCAGGCGGTGTGGCCGCTCGATCTCGACGATCTCGCCCTCCAGGTACAGCTCGCCATCATCACCTTCGCTCGTCCAGCGCGCGCCGGGGGTCCAGTCCGAGTGGTTGAGGGCGCCGTACCAGAAACGCCGCGTCTGCTCGGGATCGGTCAGCGCGTTCCAGACCTCCTCGGGCGTGGCGCGGATATAGATCTCGTACTCGAAGGCCGCCGGCGCGTCGCTCACGCGTTGATCGCCGAGGCCACGAGCAGTCGCAGGCGTGTCAGCGCCTCCCCCTGGACCACGCCGGTTGCCTCGAGCCGGCTGAGGGCCTCCTCGCGCTCGGCGCGCGCCCGGGCGCGGGTGTAGTCGCGCGCGCCCGAGCGCTCGAGGATCCGCCGGGCCTCCTCGACCTGCTCAGCGGAGGGCTCCTCGACGCCGAGGATCTCGCGGAGGCGGCTGCGGTCGGCCGCCGCGGCATTTTCTAGGGCGTAGATGATCGGCAGGGTCTTCTTGTGGCGCGCCAGGTCGGATGGCTCCTTGCCGGTCGCGGCCTCGTCGCCCCAGATCCCGAGCAGGTCATCGTTGAGCTGGAAGGCCATCCCCAGCGACCAGCCGAAGCCGCGGTAGGCCTCGACGACTGACTCTTCGTCGGTCGCCAGCATCGCCCCCGCCTGGACCGAGGCGGCGATGAGGGCAGCCGTCTTCCGGCCGATCATGTCGAAGTAGAAGTCGACCGATAGCCTGTCAGCCTGCTCGGCGCTCCAGATGTCCATGAACTGGCCCTCGCACAGGGCCAGGCAGGTTTCGTCGTACAGCCGGACGAGGGCAAGCACCTTCGAGTCCGTGAAGCCCAGCTCGGTCAGCCGGTGGAGTGCCAGCCGCGAGAGAGTGAAGAGGGTGTCGCCGGCGTTGATCGCATGGGCGATGCCGTAGACCGTCCAGAGGGTGGCCCGGTGGCGCCGTTCCACGTCGCCGTCCTCGATATCGTCATGGACCAGGCTGAAGTTATGGCCGAGCTCGACTGCCGCGGCGCCGGGCAGTGCGGCGCGGTGGTCGCCCGCGATCGACTCGTAGGCGAGCAGGCCGAGCAGCGGGCGAAGGCGCTTGCCGCGCGCGCCGCCGGTGCCGTCACGGTCCAACCCGAGATGGTAGCGGACCATCTCATACAGCTCGCCCGTGCGCGCGTCCTCAACCTTGTCGATGACGCGCAGGATCTCCGACTCAGTGTCGGCGATGAGCGCGTCGAGGTCGGGCGTGCTGATCACGTCCGGAGCATACCGCCCGCCCCGAAGGCGTACCCTTGCTCCGATGCCCGCGCCGCGCGTCTACCAGACAGCAGGAATCGTCCTGTCGCGCTTCGAGCTGGGCGAGGCGGACCGCGTGCTGACTTTGCTGACGCCCCACGACGGCAAGCTCAAGGCGATTGCCAAAGGCGTGCGGCGGCCGAAGAGCCGGATCGGCGGCGCGGTCGAGCCGTTCGCCGAGCTGCACCTGGTGCTGGCTCGCGGACGGACCTTCGACGTTGTCACCCAGGCCACGGTGGGCCACGCCTGGCTGCGCCTGCGCGATGGGCTCGAGGCGACGGCGACCGCCTGGTACATCGGCGAGCTGGCTGAGCGGGCGGTCGAGGAGCGGGCGGGCGCCTACCCGGTCTACGCGCTGCTTCGGCGCGCCTACCAGCTGCTCGACGACGGCATGGCCCCATCCCGCGTGGCGCGCTGGTTCGAGTTCGGCCTGTCAGACGCTTTGGGCATGCGGCCCGAGGTCGAGCGCTGCGTCGAGTGCGACCGGGTTCTCGAGCCGTCCGAGGGCTATCGCTGGGTGCCGATGCTCGGCGGGGTGGTCTGCGACGCCCACCTGGCCGTGCCGGCCGAGCAATCTGCGTTGTCGCTGGCGGCGCTCAAACTGCTGCGCGCCTACCGCCGGATGGACATCGAGGCAATCGCCGCGCTGCGCCTGCCGAGTGCCGTCGAACTGGAGGCCGAGACGGCGCTGCGGCGCTTCGTGCGCCACGTGCTCGAACGCGATCCCCGCTCGCTGGGCTTCCTCGACGAGGTGCGCGCCCGCCAGCCGGCATAGACTTCAGGCGTTCAACCGGCGACCTTCGCCCACCCATCGTCAGCCTGCCGCAGCTGGCATTCGACCCGGAGCTACCGACCTTGACCACCGCTGACCCGTCCACCGCCGGCCCATCCGCTGCCTCAGCCGATCCCGCGCCTGCCGTAGATAGCCTCGACACGATCGTCTCGCTGGCCAAGCGGCGTGGCTTCGTGTTCCCATCGTCCGAGATCTACGGTGGGATCAATGCGGTCTGGGACTACGGGCCGCTGGGCGTGGAGCTGAAAGGCAACGTCAAGCGCGCCTGGTGGCGTGCGATGGTCCAGCTGCGCGACGACATCGTGGGGCTGGACGCGGGCATCCTGATGCACCCGCAGGTATGGGTGACCTCGGGTCACGTCGAATCGTTCAGTGATCCGTTGGTGGAATGCCGCAACGACAACCTGCGCTTCCGTCTCGATGAGCTGCCCGGCACGGAGGGGCTGTCACAGACTGACCTGCGCGACCCGGGCATCGTCGAGCGGCTGGACCTCCGCTGCCCGATTGACGGCGGCGAGCTGAGCCCGCCACGGCGCTTCAACCTCATGTTCCGCACCTTCATGGGCCCGGTCGAGGAGGATGCCAGCACGATCTACCTGCGGCCCGAAACCGCGCAGGGGGCATACGTCAACTTCAAGAACGCCCAGCAGTCTTCACGTAAGAAGCTGCCCTTCGGCATCGCCCAGGTAGGCAAGGCCTTTCGCAACGAGATCACGCCGGGCAACTTCGTCTTCCGGACGCGCGAGTTCGAGCAGATGGAGATGCAGTACTTCGTGCCGCCGGACCGCGCCGGCGAGATCTTCGAGGAGTGGCTGCCCCGACGCTGGGACTGGTACGTCAGGCTCGGCGTGAGTCCCGAGCGGCTGCGCTTCCGCGAGCACGCGCCGGACGAGCTGGCCCACTACGCCAAGAAAGCGGTCGACGTCGAGTACCGCTTCCCGTTCGGCTGGAAGGAGCTGGAGGGCATCCACAACCGCGGCGACTGGGACGTGGGCCGTCACTCGCAGGCTTCGGGCGAGAACATGTCGTACTTCGACCCGCAGACGAACGAGTCGTACATCCCGTGGATCGTGGAGACGGCCGCCGGCGCCGACCGCGCGGCGTTCACCTTCCTGATCGACTCGTACCGCGAGGAAGAGGTGCGCGGCGAGAAGCGCGTCTCACTGGCGCTCCACCCCGCCCTGGCCCCCTACAAGGTGGCTGTCCTGCCCCTGCTCAAGAAGCGGCCCGAGATCGTCGAGATCTGCCAGCGCCTCCGCGCCGACCTGGCCACCGAGATGATGGCGGTGTATGACGACACGGCCGCCATCGGCAAGCTCTACCGCCGGCAGGACGAGATCGGGACCCCGTGGTGCGTGACCGTCGATGTCGATTCGCTGGAAGACGGGGCCGTCACGGTGCGCGATCGTGACTCGATGGAGCAGGAACGCGTGCCGCTCGAGGGCGTCAAGCGACTCCTGATGGATCGGCTGGCCGAGACGCGCGACGGCTCGCACGGCTGACCCGTGGGGTCAGGGCCACATCAACGGGTGTGGATGTCGCTGCGCGGGGACGGATACGCGGATCAGCGCGCGCTGTCGAGGGCGGCGCGGACCCGCTCTCCGAGTTTTGCCAACCGCTCGACCGGCTCGTTGCTGAACACAAACCGGACGTGGCGGCCAGCCACGTCGCCGCCCCAGCCCGTCATCGGTGTGGCGGCGACCCTCTGTTGCAGCAGGCGGCGCGATACGTCACCCGGCTCGCGGCCCAGCTCGGCCACGTCGAGAAGCAGCGACCAGCCGCCGCTGGGACGAACGACTGGCAGTCCGGCGAGCTGGCGCAGCGTCTCGTCACGACGCCTCTCGAACTCGCGGTTCGCTTCAACGACATGGTCATCGCCCAGGTCAAGTGCGGCCCGGACGCCGACCTGGGCGAAGCCACTCGGGACCAGGCCGTTGTAGATCTGGACCCGTGAGACGTCGTTGACCAGCTCTGGCGTGGGGCAGACCACCCAGCCAACGCGCCAGGCGATCATTCGCAGCTCAAGCGAGGCGGCTCCGACCGTGACCGTGCGCTCTGCCAAGCCGTCCAAGGCCGCCGGCTGGCGGATCGGCAGGCCGTCGAACAGCACTCCTTCGAACCCCGACCAGTAGAGCAGCCACAGGCCGCGCTCGCGACACACTGCAGCGACTGCGGCCCACTCCGCGTCGTTGGCGACCCAGCCGCTCGGGAACGAGGCGTTGTTGATGAAGACGACCCGTGTCCGCTCCGACGGGGCGTTGGCGAGCGCATCGAGGTCGAGGCGCCACGCTCCGTCCACAACGTGCAGCGGCACCAGCCGAGGGACCGCCCCGGCCAGACGCACGCGGTTGATCATGCCGGCGTAGGTCGGGTCGGTGAGGATGACCTCATCACCCGGATCGGTCAGGCAGAGCAGCGCGTCGAGCATGGCGTCGCCTTCGCCCGACGTGATCACGATCTGGCGCGGCCCATCGTAGAGCGGGCCGCCGCGCCGCTGGATGTGACGCGCGATCGCCTGCTTCAGATCGTCGCGACCGGTGAAGGGCAGCCAGCTGTTGGCGTCGTCGCTGTCGAGCGCGGCGCGTGTGGCCTCTACCGCCGCGGCCGGGGGCGGCAGGTCGGTGTCCAGGTTCTCGAGACGCAGCACGTCTGGATCGGCGCCGGCAGCCTCAGCAACGCGGTCGATGTTGAAGCCCGGTATCTCGTTGAGCCTGCGCACGCCCACGGCCGACTGCTCAGTGCAGGATCTGCGAGAGGAACTGCTTCGTCCGCTCCTGCTGCGGGTCGCCGAAGATCTGGCTCGGGGGGCCCTGTTCGACGACGAGGCCTTCGTCAAAGAAGACCATGCGGTCGGCAACGGCCCGCGCGAAGCCCATCTCGTGGGTCACGCAGAGCATGGTCATGCCGGACTCGGCTAGCCCGCGCATCACGTCGAGCACCTCGTTGATCATCTCCGGGTCGAGCGCCGACGTCGGCTCGTCGAAGAGCATGATCTTCGGCTTCATCGCAAGTGCGCGAGCGATCGCCACGCGCTGCTGCTGACCGCCGGAGAGCTGAGCCGGGTACTTGTGCGCCTGCTCCGGAATGCCCACCCGCCTGAGCAGCTCCATCGCTCGCTCTTCCGCTTCCTGCCGCGGCGTGCGGCGCACCTTGACCGGGCCGAGCGTCACGTTTTGCAGCGCGGTGAGGTGCGGGAACAGGTTGAATGACTGGAACACCATGCCGATCTCTCGCCGGATGGCGGCGATGTTGCGAATGTCGTTGGTCAGCTCGATCCCGTCGACGATGATGTCGCCGCGCTGGTGCTCCTCCAGCCGGTTGATCGTCCGGATGAAGGTCGACTTGCCCGATCCGGAGGGGCCGAAGATGACCAGGACCTCGCCCGGCTTCACGTTCATGTCGATGCCGCGCAGGACGTGCAGCTGCCCGAACCACTTGTGCACATCGCGGCAGACGATGATGTCTCCCGTGTCCGTGCCGACGCGCTCCGGCCCTTCGGCCTTGTCGGTTGCAGGCTGTGTCATCGCGAAATCACCTCATCTGGTCCCGACGCCCATCGCCGCCTCCAGCCGGTAGCTGGCCTGCGACATGGCATAGCAGAGCACGAAGAACACCACGCTGATGAAGACGTAGACCTCCAGGTGAGCTCCCAGGAAGGCCGGCTGGGCCAGCACGGATCGGCCGACACCCAGCAGCTCGAGCAGCCCGCCCCCGGCGATGAAGACAAGGGTGGTGTCCTTGAGCAGGCTGATGAACAGGCCGACGTTGGCCGGGATGACCGAGCGCAGGGCCTGGGGAAGGACGATGTGGACGTTGCGCTGGAAGGCGTTCAGGCCAATCGCGTTGGCCGCCTCGATCTGGCCGCTCGGGATGGCCTGCAGGCCTCCGCGCACGTTCTCGGCGACGTAGGCCGCGGAGAAGATGGTGATCCCGCCGATGGCGCGCAGGACCGCGTCGATGCGCAGGTCGCCCGGCAGGAACAGTGGCAGCAGGATGGACGCCATGAACAGGATCGTGATCAGCGGCACGCCGCGCACGATCTCGATGAACGCCGTCGACATGCCGCTGATCAGGCGCATGTCGCTGCGCCGACCGAGGGCGAGCAGGACGCCGACCGGGAACGAGAGCACGATTCCCGAGATCGAGAGCAGGAAGGTCAACAGCAGCCCGCCCCAGAACCGCGCCGGGACCACTTCGAGCGGAGTGCCGCCGAGGCCGTGCAGCAGGATCAGGGCGACCGGAACGTAGACCAGCCAGACGATGCCGAGCGTGCGACCGGCGATCGGCCGACGCAGCGCCAGAAGGAAGGCGATCCAGAGTGCCACGCCGTTGGCGATCGTCGCCAGCGCGGCCACCACGCCCATCGGAGAGGCCAGCATCAAGAGCCCCAGCATTGCCTGGCCGGCGGCAAGCCAGGTTGCCAGCGCCCGGGTCGGACCGCCCGATGAGGCGGCGGTGACGCCGGCCAGCACAGAGAGGATGGCCAGTGTGAGCCAGACCCGCCAGGCGTGCTCGATCGGGTACTGACCCATCAGGAACAGCCGCAGGTTCTGGGTGACCACCTCCCAGCGAGCGTTGATCACCCACTGGATCGACAGGATGGCGAGGCAGACCAGCGCCACCCCCACCACCACGGTCAGCAACCCGCTCAGCCATGAGTTGAACAGGTTCTGGCGCAGCCAGGCCTGCCAGCCGATCTTCCTGATCGGCGGTGGCTCCGGCGCGGGTGGCATCCGGGGCAGGTCGGCGAGCTCTCCGCCGCTCATCGCTCGAGCACCTGGACCCGTCGGTTGTAGATGTTCATCAGGAGCGAGGTGACCAGGCTTATCAACAGGTAGGTCGCCATCACCAGCAGGATCACGGAGATCGGATTGCCGGTCTGGTTGGCCATCGTCCGGCTGACGCTGAACAGGTCGGCAAAGCCGACCGCGATCGCCAGGCTGGAGTTCTTGGCAAGGTTGAGGTACTGGCTGGTCAGCGGAGGCACGATGATGCGCAGCGCCTGGGGAAGGACGATCATGCGCAGCGTCTGCATGTCAGTCAGGCCAATGGACGCGGCGGCCTCCAGCTGCCCTCGGCGGACGGCCTGGATACCGCCGCGCACGACCTCGCCGATGAAGGCGGCGGTGTAGACGACGAGACCGACCAGGAGCGCCGTCAGCTCCGGGGAGATGGTCAGCCCACCGACGAAGTTGAAGCGCTGCTGCTGGGGAAGATCGAAGCCGATCGGGCCACCTACGGCGAGCGCGCCGCCGATGGCCGCCGCGACGACGACGGCCAGCCCGGCAAGGCGCAGATGGCCGGGATCGCGCCCGGCCTCTTCGCGTCGACCGGCCAGCACGTGCGCTGCAACGGCGAGCGCGACGGCGACCAGCACAATCAGCAGCCATGGCGTGAAGCCCTGCTCGGGGACAGGCCGGGGGAAGGACAGGCCACGCTGGTTCAGGAAGATGGATCCGGGCAGACTGATCGAGTTGGCGACGCTGGGCAGCTGGATCAGCACGGCGTAGATGAGCACGAGCTGGACCAGCAGCGGCGTGTTGCGCATCAGCTCCACGTAGCCGGCCGCCATCTTGTTGACCAGCCAGTTGCGCGAGAGCCGAGCGATGCCCGTGATCAGGCCAAGGATGGTGGCCAGGACGATGCCCACCAGGCTCACCATCAGCGTGTTGGCCAGCCCGACGAGGAAGGCGCGCAGGTAGGTGTCGGTGGCGCTGTAGGCGAACAGCGACTCACCGATGTCGAAGCCGGCCGTGCTGTTCAGGAAGCCAAAGCCGAAGGTCAGCCGGGTCTGGCGCATGTTGTCCACCAGGTTGGACATCAGCCAGGCGCCGGCCAGCAGCACGAGGGCGAGCGCGACGAGCTGCGCAACGACGCGCAGGACGCCTATGTCGCGCCAGGGCGGCACCCTGGCGTGAGGCGCTTCAGGGGTGGGTCCAGCCGTCACTTGCGGGCAGTGAAATCAGAACGGGGCGGGCTGTAGGGCCCGCCCCGTTCGTCACGGGAGCCTAGCGGTATGGCGGTGCGTAGAGCAGGCCGCCGTCGGTCCACTGCTGGTTCGGGCCGCGGTCAAGGTTGAGCGGGGTTTCCGGGCCCAGGTTGCGGTTGTAGATCTCCTCGTAGTTGCCCACGGCGGAGATCATCGTCACGACCCAGTCGTCCTCCAGGCCGAGGCCGGAGGCAAGCTCGCCGACCTCTGGCTGGACGCCGAGCAGCCGGCGTACGACCGGATCCTCGGACGTGCTGGCCATGTCGGTCACGTTGCCCGAGTCAATGCCCAGCTCCTCCGCCTCGAAGGTCGCAAAGACGACCCACTTGACGACGTCGTACCACTGGTCGTCGCCGTGCGGCACAACCGGGCCGAGCGGCTCCTTCGACATGACCACGTCGAGCAGCTCATGCTCGCCGGGATCACTGAATGCCGACCGGCGACCGACCAGCTGCGAGCGGTCGCTGGTCACCGCGTCGCAGCGACCCTGGGTGTAGGCCTCGTAGGTCGCGTCGATGTTGTCGAACACCAGGGGGGTGTACTCGACGTTGCGCACGCGCATCTGGTCGGCCAGGTTCAGCTCGGTGGTCGTGCCGGACTGGACGCAGATGGTGGCGCCTGCCAGGTCCTCCAAACTCGCCGCGTCCGTCAGCGAACGGTTGACCATCATTCCCTGGCCGTCATAGAAGGTAGTGGGTCCGAAATTGCCCCACGAGGCATCGCGGCTGGAGGTCCACGTCGTGTTGCGGATGAGGACATCAATCTCGCCGGCCTGCAGGGCCGGCCCGCGATCATCAGCGCTGAGCGCCCGGAACTCAACCGCATCGGGGTCGCCCAGGACGGCCGCCGCAACGGCGCGGCAGTAGTCGGCGTCGAAGCCCGACCAGCTGTTGGTCGACTCGTCAAGGAAGCTGAAGCCCTGAAGGCCGCCGTTGACGCCGCAGATCAGGTTGCCGCGGCTCTGGATGATGCCCAGTCGGGCGCCGGTCGGTCCGCCAGGGGTCGGCTGAGCGCCCGGCGTCTGGGCGTCCGGCGTCTGGGCGCCAGGCTCTCCGCCGCCCGGTGTCTCGCCTCCGGGCTGCTGGCCCGGGGTCTCCTGTCCGGCCGGTGTCGGCTGCTCGCCGCCCGGCGTCTGGGCCGCCGGCGGTGTGGCATCGCAGGCCACTAAGACAAGCGCGAGTATGGCCAGGCTCACGATCATGAGCCGCGCACTTGGCATGGGGCGCTCCTCCTTTGAGGGGCGACCAGCGCAGCGGGCCGGCAAGGGGAACCGGCGAGGGGCAGCGCGGGCCGTTCCACTTGTGCTGCACTCCACCCGGCGCAGCGTGGCCAACATGCTACACGCGCTGAAAAGCCTGTTTTGACTCGACCGGCAGCCGGATGCTGCCAGGAGCTCAGCCCGTCGTGGCCGGAGCGGCAGCCGGACGCGGCTCGCGCGCCTTGGGCCAGTAAAGCTCGGTCTTTACCTGCGGCTTCTCAAAACCGCGCTCGAGCAGGACTCCCTCCGCGCTCACGATCATCTCCGGGTTTCCGCAGATATAGGCGACGCAGTTCGCCGGCGTCAGGTCCAGCTCATCGCAGACGGACGCGACGTTGGCCTCGACGCGACCGGTCCGGCCCTGCCAGCCGGCGTTGGCCGGGTCGTTCGGCCTCGACACGGTGGGGACGTAGATGGCCGGGTACTCGCCGGTCTCCTGCCACCGCTCGAGGAGGTCGCGATAGCCCAGGTCACTGACGTACGAGACCCCGTGCAGCAGGATCGCCCTGCGCGCCGTCCCGTCCTCGAGCAGCGTGCGCATCATCGAGATGAACGGCGCGATGCCCGTACCGGTGGAGATGAACAGGTGGGTGCGTTCATCTTCGGGCTCGAGCATGAACTTTCCCTTGGGACCGATCATCCGCATCCGGTGGCCGAGCGGCAGCCGCCACAACGCGGTCGTGAAGCGCATCACCGGAACGTGCCGGACGTACATCTCGTAGCCGTCAGCGGTCTGGCGGGCGGACGAGGCGACCGAGTAGGGTCGCTGGAGCATCTTGCCGTCGGTGACCACGCCGATGGTCATGTACTGGCCCGGCTCGAAGGGCGTCGGCTCCCCGTCGAAGCGCACCCAGAAGCAGGCCAGGTCGTCAGTGTCGTCCTCGCGGCGCACGAGCGTGGCGTTGTAGGACTCGTGCTCCTCGGCGATTTGCCGGGTGTCATCCAGTGGCAGGCTCACCGCCTGATGGTACCCAAGCCCGGCCGAGCCGGGGGTCGACGGGCGCCGGGCCGTCTGGCACATCGCGACAAGGCTACGTGGCGAGCATCGGCCGCTCGCCGGCGCGACCAACCATCGGCTGGCTCGGACCGCTGGGACGGCAGGCGGGATTCCCAGCGTGGCTGTTATGGCTGGGCGTCCATATCTTCTATCTGATCGGCTTCGCCAACCGTATCGTCGTGTCGTGCGCTGGGCATGGAGCTTCCTCACCCACGGCCGCGGCAGCCGGCCGATTACCGGCAAACCATTGCTGCCCGAGATCGAAGAACCCCTTGAGGAGCTGGCTGGACAGCCGTTGGCGGTTGACCGGCCCGATCAGCCGCCGTCGCAGGTGGCCGAATGAACCCCGAGATCGGGCGCATCCTCCTCATCGTCGGGCTGGTGATCGCCGCGGTCGGTCTGCTCGCCGTGCTGGGCGTGCGGCTGCCCTTCGGCAACCTGCCGGGCGACATCCGCATAGGCGGCGAGCGTGGAGGCATCTTCATCCCGCTGGCGACCATGCTCGTGGTCTCGCTCATCCTGACCGTCTTGCTGAACCTGTTCCTGCGCCGCTGACCCCGGTCCTCACCTTCTGCAGCTGGGGCCCGCAGCGCACGGCAACCGGACGTTCTCATTGGCGACCGGCGACCCGAGAGGCGCCGCTACAATCGTGAGCCCAACGCAGTGCCAACGTCGCCCATGACGACGCCCCCAGCCCAGCCTCGAGGACACCGATGACCGATACCGCTGCCCCAGCCTCCGAGCGCGCCCACGCGGCGGCCAAGCGCTACATCTACGCCTTCGGCGGGGGCCGCGCCGAGGGTGACGGCACGATGCGCGACATGCTCGGCGGCAAGGGCGCCGGCCTGGCCGAGATGACGCGGGCGGGACTTCCAGTGCCGCCTGGCTTCACCATCACCACCGAGGCCTGCAACGATTACTTCTCCGGCGGCGAGCAGATGCCGGACGGCCTGTGGGATGACGTCGTGGAAGCGATGCGCCAGGTCGAGCAGGTGACCGGCAAGGGCTTCGGCGACCCGAACAACCCGCTTCTGGTCAGCGTCCGGTCCGGCGCCAAGTTCTCGATGCCGGGGATGATGGACACCGTCCTCAACCTGGGCCTCAACGAGGACACCCTGCAGGGCCTCGTCCGGCTGACCGGCAACGAGCGCTTCGGCTGGGACGCGTATCGGCGCTTCATCCAGATGTTCGGTCGGATCGTGATGGGCGTGGAGGGCCATCGCTTCGAGGAGGCCTTCGACCACGCCAAGGAGCAGCGCGGCGTGAACGAGGACACCGACCTCGACGCCGACGCACTGCGCGAGGTGGCCGAACAGTTCCGCCAGATCGTCCGCGACGACACCGGGCGTGAGTTCCCGGCCGATCCATACGAGCAGCTGGACCTGGCCATCAAGGCGGTGTTCGCTTCCTGGTTCGGCAAGCGCGCCAGGGATTACCGCGAGTTCAACAAGATCCCCCACGACCTCGGCACGGCCGTCAACGTGGTGACGATGGTCTTCGGCAACATGGGTGATGACTCGGGCACGGGCGTGGCGTTCACGCGTGACCCGAACACGGGCGAGAAGGCGCTCTTCGGCGAATACCTCACCAACGCCCAGGGCGAGGACGTCGTCGCCGGCATCCGGACGCCGCTGCCGATCGCAGAGATGCGCACCCAGATGCCAGGGATCTATGCCCAGTTCGAGGAGATCGCCGGCCGGCTGGAGCGCCATTACCGGGACATGCAGGACCTCGAGTTCACCATCGAGCGAGGGACGCTGTACATGCTCCAGGCGCGCTCCGGCAAGCGCACCGCCACCGCCGCCGTGCAGATCGCCGCCGACATGGTCGAGGAAGGCATCATCACCGAGCAGGAGGCGCTGGCGCGCATCGAGCCGGCTCACGTCGACCAGCTGCTGCGCGACCAGTTCGACGCCGCTGCCAAGGATCGCGCGACCAAACTCACCGCCGGGCTTAATGCCTCACCTGGTGCCGCCGTGGGCAAGGCCGTGTTCAATGCCGATCGCGCCTTCGAGATGGCTCAGCAAGGTGAGAAGGTGATTCTCGTCCGGATCGAGACCAGCCCGGACGACTTCCACGGCATGGCCGCCGCGCAGGGCGTGTTGACGGCTCGCGGCGGCGCCACCTCGCACGCTGCGGTGGTGGCTCGCCAGATCGGCAAGCCCTGCGTCGCCGGCTGCGCCTCGCTGGTCATCGACTACGGCAGTCGGTCGGCCAAGGTCAACGGCCTTGGCTTCAGTGAAGGAGAGTGGATCAGCCTCGACGGCACCACCGGCGAGGTGTTCGTCGGCGCGCTGCCCACCGTCGAGGTTCGCTACGAGGAGCAGCAGGAGCTGCAGAAGGTGCTCGAGTGGGCCGACAGGGCACGTCGACTTCAGGTCTGGACCAATGCCGACAAGCCGGAGGAGGCCGCGATGGCTCGCCGCTACGGCGCGCAGGGCATCGGGCTGTGCCGGACCGAGCACATGTTCCGGGAGGGCGAGCGGCTCGACATCGTCCGCGACGCCATCCTGGTCGCCTTCCAGGCCACCCGGGCCAAGGAGCGCCGCGACGCCGGCGAGACGCTGTCAGCGGAGGATCAGTCGGCGGTCGACCGCTTCGACGAGGCGCTGGGCAAGCTGGAGCAGCTCCAGCAGGGTGACTTCGAGGGCATCTTCGAGGCGATGGACGGGCTGCCGGTGGTGGTGCGGCTGATCGACCCGCCGCTGCACGAGTTCCTGCCCAACCACGCCGAGATGGTCGCCGAGGTGACCCGGATGGAGGCCACCGGCACGCCGGCCGACGATCCGAAGTTCAGTGAGGCGCGCGAGATCCTGCGCGCGGTCGAGGCACTGCGCGAGCAGAACCCGATGCTCGGCCTGCGCGGCTGCCGGCTGGGCCTGATGATTCCCGACTTCGTCAAGCTCCAGACGCGGGCCATCCTGAACGCGGCGATCTCACGCAAGAAGGCCGGCGGTGACCCACACGCCGAGATCATGATCCCGCTGGTGGGCCACGTGAACGAGCTGAAGGCAACGCGTGACCTGCTCGAGGCCGAGGCCCGGACGATCGAGCAGGACGCCGGCGTCGAGGTCGACTACAAGTTCGGCACGATGATCGAGGTTCCGCGCGGCGCGCTTACTGCAGACGAGATCGCCGAGCACGCCGAGTTCTTCAGCTTCGGCACCAATGACCTGACCCAAATGGCCTTCGGCTACAGCCGCGACGACGCCGAGGGTGGCTTCCTGCTCAAGTACGTCGAGACCGGCATCCTGCCCGACAACCCCTTCCAGACGCTCGATGTCGAAGGGGTTGGCCAGCTGGTCCGGACGGCAGTCGAGAAGGGACGCGCGGCGCGGCCTGACATCAAGCTAGGCATCTGCGGTGAGCACGGCGGAGATCCGGCCTCGATTGCGTTCTTCGACGAGGTCGGGCTGGACTACGTCAGCTGCTCACCGTTCCGCGTGCCGGTTGCGAGGCTGGCCGCCGCCCAGGCGGCGTTGACCGGCGCGGCAGAGCGAGACAAGTAGCCGGCTCGCCGCGCGTGGAGATCAGGCGCGCTGGCGCCGAAGTTCGTCTCGGCACCGAGATCCTGCTTGACGCGGAGACGTCAGGCGGTGAACTCTCCATCTTCTCGCTGAGCCTGCCGGCGGGTGAGCGCTCGGCGACGCATCGTCACACCCGCGAGCTCGAGACGTTCGTGGTGATGGAGGGCGAGTTGGCCATCACCACGCCGGAGGGCGAGACCTTGCTGGGGCCGGGCGATGCGGCCGTGCTGCCTCGGGACGTGACGCACGCGTTCGCTGCCGGTCAGTCAGGTGCGCGCTTTCTGATCATCACCACGCCGGCGGGCCTGGAAGCCTTCTTCCGGGAGATCGATGCCGGCGTGCCACCTGAACGCGCCGCCGAGAATGCGGGCCTGGCCTTCGTCACCGAGGATTAGCGAGAGGCCTCTCCTAGCAGAGATCAAATAACCCCCGGTCGGCTGACCGGGGGTTATCGGCTATCGGCTCGTGCGGCGCCTAGGCGCGGCGTGACCGGAAGCAGTCGTCGCAGTAGACGGGCTTGCCACTGGTCGGGCGGAAGGGCACCTGGGCGACCTTGCCGCACGACGAGCAAACGGCGTCGTGCATGTCGCGCGGCGCTCGCTCGCGGTAGCCACCGCCACCGCCGCCACCGGCGTCATAGCCGCCGTAGCCGCCGCCGTAGCCGCCGCCACCGCCACCACCACCGGTCGCGTTGCGCTGCGACTTGCGGACCTGTCGGCAGTTGGCGCAGCGGCGAGGGTCGCTGAAGCCGCGATCCTGGTAGAACTGCTGCTCGCTTGCCGAAAATACGAACTCCTGGCCACAATCGGCACAGGTCAGCGAACGATCGCTGCTAAGCAAGGACACTCTCCTCTTCTCGGCCGGATTGGCGACGTTTTCTCGCGAAGCCGTGAGAGGGGTGTCGTGGAACCGGCAGTGCTCTGTGCGTCGCACCTGCGACGCGGTTAGACAGGGATCGTAGCACCAAATCCGTGGTGTCAAGCCCCCACGGTTGGCCCGCCCACTCAGGCGCGCGTGGTCACTGCCTCGAGCAGCCGCTTCGAAGCGGCGCTGATCTCGTCGACGGCTGCCTCGAACGCGCGCTCATTGCGCTTCGATGGCGTCCGATAGCCGCTGATCTTGCGCACGAACTGGCGCGCCGCGGCGCGAACCTCCTCGTCGCTGGCCAGCTCGTCGCGCTCGCGCAGCCGGACGATGCTCCTGCACATCTGTGTCTCCTCAGCTGATCGCGGCCAGCTGGTCGTCGTTGCCGATCAGGACCAGCTCGTCGCCGTCGCGCATCTGCTCGTCGCGATGCGGGTTGACCGTCACGTCGTTGCCCCGCCGGAGGGCGATCGGCGTGACCTTGAAGCGGCCTGGCAGGTCCACGTCGCGCAGGCTTCGGCCGACGAATGACGCGGGCACGCGCAGCTTGGCGATCCCGAAGCGGGGAGCCAGGTCGATGTAGTCCGCCACGTTGGAGATCTGGAAGGTGTGCGCCACATCGATGCCCGCCTCGCGCTCCGGGTAGACGACCCTGTCCGCGCCGATCTGCTCGAGGATCGCGCCGTGCAGCCGGCCGCCCGCCTTGGCGATGACGTTCGGGACGCCCAGCCGCTTGAGCGCCATGGTCGCGAAGATGCTCGCCTCAACCTTGCCGCTCATGGCCACCACCGCCGCGTTCATCTCCGCCGCTCCCGCCGCTCGAAGGGCCGACTCGTCGGAGGCGTCCAGCTGGACGGCGTGGGTGACCTCCGGCGCAATCTCGTTGACCACCTGCTCGTCGGCGTCAACCGCAAGCACCTCGTGGCCGAGCAGGTGCAGCTCACGTGCCACCGCGCCGCCAAAGCGCCCCAGCCCGACGACGATCACCTGCTGCTTGGGCATCGAAACTCCTTCTGGTTAGCCGATGCGCATCGACTCGACAGCCGGACGGTACGACACCGGCCGCTGGCGTGCAGCGAGCGCAATCACCAAGGTCAGCGGGCCAAGGCGGCCGATGAACATGGACAGCACGATTATCAGCTGCGCCACGTCGGGCAGGTCGCCGGTGATGCCCCGGCTGGCGCCCACGGTGCCCAGCGCAGACACGACCTCAAACAGGACGTCAATGAACTCGTACTGGGTCAACAGCTCGATCAGGTACCCGACCGCGAAGACAAGCGAGATTGAGAGCAGCGCTACCGACAGGGCCCGATAGACCACCACGTGCTGGATGCGCCGGCCAAATGCCATCGCCGAGGGCAGGCCCCGTGCGGTCGACACTATGGCGATGAGCAGGACGCTGAACGTGTTGACCTTGATCCCGCCCGCCGTCGACCCTGATGCCCCGCCGATGAACATCAGCGCCATGACGATGAAGATCGACGACTGGACCAATGCCCCTGTGTCGAGCGCGCTGAACCCGGCAGTGCGCAGGGTGACGGACTCGAAGAGCGCGTTCAGGACGCGTTGATCGGGCGGCAGCGCGCCCAGTGTCGCCTCGTTGTTCCATTCGCCTACCCCAATCGCGACCATGCCGACGAGAATGAGGACGGCTGTCGTGAGCGTCACGACCTTGGTTTCCAGCGCCAGCCGCTGCCAGTGGCGATTACGTAGCAGGTCCTCGACGATGGCATAGCCGAGGCCGCCGAGCACAATCAGAACGCCGACGACGCCAAGCACCGCGTAGTCGGCGACGAACCCGCGCAGGCTGCTCTGGCCGATCGCGCCCATCAGGTCGAAGCCCGCGTTGTTGAACGCGGAAACGGAGTGAAACGCGCCGTACCAGAGTGCCACCGGCGGCGCGAAGCCAGTGTTGATGAACGACCACGTCAGGGGAATCACCGCGACCAGCTCGGCCAGCAGAGTGAAGATGGCAACGCGCTTGACCAGCCCCGTCACATTGCCCAGCTCCCCGCGCCCCATCGACTCGGAAACCAGGACCCGGTCACGCAGCCTCGTCCGTCGGCGAACCACCAGCAGCAGCAGGAGTGAGGAGCTGGTCATGAAGCCGAAGCCGCCAGCCTGGATGAGGGTGAGGATCACGACATGGCCCAAGCCGCTCCAATGAGTGCCGGTGTCGACCACAACCAGGCCGGTGACGCAGACGGCCGAGGTCGCGGTAAACAGGGCGGTGAGAGGGGCGGTCCACTCGCCGGTCGCGCTCGAGATGGGCAACATCAACACGACCGTGCCCCCCGCGATCATGATCAGGAATCCCAGGATCAGTACGAGCGCGGGAGGCAGCTGGCGTCGACGCTGGGGCGCCGGCGGCGCGACATATTGCTGCGGCCGAACACGCTCCAATCGGACGCGCTGATCGCCGAGGTGCTGGCCACGAACCTTCAATTGACGACCCGCTCGAGGAGGCGCCTGCAGGTCTGGCGTTGAGCGTCGGAGAGGGCCGCGTTCGCGGCAAGCAGGCTGAGGTACTCGGCGAGCACCGAGTAGTCCTCGGCATCTGCATCGGCCGGGAGCACGAGGTCAGGCTCGGAGGCGAGCAGCACGCCGACGCCACGCCGGGCCAGCTCGGCGCCCATCACGGTCTCCAGCTCGGCAAACCAGCGAGCAACCCTGGGCCGACCGACCAACGCCGCCTTGTGCCCGAGCACCTGTCCGGCCAGTCGCAGCCCGAAGAGATCAGCGTCACTCAGCGCTGCCAGCTCCGCTCCCTCTGGGTCAGCCCACTCCTGGTCCATCGCGGCAATGCTACCCAGCGACGGGTCCATCGGTGGCCGGCTGGTGGCATTCCGGAGGCGCGCCGCGCGATGGCGTTCGTGAATGAGATGATGCTCAGGCCTGCGCGGAGGTGCAGCTCTCAGGAGATAGGGGGTTACCATGGCCGAGCTCGGTCCCAGCCAGCTCTTGGCCGCGCGGCGTTCCGCGGCACGGCGAGTGTCCGCGCGGGGCCGCGGACTGGAGCGGCAGAGCCGCGAGCAGGAGGGCAACCTTCTCCGCTGATCGTCGGCCTGGCGCCGGACCGGAAATCCTCGTCGATGGGCACGCTACCCTCGGCGAAGGGCCGGTCTGGGACGAGTGGCGCGAGCTGCTCTGGTGGGTCGACATCGAGCGGCGCCTCGTTCATCGGTGGCACCCGGTCCGCGGCGCCATGCAGCCCCTTCATGCTCCCGGACGCATCGGAGCGTTGGCGCTGATGGAGGACGGCCGCCTGCTCCTGGCCATCGAGGACGCCCTGTGGGTGCTCGACCCTGCACGATCTGGTGCGCCATGGCGCTGGCTGATGCTGCCCGACGCGGATCCCGAGGCGCGCTTCAACGATGGGAAGTGCGACCCGCAGGGCCGCTTCTGGGTAGGCACGATGCGTTACGACACGGCCAATGGCGGCGGGCGGCTCTACCGACTGGACACGGACGGCTCGATCGAACCGATGCTGGACAAGGTGACAATCTCGAACGGACTGGCCTGGAGCGCCGATGGGCGGACGATGTTCTACGTGGACACGCCCACTAGACGCATCGACGCCTTCGACTTCTCGCCTGACGGAGCACTGCACAACAGGCGAGTGGCCGTCGACCTGGCCGACGAGGAAGGCTCTCCCGACGGAATGACCATCGATGACCAGGACCACCTCTGGGTGGCCATGTGGGGTGGCTCTGCCATCCTTCGCTGCCGGCCTGCGAGCGCAACCCAGGCCGGGCAGGTGGTCGAGCGGATCGCGATGCCCGTCCGCCAGCCGACCAGCTGCACCTTCGGCGGGACGCAATTCGCTGACCTCTTCGTGACGAGTGCGGCGGACGGCCTGGCGCCCGATATGCCGGGGCCGCAGGGCGCGCTTCTCCGACTGCGAGTCGACGCCAAAGGCAGGGCTGCCCGGCGTTTTGCCGGGCGACCCTGAGGCGCCAGGAGAAACACGTGTCAATACCCCTGCCGAGTATTGACATGCAGCTTGTCAAGGGGTTGTCAAGGGGGTAGAATGCCGGTCACGAGCCTTGTCAAGACTTGACAAGGCCATACGTGTGCCCGGCACAGGCGGGGCCGGCGCATCGGGCAGCAGCGCCAGGCCGCCCAAAAACGTGTTCGAAGGGAGCCCTCACCACGTCCGTCGGTGCAGCCGCAGAGATCAAGCAGAAGCTCGACCTCGTCGACCTGATCGGCGAGACGGTCGAGCTGCGCAAGGCTGGCGTCTCGTTCAAGGGCCTGTGCCCGTTCCATGGCGAGAAGACGCCTTCGTTCACTGTCACGCCGGCACGCGAGACCTGGAAGTGCTTCGGATGCGGCAAGGGTGGGGACCTGTTCAGCTTCGTGATGGAGCGCGAGGGCATCGACTTCCCGGAGGCGCTGCGTCGACTGGCCCAGCGGGCCGGCGTCGAGATAAGCGAACGGACCACCCGCGAGGATGCCCGTCGCAAGCGCCTGCGCGACGCACTCGAGTCGGCGATCGCGTTCTACCACCGCATCCTGACCGAAAGCCGTCACGGCCAGCCCGCCCTCGACTACCTCCGGACGCGGGGCTTCACCGACGAGACCATCGCCGCCCACCAGCTGGGCTACGCCGTCGACGCCTGGGACACGCTCAGCCGCAGCCTCGTCCAGCGGCGCGGCTTCAGCGAGGAGGAGCTCGAGGCGGCCGGCCTGGTTTCCCGTCGTCAGGGCCGGCGCGGGGTCTACGACCGCTTCCGCGGGCGGATCATCTTTCCGATCCGCGATGCCAGCGGCAACCCGACCGGACTGGGTGGCCGCATCATCGGTGCCCAGCAGGCGGGCGAGGAGGGCCGCGACCAGGGTCCCAAATATTTGAACTCGCCGGCCACGGCGCTGTTCGACAAGAGCCGCACCCTCTATCTCATCGACCGCGCCAAGTCGGCCATCCGCAAGCACGGCTACGCCGTGCTGGTCGAAGGCAACACCGACGCGCTGATGGCCCACCAGCAGGGCTTCGAGAACGTCGTCGGCACGCTAGGCACGGCTCTCACGCCCGCCCAGATCGAGCTCGTCACGCGCTACGCGCCACGCATCGCGCTGGCCTACGACGTCGACGCAGCTGGACAGGGAGCAGCCGCCTTTGGTGCCCAGGAGCTGGCCGCGCTGATCGGCGAGATCGAGCGGAGCGCTCATCGCGGCCGGCTGACCGACGTCGGCGTCGTTCGCCTGCCTGACGAGCGCGATCCGGACGAGGTCATGCGTGACGACCCCGATACGTGGCGCGAAGCGGCCGAGAAGCCGCAGCCGATCATGGAATACCTGATCGACACCTACGCGCGCCGACACGACCCGCGCACGCTGGCCGGTCGCGAGCGTTTGGTGGCGGCGGTCATGCCCATCCTCCGTCGCGTGACCAGCCCGACAGAGCGTGACGGCTACCTGCAGCTGCTCGCCCGTCGCTCGGGCGTCGCGGAACGGGTGTTGCTGGAGGAGCTCAAGCGGCCCGATTCGCCTTCGCGGATCAGCGGCCAGCGGCGAGGGGAGGGGCCTGGTCACGCGGGCACCAAGATCAACCTCGAGGCGGTGCTGTCCAGCCCTGACGCGCTCGACCCAGAGTCCGTCTCGCGCACGCTGGAGCCGGTGGAGGCAGCTCTGCTGCGCTTGCTGCTCGCGCGGCCGCACCTGCGGGAGCTGGTCTTCGGCCGGCTCAGCGCCGAGGACTTCACCACCACTCTGGCGCGTGAGCTGTGGCGAGCGATCGAGACCAGCCCGGCCGAAGGATCAGAGCGCGCCAAGCTGATCGACGGCCTGGAGCCCACCCTTGCTGCCGTCGCGCGGACCCTGTTTGCGCGGACCGATCCGCTGCCCGAGGACGAGCCGGCCCTGCGCCAGGCCGTTGAGCAGAGCCTGCTGACCCTCGAGCGCAACCGCGTCTCGGAGATGTTCGAGTACAAGCGCGCTGAGCTCTCTGAGGCTGAGGCCGCCGGTGACGCCGCGGCCGCTGCCCTCCTGCGCAAGGACGTGCTCGAGCTCCAGTCCCGTCGGCTGGAGCTGGACAAGCGGCGCGAGGCGACCACCCTGCTGACCAACCGGCGCTCGGCGCCGGGACCCACCACCAAACCCCAGCCAGCAACCACAGGAGGAACCTGATGCCCGCCGATCCCACCGACAAGCAGCTCGTGGCCAGCGTGCTCGAGCGCCCCAAGCGCCGGGGCGACATGGACGGCGACCTGCTGCGCCCCAAGGATGACCTCGAGGAGAACGGCAGCGGGGGTGACGGCGCCTCCGTGGCCGCCAACCTGGGCGTAGCCATCCCGGTCGAGGACGCCAGCCGAGGGCCATGGGTCGAGCCACCGGCCAAGCTGGACTCGCAGACGGCCGATGAGCCCACCGCCGAAGAGCTCGATGCGATCGCCGCCGACATGATCGGCATCGATGACCCGGTCCGGATGTACCTCAAGGAGATCGGCAAGGTTCCGCTGCTCAACGCCGAAGAGGAGGTGGTCCTGGCCAAGGCGATCGAGCTAGGCGAGCAGATCGTCGAGGAGCCGCAGAAGGCCGTCCTCTCGGTCTGGGAGTGGACGCGCAACAACACCGAGTCCAAGACACGCGAGAAGCACCCCCAGCATCGGCTGCCCTACACCGAAGAGAGCGACCGCATCGTGCGCGCCGCCTTCGCGGCCGCCGAGCAGGATGGCGTCCTGCAGCCGACGCCTGACCTGCACCTGACCAAGGCCCAGCGTGGTGCCGAGGGTGACACCGCCAAGGGCTGGCTGAAGCAGGCCAAAGTCCTCGTTGCCGACTACAACGAGGCACCCACGGCCGACAAGTTCGGCGAGCTGGTCGACTTCGCCTTCCGCGCCATCCATTCGGGCGATCCGGAGTCGCACGACAACGCGGGCCTGGTCGGGCTGTATGAGTGGACCAAGGAGACGGCCTGGGAGGCGCTGCGCCGTTTCATCATGGCCGGCCACGAGGCCGAGCTGATGCGCGAGATGGGCTGGGATCCAGAGCAGGACCTGACCATCAAGGCCCGCGACCGAAGGGGAGTGCTGGTGCGCATCGGGCGCGAGGGCCGCGAGCAGCTGACATCGGCCAACCTGCGCCTGGTCGTCTCGATCGCGAAGAAGTACATCGGCCGTGGCATGTCCTTCCTGGACCTGATCCAGGAGGGCAACATCGGCCTCATCCGGGCGGTCGAGAAGTTCGACTACGAGAAAGGCTTCAAGTTCTCGACCTATGCCACGTGGTGGATCCGGCAGGCGATCACGAGGGCCATTGCGGACCAGGCCCGCACCATCCGCATCCCGGTCCACATGGTCGAGACCATCAACCGCCTGATCCGCGTCTCGCGCAGCCTGCTTCAGGAGCTTGGCCGCGAGCCTACGGTCGAGGAGATCGCCGAGGCGATGTCCAAGGGGCAGGAGGTGGTCGTCACGCCCGACAAGGTGCGCGAGATCATCAAGGTCAGCCAGGAGCCGGTCTCGCTCGAGACGCCGATCGGCGAGGAGGAGGATTCGCACCTCGGTGACTTCATCGAGGATCGCGGGGCGCTCGCTCCGGCCGAGGCCGCCTCCCACCAGCTGCTCAAGGAGCAGGTGGAGGCGGTGCTCGACTCGCTGTCAGGACGCGAGCGACGGGTCCTGCAGCTGCGCTTCGGGCTGGAGGACGGCCGCGCTCGCACCCTGGAGGAGGTGGGCAAGGAGTTCAACGTGACCCGTGAGCGGATCCGCCAGATCGAAGCAAAGGCGCTGCGTAAGCTGCGTCATCCAAGCCGCAGCCGGAAGCTCAAGGACTACCTCGAGTAGCAGGCGTTTGGGCGCGTAGGCCGGGGGGATGGGCAGCACCGCGATCCTGTGGTTCAGGCGGGACCTGCGCCTTGGCGACAACCCTGCGCTCGCCCATGCGCTGGCCAGCGCGGACACCGTCGAGCCAGTGTTCGTGCTCGACGACAACCTGCTCCACGGCCGGTGGCCCAGCCCCAATCGGGTCTGGTTCATGGCCCGCAGCCTCCATGCGCTGGCCGCCGATCTTGCCGCCCGCGGCAGCCGGCTGACGGTCCTGCGCGGTCGGCCGGGCGAGTTGCTGCCACAGTTTGCCGCCGAGGTTGCGGCGAGCTCGGTCGTTGTCAGCCGCGACTACGCCCCGTACGGGCGCCGCCGCGACCTCGTTGTGGCCGAGCGCCTGCAGGAGCGCGGCATCGCCTTTGAGCGCCAGCCCGGCGTGCTCGTGCATGAGCCGGAGGAGGTGCTGCGCGCGGAAGGTGGCCACTTCAAGGTCTTCTCGCCGTTTCAACGGGCGTGGCAGGCGCTCGACCGTCGGCCGGTTCTCGCTGCGCCGGAGCGCATGCCGGCGCCGGTCGGCCGTCAGGGCCGCGGCAGTGCGCGAGCAGCGCTCGACGACCTTCTGCGCGCCAGTCGTCCCTCCGCCGACGAGAGGCTCATTCCCGTTCCCGGCGAGGCCGCGGCACGTGCGCGCCTGGACGACTGGGCAGAGTCGGACGCGCTGAAGCAGTACGACGGCGGGCGCGACCGGCTGGACAGGGCCGGCACCTCGCGGCTGTCGCAGGACCTGCGCTGGGGGCTGCTCTCGCCGGTAGAGGTGCTGGAGCGCACCTCCGGCGCAGGCAATGGCCGCCAGCGGTTCGCCTCAGAGATCTGTTGGCGCGACTTCTACGCCCACCTGCTCTGGCATCAGGCCGAGCTAGCCACGAAGTCGTTTCGACGCGAGCTTGACGATGTCGCATGGCGCCGCGCGGACGACCCGGCCGTGGACGCCTGGCGCGAAGGCCGGACGGGTTACCCGGTCGTCGACGCGGCGATGCGCCAGCTTCGCGAGAGCGGTTGGGTCCACAACCGCGGACGCATGATCGCCGCGTCGTTCCTGACGAAGCATCTGGGCGTTGACTGGCGCGTTGGCGAGGCCCATTTCATGAGCCACCTAACCGATGGCGACCCGGCCAGCAACAACGGCGGCTGGCAGTGGGCCTCGTCGACCGGCACAGATCCGCAGCCGTACTTCCGCGTGTTCAACCCGACACTCCAGCGCGAGCGATACGACCCGAGCGGCGACTATGTGCGGCGCTGGCTGCCTGATCCCGAAGCCGACTTCCCTCCACCGCTGGTCGACCATGCCGAGGCGCGGCGCGAGGCGATCGCGAGATACGAGCAGCGGTCCCGGACGGGTCCGCACCGGGGCTGAGCAGCCGCCGCCGATAACCTGCAGCCGGGTTTAGCATCCGGCCGATGGCACCCAGGCATCGAGCCGCGTCTGCGGCCGCCCGCGTCCGAGCGTTGGACCCGGCGCTGCTCCTGTTGGCGGGGATGGTGTTCGTGGTCCAGGTCGGGGTGGCGGTGATGCTGCCGCTGCTGCCGCTCTACGCCCGCTCGCTCGGTGCCTCACCGACGGTGCTGGGCCTGTTGACCAGCGTCTTCGCCGTGACCAACGCCGGTGGCCAGTTCCTGACCGGTTTCCTGTCGGAAAGGCTGGCCATGCGCCGCGTGCTGGCGGCTGGGATAGGCAGTTACGCAGTGGCCAACTTCCTCATTGCCGGCGCAGGCTCGGCCGGGGCGCTGATCGCCTTTCGAGGCTTTGCCGGCCTGGGCGGCGGCGTCATGATCGTCGGCGAGCGGCTGTACCTCACCCAGCTCGTTGAGGCCTCCCGACTCGCGTTCGCCAACGGGGTGCTCTCCGCAGCGGGGTCCGCCGGCTCGGTCGCCGGCCCCGCCCTCGGCGGGCTGCTGGCCACACTCGGCGACCTGCGCACTCCGTTCCTGCTCGTCGGCGTCACCAGCCTGTTGGCGACGATCGGGGCACTGTTCCTGCCGCGGCCCCCTTCAGAGCTGCCGGGTGGGGGATCGCCTCAGGAGGACGCCGCCACCGCGGCGGCCGAGCTGCAGCGCGCCGGCAGCCTCTCCGAACATCGTCCATCGGACCGCCGCCGCCTGCTCGTGCTCCTGCTTGCGCAGATCGGCCTGATGAGCTCGTTCGGCGCGTTCATCACCACCTACGGGCCATTCGCGGAGGAGCGCCTCGGTTGGATCACAGCCGAGATCGGACTGGTCTTTGCGGCCTTCGGGCTCGGCGCGATCATCTTCGGCCCATGGCTGGGCGGCCAGGCCGACCGCTTCGGACGGCGCAACGTGGCCATCCTGGCCAGCCTCCCCGTGCTCGCCTTCAGCGCTGTCTACTGGATAGAAGCGCCTCGGCTCGTCCTGTATGCGTCGGCGCTGGTGGCGGGCGGCGGGCTGACCGGCGTGACGGCCTCCTGGTATGCGCTGCTCGCCGACGCGACCGGCGGGGGACGTAAGAGCCGCCAGTTTGCGACCGTCGCCGCACTCGGCAACCTCGGCATCATCATCGGCGCAACAGTCTCCGCCCAGCTGTGGGAAGCCCTGGACGACGTATCAGTGGGCCTGCTGGTGGCCGGAGGCTCGGTCGTGGTTACGGCGCTTTCGTTTGCCCTGCTGCCTGCCGATCGGCCAGGCCGCGCGGCGGGCACGTGAGCTCGTGGGACGGCGAAAGGCCCCGATCTCTCGACCGGGGCCTTCGCAGCGAGTGAGGAGTGTGCTTACGGGGCCGGGCTCTCGAGGCCGTTGTCGTCGATGGCAGGCGACTCTGCAGCATCAGGACTCGCCGCAGGGTCCGGGCTCTCTGTGGGCATGCCGGCGTCTTCCTGGCCGGTCGTGCACAGGTAGTTGACCGTAAGCAGCTGCTCGTCCTGGGTGAGGGCGACCACGTAGCCGCTCAGGCCGTTGGGTGCCACCGACCCCGCCGAGATCTGCAGCTCGCCGACGTTCCGGCCCTCGGCCTGGACGCTCAGCTCGACGCTCTCGGGCTGGACGATGAACGGCAGCACTTCCTCCGCGCTCAGGTCGCGACCTGGCTGCTCGCCGGCCGGCTCTTCAGCGGGCGGAGCAAACCTGGACGTAAGCTCAAAGCTGAGCTCGAGCGTGGCCTGTCCGCCGATGCCGGGCTGCCCGGCATCCGGCCCGGGGCTCTGGGCGTCCGTCCCGGGCGTCGCCGCCGGGTCGGGCGTTTGGGTGTCCGTGTCAGGACTGGCCGCAGGATCCGGGGACTCGCTCGGCTGCTCTGTGCCGGCCTGGGCGTCGAAGCTCAGCCGGACGACGGAGCCGTCGCCTGGCTGCCCGGCTACGGTCTGTCCGGCCGTGCCTTCGGTCCAGGTGCACTGGCCGCCGGTGAGCACCATCAGCTGGCCGCCGATGTCGACGACCGCCATGGCTTCCACGCCATCTGTCATGCCCGGCTGCTCGCCGGTGGGCTGCTCACCAGCCGGTTCTTCCTGGCCCGCAGGACTCTCAGTGGGCTGCTCCATGCCGGAAGGTGTCTCGGCTGCCTGCCCGTTGTCGGCCCCGGGCGTCTGGCCGTTGTCGGCCCCGGGCGTCTGCCCGTTGTCGATCCCGGGCGTCTGCCCGTTGCCGCTGCCGGGAGTCCCCTCACCCTCGGCAGGCTGGGCCGGCGTCTCCGCCGGCACCGGGGTAAATGGTTCCTGCTCACCCTGATCTCCGCCGCAGGCGGCCAAGATCAGGACGCCGCCGGCCGCCAGGGCCGACAGTCCTTTGAGTGAAGCCAAGGTTCGTCTCCTTTCGCCACGCGCGTATCAGCCACGCCCACGGGCATAGCGAAAGGGGAAGCAGGGTCGGTCGGCCGATGTCCCCCCAGCCGCGCTGGTCGGTCGTATTGGGTTGGATGTCCACTCTGCGCCGTGGCCACGCCATGCACCCTCTGCGGGCGCGCGCATAGGTGACAGCGAGGCGACACCGGGCTGTCCGCGGAGTGCCCTCCGGCGTATGCTGCGCTCGGATGACCGCTGAGATGCCCGTACGCGAGGACCTGCGCCTGGTCGGCGACGAACTGGAGGTGCCCCTCGTAACCGGTGGGCGAGCGCGCTACGTGAACCTTGATTTCGCCGCCAGCGCGCCGCCACTGCGCCAGGTCGCGCGAGCCGTGGAAGAGATGGGACGCTGGTACAGCAGCGTTCATCGCGGTGCCGGATGGAAGTCACAGGTCGCGACGGCTGCCTATGAAGGCGCACGCGGCGCGGTTGCCCGTTTCCTCGGCGCCCGTGCCGACGACACCATCCTTTTCACGCGCAACACGACCGACTCGACCAACCTCCTGGCGTCGTGCCTACCCGAAGACGCCAACGTGGTGGCTTTTGCCGTCGAGCACCACGCGAACATGCTTCCCTGGCGCCGGCATCGGGTGCACTACCTGCCCATCCCCGCCACGCCTGACGGCGTCCTGCCCGCGCTGGAGGCGATCCTGAGCACCCTTCAACCGCCGACGCTGGTGGCGATGACCGGGGCCTCCAACGTGACCGGCGAGCTCTGGCCCGTCGCCGACGCGACCGACCTGGCCCACCACCACGGGGCGCGGATGTTCGTCGATGCCGCCCAGCTCGCGCCGCACGTTCCGATCGACATGGGCGCCTGGGACGTGGACTATCTGGCCCTGTCAGGCCACAAGCTGTACGCCCCCTACGGAGCTGGCATCCTGGCCGGCCGACCCGACTGGCTGGCGAACGACGACCCGTTCCTGCGCGGCGGCGGCGCGGTTGACTTCGTTACTTTGGACGACGTCTATTGGACTGGGTTGCCCGACCGCCAGGAGGCCGGCTCGCCGAACACCATCGGCGCAGTCGCGCTGGGAGTTGCCTGTGAGACCCTCGATGGCGTAGGGATGGGCCGGATCGAACGCGAGGAGCAGGAGCTCTACGCCTACGCCCGCGAGCGGCTCGCTGACGTGGAAGGGCTGACCCTCTATTCGATCTGGTCGGCCGACCACCCGCGGCTCGGCATCCTGACTTTCAACGTGGCTGGCCTGCACCACTCGCTGGTCGCGGCCGCGCTCAGCGCTGAATGGGGTGTTGCCGTGCGCCATGGATGTTTCTGCGCCCATCCGCTGGTCATGCAGCTGCTCCACGTGGACGATGCGGATGCGGATGTGATCAAGCGCCAGATCACGGCCGGCGACAAGACGCGCGTGCCCGGGGCGGTGCGGATCAGCCTGGGCATTGGCACGACCGTACAGGACATCGATCGCGCCGCTGAGGCGCTTGGCGCGATCGCGCGCGGCGGGCCCCGATGGACGTACAGCCAGTCGCGCAGGACGGGCGAGTACGAGCCCGACCCGGACCCGCGCCAGCTACCCGAGATGTCGGTGCGCCTCGCCGATCACGCGATACACCATTACGGCGAGTCGAGCTGAGGCGGAGCGCCGGGCTCTTCGCCGCTCGTGACGGGGAGGCCTGATCGGCTCCAGTCACTGAACGAGCCCGCGTACAGGATCGGGTCGGGCAGCCCCGCCAGGCGCATGGCAAGGGCGTCGTGGCAGGCAGTCGTGCCGCTGCCGCAGGACACGACCACGCCACTCGCGCTGACGAAGGGCGAGTAGCGTTCGCGAAGCGCCTCTACCGGCAGCATCTCGCCATCTGCATTCATGTTCCCCGCGGTCGGGGCGCTGACGGCGGTTGGGATGTGTCCGGCCAGCGGATCGACTGGCTCCACGTCGCCGCGGTACCGCTCGGGAGCGCGGGCGTCGAGCAGGGTGACCGCGCCCAGTCTGGCCGCCAGCTCGTGTCGATCCGTCACCCTTCGCCACGCGTCGCCCAGCTCCAGCCGAGCGGGAGGATAGCTGGGCTCTTCCGACGAAAGCGGCAGGCCGGCTCGTTGCCATGCCTGGAGGCCGCCGTCGAGCACGGCCACACCGCCTCGGTGGCCGAGATCGTCGAGCATCCACCACAGGCGCGCGGCATTGATCCCGCCCATGTCGTCGTATGCCACGACGAAGTGCTGACTGCCGATGCCCAACTGGCTCAAGCGGCGCGCAAACTCGGCAGGTCGCGGCAGCGGATGCCTCCCCGGAGAGCCGAGGCCCTCCGCGTCGGCCAGGTCCGTGTCGACGTCCAGGAAGATGGCGCCGGGGATGTGGCCGCGAGCGTACGCGGCACGTCCTTCTCCGGGCCGGTTGAGGTACCAGCGCACATCCGCCACCCGCACCGCGCTGCCTCTCTCGATGCGCTCTGCCAACTGCATCGCATTGATCAGGCTCACGCCCCGAAGTATTGGCTCGCCTGCAGAGCCTTGCAAAGCTGTTATAGGCTTTTCAGGTAGTCCCGACCTGTCCGACGCCCCAATCCGTCGGCAGTTGAGGGGAAAAGGGTCGATCGCCCGTCGCCGTGTACCAGCGGGCAGGTCGGCAGCTTGACGGCTGGCCATTGCCGTGTGCCAAGCCATCGAGCGCAAAGGACACAAGGGGGTCTTGCCTATGCGCGCGCTCCGTATTGCCCTGCCCGTTTTCGTCGCCGCTCTGCTGCTGGCGGCATGGCCTGCGGGCAATGTCTCTGCCAACACGCCCGCCCAGGCAGTCGTTGACTTCGCCCGTTCCCAGATCGGCAAGCCGTATCGCTACGGGACCAACGGGCTATCCACTTACGACTGCTCAGGCCTGGTCTGGCGCTCATTCCGGGTCCATGGCCTGCAGGACCTGATTGGCGGCGCCCGATCGTCGGCGGGCTACTTCAACTGGTTCCGTGAGCGAGGCCAGCTCACCAGCAGCCCGCGGCCGGGGGATCTCGTCGTGTGGGGCAACCCCGTCAGCCACGTGGGCATCTATAGCGGCACTTCCGGAGGCCATCCGATGGCGATCAGCGCACTGACGAGTGGCGTCCGCGAGCATCGCGTCCACGCCGTCACCACGCCTTTCAGGGCCTACCTGCGGGTGGCGTGGGGCAGTGCCGAAGCCACCGGCTCGACCACACCTGCCACGGCGTCCACGACGTTGCCGGCACCGTTTGCCACCACGATGAACCTGCGACGCGGCTCGCACACGCTGTACCGACTGGACGGCTCTGGGCAAATCGTGCAGCAGCGGACGATCAACCGCAGCTCCGCGCTCAAGGTCAACGTTGATCGGCGTATCCAGTCGCACGCCGGGCGGCCGCACGCCAGGATCACTTCCGGGACGTGGGCCGACTGGTGGCGCCGCGTACCGGACGCCGCACCGAGCTGCTGTCGACACCGCTTCGCGACCACGCGGACGTTGCGTCTGGAGGCAGGCACTCACCTGTTCAAGACGTTTCACGCCGACCGTAACGTGGTCATCCGCGAGCACATCCGGGTCGGCCAGGCCACCCACCTACGGGTGGACGTGCGCGCGACGTTCAACGGCAAGCGCCACTTCCTCGTCGCTGGCGGACCTATGGCCGGTAAGTGGGTAGCCAAGACGACCCGCTCCCGACTCGTTCCGTAGCCCGCTCGGCGCCGCCGCGCAACTGCCCTTCGTCTCGCGCGGCGGCGCCCCCACCGAGGGGTTGCGGTGAGGTTTAGTCTGGTCCGGAGCAGTACGCGGCCCCAGCCGCGTGCCACCTAATAGGGACCGCGCGCTCGCCCCAGCGGGCAGCGGATCCAGTCGAGCCGGCGGCCAGGCCGAGGACGGCTGCTTGCTCTGCTGCCAGGAGGGACCAGTGGGCTCGATGCGTCCGGCCGTGATCGTGTTCGCGGCCACAGTCCTTATCGCAATGTTGCCGGCGGCGCCGATCGAAGCCTCGACCGGCATGCCGCCAGAGGCCAAAGCCGTGGTCAGCTTCGCCCGGGCCCAGATAGGCAAGCCGTACAAGTCGCTGGCCTCGGGCCCGTCCAGCTATGACTGCGTCGGGTTGACGTGGCGCTCTTTCCGCGTCCACGAGCTGGCTGCCACCTACATTGGCGGCCGACGTACCCCATCGGGCTACTACAGCTGGTTCGCCAACCGCGGCCAGATCACGCGCAACCCGAAGCCGGGCGATCTCGTCGTGTGGGGCAAGCCACCGAGCCACGTCGGCATCTACACCGGTACGAAGAACGGCCACCCGATGGCCGTCAGCGCGCTCGTCAGCGGGGTGAAGGAGCATCGGGTTCACGGCCTCACGACCGCTTTTCGTGCCTACCTGCGAGTGGCATTCAACGGCAGGCCCTGAGCCCGTGGCGCCGGGTTGGGAGACCCTGGCATCGTGATATCCTCATCAATCGGCGCGTCGTTCGACCGTCGCCGCGGCTGCCCAGGGCGGCCGATCCTCGCTCCGGCGTAGCTCAGTGGTAGAGCGGGCGGCTGTTAACCGCTTGGTCGTAGGTTCGAGTCCTACCGCCGGAGCCAATTTCCCCGAGTGGGATCGTTCCACTTGACGCCGCTTGCCGCCGCTTGTCACCGACGCTGGTGGTACCAGCCGGTCCGCGTCAGTCCGCGCTCGCTGGCACGCGCGCCGATCGGCTCCGACCGCCGATCACGTGAAACAGCCGGCGTTCGCCGGGAAGTCCCTTGAGTTGGTGCTCACCGTGAGCCTCGAATTCGAGGTCGGTCGACTCGAGGAGGTCGCGCACTGTCGAGGAGACGACGACCTCGCCGTGGCCCGCCGTCTCCACCACACGCGCGGCCGTATGGACCGCAAGACCGCGGACGTCTCCGTCGGCGAGCTGGACCTCGCCGGTGTGGACGCCGGCGCGGATCTCGAGCTGGAGGGCAGCCATCGCTCCGGTTAGGCGCAACGCCGTGCGCACCGCGCGCTCGGCGCTGTCGAAGATGCCAATCGCGCCATCGCAGGTCGTCTTGACCAGCCGGCCTCCGCCCTGGTCGATGACCCGCTCGGCAATTTCGTTGTGTCGACCGAGCACGTCGCGCCAGCGCGCCGGCCCGAGCGCCACCGCGCGGGCCGTCGATTCGACGATGTCGCTGATCAAGATTGAGGCCAGCACGGGTTGGCCACTGCTCGGCTCACTGCGGGCGTAGGCGCGCATCGCCTCGAAGTCGATGGACACCCACGGCTCGTCACCCACGACCCAGGCATCGTGGCCGGGCGGGATCTCAAACACCTCCCCGGGCCCAATCTCGAGCTCGATGCCCTCCTGCATCTGGACCCGCAGGCGGCCACTTGCCGTGAAGCCGACGTGATGGAACTGGCATGACTGCGTGCCTGCGATCGGCTTCACGTCGATCGACCAACGCCAGCCTGGTTCATACCTGATCCGGCCGATGACACGGTCGCCGAGCTCGACGACCTCTATTCGCCCGTTGGGTATCTGGCGGATGTCATCCGAGGTGTCGAAGTGGCGGCGCTGCAATCGAGCCATCGCCGCTCACGCGTGGGTGATGTCGAACGCAGCCTCGACACGAACCGATCGGCGCAGCGTGTCCGCCACGGGAGAGCCGTTCTCGCAGGCTCGCATGATCTCGGCGATCTGCTCGTCGGTTGCGTCCTTCGTTCTGAGCCTGACCCGGTAAGCGACGCGTTCGTAGCCCGGCCCGTTGTTGCTCTCAAGGCCGAGGTAACGCTTGACGTTGAAGTGACCGCTGACCTCAATCGACAGCTCGACGATCTCCACGCCGAGCAGAGCCGCTTTGTTAGCCACCACCTCGACGTCGCACGCGGCGAGCGTGCGCAGGAGCATGCCCATGGCGCTCGGGTCGTCGTCGCCGCCCATGTACACAGGCGAGCCGCCGGCGCTGACTACCTCGGCGCGCGTACCCCCGAGCCAGCGCGCCACGACGACCGGGTCGCGGTCGGCGCGCGATTCGTCGGCGGCCACCGACTCGATGTAGGCGCTGAGGTGCTCGACGTCGACACCGTTGATCCGGCCGGTCCTATTGCTGGCGACCACCACGCGCACTCCCATGCTCGGAGGCAGCCAATGTTATACGGCGTGGCAAGGCGGACGTCCGACTCGAGCGAGCTGTCGGGGGCGTACCGCTGGTGCTTCTGCGAGCCTGCGCGTTGCGCTCAGCCGACCCGGGCTTGTGCGGTTGGCATACACTCGGGATTGACGCGCGCCGCTTACGGGGAGTGGCGTCGAGCGAAGAGGGGATTGAATGGCCGCGACGGCGCGGGCGTCATCCGCACCTCGAGGGGAGGAGCGATGCGCAGAGTGACCAACCGCTGGTTGTCGGCGGTGATCTGCCTTTTGCTTGCCGGGTGCGCGACGCCGGCAGCAATCGACCCGTACGAGCTGACCGGCAACCTCCTGTCCAGCCCGCCAGAGCGACTGCAGATCAACATCGGCTTCGGCATGCGCCAGGGTTCGACCACAGTCCGCGTGGCGCCCGAGATGGTTCGCGTGATCATCGATTCGTCCCAGGACAAGGCGCTGGTCAACCTGTCCATCCCTGCCGAAGCTCTGGGCCTCAGTCGCGAGGAGGTCGCCCTGGGAATGCTGCCCGGGGGGCGGCTCGATCTGGACCTGCTTTTCGACTCGGAGTCGCTATATGCGCGGGCTCCGTTCATGGCGGACTTCCTGCCCTTCATGTTCATGGGTCTCGAGGATGAGAACGTACCGGTCGGCGACTTCCGCGGCTGGCTGCGGCTGGCGACCGAGGCCGAGCTCGAGGAGCTGGGCGAGATGATGGCTGCCATGCAGCAGCTGGGCGGCGGCCCGAGTCCGGACCTCTCCCCGTACGTGGGCCTGGGCGCCAGCCAGCTGAGAAAGGAGCTCGAGGGCTCTGGCATAACCCTCGCCGAGGAGGGGATCGAGGAGCGTAATGGCGTGGCCGCCCATCACATCAGCATCAGCGTCGACTACGCGGCCATGGCCGAGAGCCCGCTCTTCGCCGGCATGAGTCGGCACGACATGCAGGATCTCGCGGCAGGGGGCATGTCATTCACCGCCAACCTGTGGTTCGCTCAGGCCGACGGAAGGCCGATGGAATTTGCCCTGGCCGGGACTTCGGCGGATGTCGAGCGATTTGAGATGGTCATGTTGTTCAGCGAGCCAGACCCCCGAACGAGCTTCGAGGCTCCGGCTACGTTCGTCGACCTCCCGCTGCTGAAGCTCTTTGGCGGCCTGATGGCTCCAGGCCTGGGCGGCGGATGGGAGGACCCGGACTGGGACCCCGACTGGGACGCGGACTGGGACGCCGATTGGGACGCAGATTGGGACTCTGAGTGGCCGATGGCCAGCCCGCCGACCTAGTGACGCCGGGATAGTAAGGAGCCGGGCGCGAAGCGCCCGGCTCCTGTCCATGCGTCCTGCGCGGCCCCCGCGGCGGGCGGAAGCGAGGCGCGTGTGGGATCAGCGGGTGCCGCTCTCCTGCTTGATCTCGCCGCGCCAAGCGCCGGTCTCTGTGCCGCGCGACTCGATGAACTCCTTGAAGCGCTCCAAATCGCCCTGAACTCGGCGATCGTCGAACCCGAGGGCGCCGCCCACCTGCTCGACCGCATTCTGCGGCTCCCACTCCATCTGGAGCATCACCCGGGTGGTGTTGTCATCGATCCGATGGAATGTCACCACGCCGGCGTTCTTGGCACCGGTGGTCGCGTGCCAGGCAACTCGCTGGTCCGGCTCCTGCTCGCTAATTCGAGCCTGCCAGCTCTCCTCGTTGCCGCCGATCTCGGCGGTCCACTCGAGCGTCTGGTCGTCGAGCTGGCGAACCTGCTTGACGCCCTCCATGAACCGGGGGAACTCCTCGAACTGCGTCCACTGGTTGTAGGCCGTGCTGACGGGCACGTTCACGTCGATGGACTGCTCAACCTTGTGAGTCATGTGACCTCCTGAAAGTCAATTTCGGAGGTTAGAGCGTAGGCCGGGGCAGCCCGCAGCCGGGCCACACCCGATGGGCACTGGATATCACCTTTGTTTCACCGGCCAGGTGGGCCGAGGGCCAGATCGACGAGCTCATCCATGTTCAGCACCGTCAGGTCCGCTGTCGCTCCCTCTGCGGACGGCGTGGCTCCACTGCCCGGGCGGCCATGTCGACGGTTCACCCAAGCGGTTGCCAGGCCGAGTCGCTTGGCTGGGACGTGATCGTGATAGAGGCTCTGGGCCACGTGGAGCACCTTCTCAGGCGACGCTCCGATGCGCTCCAGCGCCAGCTCAAAGTTGCGCAGCGAAGGCTTGTACGCGCCTGCCTGCTGGGCTGTGATGACCCAACGGAACAACCCTCCCAAGCGGGCATGGCTGTGTTCAAAGAGGTCGTCGTCGCAGTTGGTGACTACGCCCATCTGGTACCGCTCGGACAATCGGGCAAGAGCCCGGCTCGAGTCCGCGAACGGCGGCCAGTCCCTGACGCTGCCCGCAAACGCATCGCGCTCCTCCCGAGAGGGCGTTGCCCTGAGGGTGGCCGCCACACGATCGAGGGCCAACGCGAGGATCTCGCGGTATGGCCGGTACGGTCCACCCTCAAGTTCCGCTTCCGCGGCCGCGTAACGTTCGAGCAGGTCGTCGTCGTCGATTTCTGCGGCCGTACCGCCCAGCGCCCGCCTGAGGCCGGCAAGGAGCCCCGCCTCCCAGTCAATCAGGGTCCCGTAGCAATCGAAAGTCAGCACGTCGAAGCGCGAGAGGTCGATCGATGGTCGCATGGTCCCAAGACTAGCTGCCGTCGACCAGCGCGTACGCGGGAACCGATCCCTCCCGCCGTGCGTCGAGCAGGCCATGGACAGACGTAAGCCGGTCGCCACCCTTGCTCTCGGTCTCCTGCTCGCCGCCTGCAGCGCCGCGCCACCAGCCCCCTCGCCGAGCCCTTCCCCGTCACCCGAGCCCTCACCGTCACCGAGTCCGGCCGCCCGTGGCCTGTATGTCAGGGTGTGGACGAGCCAGGCCCTGCCGCCGGAGCACACCGTCGGCTCACTGCCGACGCTGACCGTAACGGAAGGTCTGGCCATCGACGGCAACGTTGCCATCCCGATGATCTATCCGGGGCCGCTGATGGTGCTGCCTCATGTCCGGCCGATCAGCGAGGAGGGTCAGGCCGCGATCGTCGAGCTCGCGCAGCGTCTGGGACTGCTGGACGCGTCGGCAGATTTCAGCGAGGGCGCCCTCGCGCCCGGGGCCCTGGCCGCCCACGTGCTGTTCGAGATCGACGGCGAACGTGTCGAGCTGGTCGGCGATCCGCAGGCCTCGGGTCGCTGCGCGGCGGGCGACCTGCGCTGCCAGCCGGAGCCAGGCAGTGGGGAGGCGTTTACCTTCCTCTTCGCCCGGTTGAGCTATCTGGACGATTGGCTGGCCGACGAGCTGGGCGCCCCGGTCGACCACACGCCCGACCGGCTCTTGGTCGTCACTCAGCCACCGGCCCCGCTCGAGGTTCCAGCCCAGCCGAGTGCCTGGCCGCTGGACGCAGACTTCGATGAGTTCGGGGATGCGTGGGCGATGGAAGGAAGTCGCTGCGCCGTCGTGGAAGGCGACGAGCTGGAGGCGCTGCTGCCCGTCCTGCTCGCGGCCAACCAGGCCACCGTGTTCGTCGATGGCCAGGACGAAGCGCGGGCCCTGCTTGCCCGCGTCCTGTTGCCGGGCGAGCCCTCACCCTGCACATCCTGAGTCACGAGACTGAAAGCCCGATTCCCGGGCCGGGGATGGGCACGGCTCGCGTCTCCGGTCAGCCTGCGCGGCGGGGGATTGGCAATCAGTCACAGGAGGGTCTGAGGGTGACGTATCGAGAGGAGCGGCACGTCGTCGAGGAGACGCCAGCCACCTACGAGCACACCACCGTGAGCCACCGGGGCAGCGTGGCTGGCACCATCGAGCGAGCCATCGTCTACATCTTTGGCCTGATCCAGCTGCTGCTTGTTCTGCGCATCGTGCTGCTGCTGCTCGCGGCCCGCGAGGGCAACGCCATCGTCTCCTTCATCTACAACGTGAGCGAGATCTTCGTGGCTCCCTTCCGTGGCATCCTCGGCATTGATGAGGTCGCCGCCGGGCAGGCCGCCCTGGATGTCTCGGCGATCGTGGCGCTGATCGGCTGGACCGTCATTGAGCTGATCATCGTCGGACTGATCCGGATCGCCCGACCCGGCCGGGCCTGAGCCCGGACGGAGGCGGAGGGGCGGTGCGATAATCGCGCCGTCCCGCCACATCCAACGGAGCTCGCATGACCGCGACGGGCCTGTCGGCCACCCCTGAGGAATACCTGGAGAGGCTGTCCGAGCAGCCTGATGAGCGCATCGACGCATGGGTGGCGGAGCTCATGCGTGACATGTCCATCCGGCGGGGAGTCCGACGTGTGCTGGCCGACTTCGCTCGTGCGACCAACATGGATGATCAGGGCCTTGTCTCTCTCTATGCGGCCGGCGGCGGCCCGCCCGCTGCGGTCGGCCGAACGGAACGAGGCGAGCTGATGGTCCCCGCGATCTCCCTTCATTACCTCGTATCCGGCAGCCGGCTCGGGATACCGGACGCGCGGAAGCGCCTGATTCAGTATCTGGTCAACTCCTTCCACGAGATCGTTTACCTCTGACCTCGCGCCGCAGCCTGCCTCGCTCAGGGTTCAACCAGTTGCCGCGCTACTTCCAGGCCGTCTCGCTCGTCCATCCCTTCCCCTCGGCGCTGAACGCGCTGCTCGTCTTGGGGCTGGCCCTTCTGGCCGGGGGAGAGGAGGCGTTTCCGGAAGCTGCAGGGCTCGCCTTGGCCATGCTCGCGCTCCAGTTCTCCATCGGTGCCTTCAACGACTACCTTGACCTGGACCTCGACGAGGTAGCCAAGCCGGAGAAGCCGATACCGTCCGGGGTAGTCGGCCACGCCGCCGCCCTGCGCATCGCGATTGCCTGTGCTGGCGTCGCGCTGCTCGTCGCTGCCACCTTCGGTGGTGCCGTGCTGCTGCTGGCCCTGGCGATGCTGGCGGCGGGTTTGGTGTACAGCGCGTTGCTCAAGCGCGGGCCACTCGGGTGGGCGTGCTTTGCAATCGCTTTCCCGCTTCTGCCCGTTTATGCGTGGTATGGAGCGGTGGGCGAGATGCCGCCACGCGCCGAGCTGCTTCTGCCCCTGGCGGCCCTGGCGGGTCCGGCGCTGCAGCTGGCCAATGGGCTGGTGGACCTCGAGCGAGATCGCCGTACCGGCGTGCGTGGCCTACCGGGCCTGCTCGGCCGGCCCGGATCGCTGGTCGTTCTCGGGGTCATTCAGGCAAGCATTCATGCAGTGGCCTGGCTGACCCTGCTGACTGGGCCGTCTCCCGGCACGCCGGCGCTCTTCGCGGTCGGAGCGAGCGGAGCGATGACCCTTGCCGGGATCGTCCTGTCGGCAGCACCCGACCCCGACTGGCGCGAGTGGGGCTGGCGCTCACAGGCCGTCGGCATCGCGTTGCTCGCTGTCGGCTGGCTGGCCGCGGTGGCGGCCAGGGGTACGCTTCCGGCCTAGCGGCCTTCCCCGGCGCGGATCACCGCAATCGCGTTCTCGAGGCGCATCTTTGCGATGGTCAGGTACTTGGCCAGGTTGGCGCGGTCGACTGAGCCGATCTCCCCGAGCGCATCGCGCGAGCCCAGGACAGCGGCGAGCTCGTCGAGCGCCTCGCTGAGCGACTGCTTCGCGGACACCAGAGAGTCCTCACGTAGCACGACCGGTTCGCCGCTCGGGATCGCCGCCTGCTCGTCGCCGGTGAGTGCATCGACGGGTGCCTCGGGGCTCTCGTCTGCGCCATCCGCATCAGCACCATCCACGCGGCGCCGGCCCTCGATGCGTTCCCGAAGCTTCACCAGGCTCAGCTCGCCCGTGGCGACCCTCTCGGCCAGCTTGCGCCGCTTGCGCGGATCGTCGACCTTCAGCAACTCATAGGCGTGCGAAATGGTGTCTTTGCGCAAAGACACGAGTTGCTTGATCTCGGTCGGGGCGTCAGCCAGGCGCAGCCGGTTCTCGACATAACCCTTGTCCTTGCCGATCTTCTGGGCCAGCTTGCGGACGCTGTAGCCGTGCTCGCTGACCATCCGCTCGTACATCAGGGCTTCTTCCAGAGGGGAGAGGTCCTCGCGCTGCAGGTTCTCGATCAGGCCGATCTCGAGCGCCGTGTCATCGTCAAGCTGCTCGATGATCGCCGGAACTTCCTCGAGCTGCGCCATTCGGCTGGCGCGCCATCGCCGCTCGCCCGCTACCAGCTGGTAGTGATGGGGCTGATCCTTGGCCGGCCGAACCAAAACTGGTTGCAGCACCCCGTGCTCGCGGATGGAAGCCGCCAGATCATTCAGCGCTTCCTCGTCAAAGTGCATGCGGGGCTGGTGGGGGTCCGGCTGAATCCTGTCGAGGGGCACCATTCGGACGCCCGTCGGCCGGTCGGAACCCTCTGGTGAGATGAGGCTGATGATCGACGGCGAAAGCTCGCGTTCCTCGGACAGCCGCTTGGCAGCCGTCGTGCGAAAGTCTGGTCTAGCCAAGCTCGATGACCTCCCTGGCCAGCCCGCGGTACATGCGGGCGGCCTCCGAGTTGGTGGCGTAGGCGGTGACAGGACGACCGACCAGCGGCGCCTCTCCGAGCCGGACCGTCTGCTTGATCATGTTCTCGAAGATGTGATGGTCGCCGAGGTCACGCAGCTCCTGCAGCATGTCGCGCCCCAGCAGCGTCCGGCTATCGAAGAACGTTGGCAGCAGACCGAGGATGCGAAGCTCAGGGTTAAGCCCCTTGCTGCGGATCTGGTTGATGACGTTGACCAGTGCCGTAAAGCCCTTCAGCGCGTAGTACTGCGTCTGCACCGGAATGATCACGCCCTGCGCGGCGACCAACGCGTTGAGGGTCAGCAGGCCCAGCGTGGGCGGGCAGTCGATGATGATGTAGTCGTATTGATCCAGTGCCCACTCGGCAATGGCCTCGCGCAGTGCCTGCTCGCGCCCAATCGCCGAGAACAGCACGTTTTCCGTGGCCGACAGGTCGATCGTGGACGGCGCCACGTCGATGCCGGAGGTCTGTGTCGGCAGCACGACCTGCTCGAGCGACACGTCGGCCTCGACCAGCACGTCGGCCATCGACTTCTCAACGGAGCGAAGGTTGATGCCCAACCCGACCGAGAGATTGGCCTGTGGGTCCATGTCGACGCACAGCACCCGGTAACCCTGCTCGGCGAGCGATCCGGCCAGGTTGATGGCCGTCGTCGTCTTGCCGACCCCCCCCTTCTGGTTGGCGATTGCGATGACTCGAGCCAATCGACCCCTCCGTTTTTGACCTTGCGGCGCGTGGCCGCATCGCGACGTGTCCGCAGCCTAGCATCGAGGTCGATTTCGACACAGACGGTTATCCACAGGATGCCGAAGTTGTTCACCGAATCTGTGGACATCTGCGGACGCTAGGATGTGCGCGTGGGGACGCGAGAGCAGGACATGCAAAGGCTGCACGAGCTGCGCCGGCAGGCGCGGCTGGGTGGGGGCGAGAAGCGCATCGAGCAACAGCACCAGCGCGGCAAGCTGACTGCACGCGAGCGGCTGGAGTTGCTGCTGGACGCCGATACCTTTGTCGAGCTGGACGCGTTCGTCACTCACCGCGCATCTGACTTCGGACTGGACAAGCAGCGTCACCTGGGCGACGGGGTGGTCACCGGGCATGGACGGATCGATGGCCGGCAGGTCTTCGTCTTCAGCCAGGACTTCACGGTCTTCGGTGGCTCGCTGTCGGAAGCCCACGCGGAAAAGATCTGCAAAGTGATGGACCTCGCGGTACGCGTCGGCGCGCCGATCATCGGACTGAACGATTCGGGGGGAGCCCGCATACAGGAAGGCGTCGTGTCGCTGGGGGGCTACGCCGACATCTTCCTGCGCAACACCCTGACGTCGGGCGTGGTCCCTCAGATCTCGCTGGTAATGGGCCCGTGCGCGGGCGGGGCCGTCTACTCGCCAGCGATCACGGACGTGACGATCATGGTCGAGGGCACGAGCTACATGTTCGTCACCGGCCCTGACGTGGTTCGTGCGGTGACCCATGAAGAGGTTGATCGCGAACTGCTGGGAGGCGCTTCGACTCACACGACGATCAGTGGCGTCGCCCACCTCGCGGCGCCGGATGAGGCCAGCGCCCTCGCCCTGGCCCGGCAGGTGCTGGGGCACCTGCCACAGAACAACATGGAGCGGCCTCCGGTACGCGCGACAGGCGACCCTGTGGAGCGGAGCGATCCCGAGCTGGACGAGATCGTGCCCGACGAGTCGACGCAGCCGTACGACATGCACGGGGTGATTGGCCGCATCGTCGACGACGGGCAGTTCCTCGAACTTCAGCCGTCATGGGCCTCGAACATCATCGTTGGCTTCTGCCGGCTCGACGGACAGAGCGTCGGCATCGTGGCGCAGCAGCCCTCAGTGCTTGCCGGCGCCCTTGACATCGATGCATCGGACAAGGCGGCCCGCTTCGTGCGGATGTGCGACGCCTTCAACGTACCGCTGCTGACCCTGGTGGATGTACCTGGCTTCCTGCCCGGAGTGGCGCAGGAGCACGGCGGCATCATTCGCCACGGAGCGAAGCTGCTGTACGCCTATGCCGAGGCGACCGTGCCCAAGGTGACCGTAATCACGCGCAAGGCATATGGCGGTGCATACGACGTGATGAGCAGCAAGCACATCCGCGGCGACGTCAACTTCGCCTGGCCGAGTGCGCGGATTGCCGTGATGGGTGCGGAAGGTGCCGTCAACATCATCTTTCGCGACCGACTCGCCCAGGCGGACGATCCCGCAGCTGAACGGGCCCGGCTCACTGCCGAGTACGAGGAGCGCTTTGCCAATCCATACGTCGCCGCAGCACGTGGCTACGTCGATGACGTGATCCTCCCCTCGGAAACCCGGTCGCGGGTCATCGGAGCGTTGCGGATGCTGGCTGGCAAGCGGCAACGCAATCTGCCCCGCAAGCACGGCAATATCCCCCTGTAGGACGTGTCTTTGCGCAAAGACAGGCCCTTCGAGCGGGTACTCGTAGCCAACCGCGGAGAGATCGCGATCCGCATATTCCGTGCTTGCCGCGAGCTGGGCGTGGCCACTGTGGCGGTATACAGCGAGGCCGATTCCGCAGCCGCCCACGTCCGCGCCGCCGACGAGGCCGTCCTGCTGGGGCCGGCCGCCCCGGCCCAGAGCTACCTGCGCGTGGAGGCTGTGGTCGAGGCAGCCCTGAGGACCGGCTCCGACGCGGTCCATCCTGGCTATGGGTTCCTGTCAGAACAGCCGGCCCTGGCCGAGGCATGCGCCGCCGCAGACATCGCCTTCGTCGGCCCAAGCCCGCTGACTCTGGCCCTGCTGGGAAACAAGCTTGCTGCCCGGGCAGCAGCCGCGGAGGCCGCTGTACCGGTCGTCCCGGGTCTGCTGGAGCCAGTGCCAATCCCCGGCCGTAACGACGAGGCTTCCGTGCGTTCGCTGGCCGCAGCTGCCGACTCCGTCGGCTATCCCTTGCTCGTTAAGGCGGCTGCCGGTGGCGGCGGCCGGGGAATGCGCCGGGTCGACGGCGAGGCGGACCTGCTCGACGCGGTGGCGGCGGCGACGAAGGAAGCGGGCGCGGCGTTCGGTGACGGAACGGTCTACCTGGAGAGATATGTCGAGCGCGCTCGTCACGTCGAGGTCCAGCTGCTTGGCGATGCGTCCGGCCGGATCGTCGCGCTGGGCGAGCGCGACTGCTCCACGCAGCGCCGCCATCAGAAGCTGGTCGAGGAGGCGCCGGCCCCGGGCCTGACCAGCGACCAACGGCGCCAACTGCATCGCCTGGCGGTGGGGGTCGCGTCGACCGTCGGGCTGGTCAATGCGGCAACTGCCGAGTTCCTGCTCACCCCGGATGGCGACTTCTGGTTTCTAGAGGTGAACGCCCGACTGCAGGTGGAGCACGGCGTCACCGAGCTGGTAAGCGGCCTGGATCTCGTCCACGAGCAGCTGTGGCTGGCCGCCGGCCGGCCACTCTCCGATCGAGCGGGCGAAGCCGCTGCTCGCGCGGCTGAGCCCACCAGCCATGCCATCGAGGTACGCCTGAGCGCCGAGGATCCCGCCAGGGACTTCATTCCCACGCCGGGGACGATCACGCGGTGGGCCGAACCGTCCGGGCCCGGCGTGCGGATGGACTCGGGCTACGGCGCAGGCGACCAGGTGAGCACGTTCTACGACCCGCTGCTGGCCAAGCTGATGGTCCACGCCGGGGATCGCGAGACGTGCCTGGCTCGGCTGCGCCGCGCGCTCGACGAGCTGTCCGTGACGGGTGTGCAGACCACGCTGCCATTCCATCGATGGCTGGCCGCCCTGCCCGGTTTCGCCGATACCACCGAGCTGTCCACGGATCTCGTCGCCCGACTGTGGCAGCCGGGCGCGCTGGTGCAGTCAGCGGGTCGGCGAGCCGCCGAGCTCGGGGCCGGCGCGTGGCGGTCATTTCCGTCGGCCGGACCGAGCGCCGGCCAATCGGCGGCGAAGGGAGCCGCAACGTCATCAGCCAGCTGGTGGCGTGAGGGCTTGCGCGAACTGATGGACGACCGCGGCAAGGCAGGCGAGGCATGAGCGATCCGACGACCTTCCTCCGGGTAACGGTCAGCGGCCCGGCCGATCTGGCGTTCGAGGTCCCCGCGAGCGCGGAGGGTCCATCTGGGAATGAGGTCGTCGCGGCCCTGCCAGCGAGCGCGGAAGACCTGGCGCTGGGCCGGCAACGCCGCGAGGTCGTCATCGACGGCTGGCGCTTCGAGGTGGTGGTGGAGCGAGCCGACCGGGCGGCACTGCGCGAGCGTGCCCAACAAGCTGCGGCGGCCAGCCAGTCAACCTCGAGCGTGCGTCTGCGGGCCCAGATCCCCGGTCGCGTGACAAGGCTGTGGGTGGCGGCCGGCGACCGGGTCGAGCAGGGCCAGCGGCTGCTTGCGATTGAGGCGATGAAGATGGAGAACGAGGTGCGCGCGCCGCGAGCTGGCACGCTGGACGAAATCGCTGTCGAGGAAGGTCAGCTCGTCGAGCTGAACCAGGAACTGCTGACCTTGGGCGGATCAGCCGGCTAGATTCAGGACCGTGACACGCGAGCAATGGCGCCGAACCACACGGGCGCGGGCCCTGGCCGATCAGCCTGAGCGACGGGACGCCTTCCTTACCAGCAGCGACATAGAGGTTGCCGACCTGTACACGGTCGAGGACATCGCCGGCTGGGAAGCTGAACAGGAGCTCGGCCACCCGGGCGAGTTCCCCTTCACTCGGGGCGTGCAGCCGACCATGTACCGCGGCCGGCTGTGGACGATGCGCCAGTACGCGGGGTTCGGCACGGCCGAGGAGACAAACCGGCGCTTCCGTTACCTGCTCGAGCAGGGCCAGACCGGCCTGTCGGTGGCGTTCGACCTGCCGACCCAGATGGGCTATGACCCGGATGCGCCGCAGTCCCTCGGTGAGGTCGGCAGGGTGGGGGTGCCGGTCAGCTCCATTGATGACATGCGCATCCTGCTCGAGGACATCCCGCTCGGCGAGGTGACCACCTCGATGACGATCAACGCTACCGCCGCAATCCTGCTCGGCTTTTACGTCGCGGTCGCCGATGAGCAGGGCGTACCGAGGGCGCGGCTCGGCGGCACGGTTCAGAACGACATCCTCAAGGAGTACATCGCCCGCGGCACCTACATCTATCCGACAGGCGCCTCGATGCGGCTGGTGACCGACATCTTCGAGTTCTGTGCCCGCGAGCTGCCGCGCTGGAACACGATCTCGATCAGCGGCTACCACATGCGCGAGGCCGGCGCCACGGCAGCCCAGGAGCTTGCCTTCACTCTCGCCGACGGCATCGCCTATGTCGAGGCGGCACGCTCACGAGGTCTGGACGTCGACCGTTTCGCTGGTCGGCTGTCGTTCTTCTTCGCCGCCTGGAGTGAGCTGTTCGAAGAGGTGGCCAAGTTCCGCGCGGCCAGGCGGATGTGGGCGCGGATCATGCGCGACCGCTTCGGCGCGCGCGAGCCGCGCTCGCAGATGTGCCGCTTCCACGTCCAGACCGCAGGCTCCAGCCTCACCGCGCAATCGATCGACAACAATGTTGTGCGCACCACGGTCCAGGCGCTCTCCGCCGTGCTCGGCGGGGCGCAGAGCCTGCACACCAACGCCCGCGACGAGGCCCTGGCGCTGCCCACCCAGGCCGCTGCGCGGCTGGCCCTGCGGACGCAGCAGATCCTCGCCCATGAGGCGGGCGTGACGGAGACACCGGATCCGCTCGCCGGTTCGTACTTCGTCGAGTCGCTGACCAACCAGCTGGAGGAGGCCGCCGGGCACTACCTCGAGCAGATCGAGGAGATGGGCGGAGCGCTGGCCGCCGTCGAAGCCGGCTATCAGCAGCGCCAGATTCAGGAGGCTGCCTACCGTGTTCAGCGCGAGATAGAGGCCGGCGAGAAGGTGGTCGTAGGCGTGAATCGCTACCGCGACGACGAAGCGGCGAGCCCCGACATCCAGCGCATCGACCCAGGCGGCGAACGAGCGCAGGTCGAGCGGGTCCGGCAACTGCGCGCCCAACGTGACGCATCCGCCTGGGAGGCAGCGATGGAGGCCCTCGAGCGCGCCGCCCGAGGCAGCGACAACATTCTGCCGCCGATCATCGACGCCGTCCACGCGCGGGCCACCCTCGGCGAGATCAGCGATCGGCTGCGAATTGCCTGGGGCGAACACCGGGAGCTGATCACCGTCTGATGCAAATCGAACAGCCGTTCTGGTCCGCGCCGGTGGGTGCCCCATCCCGCGTCCACCACGTGGCCGTAGTGGTACGCGACCTCGACGCTGCGCTGGCGTTCTACCGCGACCGGCTCGGACTGCCGGTCGAGCTGATACTGCCGATCGAGAGCGACGGCGTGACCATCGCCTTCCTGACCGTCGGCGAGTCGAAGATCGAGCTGGTCTGGCCCACAAGCCCGACCACGGGCGTGGCGCGCTTCCTAGAGAGTCGCGGGGAAGGGTTCCACCATGTCTGCCTGGAGGTCGCCGACCTCGGCGCGGAGCTGGACCGGCTGGCGGGGGAGGGCGTCGAGCTGATCGACAGGACTCCCCGGCCCGGCGCCGAGGGACCGGTCGCTTTCATCCACCCGCGCTCATGCCACGGCGTGCTCGTCGAGCTCATCGAGGCGCCCGACGGCCCGGCCTGGCAGCGGCTGGGCATGGCGCCGCCGCGGATCGGGTAGAGAGTGTCCGGCGCTACTTCGGCCGGCTCTGGCGCGGGCCGCGCTTCTTCTGACGCATAGGGCGATGACGAGGGCCGCAGGCCCGAAGATGAAGATCAGCGCGCCAGGGCCGCGGCGAGCGGCGGGATCAGTTCCATCTGACGCGTATGTCAGTCGGGTCGGACGCCGGCCTCCACCAACAGTCCCGGGATGTGGCTGGGCGAATCGGCAACCCTCACGCCGACTGCCTCCAGCGCAGCGATCTTGCTCTCGGCCGTTCCGCCGCTGCCGCTGATGATCGCACCGGCATGGCCCATCCGGCGGCCCGGCGGTGCGGTCCGGCCGGCGATGAACGAGGCCATCGGCACGCCCTGCATGTGCTCGCCGATCCACGCCGCCGCCTGCTCCTCGGCATTGCCGCCGATCTCGCCGATCAGCACCACGGCCTCCGTCTCAGGGTCGTCGCGGAAGAGCTTGAGGATGTCGATGAAGTTCGAGCCGTTGATCGGGTCGCCACCGATGCCCACGCACGTCGACTGGCCGATGCCCGCCTCGCTCAGGGCATGTACGACCTCGTAGGTCAGCGTGCCCGACCTGCTCACCACCCCCACCGAACCGCGTCGATGGATGCTGCCGGGGATGATGCCGACCTTGGCGCTGCCGACCGACGTGGCACCGGGGCAGTTGGGTCCCACCAGCCGGGCGCCGGCCTGGTCGACGACGTGTACCACCTTCAGCATGTCGAGCGCGGGGATGTGTTCGGTGATGCAGAAGATGGTTCTGATGCCAGCATCGACCGCCTCGAGGATGGCGTCCGGCGCGCCGCCGGCTGGGACGTAGATGACCGTCGTGTTGGCGCCCGTCTGGCTGACGGCCTCGTGGCAGGTGTCGAAGACCGGTACCGGCCGCTCGAGCGCCTTCTGGCCGCCCTTGCCGGGAGTTACGCCACACACCACGTTGGTGCCGTAGTCCTGCATTTGCTGCGCGTGAAAGCCGCCTTCGCGCCCGGTGATGCCCTGTACGACGAGTCGGGTCTCGGGTCCGACCAGGATGCTCACCTCTGTCCCTCGGTAGCGTTGGCCGCAGCAACGGCGAGCTCCACGGCCTCGTCAAGGGTGCCCGCCGTGCGCAGATCCGGGTCGCCTGCCTGCTGCAGGATGCTTGCTGCCGCGTCGGCATTGGTGCCCACGATGCGCACGACCATAGGCACGCTGCGCTCCTGCATCGAACGTGCCTCGACGAGCCCGTGGGCGACCTCGTCGCCGCGCGCGATGCCACCGAAGATGTTGACCAGGATGGCGCGCACGCTCTGGTCGGCCAGGATCAGCCGCATCGCAGCGGCCACCTTGTCCGACTTCGCGCCGCCGCCGATGTCGAGGAAATTTGCAGGCTCGCCACCCGCGCGCTTGATCAGGTCCATGGTCGTCATTGCCAGGCCCGCTCCGTTGACCATGCAGCCGATGTTGCCGTCCAGACGGATGAACGACAGGCCCTGCCCCCGCGCCGCAACGTCGACGGGGTCCTCCTCGTCCAGGTCGCGCATCTCCTCGAGCTGGGTGTGGCGCGGCAGGGCGGAGTCATCGATCGTGATCTTCGCGTCCAGGCACTGCAGGCTGACGCTTCCGTCCCCTTCGCGGACGATCGCCAGGGGATTGATCTCGACCAGGTCTGCGTCGTTGGCGATCATCGTCGCGTAGAGGCCCTTCGCGATGGCGACGAGGTCCTTCAGGTGCTCGCCCAGCCCCAGGCGATAGGCGAGCAGTCGGGCCTGGTGGTCGAGCAGGCCCAGGTGTGGGTGAGCATGCACCTGCACGATCGCGTCGGGCTTGTCCTCGGCCACCTGCTCGATCTCGACGCCACCCTCGGCGGAGCCCATGAACAGGACCTTGCGCGCTGCTCGATCAAGGACGGCGGCCAGGTAGTACTCATGCTCGATGTCGGCGGCCGGGGCGACAAGCACCCGCCGAACGGTGATCCCCTTGATATCCATGCCCAGGATCGCGGCGGCGACCTGCTCGGCGTCCTCCGGCGTACCGGCCAGCTTGACGCCGCCGGCCTTGCCGCGTCCGCCGACGAGGACCTGTGCCTTGATCACGACTCGCTCGCAACCGGCTGACAGGTACCTGGCCGCGGCAGCACGCGCCTCGGCTGCGGATTCGGCAACTGCGAAGTCGGGGACCGGCAGACCCTGGCCCAGCAGCAGCGCCTTGGCGTGGTACTCCTGCAGCTTCATGCCGCCGGAGCATAGCGCAGGGCGCGTGGCCGGGCAGCCGGCTCACTGCCGGCTCACAGCCGGCTCACTGCCGGCTGAGGCTGATTCCACGCGTCGCACGCGGTTCGCGCCGGGCGGCATAAACTTGGCTGCGTGAGCCACACCGTCACCCGCAGGCCCGAGGGCGCATCGGCGGCTGCCGCAGCCGCCCTGGCCGAATAGCCCCCCGGACCCGGAACGCAGGCACGAGCGCCGCATGAGGGTTCCGACGCTGCTGCGCTACCGCGGGCGCGAGGGCATGCTCGCCTGGGCGTTCCACCGCATCAGCGGTCTGGGAGTGCTCGCCTTCCTGGTACTGCACATCATCGACATCTGGCTGATCAAGGACCACCCCGAGCTCTACGACGAGGTGCTCGCTTTCTACGCCAGCGTGCCAGGTCGGCTGATGGAGGTGCTGCTGGGTGCCGCTCTCCTCTACCACGCCCTGAACGGGCTGCGCATCATCATCATGGACCTCTGGCCGTCGATGACCGCCTACCACCGGGCGCTGTGGTGGGGCAGCTGGGTGATCTTCATCGTGCTGGGCGTTCCCGGCGCCCTGATCATCCTGCGCCCGGTCTGGCTGGACCTGTTCCGCACGCTGGGGGTCATCTGATGGAGCTGTCACCGGTCACCCGCGGTCGCCGCCGCCCGGTCGGCAGCCGTCGCGAGGTCTTCGTCTGGTACCTGATGCGGATCAGCGGGGTGGCTCTCTTCGTCATTGCGCTGGCCCACTTCAGCATCAACCACTTCGTCTTCGACCCGGCCCATCAGACGGCCGAATGGATCATCCGCGAGCGCTGGAACCAGGTGTTCTGGCGCGGCTTCGCCTGGCTGCTCCTCATGACCGCCCTGTTCCACGGCTTCCTCGGCGCGCGCACGGTCGTGCTTGACTACATCCATCGGCCGCGTTGGCGGACAGGCCTGCTCTGGGCCCTCTACATCCTTGCGATCGTGCTGTTCGTCCTCGGCACGGACGTGATCATCAGCATCCCGACCCGGTAGCCGGCCGCGTGACCACAGCGAGGGTCTACGACTATCCGGCGGTGATCGTCGGCGCAGGCGGCGCCGGGCTGTGGGCTGCGCTCGAGCTGGCCCGCCGGGGGGTCAAGACGGCGGTCCTCTCGAAGCTGTACCCAACGCGCTCGCACACCGGCGCCGCCCAGGGCGGTATCTGCGCGGCCCTTGGCAACCAGGAAGAGGACCACCCCGAGTGGCACATGTACGACACGGTCAAGGGTGGCGACTACCTCGTCGACCAGGACGCCGCCGAGATCCTTGCCCGCGAGGCTGTCGAGACCGTCATCGAGCTCGAGCACATGGGGCTGCCATTCAACCGGACGCCTGACGGCAAGATCGATCAGCGCCGGTTCGGCGGGCACACGCGGAACTTCGGCGAGGCGCCAGTGCGCCGGGCCTGCTTTGCCGCCGACCGCACTGGTCACATGATCCTGCAGACCCTTTACCAGCAATGCATCAAGCACGGCGTCGAGTTCTTCGACGAGTACCACGTGGTCGATCTGCTGGTCGAAGGCGGCCTGACGCGCGGTGTGGTGAGCTACCGCATCGCGGACGGCGAGCTGCACGTCTTCCGATCGGGGGCGGTGATGTTCGCCACCGGCGGCTATGGCCGCATCTACAAGATCACGTCCAACGCCCACGCCCTGACCGGCGACGGCGCGGCGCTGTGCTACCGCCGTGGCGTGCCGCTCGAGGACATGGAGTTCTTCCAGTTCCACCCCACCGGCATCGTCGGAATCGGCATCCTGCTGTCCGAAGCCGCGCGCGGCGAGGGTGGCTACCTGCGCAACGATTCCGGCGAGCGCTTCATGGAGCGCTACGCGCCGACGCTGATGGAGCTCGCGCCGCGCGACGTCATCAGCCGGGCCATCTACCTGGAGGTGCGCGAGGGCAGGGGCATCGACGGGGGCGACTTCGTCCATCTCGACCTGAGGCATCTGGGGCGCGACGTGATCGAGGCCAAGCTGCCCGACATCACCGAGTTCAGCCGGGTCTACCAGGGCATCGAGCCGATCACCCAGCCAGTCCCGATCACCCCGACTGCCCACTACGCGATGGGCGGCATCCCGACCAACGTTGAGTCGCGGGTCGTGGTGGACGAACGGAACACGGTCCTTCCGGGCCTGTACGCGGCAGGCGAGTGCGCCTGCGTGTCGGTCCACGGCGCCAACCGTCTGGGCACCAACTCGCTGATCGACATCCTTGTCTTCGGCCGGCGCGCAGGCCGCTCGATGGCCGAGGACGTGGCAGCGGCCGGCGGCACGCTGCCCGACGTGCCCGCCGACGCGCACGAGGAGGTGCGCGCGGAGCTTGAGGGAGCGCGGACGCGGCGGCGCGGCGACCGCCCGGCCCACATTCGCAACGAGCTCCAGGCGGCGATGATGCAGCTCGCGGGCGTATTCAGGACGCGTGAAGGACTGGCCGAGATGGCCGCCTGCCTGCGCGAGCTGCAGGAGCGCTACCGGACCGTCCGCTGTGAGGACGGCGGTCGAGTCTTCAATACGGATTTGCTCGAGGCTCGTGAGCTCGGTTACATGCTTGACTGCGCGGAGGCTACCGTCCACTCGGCGCTGGCGCGCGAGGAATCACGCGGCGGCCACTTCCGCGAAGACTTCCCGGAGCGCAACGATGACCAGTGGCTGCGCCACTCGCTGGCCTACAAGGCCGAAGGCGGTCCGCGCATGTCGTACAAGCCGGTCACCATCACCAGGTTCGAACCCAAGCCGCGGACGTACTGACGAGCGGCCGGACCGCGGTCGCCTGGTCGCAGCCCGGCTCTGACGGTCACGGAGCGAGCGAACGTGCCGATCGGCGGCCAACGGCGGACGCCGCTACCATCAGCGCCGATGCAGGTCGACCTTCGGATCCTTCGCTTCGACCCTGAACGCGACAAGCGCCCCCACTGGGTGCGCTACCAGGTCGAGTCCGGTCCGATGGACCGCGTGCTGGACCTGCTTCACACGGTCAAGTACGAGAACGACGGGAGCCTGACCTTCCGGCGGTCGTGCGGGCATGGCATCTGTGGCTCGGACGCGATGCTGATCAACGGCCGCAACCGGCTGGCCTGCAAGATCCGCGTCGACCAGCTGGGCAGCAAGGTGTCGGTCGCGCCGCTGCCGGGTCTGAAGGTGATCAAGGACCTTGTCGTGGACATGGACGAGTTCTTCGCCAAGTACCGCAGCGTGCTGCCGTTCATGGTCGCGGAGAGCGAGGAGCCCGAGCGGGAGCGCCTGCAGTCGCCTGCCGACCGGGCGCGCTATGACGACACGACCAAGTGCATTCTGTGCGCTGCCTGCACCTCGTCGTGCCCGTCCTTCTGGGCGCAGCCGGGCTACGTTGGCCCGGCCGCGATCGTCAACGCCCACCGCTTCATCTTCGACTCCCGCGACGAGGCCGCCGACCAGCGCCTGGAGATCCTGGCCGACAAGGACGGTGTCTGGCGCTGTCGCACCATCTTCAATTGCTCCGATGCATGCCCGCGCGGGATCAACATCACCCGCGCCATCCTCGAGGTTTCCGGCGCGATCGTGGAGCGGCGCGCCTGAGCGAGCCGGCGTTGCCGCCTCGACGTCTGCTCATCCGGGCGGATGGAGCGGCGCGGGGCAATCCCGGGCCGGCCTCCGCCGGTGCCGTGTTGATCGATGCCGACCTTCCGGGTGCATATGAGGCCGCCGCCCGGCCGCTGGCCGTCATTGCCCGCCCGCTGGGCATCCAGACCAACAACCATGCCGAGTACACGGCGGTCATCCTGGCCCTCCGCCGCGCGCGCCAGCTCGGAGCCGATGAGGTTGAGCTGGTGCTGGACTCAAAGCTGGTGGTCGAGCAGCTGGCCGGTCGCTGGAAGGTTCGCCATCCGCAGATCCGGCCGTTGGTCGACGCCGCGCAGGCGGAGCTGGCCGGCTTCAGCCGGTGGTCGATCAGGCATGAGCCGCGTGCGGCGAACACCGCCGCCGACGCCCTCGCCAACCTCGCCCTTGACGACCCTGCGGCAGCCGCCCGTGCGGAGGCCGGCTGAGGCCGGCTGAGGCCGGTATTCTCGAACAGATGTCCGAATTGGGGCTGTTCAGGCCGGTCCCCGCGGGATAAAATCAGCAGGCCAGCGAGAAGGCCGGACGGTCGCGAGCTCATCGGGGAAACCCGTCAACGCTCGAGGAAAGTCCGAGCTCCGCGACGCAGGGTAGCGGGTAACACCCGTCCGCCGTGAGGCGAGGACCAGTGCCACAGAGACGAGCCGGCAAGATGGCGATCAGCCGTCGGGCCGGGTGAAACGGGCAAACTCTACCCGGAGCAAGGCCAAATAGGAGAGCAGTCGGGATTCGTCCCGCGGGAGTGCGTCGCTCCGCTCTCGGGTCGGCCGCTGGAGACGGTGGGTAACTGCCGTCCGAGATGGATGATCGTCACCGCGCCGTCAGGCGCGGTACAGAACTCGGCTTACAGGCCTTCTCGCTGGCACGCCGACAGCGTATCTGCTCAGTCCTCGTCAGGCCTGAACACCCCGGGCAGCGTGCACGTTGCGCATGTGTCCCGTGCCGCCTCGAGGCGGCCGAGCGCGACGGGAGACTCATACGAGGGGTGCATGCAGTCGACGTCGTACATCTGGAGCTGGCGCCGGCCGGCGGGCAGCGCCGTGACCCGGCGGTAATTGCAGCGCCGGATGTGGCTCGTCTGGACCGCCACGGACTGTGCCTCCTCGACGACGAAGTCGGCAGGCGAGGACGGGGCCGGCGGCGCCACCGGCGCAGGCGTGGCGGCGGGCTTATGCGTGATGACGGTCGAGGCTGGCCGAGCCAGTGCCATGTCTCCAGTCCTGCCCAAAGCGGGCCTCCAGGGGTTCCCCTCCGCCGCGCACCGTAGCACTCGCCTTTGGACCGCAGCAATGACAACGGTCGTACTAGGCCGCCTCGGCAAACGTCTGCGCCGGCCCCATCCAGACGGCCTGACGGCCGCACAGCGCGCGGGCGGTAAGCCGCTAGCGAGCGTAGAAGGAGATGATCAGCCGGTCGTCGATCTCCATGTCGACGTCGTCGCGCGCCGGCAGCCGTGCCACGCGTCCGGCTGCGCGGCCGCCCTCGCGCTCGAGCCAGCCTGGCAGCGGACGACCTGAGCCCATCTCCTCGGCCACCGCCGGTACCTTTGCGGCGGCATCGGTCAGCGCCACCACCTGGCCTTCGTCGACGCTGTAGGACGGAATGTTGACTCGCTCCCCGTCGATCCGAACGTGGCCATGGCTGACCAGCTGCCGGGCCATCGGCCTCGTGCGGGCGAAGCCGAGCCGGTAGACAACGTTGTCCAGCCGCCGCTCGAGCAGCGAGAGCAGGTTGTCGCCGGTGTTGCCGGGCTGCCGCTCGGCAGCCTCGAAGTAACGCTTGAACTGGCCCTCGGCAACGCCATAGATGGCTTTTGCCTTCTGCTTCTCCTGCAGCTGCAGTCCGTACTCGCTGCGTCGCCGCGGCCGAGCTCCGGGCCGCGCGCCGGGACGTGCCGCCAGTCGACGCTGCAGGGCGGCGCCGCCCGTTCCGTAGATGTCGACGCCGAAGCGCCGGGAGACCTTGTGCTTTGGCTCGCGTGGCATGGGCAAATGATGACGGCCCCGGGGCAAAGGCGGCGCGAACGCGTGGCTCGAGCGCGATTAGGGGTTGACGGCCCTTCAACAACGCGTATGATGGGCTCCAGTGGGCCAAAGTGGTCCAAAGTGGGGAGAGGCGGTGGCGGAGTCAGTCAGCCGGGAGCAGGCAGCGCTACCGGGTGGCGTGCTCGACCGCCGGCAGCACCCAACACCAGAGGCAACGCCGTGTTCACCGGGGAGTACCGTCACACGATCGACGCCAAGGGCCGCATTGCCGTCCCGGCGCGTTTTCGCGCGGACCTCGCCGGAGTGGCATACGTGAGCCGCTGGATGGACGGCTGCCTGGCCATCTTCCCGAGGGACGCCTGGAACGAGCTCGCCCAGCGAGTGGCTGGGCTCCAGGTGTCTAACGCCAGTGCCCGAAGCTTTGCCCGCTTCCTGTTCGGAGGCGCCTTCGAGGTCGAGCCCGACCGTCAGGGTCGAGTCGTCCTGCCGGCGGCGCTGCGCGCGGAAGCGGCGCTGAACGGCGAGGCCGTGGTGGTGGGCATGCGCGACCACCTCGAGATCTGGCAGCCCGAGCGATGGGCTGCCTACGGCTCCGGCATGAGCGATCCCGAGGTGTTTGCCGCCCACATCCAGGGCCTGGGCATCTAGCGCACCAGATGAGCCTCCAGGGTTCGCCGGGACCGTCCCGGCCGGTAGCCGATCAGGCAGAAGGGCACCTGCCCGTGATGGTCGAGGAGGTCATTGACATCCTCGCCCCCGGACCGGGCAGTCTGCAGATCGACGGAACGGTCGGGGGCGGAGGGCACGCTCGACGAATCCTGGAGGCCAATTCTCCTGATGGCCGCCTGCTCGGCCTCGATGCGGACCGGGCGGCCATCGCCAGAACGCGCGACAGGCTGGCCACCTTCGGCGACAGACTGGTCCTGCGCCAGGCCAACTTCGAGGAGATGGGCATGGTTGCCGCGGAGGAGGGGTTCACTCCGGCGGATGGCGTGCTGCTCGACCTCGGACTGAGCTCTTACCAGCTGGCCGAGACGGAGCGTGGCTTCAGCTTCCGCGCGGAGGGCCTGCTTGACATGCGTTTCGACGACTCGCGCGGCACGGCGGCGCACGAGGTGCTGGCTACGCTCGATGAGCGCGAGCTGGCCGACCTGTTCCGCCGCCACGGCGAAGAGCCGCAGGCCCGCCGGATAGCCCGGGCCATCGTCGACGCGCGCCGCAATGAACCGATCCGGAGTGCCCGGCAGCTGGCCGAGCTGATTGAGCGGGTGGCGCATGTGCCACCTCGCGGTCGGCGCCGAGTGCACCCCGCCACGCGCGTCTTCCAGGCACTACGCATTCACGTCAACCGCGAGTTGGAGGTGCTTCCCCGCGCACTGCAGGCGGCCGTCGAGCTGCTGGGAGCCGGCGGCCGCCTTGCAGTGATCAGCTACCACTCGCTGGAGGACCGCATCGTCAAGCGGTTCATCAACGCCGAGCGACGCGGCTGCATCTGCCCACCGGAGGCGCCCGTCTGCGTGTGCGGTCGGGCACCTCGGCTGGCAGCCATCGGCCCGCAGCCGCGCCGACCGAGCGCGGCAGAAGTGGCGCGCAACGCGCGTGCCCGCAGTGCCCTGCTCAGGGCAGCAAGGAGGCTGGACGCATGAGCCGACGCAACCAGGCCCGCCGCCGTCGCGCGTACACCAAGCGCCAGCACGAGGTGCGCCAGAGGCGTGAGCCACGACCGGACGTTCTACCTGCCGACATCGCCGACGGGTACGAGCACGATGGGCTCATCGATTCGCTTGGCTTGAGCGGGCAGGCGCAGAGAGAGCTGCTTGATGGGCGACACGGGGGGAGGGCCGCGGCGTGACCGTCTACCAGGGCGCACGGCCACGGCCAGTCGCGTTCGGAGAGCGCCGGCGCATCGCCCGGCCGTCCCGGGCCAGCCGGCGCTCTCATCCCATGGGCCTGTTGATGGCGGTAGTGGTCATGCTGTTCGTCATCGGCATGGTCTACCTGGGCCAGACTGCCCGGCTGGCAGCGACCTCGTACGAGGTGGACCGGCTGGTGCTGCAGCGTGACGATCTGGGTCGCCAGGCGCAGACGCTCGAGGCGACTGTCGCCCGCTGGGGTTCCGAGCCGCTCGTCCTCGACTGGGCGCAGCAGGCAGGCCTGGACCTTTTGGGCACCAAGGTTCGCGTGCCCGCCCGCTGAGCCATGCTCGGTCGGACGGACAGGCGGCTGCGCCATCTTGCGCTGCTGACGACCTTCGTCGTCATCGCGGCGGCGCTGGGCATTCGGCTGAGCTACTGGCAGATTGCCCAGGCCGACGACCTGCGCGCGCGGGCGGCCGCGCAGATGGCCCGACCATCGGTCGAGTTTGCCCAGCGCGGGGACATCACCGATCGGCGTGGCACGCTGCTCGCGACGACCGCCTACCGTGACCTCCTGGCCGCATACCCCGACCTACTTGCGGCCGAGGCCCGCGGCCCCGTCGCCCGCCGCCTCGCGGAGCTGCTCGACTTTGACCCGGTGCAGACCGAGCGACTGGTCGAGACTTTCGAGGAGGCCGTGCCCTACACCATCGTCCATCGGCGGCTGACCCTCGACCAGAGCCAGCGGGTGCGGGCTGCCGCGGAGGCAGGCGAGGTGGCCGCGCTGTCGCTGGAGCCGCAGCCGATGCGCGTCTACCCGAACCCGGGAGGTGCGCCCAGGACGACCCTCGCCAGCCAGCTGCTCGGCTTCGTGACCGAGGACGGGGAGGGCCGTTATGGCGTGGAGCAGTACAACCATGGGCTGCTCGCCGGGATTGACGCATCGACGGCCAGCGCCGGCGGGGCCCCACCCGCGGCCGGCGGTCCCGGCCAGGTCGTCAGCCTGACCATCGACGCCAGCCTGCAGCTGCGCGTGGAGAAGGAGCTGTTCGCGATCTGGGTGGCCAACCAGGCCGAGCGGGTCAGCGCGGTGGTGATGGATCCGCGCAGCGGGGAGGTGCTGGCCTGGGCGTCGGTGCCGGGCTACGACGCCAACGCGTACATCGAGACGGCGCGCCAGGCCCCCGAGCGCTTCGTCGACCCGCTGGCGAGCCAGATCTACGAGCCCGGCTCGGTGATGAAGATGATCACGGCGGCTGCCGCCCTGGAGGCAGGCATTGTCTCGCCGACGAGCACCATCAAGGACGAGAAGTTCCTGGAGTTCGGCTCGCACCGCGTGCACAACTCGGACCGCAAGAGCATGGGCGAACTGACCTTCGGCAAAGTCCTCGCCTTCTCGCGCAACGTGCCGACGGCCAAGATCGCCGCCCGGCTGGGGCCGGACGTGAATTCGGCCGCAGCGGAGCTGTACGACCTGTGGCGCCGACTCGGCCTGGGGCAGGCCAGTGGGGTCGAGATCAGCAGCGAATCGCGCGGCATCGCGGCTGACCCGGCGACCCAGCGCTGGGCGCCGGTTGACCTGGCCAACCGCTCATTCGGGCAGGGCGTGGCGGTGACCCCGATACAGCTCGCCGTGGCCTACAGCCGGATGGTCAACGGCGGCCGAGCAGTGGACGCCCATGTCCTCGCGGCGCCCGATCGCCCGCCCGCCGGAAGCCCCCGGCCGGGTGAGCACGAAGCAGCAGGTGAGCAGGTGCTCGACCCTGAGGTGTCCGCGGCGATCCGCTCCCTGCTGGTCAACAACGTGACCAGCGTCGAGGAGGTCGCCCGCAAGACGCTCATCGAGGGCTACACGGTCGGCGGCAAGACGGGCACAGCGCAGATCTGGGACAGCGCGGCCGGCGCGTGGGCCGACGACGAGTACAACTACACCTTCTGCGGCTTCGTCGGTGACGGCGTTCCGGACCTGGTGGTCGTGGTGACCATCAATAAGCCCGCCCTGACCGGCCAGCGCCGCGGCCTGCTCGTGCCCAAGATCGAGTCCTACGAGGTGTTCAGACGGGTCGCGCAGACGGCCATCTCCGTGCTCGAGCTGGCGCCCGATCAGCTTGCCGCGCCCGACGACCAGCTCTTCCCGGATCCCGCCACGCAACCACCATCCGAGCAGTCGCCGGAGGCCACCGGCGGCCCGTCCGCTTCCCCGATGGCGGCACCGACCGCGGGGGTCGCCACGCCGCTGCCGGCGGTCGAGCCGCGGCCGTGGCCCAGCGCGACGCCGTTGGCCGGGCGCTGATCTGCGCCGGTGGGAAAATGGCCGCCGCCCATGCATAGGACCAGCGTCGCGGAGTCGCCGTCGTGACCGGCGAGATGGCAATCGCAGCCTCGATCGTCCAGAGCATCCTGTTGACGTTCGCGCTGGTCGTCATCCTGATGCCGCCCTTCATCCAGCTGCTGCGCCGGTTCGGTTTCGGCAAGCGCATTCGCGTCGAGGGCCCGGCCAGCCACCTGGTCAAGGAAGGAACGCCGACGATGGGCGGCGCGCTGATCATCGCCGTGGTCGGTGCGGCCGGGCTCCTGTTCGAGTTCGTCAGCCCGATGGGTCGCTTCTTCGATCCGTCGACGATCGCCCCGATGCTCACCCTGCTGGCTGTCGGCGCGCTGGGCATCGTCGACGACTACCTCAACGCCAAGACCGGTGAAGGCATCCGCATCCGCCAGAAGCTGCTGTGGCAGGTTGTCGTGGCCGTGGCCATCGCCTGGCAGATCCAGCGCACCTATGCGATCACCGGCGTGGCGGTGCCGTTCATCGGCGCGGTCGCTCTGCCCGACTGGGCGTACATCACCTTCGCCGCGTTCGCCATCGTGGCCACGACCAACGGCGTCAACTTCACCGACGGACTCGACGGCCTGGCCGGCGGCACGCTCATCTTTGCCTTCGTGGCGTACATGATCATCGCCCTTCTCAACCCGCTCCCCCAGCCGAACCTGGCGATCATGTGTGCGCTGCTGATCGGGGCCCTGCTCGGCTTCCTGTGGTTCAACGTCCACCCCGCGCAGGTTTTCATGGGCGACGCCGGTGCCCTTTCACTCGGCGCCACGCTGGCCGTGATGGCGCTGATCACCGGCCAGATCATGCTGCTGCCCTTGATCGGGATCATCTTCGTGTTGCAGGTCGGCTCGGACGTGATCCAGATCCTGGTCTTCAAACTGACCGGCCGGCGCGTCTTCCGCATGGCTCCGCTGCACCACCACTTCGAGCTGGCCGGTTGGGACGAGGAAAAGATCACGCTGCGCTTCTGGATCGTCGGCGTGCTGGCGGCCATGCTCGGGGTGACCTTCTTCTTCGCCACGCTGGTGAACCGGTGATAGCGATGGCCGACGGTGCCGCGGTGACTCCGATCGACCTGCCCAACCTCACCCTCGACTCCTTCGCGGGCCGGCCCGTGGCGGTGCTCGGCCTGGCCCGGAGCGGCATCGCCCTGGCTCGCTTCCTGCACGACCGCGGCGCCACGGTCACGGTCTACGACGGCCAGCCGGCGGAGGCGCTGACCGACCAGCTGGCCCAGCTCGGCGGGCGGCCGGTTCGGCTGATGCTCGGACCCGAGGTGGAGCCAAGCGAGGCGCTGGCTGAGCAGGCGCTGGTGTGCACGTCGCCGTCGGTGAGCAGCCGCTACCCGACGACCGAGCCCCGGCTGCGTCGTGCCCTCGGCGCCGTGGAGGCCGAAGGTCGCGTGCCGGTCGTCAGCGAGGTGGACCTCTTTCTTCGCCTCTGCCCGGCCCCAACCGTGGGCATCACCGGCACCAAGGGCAAGACGACGACCTCGTCGCTGACAGCGGCGGTCATCTCGGCCGGCCCGGCACGCACACTCCTCGGCGGCAACATCGGCACTCCGCTGGTCGAGCGCCTCCCCGAGATCACCACCGCGGACCGGGTGGTGCTGGAGCTGTCCGAGCTGCAGCTGCCCACCATCTCGCGCGGCACCGAAATCGCGGTATACACCCACGTCAGCAGCGACCATCTGGATCGACACGGCACCGTCGAGGCATATCGCCTGGTAAAGCAGCGCCTGGCCGAGCTGCTCCCACCCGACGGCGCGCTGGTGATCAACGACGAGGATCCGGTCAGCCGGCGCTACGGAGAGCTCACCGTGGCCCGCGCCGTCCGCTACAGCCGGAGCACAGTGCCTGCCGACGGCGTCGGACTCTCGGACGGCTGGATCGTCAGTACGCTGAACGGCCCGACGACGCCGATCATGCCTCTTGCCGAGGTGCCCCTGCCGGGCTTCCACAACGCCAGCAACGTCCTGGCCGCTGTCGCGGCCGGCCTGCTCAGCGGCGTCGAGGAACAGGCGATCAGGCAGGCCGTGGCCGACTTCGGCGGCGTGGAGCATCGGCTCGAGGAGGTCGCGGTCATCGATCGCGTCCGCTTCGTCAACGACTCGAGCGGCACCCAGCCCGATGCGGTGATCAGCGCTCTGCGCGCCTTCGACCCACCGGTGGTGCTCATCGCCGGCGGCCGTAGCAAGGACGTGCCGCTCGAGGAGCTCGCCCACGAGGTGGCGCGGCGTGCGGCTGCCGCCGTCCTGATCGGCGAGACGGCCGAACAGATGGAGCAGCTGTTCGAGGCGGCGGGAGCAGCACGTGTCGAGCGCGCGGCGGACCTTCCGAGCGCGGTCACGCGGGCGGCCGATCTGGCCCGCGAGGCACTCACCGATCGGCCGGCGGGTGAGGGCCCGACTGGGCTGGCGACCGTGCTGATGAGCCCGGCCGCGGCCAGCTTCGACATGTTCGTCGACTACGCCGCCCGTGGCCGTGCCTTCAAGCAGGCCGTGCTGGAGCTGCAGCGCCGATCCGGCCAGGTGAAGCCATGAGCGCCGTGGCCGCGCCTCGTCGCACGCTCGCGGCAAAGCCGGTCGCTCGCGCACCACGCGGGCCCCAGCGCGAGCGACACGAGCCCGATTACATCATCGCCGTCACGATCCTCGCCCTGTCGGCGCTGGGCCTGCTGGCGGTCTACTCGACCTCCGGCGTGGGCGCCCTGCTGCGCAACGGCGATGCCTTCGCGGTGGTCGCACCGCAGGCCATGTGGGCCGTCCTGGGACTGGTCGCGATGGCCGTGATGGCCCGCATCGACTATCGCTGGCTGCGTCACGTGTCGGTGCTCGGCTATGTAGTCGCGCTGGCCCTGCTCGTGGCCGTGCTGCTGCCGCCGATCGCGGGGGTGTTGAAGCCCATCGAAGGGGGCGGCTCGATGCGCTGGCTGCAGATCGGGCCGCTGCCCGCGATGCACCCGGCCGAGTTCGCCAAGCTCGCGCTGGTCATCTACCTCGCCCACTGGCTGGCCCGCAAGGGCACCCGGTCGGGCTCGCTGCTGCACGGCCTGCTGCCCTTCCTGCTGATCGTCGGGCCCTTGCTCGCGCTGGTCATCCTCGAGCCTGACCTGGGCACGACCGGCGTGCTGACGCTGACCGCGCTGGCGATGTTCGTGGTCGCCGGCGGCAGCATCTGGCAGCTGCTCCTGCTGGCCCCGGCGGGCATCGCCGCGGTCGTCTACGTGGTCAACCACAACGCCTACCAGATGGCGCGCGTGCAGGCTTTCATCGATCCCTGGGCCGATCCCCAGGGCATCGGCTTCCATACCGTGCAGGGACTGCTCGCGCTGGGCATGGGCGGCCTCACCGGCATCGGCCTGGGCGAAAGCCGTCAGCCCGGTGCGCTGCACCTGCCGGCAGCGCAGAACGACTTCGTCTTCGCCGTCATCGGCCAGGAGCTGGGGCTCATCGGCGGCCTGGCGGTGATCGCTGCCTACCTGCTGCTGGCCTACCGTGGCGTGCGCGTCGCACTCGGCGCGCCCGACACGTTCGGGGCGCTGCTGGCAACCGGCATCACCGCGTGGCTGGTGCTGCAGGCGTTCATCAACATCGGTGTGGTGGTGGTGCTGCTGCCGATCACCGGCATAACGCTGCCTTTCGTGAGCGCGGGCGGCTCGTCGCTGGTGGTCAGCTTCGCCGCCGTCGGTATCCTGCTCTCGATCTCGCGCGAGACCCAGGACAGAGGCACTTGGAACGATGCTGATCCTCATCGCCGCCGGAGGTACGGGCGGCCACATCTATCCCGCCCTGGCCGTCGCGCGCAGCCTGCGCGAGCGGGGAGCCGCTGACGTCAACATTCGCTGGCTGGGCGGCCGACGTGGCCTGGAATCGCGCATCGTGCCGGCCGCGGGCATACCCCTGGAGCGACTGTGGCTGCGCTCGCTGCGCAGCGTCGACCTCTCGCTGCACACCGTCCTCGACCCGCTGCGCCTGGTCGCCTCGCTGCCGCAGGCGGTCGCGCTGCTGCTGCGCAGCCGGCCGCGGGTGATCTTCACCACCGGGGGCTATGTCGCAATACCGGTCCTGCTGGCCGCGGCGCTGCTGCGCATTCCAACGCTGATGTGGGAAGGTAACCGGCTGGCCGGTCGGAGCGTGCGCTTCACGGCCCGGCTGGCCTCGGCGCTGGCAGTCACCTTCGCCGAGACGTGCAACCAGCTGCCCGGGGACTGCTACGTCACCGGCACCCCGATCCGCTCCTTCGAGGGCCTGAGCCGCGATCAGGCGCGGGCAGCGCTCGGGCTGGAGCCGCAGCTTCCCTGCCTGCTTGTCTTCGGTGGATCGCAGGCCGTGCGTCGGCTGAACGACGCGGTCGCCGACGCCCTGCCCGACCTGGTCGTCGGGGCATCCATCGTCCACGTTTGCGGCGACGCCGGCCTGGAGGATGCGCGGCGCAACCGCGCCAGCCTGCCCACGGCACTGCAGGGACGCTACCAGCCGCATGCCTTCCTCGACGCCGACATGGCCCGCGCGCTAATCGCCGCGGACCTGATCGTAGGCCGGGCCGGCTCCTCGACCCTGGCCGAAGCGAGCGCGCTGGGCACGCCGATCGTGGTCGTGCCGTACCCCCACGCCAGCGGCCACCAGGTGGCCAATGCCAGGCTGCTGGCTGATGCCGGCGCGGCACTGGTGGTCGCCGATGAGGACTTCGATGCCGATGCGCTGCGCCGGGCCGCGGCCCTTGCCTCCGACGCCTCTGCCCTGCAACCGATGCGTGCCGCCGCCCGCCAGCTTGGCCGGCCGGGCTCCGCGGCTGCGCTGGCCGCGATCCTGCTGGCGTTGGCCGAGCGTCGTGCATTGCCCAGCTCGAGATCGATCGAAGAGCTGTCGCGGGCCGACGCGTGACGGTGAGCCTCGACGAAACGGCGATTGCCCGCCTGGGCACGGACATCCAGCGGCGCATCGGCGTCAAAACGTCGCGCAGGGAGCCTCTCGCCCGATTCACCACCATGCGCGTCGGGGGTCCGGCCGACCTGTTTGCAGAGATCCACAACCTGTTCGAGCTGCGCGCCCTGGTCCGCTTCGCGCGCTCGCGCGAGCTGCCCTATTTCGTGCTGGGCCGCGGCTCCAACCTGGTCATCAGCGACCGCGGCGTGCGAGGGCTGGTGATCCATAACCGCGCCCAGTCGCATCGGTTCGACGGTCCGCGGCTGGTGGCCGACTCGGGGCTGCCGATGGCGAAGGCGGCCACCCTTGGCCGGGCCGAGGGTCTGTCCGGGCTGGAGTTCGGCCTGGCCATCCCGGGCACGGTCGGGGGTGCGGTCTGGGCCAACGCCGGCGCGCACGAGTCCGACGTGAGGTCGGTGCTGGCCGAGGCCAGCGTGATGCGCGCCGACGGCACTGAGCAGGTCCTGGACGCCGAGGGGCTCGCGCTGACCTACCGCGACAGCCTGTTGAAGCACTCTCCGCTCGCCACGCCTGAGGTGGTCACCTGGGCCTCGTTCGACCTGACCCGCGCCGACTCGGCGCAGGTCGGCCAGCGGCTGGACGACATCCGCCGTTGGCGCCAGGCACACCAGCCGCTCGGGCTGCCGTCGGCGGGCAGTGTCTTCCGTAACCCTGCCGAGGGGCCCTCGGCCGGCGCGCTGGTCGACGAGCTGGGCATGAAGGGAATGCGCGTCGGCGGCGCCGTGGTCAGCGAGAAGCACGCCAACTTCATCGTCAACGACCGGGAGGGCACGGCGGCCGATGTGCGCGCGTTGGGTGAGCAGGTGCGCACCCGTGTCCTGGCAGAGCGCGGCGTGAAGCTGGAGTTCGAGATCGTCTTTGCCGGTGACTGGTCCGACTGGAGCGGCGCAGCGTGAGCCTGCGCGCCTTCGATGGGGGACGGCTCTTCGGTCGCCTTCACGGCCGGCTGCCGGCGCGCGTGCTGGCGTTGCACGGCTGGGCCCGCAGCGGCGCTGACTTCGACGCCGTTCTCGAAGGGCTTGACGCGGTTGCCCTCGACCTGCCCGGCTTCGGCGCCACACCCGAGCCGCCCGATGCGTGGGGCTCGGCCCGCTACGCCGCCGCCGTCGCCCGCGCGCTGCCCGAGATCGGCGAGCGGCTCGTCGTCATCGGACACTCGTTCGGCGGCCGCGTCGCGCTGCACCTTGCCGCGGCTGACCCTGAGCGGGTCACCGGTCTTGTGCTCACCGGCGTGCCGCTCTATCGGCGCGTCGGCGGCCGGACCAGCCCGCTTTATCGCGTCGGGCGGGCACTTCACCGGGTCGGCGTGCTTGGCGAAGGCCACATGGAACGGCTGCGCCAACGCTACGGCTCGGCCGATTACCGCGCGGCCAGCCAGACCATGCGCGGGGTGCTGGTGAAGGTCGTCAACGAGTCGTACGACGAGCAGCTGGCAGCCGTGCGCTGCCCCGTCCGGCTGGTCTGGGGCGCCGACGACGAGCCCGCCCCGGCGGAATCCGCGCGGAGGGCGGCGCAGGCGCTCGGCGAGCAAGCCGGGCTACGCGTCCTGCCCGGCCATGGGCACTTCCTGGTGCGCAGCGCACCGGGGGAGCTGCGCGCGGCGATCGACGGCCTGCTTGCAACCACCGAGCCGACCGGGGCGACTGCCCGTGGCTGAGCTGCTGGCCATCGCCGGCTGCCTGGCGGCCGCCACGCTGGCGGCGATCCGCTGGCTGCGCATCGTCCAGCGCGACCAGTACTACAACGCTGCTGTTCGCTTTGGCCGGCGCTGGTGGTTTGGCGTGCCGCTGAACCTCGTGCTTGCCGGCTTCGGCTTGGCCGGCGCGCTGTTTGCGCCGCTGACGCCGTGGGCGGCCCTGCTCACGGCCGCGGCGGTCGCGATCGGCCCGCTTGGTCTTGGCCTGCGCGGACGGACTGCGCCGCTCGCCTGGAGCCGCCGGATGGTCCGGCTGGCGATCGTGCTCGTCGCAACCAACGCGGTGGTGCTGCTGGTCGTCACCGGACTGGCCGTGGTGTTGGCATTGGACCCGTTGCACGCGGTCACCGTCGCGGCGGCGGGGGTGGCCCTGCTGCAGCCGCTCGTGGTGGACCTGGCCGCCACTCTCAGCCGGCCACTGGAGCGCCGATTGATGGCCACCTTCGTGGATCGCGCCAGCCGGCGCCTGGCCCAGGTCAGCCCGACGGTCGTCGCCATCACCGGCTCGTATGGCAAGACCAGCACCAAGGGCTACGTGACCCACCTGCTGGGCGCGAGCAGGCCCGTCGTGCCATCCCCGGCGAGCTACAACAACACCGGCGGCCTGGCCCGGGCAATCAACGAGCACCTGGCTCCGGGCACCGACGTCTTCGTGGCCGAGATGGGCACCTACGGCCCGGGCGAGATCCGCGAGCTGTGCAGCTGGATCAAGCCCGATGTCGCCGTGCTGACGGCCATCGGCCCGGTCCACCTGGAGCGGATGGGCAGCCTGGACAACATCGTGCGGGCCAAGTCGGAGATCTTCGAGCGCGCCGAGACGTGCGTCATCAACGTCGATGCCCACCGGCTGGCCGAGGTCGCCGATCGGCTGGCGCGAGACAAGGTCGTCTGGCGCTGCTCGGAGCGTGACGCGACCGCCGACGTCCACGTCGTCACGCAGGATGGTCAGCTCCGGGTCACCCTCCGGGGCCGTCACGTGGCGACCTTCGAGCGACCCGGCACGCAACCGATCAACGTCGCCTGCGCGGTCGCCGTTGCCGGCGCACTGGGGTTGGCTGAGGAGCACATCGCCGCCCGACTGCCGACCCTGCCCAGCGCGGCGCACCGGCTGCAAGTAGCATCGGCGACCAATGGGGCAACGGTCATCGACGACACGTACAACTCGAACCCCGCCGGCTTCCGGGCGGCCCTGGCCACGCTGCTGGCCCTGCCGGCTCAGCGGCGGGCGGTGGTGACGCCGGGCATGATCGAGCTCGGGCCGCAGCAGGCGGCCGAGAACGAAGAGCTGGCGCGGGCAGCGGCCGGGGCGGTCGATGACCTGCTGGTGGTGAACCGCACCAATCGGGCGGCGCTGCTCGCCGGTGCGCAGGGTGGTCGGGCGAGAGTGCACGTGTTCGACCGGCGCGACCAGGCCGTCGCCTGGGTGAGGTCGAATCTCGGCCCCGGCGACGCGGTCCTGTACGAGAACGATCTGCCCGACACCTATCCATAGGGAGAGAGGAGCTTTTGAGCAGGCTCGGTGTGATATTCGGCGGTCCTTCGCCGGAGCACGACATCAGCATCCTGACCGGGTTGCAGGCGGCTCGAGCGCTGGCCGACGGGGGCTCGGACGTGGTCGCGCTGTACTGGACCAAGACCGGCGACTGGTACGAGGTCTCGCCAACTGCCGAGGCGCAGTCATTCCTCGAAGGCCCGCCGCGCGGCTCGCGCCAGCTTTCGCTGCGCCTGGGCAGCGACGCCGGCTTTGCCAGCGAGGGCGGTCTTCGCCGCCAGCGCCTCGAGCTGGATGTCGTGGTCAACTGCTGTCACGGCGGGCCCGGCGAGGACGGCACCCTGCAGGGCGTGCTCGACCTGGCCGGCCTGCGTTACACGGGTCCGACCGCCGCCGGTGCCTTCCTGGGCATGGACAAGCTGGCCTTCCACGACCTGATGGTTGGCGCCGGCATCCCGACCCTGCCCAGGCTCGCCCTGACGGACGAGTCGGCCAGCCTGCCTTTTGGGCCACCGTTCATCGTCAAGCCGCGCTTCGGCGGCTCGTCGATCGGCATCCAGGTGGTCGACGACGCGGGCACGGCAGCCGCGCTGGTGCGCAGCCAGCCGCTGCTTCGCGATGGAGCCGTGATCGAGCCCTATCGCGCCGACGCGGTCGACCTGAACGTGTCGGTCCGGACCCATCCGTCGCTCGAGGTGTCGGCGGTTGAGCGGCCGCTGCGGCCGCAGGGCAGGGGAGAGGGGATCTACAGCTACGAGGAGAAGTACCTCCAGGGAGCCGGCCTGGAGGGTGCCCGGCGCGAGCTGCCTGCCGAGCTGCCGGCAGGGATCGAAGGACGGCTGGCAGATGCCGCTCGGCGCGTGGCCGAGGTGGCACTCGTCCGCTCGGTGGCGCGGATCGACTTCCTGTGGGCCGGCGACGAGGTCTGGGTCAACGAGATCAACACCATCCCCGGCGCCATGGCCAAGTACTTCTGGGAGCAGCGCCAGATCAGTTTCGCGCAGCAGCTCCGTGACATGGTCGAGGAGGCGCGACAGGGTCGCGGCCGTCAGTTCAGCGTACAGGGCGCTGATGGCACCGCCCTGCGCTCGGCGCGGGCAATCGCCGACAAGCTGGCCTGATGGAGCGGTCCCGCTGATGGAGGAGCCGCCGCAGCGCAACCGGCGGCTGAGGAGGCCGGCCAGGCTTCGGCCCACCGCGGGCGGTCGGCGCAGACGCGGCCGGGGCAGCCTGTTCAACCTCACCCGGTTATTCGGGGCTCTGCTCATGTTGGCCGCCGGCGCCTCGCTCAACTGGCTGACCAGCCCGGAGCGCTTCGAGCTCGATCCGCGCAATGTCAGCGTGGAGGGCCTCCACTACACGCCATTCGCCGATGCGCACGCCCGGCTGGCGCCAGAGCTGGACGCTCGACCCAACCTGTTCCGGCTGCGCACCCTGGCTGTCGCGCGAGCGCTCGAGGAGCTGCCCGCCGTGGGCCGTGCGAACGTGGTCGCCGGGTTGCCCGACGGGTTGCGGGTGATGGTCACTGAGCGGGTGCCGGTGATGGTCTGGCAGGTCGGGGACGAGCAGCTGCTGGTCGATGGCGACGGGGTGGTGATAGGTCCGGCCGAGGCAGGCGCCGAGGACCTGCCGGTGGTCGATGACCGCCGTTCCGGCGCCCTGGCTCCGGCAATCGGCGAGACGCTCGACTCGATCGACGTGTCCGCTGCGCTGCGCCTCGCGGCGCTGACACCGGCTTCGGTCCAAAGCGAGGCCGACGCGTTCAGCCTGGAGGTGCAGGACGAGCACGGTTGGCTGCTGGCCAGCGAGCGCGATGGCTGGCGTGCCGCGTTCGGCCATTACACGCCCAACCTGCGGCCGGTGTCGATGATCGACCAGCAGGTGCAATGCCTTCGGTCGCTGGTGGCCGAGCGCGAGGCCGAGCTGGAGATGGTCTTCCTCGCCCCGGCCGAGGACCGTTGCGGCACCTTCCGCAGCCGGCCAACACCGGACGCCCGCATCTTCCAGAATGTAGGCCGGCGCGGGGCACCCATGCCGGCGCCGGAGTGAGCGGGAAGGGGAGCGGTTGGAACGCGAAGCAGTCCTCGTCGGGATCGACGTCGGTACCAGCAAGGTGGTGGTGCTGATCGGTGAGCTGACGCGCGACGGCAGCCTGACCATCATCGGCAAGGGCGCGCCGCCATCGGCCGGCCTCAAGAAGGGCGTGGTCATCAACATCGACCAGACGGTCAGCTCTATCAGCACCGCGCGCGAGCAGGCCGAGCGCCTCAGTGGCTACCGCGTCGAGTCGGCCATCGTCGGCGTCGGCGGCAACCACGTCGAGAGCCAGAACTCACGCGGCGCTGTGGCGGTCAGCGGGCCACGTCGCGAGGTCAGCGTGGAGGACATTGAACGGGCGACCGAGGTGGCCCGCGCAGTCACCATCCCGTCGAACCGCGAGGTGCTCCACGTCCTGCCGCGCGGCTTCGTCGTCGACGGCCAGGAAGGGGTCAAGGACCCGCTCGGCATGAGCGCCGTGCGGCTGGAGGTCGAGACCCACATCGTCCATGCCAGCGCGACGGCGGTGCAGAACCTGACCAAGTGCGTCCAGCGGGCGGAGGTGCGCATCGACGAGCTGGTCGCCAACTCGCTCGCTTCGGCTGATGCGGTGCTGACCGAGACCGAGCGCGAGCTGGGCGTGGCCGTGGCTGACTTCGGCGCCGGCACGATCGACCTGGCGCTCTTCCTTGACGGCTCGCCCTTCCACGCCGCGGTGCTGCCCTTGGGGGGCAACAACGTGACCAACGACGTCGCCATCGGGCTCAAGACCAGCCTCTCGGCGGCCGAGGCGCTCAAGATCAGCCACGGCACGGCCGACCCGGCGAATATCGCGGGCGATGACAAGGTGAGCGTCGAGGACATCGGTGAGGGCTCTGGCCGAACTGCGTCGCGCGCCGAGCTGGCGGCGATCATCGAGGCGCGGATGCGCGAGGTCTTCGAGAAGATCGGCGAAGAGATCGAGCGGGCCGGCAACCGCGGCATGCTGCCTGCTGGGCTCGTCCTGACCGGCGGCGCGGCGCAGCTGCCGGGGACAGCCGAGCTCGGGCGCGAGGTGCTCCAGATGCCGGTCCGCGTGGCCGTCCCGACGGGCGTCGGCGGGCTGACCGACAACCTGCTCACGCCGGCCTACTCCAACGCCATCGGCCTGCTGCTATGGGGGGCCCGGACCGTTCGTGGCTATGAGCCGCTGCGCTACGAGTCAGCACCGGCGCCGAACGTCGTCAGCCGCATGCGTGAGTGGCTGCGCGGGCTCTTTCCCTAGACCGTTGACGCGGCACGTCAGGCGGTGAGCGGGAAGGAGCTGCGGGTCCACACCGGCTCACGCCGCGGCCTGTTCGACATCACCGCGGATTGTGCCGAGTTCGTGGCGGGGCGCGGCGATGGCGCGCTGCTTGTCTTCGTTCCTCACGCCACGGCCGGCGTCGTGGTGATGGAGCTGGGCAGCGGCAGCGAGGCGGATCTCGTTGATCGGCTCGACCAGCTGCTGCCGCGCCAGGATGCCGTCTGGCGCCACCGCCATGGCTCGAACGGCCACGGCGCTGACCACGTCCTGCCGCTGCTCGTGCCGCCGTCCGTTTCCGTGCCCGTCGTTGACGGCCGCCTGGGCCTGGGCACATGGCAGTCGATCGCACTGCTGGACCCGAACCCGGACAACGCCGCCCGAACCGTGAGGCTGACCTTCCTGCCGGCCGCCTGAGACTTTCCACATTCCGTCCACAACGGTCGCCGGGTGGCCCGAAAGTAGGCCTCGGTAAGCCGAACTTGACCCGCCGGGCGACGGCGTCGCCGTCTATACTGCCGACCCATACGGGGGCGATGGAGAGGCACTGCAACCGTCCCCCGTTGCGACCGGGAAATGCCTGTACTCACCCGTCTGGAGGGGTTTCGATGCCGCTGCGTTCCGACTCGGAAAACTTCGCGCTCATCCGGGTCATCGGCGTAGGTGGAGGCGGCAGCAATGCCGTAAACCGGATGATCCGCGCCGAGCTCATGGGCGTCGAGTTCATCTCGGTCAACACCGACGCCCAGGCCCTGCTTCAGTCGGATGCACCGCACAAGATCCGAATCGGCGACAAGATCACCCGCGGCCTCGGAGCCGGCGGCGACCCCGGCATCGGCCAGCGCGCCGCGGAGGAGGATGCCGAGAAGATCTACGAGGCTCTCAAGGACTCCGACATGGTCTTCATCACCGCCGGCATGGGCGGCGGCACCGGCTCCGGCGCGGCGCCCGTCATCGCCGAGATTGCCCGCGACCTGGGCGCGCTGACCATCGGCGTGGTCACCAAGCCATTCTCCTTTGAAGGCGCCCGTCGCCGGCTCAACGCGGAGAAGGCCACCGAGGGACTGCGCGAGAAGGTCGACACCCTGATCACCATCCCCAACGATCGGCTGAAGGACGTCGTCCAGAAAGACACATCGATCGTCGACGCCTTCCGCGTGGTAGACGACGTGCTGCGCCACGGCGTGCAGGGGATCAGCGACCTGATCACCGTGCCCGGGCTGATCAACCTCGACTTCGCCGACGTGCGGACAGTCATGAAGGAGGCCGGCTCGGCGTTGATGGGCATCGGGCGCGCCTCGGGCGAGGGCCGCGCGGCCAAGGCTGCCCACGAGGCGATCGCCAGCCCGCTGCTCGAGATCAACATCGCCGGCGCGCAGGGCGTGCTCTTCAACGTCACCGGCGGCCCGAGCCTGAGCCTGTTCGAGGTTGACGAGGCGGCGGAGATCATCCGTGGCACTGCCGACCCGGAGGCCAACATCATCTTTGGCACCGTCATCGACGAGCGGATGGGCGACGAGCTGTCGATCACCGTGATCGCAACCGGCTTCGACAACACCCGCCGACGCGAGCGTGCGGCGGGCCAGGTCAGCACGGCCGAGCTGATGGCGGCGATGCGCTCGCCCGACCGCGAGGTGGCCAGCCTGGTGACGTCGCTGCCCGACCGGCAGGCGGCAGCCATCCCGGTCAAGGCTGATGTGCCCGAAGGCGGCAGCCTCGGCCCGCAGGCTCGCGCCGAGCGCGTCGACCGGATGGATGGCGGCCGACGGTCTGCCCCGGCACCGATCGAAGCCGAGGACCTGGACATCCCCGCCTTCCTGCGTCGCAACCGCTGACCGCCGCAACCGCCGGTCGGCAACCCGCCTGAGCGGGGCGCCGAGCTATGACGCCGGCACCAGCCGTTGAGGACGGACCGGGCAGCACATCGTCCCAGCTGGCCGCCGCCCGTCAGGAGGTCCTGGGCCGGATAGCGACAGCCTGTGTGCGGGCCGGCCGCGATCCCGCCGGGGTCCGGCTGCTGGCCGTCAGCAAGGGTGTGCCCGTCGAGAAGCTGCGCCTGGCCGGCCAGATTGGGCTGCTCGACTTCGGCGAGAACCGGGTTCAGGAGGCGGCGTCGAAGGTCGCTGCGCTGCCGGACGCCCGCTGGCACCTGATAGGCCGGCTTCAGTCGAACAAGGCGGGGCGGGCGGTGGACCTGTTCCACACCGTCCAGTCGGTCGATTCGCTGCAGCTTGCCGGCCGTCTCGCGCGGCTCGCCGAGACCGCCGGCCGGCGGCTGCCGGTGTACCTGCAGGTGAACGTCGACGGTGATCCGGCCAAGTCCGGCTTCGAGCCGGGCCAGCTGGCCCAAGGGCTTGCGCAGGTGGCTGACCTCGAGCGGCTGGAGCTGCGCGGTCTGATGACCATCGGTCGTGCGGTCGAACGGCCGGCCGACGCCAGGCGCACGTTTGCCGCCCTGCGTGAGCTTGGAGCCGGGCTGCGCGCCGCGGAGCCACGCCTCGGCGCGGAGCTGTCGATGGGCATGAGCGACGACTACGAGATGGCGGTGGAGGAGGGGGCGACGGTCGTGCGCATCGGCCGGGCGCTGTTCGGCGAGCGCCCCGCGCCATGATGGAAGCGTGTCTATACTCGGCCTTCCGTGACCGAGTTCCTGCAAGTCTTCGTGCGCTTCCTCGTCATGGCCCTCTGGCTGCTGATCCTGGGCCGCGTGCTCCTGAGCTGGGTCAACCCGCGCTTCGAGGGCCCGATCGCCCGATTCCTGTATGACACGACCGAGCCGCTGCTGGCGCCCATCCGCCGGCTTCTGCCCCAGAGCGGGATGATCGACTTCTCGCCGCTGGTGTTGATGCTCGGGTTGACGCTGCTGCTGCGCATCCTCTGGGTGGTGTAGAAGCCGCGCCTTCGGCGGGGTTCTCCGGCAGCGTCGTTGACGCTCAGGCCGCAAACGGCTGATAATCGATCGCCCGTCACCACGACGGAACACGGGGCGATTGGCTCAGTCGGTTAGAGCGCGCGGTTCACATCCGCGAGGTCACTGGTTCGAATCCAGTATCGCCCACCACAACGGCACACACGAGAGCGGAGCCCGGCGGCTCCGCTCTCGATTCATTTGTACGCCGCCGGCGAACGCCGCTGGCCGGCTCGCATTGCAATACCGCTACAGGGCGGCGCCAACTGTGGCGCACCCGACCTATCTCATGGCAACATGCCCGCCCGGATGAACCTGCACGCCGTATCGCCATGTCCGTGACCGAGAACGTGTTCGCGGGGGAAGCGCTGCTGCCGGCCGCCGCCGACGCGGCGCGCGTCTTCGGCACGTCAGCCGCCGTAACCGACAGGCAGCTGCTGGAGGCCGTCGGTGTCGCCGTCTACACGACCGACAACGACGGTCGGATCACGTACTTCAACGAAGCCGCCGCTCAGCTGTGGGGCCGCCGGCCGGCGATGGGCGAGAAGTGGTGCGGCTCGTGGCGGCTTTTCCGACTGGACGGCTCACCGATGGCGCACGAGGAGTGCCCGATGGCCGTCTCGATCAGGGAGAACCGCTCGGTGCGTGGCGTGGAGGCGATAGCGGAGCGGCCGGACGGGACACGGGTCACGTTCCAGCCCTTCCCGACGCCGCTGCGCGACGAGTGGGGCGCGCTGATCGGCGCGATCAACGTGATGGTCGACGTGACGGAGCGGACTCGCGCCGAGCAGGCGCTGCGCGTTTCCAATGCCGTCAAGGACGAATTCCTCGGCCTCATCTCGCACGAGATGCGGACTCCGGTAACGACCATCCTTGGCAACGCCAAGCTGCTGCGCGATCGCGCCGACCGGCTGGCCGAGGAAGACCGGCGGATGATGGTCGACGACATCGGCAACGAGGCCGAGCGGCTGACGAGCATCATCGAAAACCTGCTCATGCTGACCCGGCTCGAGTCGGGTGTGCAGGCCGAGTTCGAGCCACAGGTGCTGGCCCATGTCGTGCGCACCTCGATCGCCAACTATTCCGGCCGACACCTCGAGCGCACGATCACGTTGACCTCGGAGCCGCGCCACATCATCGTCGAGGCAGACCGCGCTTACCTCGAGATGCTGCTCGAGAACCTGATCAGCAACGCCGACAAGTACAGCCCGCCCGACGCGACGATCGAGGTCGTCATCCGAGGCGCGGAGACTCACGCCGAAGTGCTGGTACTGGATCGTGGCATCGGCCTGCCGGCCGGCGGGCAGGCGGACATCTTTGCCCCGTTCTACCGCGCCGATGAAGCGCGCAACCGGGCCGCCGGCGTGGGCATCGGCCTGTCGGTCTGCCGGCGCCTGGCCGAGGCGCTGGGGGGCCGGGTCTGGGGCGTGCCGCGCGAGGGCGGTGGATCGGAGTTCGGCTTCAGCGTCCCGCTGGCGGCAGAGCCGGCCTGAGTCCGGTCACGGCCTCGGTCAGGCTGAGGCTGCCAGCCGGCGCAGGACCGCCGGCAGAATGCCGCCCTGACGGTAGTAGTCGACCTCGATCGGCCCATCCAGGCGGCAGATCACCTCGAAGCGCCTGCTGCGCCCCTCGCCGTCAACCGCCTCGACAACCAGGCGCTTGTGAGGCGCGACGCCGTCCTCCATGCCCAGCACGCTGTAGGTCTCGCGTCCGGTCAGCCCGAGCGAGGCAACCGAGTCACCGGCTGCGAACTGCAGCGGGAGGACGCCCATGCCGACCAGGTTGGAGCGGTGGATGCGCTCATAGCTCTCGGCGATCACTGCACTGATGCCGAGCAGCAGGGTCCCTTTGGCCGCCCAGTCACGCGAGGAGCCGGACCCGTACTCGCGCCCGGCGAGGATGACCAGCGGCGTGCCTTCCCGGCGGTAGCGCATGGCGGCGTCGTAGATGAACATCTCGTCCCCCGACGGCTGGTGGGCCGTGTACGGCCCCTCCTTCTCGACCAGCGCGTTCCGCAGGCGGATATTGCCGAAGGTTCCGCGCATCATCACCTCGTGGTGCCCCCGCCGAGCACCGTAGGAGTTGAACTGCAGCGGCGTGACGCCTTGTTCCTGCAGCCACTGACCGGCCGGTGACCAGGCGGGGATGGAGCCCGCCGGCGAGATGTGATCGGTCGTGACCGAGTCCCCCAGCACGGCCAACGCTCGTGCCCCGCTGATGTCCGCCAATGGCTGGGGAGAGGCCGAGAGCCCCTCGAAGAAGGGCGGTCGGGCGACGTAGGTCGACGTCTGGTCCCACGCGTAGCGGCTCGTGCCGACCGGCACCGGCAGGCCGCGCCAGCGCTCGTCGCCTTCGAACACCTGCGCGTAGATGCGCCGGAAGATGTCCGGCTCGACCGCGTGCCGGATAGTCTGCCGAACCTCTTCCGGGCTCGGCCAGATGTCGCGCAGGAAGACCGGCTGCCCGTCACGATCCGCGCCCAGCGGCTCCTGATCCAGGTTGATGTCCACCCGCCCGGCCAGCGCGAAGGCGACGACCAGTGGCGGCGAGGCCAGGTAGCTTGCACGAGCCAGCGGGTGGATACGGCCCTCGAAGTTCCGATTGCCGGACAGGACGGCGGCGACCACCAGCTCGTTCTCCTCGACCGCTTGCGCGATCGGCTCGTCGAGCGGGCCGGAGTTGCCGATGCAGGTCGTGCAGCCGTAGCCCACCACCCCGAAGCCGAGCCGCTCGAGCGGTTCCATCAGGCCGGCACGCCGGTAGTACTCGGTTACCGCCCGCGAGCCCGGGGCAAGGCTGGTCTTGACGGTCGGCCCGACCGACAGTCCGCGCTCGAGCGCGTTCCTCGCCAGCAGCCCGGCACCGATCATCACCGTCGGGTTGGAGGTGTTGGTGCATGAGGTGATGGCGGCGATGACGACGGAGCCATGGTTGATCTCAGCCGACTGCCCGCGCGCCTCCAGCTGCACGGCTTCGCGCTCCTCCGCGGACCTGGGGAAGGTCGAGTGGAGGCTGTCGGTCAGCCCGGCCAGGCTGACCTTGTCCTGTGGTCGGCGTGGTCCGGCAAGGGTGGGCTCGACGGTTGACAGGTCGAGCTCCAGCGCCTCGTCAAAGTCGGGCCCGGGACCGGGCTCACGCCAGAAAGCATTCTCCTTGGCGTATGCCTCGACAAGCCGGATCTGGTCCGCCGGACGGCCGGTCAGGCGCAGGTATTCGAGCGTCTCGTCGTCAATCGGGAAAAGCGCCGCCGTGGCGCCGTACTCGGGGGACATGTTGGCGATCGTGGCGCGGTCGGCGAGAGCGAGCGAGGCGAGACCATCACCGGCGAACTCGACGAACGATCCGACGACCCCGTGGCTGCGCAGCATGTTGCTGATGACCAGCACCAGGTCGGTCGCGGTCGAGCCCCTGGGCAGCTCGCCAAAGAGGCGCACCCCGACCAGCCGCGGCAGCGGCTGGTAGAGCGGCTGGCCGAGCAGCACGGCCTCGGCCTCGATGCCGCCCACGCCGTAACCCAGCACGCCCAGGCCGTTGACCATGGTCGTATGCGAATCGGTGCCCACGAGGGTGTCGGGGAAGGCGGCTAGCGTGCCGTCTGCTTCCTCACGCGCGATGACCACCTGGGCCAGGTACTCGAGGTTTACCTGGTGGACGATGCCGGTGCCAGGCGGCACGACGCGCAGGCCGTCGAAAGCCGTCTGCGCCCAGCGGAGCAGCTCATAGCGCTCGCCGTTGCGCTCGTACTCACGATCGACGTTGTAGGCGAAGGCATCGGCCGTGCCGAAGCGGTCGACCTGCACCGAATGGTCGATGACCAGGTCAGCGGGCACGAGCGGGTTGATCAGCGCCGGGTCGCCGCCCAGCTCGGCCATCGCATCGCGCATCGCGGCCAGGTCAACGACCGCCGGCACGCCCGTGAAGTCCTGTAGCAGCACGCGGGCCGGCATGAACGGAACTTCCGCCTCGGCGCCGTGGCCCGGCTGCCAGGCGGCCAGGGCGCGCACTTCTGCCTCGGTGACGACGCCGCGGCCCGCGTTGCGCAGTACGTTCTCCAGCAGCACCTTGACGGTCATCGGCAGGCGTGCGAGGTCGATCGCCGTGGTAAGGCGATCGAGGCGGTAGTAGGAGAGGCTGCGGCCGTCGATCGCGAGCCGCGCGCGCGCCGCGAACGGGTCCGGCAGGGGCTGGGTCTTGCCGTCGTGACAGCTGGTCATCGTCGGGCCTCCTCGCTCGCGCCAGCAGGCGCGGTGCTGAGCGGCGCCTGACGGGGGTGCCCGCCTCGGGTCGCGGTGGAAGCCAAGTATACGACTGGCCCGGCCCACGGCCGTCTGCGCCGGCCCCACAATGGCGACCACATGCACGACAGCGACGGGGGAGCTCCCGGCCATAGCCACCCACACGCGCACGGCGATGAGCACGGCCGACCACGGATCGGATTCATCGGCGCCGGCCGGGTAGGCACAGCGCTTGGAGCGGCGCTCTCCGAGGCTGGCTGGGACGTGTCGGCGGTCGCCAGCCGTGACCCCGAGCGCCGCGCCCGTTTCCAGCGGCTGGTGCCGGGAGCGCGCGCCTTCGAGGAGCCGCAGGCGATCACCGACGACGCGGAGCTCATCTTCGTGACGGTGCCGGACGATGCCGTGGCCGTGGTCGCAGGTCAGCTGTTGCTCTACAGCGGCCAGGCACTCGTCCACACCAGCGGGGCACTGCCTGCCCAGGTGCTCAAGCCGGCTATGGCCGCCGGCACATCGATCGGCAGCTTCCATCCGCTGGTGGCCTTCGCCGACTTCGACCAGGCGCGTGCCGACCTCCATGACGCAACGATCGCGCTGGAGGGCGATGAGTCGCTGCTGCCGCTGCTTGCCGAGCTGGCCGAGGCGGTCGGTGGCCGGCCAGTGCTGCTTCCGCCCGGGGGCAAGCCGGCCTACCACGCCGCAGCCATGCTGGCCGCCGGCGGTCTGGTCGGGCTGCTCGACGCGATCGCGGAAGTTAGCCGGTCGGCCGGGCTGTCCGAGCAGTCCGCGCTATCGGTCTACCTGCCGCTCGCCCGCCAGGCCCTGTCCCACGCCGACCGACTTGGCATCGACGCGGCGCTGACGGGACCGTTCGTTCGGGGTGACAGTGGCACCGTCGCCGGCCACCTTGCCGTCCTGCGCGCCTCGGCGCCCGGTGCGCTCGCTCTGTACGTGGCGGTCGCGCGGCGCGAGCTGGCCATCGCCGAGCGCCGGGGTGAGCTTGACCCCGCGAGCGCCGACGAGATCCGGCTACTGCTCGACAACTCGGCCTGACTGCTGATTGCAAAGGCGGGCCGACCCGCTACCATTCGAGCCCATGCACCACAGCCTGGCGGCCATCCGCACCGGTCATCCGGCGTCCCGCTTCACCGTCCCGTCTTCGCCTCGGCGGCTGCCCCGGCTGGGCCGCGCCCGGCCCGGGTTCGCGCCCGTTGCCTGTTACAGGACCGGAGCTGCGGGTGGACCGCGAGACCGTCTCCGTCGGGCCACCCGCGGCTGCGCGACGGTCGGTCCGCGCCGGCTGGCCGGCATGTCGGCGCAGCGCAGCCTGCGAATGCAGCGGGCGAAGGTACGCTGGACACATCACGTCGAAGGCAGCCTGCGCCACGCGCGCCCGCGCAGCGCCGCCCCGTGGCGCGCCTGAGGGGCCGGCGCAGCTCGCCGCGAACCGCCCGCGCCGTGTCATGCGGCGGCATCGTCGTACGCCACGGCAGTGACGGCCCCGAGCTGGTGCTCGGCCGCCGTAGTCGGGAGGACGGCAGCCCCACGTGGTCCTTGCCAAAGGGCACCCCGGCGGGTGAGGAATCGGTCGAGCAGACCGCCCTGCGTGAGGTGACGGAGGAGACCGGCCTTGATGTCCGGATCGCCGGGCCGGTCGGGCCGATCGAGTACTGGTTCATGCAGCGCGGGACACGCATCCACAAGACCGTCCATTACTTCCTGATGGAGGCGGTCGGCGGCGACCTGTCCCAGCACGACCACGAGTTCGAGGAGGTTCGCTGGGTGCCGCTCGAAGAGGCCTGGACGTTGATGAGCTACCCGACCGAACGCGAGATCGTCGAGATCGCGCTCCCGATGGCCGGCGAGCCCGCCTGATGCGCCAGACGGCACTGGTCGAGGCTCACCGACAGGCCGGTGGCCGGCTGATCGACTTTGCCGGCTGGGAGATGCCGGTTCAGTACCGCAGCGGCATCCTCGAAGAGCATCGCGCCGTGCGCGAGCGAGCGGGCCTGTTCGACCTGTCGCACATGGGCGAGCTGTGGGTGATCGGCTCGCAGGCGGGCGAGGCGCTGGCCGGGGCGCTTGTGACCGATCCGCCCAGGCTGGCTGTCGGGAGGGCGCACTACTCGATGATCTGCGCCGAGGACGGCGGGATCATCGACGACCTGATCGTGTACCGCCTGGCCGAGGAGCGCTTCCTGGTCGTGCCCAACGCATCGAACAGGGAAGCTGTCGCCGACCTGCTGCGCGAGCGGATGGCGGGCCGAGATGCCGGCGTCGATGATGCTTCGCTGCGCACGTCGCTGGTGGCCATCCAGGGCCCGCGCGCCGCATCGATCCTGTCCGCCCAGTCCGACGTCGACCTGGACGCGCTGCGCTACTACTCGATCGTCGAAGGCCATGCCTGCGGCATCCCCGCGCTCATCGCTCGCACCGGCTACACGGGCGAGGACGGCTTCGAGCTGTTCGTCGAGTGGGATCGTGCCGTGCCGCTGTGGCAGGGACTGCTCGATGCCGGTGCGACCGAGGGCCTGATCCCGGCCGGGCTGGGCGCACGCGACACGCTCCGGCTGGAAGCGGGCATGCCGCTCTATGGCAACGAGCTCGATCTCCAGACGAACCCCTTCGACGCCGGCCTGGGGCGAGTGGTCAAGCTCGACAAGGCGGTCGACTTCGTCGGTCGCGATGCGCTGACGCGGATCGCCGAAGCCGGCCCGGCCAAGGTCCTCGTCGGTCTCCGGCTGACTGGCCGGGCGATCGCCCGGCACGGCAATGCGGTCCACCGCGGCGGCGAGCAGCAGCCGATCGGCGTGGTCACCAGCGGCGCGCCTTCGCCGTCACTCGGCGTGCCGATCGCGATGGCCTATCTGCCGCCGGCCGACGCCGAGGTCGGTACCATGGTCGAGGTTGCCGTGAGGCAGGCGCGTGTCGAGGCAGAGGTAGTCCCGCTGCCGTTCTATAGGCGAGGAGCCGCATGACCGTCGAGATCCCCGAGGACCTGCGCTACACCGAGGACCATGAGTGGCTGCGGCTGGAAGGCGAGGAAGGCATCGTGGGCATCACCGCCTACGCCGCCGGCGAGCTGGGCGACGTCGTCTTCGTGGAGCTGCCGGCGGTCGGCACGGCGCTCGAGAAGAGCCAGTCATTTGGCGTCATCGAGTCGGTCAAGACGGCGAGCGATCTCTACAGCCCGCTGGCCGGTGAGGTGGTAGCCGTGAACGAGCGTCTGGCCGAGCATCCCGAGCTGGTCAACGACGATCCCTACGGCGAGGGCTGGATGGTTCGACTGAAGCTGGCCGATCCGAGCGCGGTTGACGACCTGCAGGCGGCCGCCGACTACAGCCGGCTGGTGGAAGCCGGCTGACAATGGCCTACTCGCCGCACACGCCGGCCGACCGCGGCCGGATGCGCGAGGCACTCGGCATCGACACGGTCGATGCGCTCTTCGACGACATCCCTGCCCGGGTCAGGGCCAACGGGCTGGACCTGCCCGAGCCGCTCTCCGAGCTGGAGGTCGCCCGGCAGCTGCAGGGATTAGCCGAGCGCAACCGGACGGGCGTGACCAGCTTCCTGGGCGCCGGCGCGTACCGACACCACATTCCGGCGGCAGTCGATGCGGTGCTCAGCCGGGGCGAGTTCTACACCGCCTACACGCCCTACCAGCCCGAGATAAGCCAGGGCACTCTGCAGACGATCTACGAGTTCCAGTCCCTGATCGCGGAGCTGACCGGTCTGGACGTCGTCTCGGCCTCGCACTACGACGGCGCGGCGGCGATGGCCGAGGCGGCGCTGATGACCGTCCGGGCAACCCGGCGCAACAGGGTGCTGGCCAGCCGGGCGATCCATCGCCACTTCCTTGACACCGCCCGGACGTACTTCGCCGGTGGCGAGATGACGCTCGAGGAGCTGCCCACTGCGGCCGATGGCACGACTGACCTGGGCGCGCTCGAGCGTGAGCTGGCCTCGTCCGATGAGCCCGTGGCCGGCGTGCTGATGGGCCAGCCGAACGCCTTTGGCCTGCTCGAGCCGATGGCCGAGGCGGCGCGACAGGCGCACGATGCAGGCGCGCTCTTCGTCGCCGTCGTTGAGCCCGTTTCCCTGGCCGTGCTGGCACCGCCGGCCGAGTATGGCGCCGACATCTGCGTCGGCGAGGGCCAGCCGCTGGGCATTGGCCTGCAGTACGGCGGTCCATACCTCGGTCTCCTTGCGGCCCGTCCGGACCTCGTCCGACAGGTGCCCGGGCGGTTGGTCGGTCGGACGACCGACGTCGAGGGCCGGCGTGCCTACGTGATGACGCTGCGCGCGCGGGAGCAGGACATCCGACGCGACAAGGCAGCCAGCAACATCTGCACCAATCAGGCCCTCTGCGCGCTGGCCGCCACTGTCTACCTGGCGACCCTCGGCCCGCACGGGCTGCGCGATGTGGCGGCGCTGGGCGCCGCCCGCGCTCGCGAGCTCGAGCAGGCCCTCGCAGCCATCGGGGTAGAGCGTGTCCACTCGATGGCCTACCTGAACGAGTTCGCCATCCGCGTGCCGGACGCGCAGGCAGTCCACGCCAGGCTGCTCGAGCGCGGCGTCCTGGCTGGCCTGCCGCTGGCCCGCTGGTATCCCGAGGACGAGCAGTTGCGCGACGCGCTGCTGGTGTGTGCAACGGAGGTCACCTCGGCGGTCGACATCGGGCACTTCGCGGAAGCTCTGCGCGAGGAGCTGCCATGACCGCCGTCGGTCCAGCCGCCGCCCGGCCGGGCGACCCTGCAGCGGAGGAAGTTGGCGAGCCCGGCGCAGTCGCCAAAGGCGCAGAGCAGGATGTCTGGGCGGCGCTTGGCCGGCGCTACGCCGTCGGGCCATCGCTGCAGCCGACCCTCGATGAGCTGTCCCGGCCCGGCCGCTCGAGCCACAAGGTGCCCCACGCCCCGCCCGACGCGCTCGCCGGCGTGCCGGCCGAACACCGCCGACGAGAACCGCTTGCCCTGCCCGAGCTGTCCGAGCCGGATGTGATCCGACACTTCGTCAACCTGTCACAGCTGAACTACTCGGTCGACGGTGGCTTCTACCCGCTTGGCTCGTGCACGATGAAGTTCAACCCCAAGGTCAACGAGTGGGCCGCCAGGTTGCCCGGCTTCGCCGCGCTGCACCCGCTCGCGCCAGACGCCCTGGCCCAGGGCACGCTCGAGCTGATGTGGGAGCTTGAGCGCTGGCTGGCCGAGATCAGCGGCATGGCAGCGGTCACGCTCCAGCCGGCCGCCGGCGCGCACGGTGAGCTGACCGGCATCTTGATGATTCGCGCCTACCACCACGCCCGGGGCGACACGGATCGGCGCGAAGTGATCGTGCCGGACACGTCGCATGGGACCAACCCGGCGACGGCCTCCATGGCCGGGTTCCGGACGGTCACCGTGCGCTCGGCAGCGGACGGCGGCGTCGATCTCGAGGCACTAAAGGCGGCCCTCGGTCCCCGGACGGCGGCGGTGATGCTGACCAACCCGTCCACCCTCGGCCTCTTCGAGACGCGCATCGAGGGCCTGCTCGATGCGGTCCACGAAGCCGGCGCGCTGGCGTACATGGATGGGGCCAACATGAACGCGGTGTTGGGCAAGTTCCGGCCCGGCCAGGCCGGCTTCGACGTGATGCACTTCAACACCCACAAGACCTTCTCCACGCCCCACGGTGGCGGCGGCCCCGGTGCCGGGCCCGTAGCGGTCGGCCCGGCGCTGGTGCCCTTCCTGCCCGGGCCGCGGGTGGTCCGCGAGGAGGACCGGAGCCTCCGGCTCGAACGGCCCGGAGAGCGGCCCCACTCGATCGGCCGGGTGCGCTCCTACCAGGGCAGCGTGGGGGTCCTCGTTCGCGCGTATGCGTACCTGCTGGCCCATGGCGGCAGCGGCCTGGTTCAGGTCAGCGAAGATGCGGTGCTGGCGGCCAACTACCTGCGTCGCCGGGTGGGCGAGGCCTACGAGCTGCCATATGAGCAGGCATGCAAGCACGAGTTCGTGGCCAGCGCCCGCCAGCTCAAGGCGCGGTCCGGCGTGCGCATGCTCGACGTCGCCAAGCGGCTGATCGACAAGGGCTTCCATCCGCCGACCATCTACTTTCCGCTGATCGTCGACGAGGGGATGCTGGTTGAGCCGACGGAGACCGAGCCGCTCGAGACGCTCGACGCCTTTGCCGAAGCACTGCTCGAGATCGCCGCCGAGGCGGAGGCGGACCCGGAGCTCCTCCGCCAGGCACCCCACGAGGCGCCGGTGAGACGCCTCGACGAAGCCACTGCCGCGCGCCAGCCGGACCTGCGCTGGCGCCCGATGACCGGGGCCCAGACCCCGTGTCCTGACTGAGCGCCTTGCTTAAGAAGCCTGAACTCGGTTGACACTCGCCGATCGGGCCGACCTATAATGCCGCCACCCGAGGCCGCGTGGGAGACGTCTGCGTGCGAGTGCGCCGACGCGCGCGAGTCCAAGGGTGGATAGCGATCCCGAGGGCGGCCGCGTTGGTCGCTCCAAGTCGCACAGAGGAGGAAGGACGCCCATGAGTCTACGGACTCGGCGCGGTCTGGCCCTGCTACTCGCCCTGCTCTTCGTAGCAGCAGCGTGTACCCCTGCAGCGCCGACCGGCACGCCTCAGGCAACGCCGGCCCAGCCGGGCGAGACGCCCGGACAGCCAGTCGACACCCCCGATCCGGGCACCGAGACTCCGGATCCGGGCACCGAGACCCCCGATCCGGGCACCGAAAGCCCCGATCCCGGCACCGAGAGCCCCGATCCGGGCCAGCCCACCGAGGGCGGCTCGATCGTCATCGGTGAGTGGCAGCTGCCCACGACGGTCAACCCGTACGCCAGCAGCGCCTGGGTGACGCAGCAGGCCGCTGCGCCGCACTTTGCCTCGGGCATGGTCATCGATGACCAGGGCCAGTGGCTTCCGTACCTGTTGTCCGAAACCCCGGTCGCCGAGGCGACGGATGACGGTGGCATGACCGTCACCATGCGCATCAAGGACGGCCTGACCTGGTCCGACGGCGAGACGCTCGACGGCAACGACTGGGTTTACACCTACGAGTGGGCTCAGGCGATGGTCGAGACGGGCCAGTGCGGTGGTTGTGGTGGCCTGGCCATCCGCCTGCCGGACGACTCGGACTACTACATCACCGAGCACCAGGTCTCCGATGATGGCCTGGAGGTCACCTGGACCTGGCAGGAGCCCTACTCCGGCTGGATGGGCTGGGCTGCTTTCGCTCCCATGCCCGAGCAGTTCTTCGGCATGGAAGAGTGGATCGACCTGCCGCTCGATGCGAACCTGGCCAACGTTCCGGCGTCCGGCCCGTTCATCTTCACGGGCGCCGGTGCCAACCGCATCGACTACGCCCGCAACGATCAGTTCACCGCCTTCGAGGGCCCGTACCTCGACAGCCTGATCCGGATCTACTACCCGGGCAGCAAGGACAGCATGATCGCTGCCTTCCTGACCGGCGAGGTCGACCAGATCATGAACATGACGATGGCCGACTACGAGGCCATCCAGGGCCAGCTCTCCGCCGACGTCGGTCGGGTGGAAGCCATCCCAGCGTGGCTGTACGAGCACCTCGAGATCAACACCGAGCGCGAGCAGAAGGGCCTCGATGACCCCAACGTTCGCCGCGCCATCCACATGGCGATCAACAAGCAGGAGCTCTGGGAGACGCTCTTCCCGGGCACCGAGTACACCGAGGCGTGCACCAACGCTCCGTCGAGCGCCTGGTGGTACGACCCGTCCATCGAGTGCCCGCCGTACGATCCGGATGGCGCCCGCGCGCTGCTCGAGGAGGCCGGCTGGACCGGCACGCCTCGGACGCACGACGGCGGCACGCCGGACGACCCGGCCGACGACCGGACGATGGAGCTCCAGCTCTGCACCACGATCGGTAACCCGACGCGGCTGCTGACGCTGGGCAAGATCGCCCAGTTCCTGGCGGCGGTCGGCATCCCGGCCACCATCGAGACCCAGGACGCGGCTGTCTACTTTGCCGACTACCCGGACATCACCGACGACACCGTCTGCGGTCTGTCCCGCGGCAATTACGACATCTCGCTGTTCACCTACCTGCTCGCCGATCCGGGCGGCTTCTACTACGGCACGTTCCACTCGTCGAACGTTCCGCCGAACGGGTTCCAGAGCAACTGGACCCGCATCGCGGACGAGGAGCTGGACGCGGCTCTCGACGCCCTGAACGAGGCGATCACCGAGGATGAGATCCTCGAGCGATCCGCCGAGGTCAACCGGCTGCTCGTCGAGCTGATGCCGGAGATCCCGCTGTACTACCGGAACGAGGTTGCTGGCATCAGCAACCGGCTGGGCAACATGAAGATGAACCCCAGCCTGTTCGGTCCGGTCTGGAACGTCCACGAGTGGTACGTCCAGGAATAGCCAGCGTCGGCTAGAACTGGCATGCATGTGGGCGCCCGCAGGGGCGCCCACATGCTTTAATCTCCCCTCACTCTGCTCAACTAACGGGGCTTGCCTGAACCCAGATGCTTGCCTACATCGTTCGGCGTGTTCTCCAGGCGCTGCCCGTCCTGTTCCTGATCGCGGTGCTGAGCTTCGGGCTCATGCAGCTGGCGCCGGGAGGGCCGCACCAGCAGTTCCAGCAGAACCCGCGGATGACCGACGAGATGGTCAACCGCTATCTCGCGCGCTGGTGCCTCGAGCGCAACCCGGATGCCCTGGGCATGCTGCGCTCGTTCGGCGGCTGGTTCGGCGTCTGGAACTGCGACGCGGGCGGCTTCCTTTCCGAGCAGGGCATGCCCAACTTCCTGCCCAACTTCCTGGGTGGTGGCGACAACGGCGTCATCCACGGGGACTTCGGTCTGTCGATGACCGTCTCGCCCAACCGCCCCGTGATCGACCTGATCACGGAACGCATACCCGCGACGGCCATCCTGATGCTGACCGCCTTCACCATCTGGGTCACGCTGGCCATCATCCTGGGCGTGATAGCCGCCGTCAGGCGCTACTCGGTCTTCGACCAATCGATCACGCTGATGAGCTACATCTTTTACTCGCTGCCCACGTTCTGGCTGGGGCTGATGCTGATCTACCTCTTCGCGGTGAACCTTGGCGTGCTGCCATCGTCGGGCATGCTTTCGGTCCGAACCGCGCCCGCGCCGTTCAACACGCCGCGCTTCTGGGAGGTCTTCTGGGAGAACCCGCTGCCGCTGGTGCAGGACATCGCCCGTCACCTGGTCCTGCCCGTGATCACCCTGGTTGCCGTCAGCGTCGCCGCTGACACGCGCTACGTTCGCTCGGCGATGCTCGACGTCCTGGGCCAGGACTACGTCAGGACGGCTCGGGCCAAGGGCCTGCCGCCGAGCCGGGTGGTCTTCCGCCACGCCTTCCGCAACGCGCTGCTGCCGATCATCACCAACGTCGCGCTGGCGCTGGCGTTCCTCTTCTCGGGCGCGATCGTGACTGAGACCATCTTTGCCTGGCCCGGTATGGGCCGGCTCTACTTCGAGGCCATCCAGGCGCGCGACTACTTCCTGGTCATGGGCGTGCTCTTCGTCGGCTCGCTGCTGGTGGTGATGATGAACCTGCTGGCCGACGTACTGTACGCGTGGGCCGACCCACGCATCCGGTACTAGGGGAGGAACGATGGCGGTCGAAGACTCCCAGCCGACGCGCGACCGGGCCGGCGCGCCGCCGGCGCATGGCCAGCGCGTGGCCGAGGACCTGCTTGACACGGACGAGGATCCTCAGCAGGTAGACCGAGAGGTCGCTCTGCAGTCGCTCAACCAGTGGCAGCTGGCCTGGCGAAGGTTTCGGAAGCATCGGATGGCCTTCGTGGGGCTGGGCATCCTGATCTTCCTGGTGGCCGTGGTCATCGTCGTGCCCATCTTCCAGCCGTTCAACTTCCTGAACATTCCCGGCTCCCCTCGGCCGGGCGGCGAGCCGCCCCGTCTCGACCGCATCTTCGGCACGACCTATGAGGGTCGTGACGTGTTCACGCTGGTCGCCAATGGAGGTCGCGTATCGCTCGTCGTAGGCCTCATGTCGATGGTCATCGCCGGGAGCATCGGCGTGGTGGTCGGCTCCATCGCCGGCTTCATGGGCGGCATGATCGACAACATCCTCATGCGCATCGTCGACGTGTTCTTCGCCATCCCGTTCCTGTTCGTCATCCTTGTCGCCGCCCGGTTCTTCGGTCGTGGCGACGTGCTGTCGCTGGTGCTGATCATCGGGTTACTGTCATGGCCGCTGATTGCGCGCCTCGTTCGGGCCTCGTTCCTGTCGCTGCGCGAGGCGGACTTCGTGGACGCGGCGCGGGCGGTCGGGGTGAGCAACATGCGCATCGCCTTCCGTCACATCCTGCCCAACGCGCTCAGCCCGGTCATCGTCGCCTGCACCCTTCTGGTGGCCAACGCCATCGTGCTGGAGGCCTTCGTCAGCTTCCTCGGCTTCGGCATCCGCGAGACCGAGGTGAGCTGGGGCAACGCGCTGGCCAACGCCCAGGAGGGCATCCGCTTCGGCAACTGGTGGTGGGCCTTCTTCCCAGGCATGGCCATCGCGCTGACCGTGCTGTCGATCAACTTCATTGGCGACGGCCTGCGCGATGCGCTTGATCCCCGGAGTCGCGACTGATGACAACGACCCTCGAACGGCCATCCGCCTCGCCGGAGCGCCCGGCAGATTTGCTGCTGTCGGTCCACGACCTGCGCACTTACTTCCACGTCATGGACGGCACCGTCAAGGCCGTCGACGGGGTCAACTTCTCGATCAGGCGCGGGGAGACGCTGGGCATCGTCGGCGAGTCCGGCTGCGGCAAGAGCGTCACCGCGCTGACGATCATGCGCCTGCTCGACATGCCGCCGGCCGAGATCCCGACCGGCTCCATCCTCTTCGAGGATCGCGACCTGCTGACGCTCCCGGACAACGAGATGCGCAAGATCCGCGGCAACGAGATCGCGATGATCTTCCAGGAGCCGATGACCAGCCTCAACCCTGTCTTCACCATCGGACACCAGATCTCGGAGGCCGTACGGCAGCACCTGAAGGTGAGCAAGAAGGAAGCCGTCGATCGCGCCATCGAGTCGCTGCGCCTGGTCGGCATCAGCTTCCCGGAGCGCCGCGTCAAGCAGTACCCGCACGAGATGTCGGGGGGTATGCGCCAGCGCGTGATGATCGCGATGGCGCTCTCGTGCGAGCCAAAGCTGCTCATTGCCGACGAGCCCACCACCGCCCTCGACGTCACCATCCAGGCTCAGATCCTCGAGCTGATCAAGCGGATCCAGGCAGACACCGGGACCGCGCTGATGCTCATCACGCACGATCTCGGCGTGGTCGCCGAGATGGTCCATGACGTCGTGGTCATGTATGCCGGGCGCGTGGTCGAGGAGGGAACCGTCGACGAGGTGCTGCTCCAGCCCAAGCACCCCTACACCGAGGGCCTGCTGTCGTCGATCCCATCGAAGGGCTTGCGCGGGTCACGCCTCAACGTCATCAAGGGCACCGTGCCCAATCCCTTCAACATGCCGGTCGGCTGCAACTTCCAGCCGCGCTGCCCGTACGCCTTCGAGCCGTGCCCGGAGCACGATCCGCGCATCGAGGAGGGCGGCGGACCCCCCGTCGCCTGCTGGCTGTGGAAGAGGGCACCGGGACATGACATTCCGCAGGGCCTGCACGACGCCCAGGTGGCGGCCGCCCGTCAGGCCGCCGCGGCCAAGGCAGGCGGGGTAAGTGGAGCCGTGCCGACGGAGCTGCGTGGGGAGGAGATCGCTTCGTGACAGTGGAGGGGTCGACCGGCAACGGCCGGGCCAGCGGCGACTCGCTGGTCGTCGTCAAGGACCTGCGCAAGTACTACCCGATCCAGAGCGGCATCCTGCGCCGCAAGATCGGCGATGTCCGTGCCGTCGACGATGTCAGCTTCGACATCAAGAAGGGCGAGATCCTTGGCCTGGTCGGGGAGTCCGGCTGCGGCAAGTCCACCCTTGGCCGCACGCTCCTGCGGCTGCTGCCGCCCACCGGCGGCGAGGCGTACCTCGACGGCCAGAGCATCTTCGAGCAGAACGGACGCGGGCTCAAGGACCTGCGGCGGCGGATGCAGATCATCTTTCAGGACCCGGTGGGCTCACTCAATCCGCGCATGCCGATCTCGGACATCATCGGCGAAGGCCTGTTGGCGCAGGCCGACAAGGAGAACGGATGGGGCAACCGCAAGACTCGCGATGACCGCGTAGGCGAGTACCTGGAAGTTGTCGGCCTTCGGCGCGATTACGCACGACGCTATCCGCATGAGTTCAGCGGCGGTCAGCGCCAGCGCATCGGCATCGCCCGCGCTCTCGCCCTGGCCCCCGAGTTCATCGTCTGCGACGAGCCGGTCTCGGCGCTCGACGTTTCGATCCAGTCCCAGATCCTCAACCTGCTCATCGACCTGCGCCGCGAGTTCGGCCTGACGTACCTGTTCATCGCCCATAACCTGTCGGTCGTCCAGTACCTCTCCGACCGGGTGGCGGTGATGTACCTGGGCAAGGTCGTCGAGATGGCTCCCGTCGAGCGGCTCTACGACGATCCGCGCCACCCGTACACGGTGGCCCTTCTGTCGGCCGTTCCCGAGCCGGACCCGCGTCTGCGCAAGCAGCGCATCGTGCTCAAGGGCGATGTGCCCAGCCCAGCGAACCCTCCGTCGGGGTGCCGCTTCCGGACGCGCTGCTGGCTGTACGAGCAGCTCGGGCGCCCGGAGAACTGTGTCGAGGAGGAGCCGCCGCTGCGCGAGCTGGCCCCCGGGCAGCTGGCTGCGTGTCACTGGGCCGAGAAGATCAACCCTGATTCCATCCGTCAGGCGGCACGCACGGAGGGGATCTCCGCTGGCACGCCCGGCCAGCAGCGAGCAGCCGAAGAGGCCGAGGAGGCCTCCATGGTCAGCGACAGCCCGCTGGACAAGCCGGTCGCCGACGAGAACGCCGTCCCCCGAGCCTGACGGCGCCTTCCCTGGCCGCGCGGTTGTGCGTGGCGCGGCCTGCGTTAAACTAGCCAGCCTCCTGTGGCGGGAGCCCCTTCTTGCCATCCTGCCCGCTGTGTCCACAGGAGCATCAAAGGAGAGCCAATGACATCCAGACTGTGGTTGTCCCTGCTGGCCGTGTTCGCCCTCGTCGTCGGTGCGTGCGGCACCCAGGTGCCAGCATCGCCCCCCGCCGGAACGCCCGGCGCGCAGACGCCGGGCGCGGGTGAGACCCCGGGCACCGGCCAGACCCCGGGCACTGAGCAGACGCCGGGCACCGGCGCGACACCCGACACGGGTGCCACTCCCGATACCGGTGCGACTCCCGGCACCGGCGCGACCCCCGGCGCGGGGGAGCCTCAGACCGGCGGCACTTTGGTCTTCGGCGGCTCCCGCCTGGCGGCCAGCCTTGATCCCGCCCTGACCAGTGACGGCGAGTCATTCCGCATCCTCCAGCAGGTCTACGAGCCGCTGGTCGACCTGGCCGAGGGCAGCGTGTCGGAGATCGTGGGCGTGCTGGCTGAGTCGTGGGAAGGTGAGCCCGCCGGCACGACCTGGACCTTCAACCTGCGCGAGGGCGTGACGTTCCATGACGGCACCCCCCTCAATGCGGAAGCAGTGGTCGCCAACTTCGAGCGTTGGAACACCTTCCCCGAGGAGATGCAGCCCAACGCCTACTACATCGGCGCAGTCTTCGGCGGCTTCGGTGAGAACAGCATCATCGAGAGCGTCGAAGCAACCGATGACATGACGGTTACCGTGACCCTGCGCCGGCCCAAGGCCGACTTCCTGCAGGGCATTGCGCTGACGCCGTTCAGCATCGTCAGCCCGGCCGTGCTCGAGGAGATGAACGCCGCCGACCCGGTCGCGGGCACCTTCAGCACCGAGCCCTCGCAGGGCGGCACGGGTCCGTTCCGCTGGGACAGCTACACGCCCGACGAAAGCGCGCAGCTGGTCCGGAACGAGGACTACTGGGGCGACCCGTCCGAGGGCCCGTTCCTCGATCGCCTGATCATCCAGCCGATCCCCAACCCGTCCGCCCGCCTGCAGGCCCTGCAGGCCCCGGGTGGCGTGGCCGGCATCGACCTCGTCGCGCCGACCGAGTACGAGATCGTTGAGAACGATCCGAACCTGGAGCTGGTCGAGCGGCTGTCCTACAACACGCTCTACCTGGGCATCAACCCGACGGCGACCGAGGACGGACCGCTGTCCGACGTTCGTGTTCGCCAGGCGGTGGCCCACGCGCTCAACCGCGAGGCGTTGATCGAGCCCTTCTACGGGGGACGCGGCAGCGTCGCCGACATCTTCATGCCGCCGACCAGCGGTTGGTATGAGCAGGTCAGCGCCGGTGTGCCGACCTACGAGTACAACGTCGACCGCGCCCGCGAGCTGCTGGCGGACGCCGGCTACGGCCCGGACAACCCCCCGCAGGTCCAGTTCTGGTATCCGACCGAGGTTACTCGGCCGTACATGCCGGATCCGCAGGGCCTGGCCGAGGCCACCATCACCATGCTCGAGGAGGCCGGCTTCGAGGTCACCACGGGCAGCGCCATCTGGGGCACTGAGTACATCCCTGCGGCGACGACCGCCCAGTACGACATGTACTGGCTGGGCTGGACCGGGGACTACGACGACCCGTGGAACTGGTACGGCTACCACTTCGACCTTCGCAATGGTGAGCCGAACCAGCAGTTCAACTGCGACCCGGAGGGCCTGCGTGAGGCCTTCGAGACGGCCAACACGTCGTACGAGTTCGACGAGCGCGCGGCTGCCTTCAATGAGGTCGCTCGCATCATTCACGAGAACGCGTGCTTCGTGACCATGGTCCATGGCGACACGGCGCTTGCCTTCGAGCCCCACGTCGAGGGCTACGTGCCCGCGCCGACGGGTTCGGAGTCCTTCAAGGGCGTCTGGCTGAGCCAGGACCAGTAAGCCTCCGCTGACGCGGACCACCAAGGGAAGAGCCTCGGACCACGTCCGAGGCTCTTCCTGTAACAGCGAGACGAGAACCGTCAGCCGATGACCCGCTTCATCGTTCGCCGGCTGCTCCTGCTGATCCCGATCCTGATCGGGCTGACGCTGCTCATCTTCGTCTTCATCCACCTGCTGCCCGGCGATCCCGCGACGACGATCCTCGGCGAGCGCGCGACCCCGGAGAACTACGCTCGCGTGCGCGCGGCGCTCGGTCTGGATTTGCCACTGCACGAGCAGTACCTGCGCTACATGGGCGGTCTGCTGCGGGGCGACCTGGGACGCTCGTTCATTACCAACCGTGACGTCGTGGCCGACTTCGCCCAGCGCTTCCCGGCGACCATCGAGCTGGCCCTGGCGGCCATGCTGTTCGCCGTCACCGTCGGCATCCCGCTCGGCATGATCACCGCCAAGCGACGGGCAACATGGGTCGACCAGCTGGGCACGGTCGGCTCCCTGATCGGGATCAGCATCCCGATCTTCTTTCTGGGGCTGATGCTCAAATACCTCTTTGCCATCCAGTTCCCGGTCTTGCCTTCCGAGGGGCGGATAGACCTCGCCATGCAGACTTTTCCGCGTACGACCAACCTGCTCGTGATCGACGCGCTGATAGCGCTCGACTTCCGCGGCCTGCTGGACGTGGCGCGCCACCTCGTCCTACCAGCGATCGCTCTGGGCACCATCCCGCTGGCGATCATCATGCGCATCACGCGCGCCAGCGTGATCGACGTGATCAACGAGGACTACGTCCGAACGGCCCGCGCCAAGGGGCTGCCCGAGCGGATGATCGACGGCCGCCACGTGCTGCGCAACGCGCTGCTGCCTGTGGTCACGGTGATTGGCCTGCAGATCGGCCTGCTACTGGGTGGCGCAATCCTGACCGAGACGATCTTCGCCTGGCCGGGCGTGGGTCGCTGGATCTACGACGCCGTCACGACGCGGGACTACGCTGTCATCCAGAGCGGCGTGCTGCTGCTGGCGCTCATCTTCGTGGTGGTCAACCTGGTCGTTGACGTCAGCTACGCCCTGCTCAATCCACGGATCCGCCACTCATGACCGCGGCCGCAGCCACCGCCCCCGCCGAGGAGCGCTCCATCGGACTGTGGCGCGATGCCTTCCATCGGCTGCGGCGCCATCCCGGCGCGATCACGGGCGGCGCGATGGTCCTGATGATGGTGCTGGCCGCCGTGTTCGCCCCGCAGCTGGCCACCCACGATCCGGTGCGTGGCGACCTGGCCAACAGCTACATTCCGCCGCTGACCGGCGACCACCTGTTCGGCACCAACGTCCAGGGCCAGGACGTGTTCAGCCGGATCGTCTACGGGGCCCGTCTGACCCTTGGCATCGCTGTGATGTCCGTCACCATAGGCGTCCTCGTCGGCGTCTTCTTCGGCGCGCTGGCAGGCTATTTCCGCGGCTGGGTGGACGGACTGATCATGCGGATGGTCGACATCATGCTGTCGGTTCCCGGCCTCCTGCTGGCCATCGCCGTGGTTGCCTGGCTGGGTCGCGGGGTGGTGCAGATCGCCATCGCCATCGCCCTGATCAACATCCCGATCTTCGCGCGCATCCTGCGCGGCAGCCTGCTCGCGCTGCGTGAGGCGGACTACGTGATAGCCGCTCGTGCGGTGGGCGTGCGCGGGCCGGCACTGCTGCTCCGGCATATGCTGCCCAACGCCATGGGGCCACTCATCGTGCAGGCTACGCTGGCGCTGGGCACGGCTGTGATCGATGCCGCCGCGCTCGGCTTCCTCGGCCTGGGTCCGCCCGACCCGCGAACTCCCGAGTGGGGAGTGATGCTGGCCGACACCTACCGCTTCCTCAGCCGCGCGCCGTACCTCGCTTTCTTCCCCGGGATCGCCATCGTGATCACCGTGCTCGGCTTCAACCTGCTCGGCGATGCGCTGCGCGAGTCGCTCGATCCCAGGCTTCGCCGATGACGGTCGGGGCGCAGCAGGTGCCTGAGTCGGAGGTCGCCCGGCATGGCGTGGGCGACTCTCCGCTGCTGTCCGTGCGCGACCTGCGCATTACCTTCGGCAGCGGCTCGCGGACCGTCCATGCGGTCAATGGCATCAGCTATGACCTGGCCCATGGCGAGACCCTCGGCATCGTCGGTGAATCCGGCTGCGGCAAGAGCGTCAGCGCGCTGTCGATGCTGCGGCTGCTGCCCAAGCCGGCGGCGCGCGTGGACCCGGCCACGAGCATCCGGCTCGAAGAGCAGGAGCTGACCCAGCTCTCCGACACCGAGATGCGCAGGCTGCGCGGCAACGACATGGCGATGATCTTCCAGGACCCGATGACCTCGCTCAATCCGGTCCTGACCGTCGAGCGCCAGCTGACCGAGCTGCTCGAGGTGCATCGGCGGCTCAAGCACCGCGACGCCGTCGACCGGGCGGTCGAGCTGCTGGAGATGGTCGGGATCCCGCAGGCGCGCGAGCGGATCGGCAACTTTCCGCATCAGTTCTCGGGCGGCATGCGCCAGAGGGTGATGATCGCCATGGCCCTCGCGCTGGAGCCCAAGCTGCTCATTGCCGACGAGCCGACGACGGCGCTCGACGTGACCATCCAGGCTCAGATCCTGGACCTGATGCGGACGATCGTCGCTGACAAGGGCACGGCGCTGATCCTGATCACCCACGACCTGGGCGTCGTTGCGGGCATGTGCACCAGGGTGCTCGTCATGTACGCCGGGAACATCGTTGAGGAGGCGACCACGGCCGAGCTATACGGGCGCCCGCGCCACCCCTACACCGTTGGCCTGCTGCGCTCGATACCCCGTCTTGACGAAGAGCGGCCGGTCGAGCTGGTGCCCATCGAGGGGCAGCCACCGGACCTGTCACGCCCGATCACCGGCTGCCCGTTCGCGGCACGCTGCTTCAACGTCCAGGAGCGCTGTCGCCAGGAGATGCCGCCGCTGGCCCAGGCGCCACGGGCGGAGCCGGGACACAAGATCGCCTGCTTCTACCCGGCCGAGGGCGAGCAGATGGTCCCGTCAGGGTTCGCGACGCCGTGAGCGCCACGACTGAAAGGCCAGCCGATCCGACTGCCTCGATGACACGGTCCCACCCGGAGCACGCGGGCCCGCTGCTGGATGTAGATGGGCTGAAGGTCCACTTCCCGATCAAGCGCGGCATCCTGCTCGAGCGTCACGTTGGAGATGTGCAGGCGGTCGACGGCGTGAGCCTCAGCGTCAGGCGCGGCGAGACGGTCGGGCTCGTCGGCGAATCAGGCTGCGGCAAGTCGACCATGGCGCGAGCCGTGATCAGGCTGTACGACCCCACCGCCGGCACCATCCGCTTCGACGGTCAGGACATCTCGGCCCTGCGCGGGGAGGAGCTGCGCCGGATGCGCCGCCGGATGCAGATGATCTTCCAGGATCCATACGCAAGCCTCAATCCACGGATGACCATCGGCGGCATGCTCGAGGAGCCGATGCGCACCCACGGCTTAGCGCGTGGCAAGGCGGCCAGCGATGAAGTGCGCCGGCTGGTCAACGTGGTGGGCCTCCCGCAGAACGCGATCAATCGCTACCCGCATGAGTTCAGCGGCGGCCAGCGACAGCGTGCCGGCATCGCGCGGGCGCTGGCCGTCAAGCCCGATTTCATCGCTGCCGACGAGCCGGTCTCGGCGCTTGACGTCAGCATCCAGGCGCAGATCGTCAATCTGCTGCGGGAGCTTCAGGGCGAGTTCAACCTGACGTACCTGTTCATCGCTCATGACCTGTCGGTCGTGCGCCATATCAGCGACCGGATCGCGGTCATGTATCTGGGTCGAGTGGTCGAGCTGTCGTCGTCCGCTGACCTGTACCGCGAGCCGCTCCACCCGTACACGCATGCGCTCGTCAGTGCCGTGCCGATCGCTGACCCAAGGGTCGAGACGAAGCGCCGGCGGATCATCCTGCGCGGTGATGTCCCCTCGCCGGTCAATCCGCCGAGTGGCTGTCGCTTCCACACTCGCTGCTGGCTGCGCCGCGAGCTGGGAAATCCCGAGCGCTGCGTGACTGACGATCCGATGCTGCGCGAGCTGCGGCCCAGCCACGCAGCGGCCTGTCACTTCTCCGAGGAGCTCATTCCGCTCGAGCGCCGCAACAGCCTCGTCGAAGCGGCGAGCGCGCATAGCTCGGCCCTCGACACTGCGGTCGATGGCGGAGGCCAGCCGCTGACCTCAGTGCCGAATGAGCCGGCGGTGCCCTCGCAGCCCGACGAGGTCCTGCCGCACTGAGCTGCCCCGGGCTAGACTCGGCCTGATGTCGAAGCTGCGCGTGGGGATGGCCCAGATCGATGCCAGGCTGGGCGATCTGGAAGCCAACGTCCGAGCGCATCGCCAGCTGCTCGCGCAGGCGCGCGGCGAAGGCGTCGACCTGCTCGTCTTTCCTGAGCTGGGCCTGACCGGTTACATGCTGCAGGATCTCAATGCCGAAGTGGCGATGCGCGCCGACGACCCGCGCCTGCTTGACCTGGCGGAGGCCGCCGGCCCGGACCTGAGCATGGTGGTCGGGTTCGTGGAGGAGTCCGCAGACCATCGGCTCTACGTTGCCGCCGCGCTGCTGGAGGAAGGCCGGGTGGCGCACGTGGTGCGCAAGGCCTATCTGCCGAGCTACGGGCTGTTTGACGAGCGCCGGTTCTTCGGTGGCGGCGAGGTGCTCAGGGCGGTCGACAGCCGGCTCGGTCTGCGGATGGGCATATCCATCTGCGAGGACTTCTGGCATCTCGGCGTTCCGCTGCTCCACGCGTTCGACGGCGCCCACGTGCTGGTGAACATCTCCTCGTCGCCGGGGCGCGACGTGGCCGCGGCTGTCGAGGGCGGGCTGGGGACCGCAGAGTCCTGGCGCCCGTTGCTGCGCACGTACGCGATGCTCACCGGCAGCTACGTGGTCTTCGTCAACCGCGTCGGCGTCGAGGAGTCGGTGACCTTCTGGGGCGGTTCAGAAGTGGTCGACCCGGGCGGTCAGTCGGCGTACCGAGCGCCGCTCCACGACGAGGGGCTCTTCGTCGTTGAGATCGATACCGATGAGGTGCGCCGCCAGCGTGTCGCAACGCCGCTCATGCGCGACGAGCGGCCCGAGCTCCTGCTGCGCCAGCTCGAGCGGGTGATCCGAAGTGGCGGCGGCCTGCCTGATGACACCTGGCCCGGTGGCTGACGACTCTCAGACCGCAGCGCCGTCGCCTCGCGGCGTGCCCTGGGAGCTGCCCGAGGAGCTGCTGATCGACACCTCCATGGCGCGCCGGATAATCGTGCGCTTCATCCGCAGCCACATGGACCAAACGGGCTTCGATCGGGCAGTGCTGGGGCTGTCGGGAGGGATCGACTCGGCGCTGGTCGCGTACCTCGCCGCCGAGGCCATCGGCCCGGCTAACCTGCTCTGCCTGCTGATGCCGTACCGGACCTCCTCACCCGCCTCGCGCGTTGACGCCGAGGCGGTGGTGGCAGAACTCGGTTGCGCGGCGAAGGTGATCGAGATCACCCCGCTCGTCGATGGCTACTTCGACCGGGCGCTGGCCAGCTCCGATAAACCAAGCCACCTGCGTCTTGGCAACTTCGCCGCCCGAGCCCGCATGGCCGTGCTGTTCGACCACTCCGCCGCGTGGAACGGGCTCGTGCTCGGCACGAGCAACAAGACCGAATCGTTGCTCGGCTACACGACCATCTTCGGGGACAATGCCGCAGCGCTCCAGCCCATCGGCGACCTGTTCAAGAGCCAGGTGCGCCAACTGTCCGTGGCTGTCGGCGTGCCCGACGCGATCCTGCGCAAGGCACCCACCGCCGACCTGTGGGCAGGCCAGACCGACGAGCAGGAGGTTGGGCTCAGCTACGCCGAGATCGACCGGATCCTCCATTGGCTGGTCGATCGGCGACGAGGACGGGACGGCCTCCGCGCGATGGGCTTCGAGCCTGCCAACATCGTCCGGGTCGAACGGCTGATTGCGGGCTCGGAGTTCAAGCGGCAGATGGCCCCTGTTGCCAAGCTGTCGCTGCGTACGCCCGGCGTCGACTATCTGTACCCGCGCCGACGGCCGGGGCCGTCCGGCTGAGCGTCGACGGAGCGTGTCAGACACCGGCGGAACGTTATACGTGGTCGCCACCCCGATCGGGAACCTGGGCGACATAACGCTCCGCGCTCTCGAGGTCCTTCGGTCCGTGCCGCTGGTGGCGGCGGAGGACACGCGCCTCACCCGGCGCTTGTGGGCGCGGCACGGCATAGCAACGCCGCTGACCAGCTTCCACGCTCAGTCGGCCCCGGCTCGTCGCGAGCAGCTGCTGCGCCATCTTGCCGGCGGCGCCGACCTGGCGCTGGTGACGGACGCCGGCACGCCGCTGGTCAGCGACCCGGGTGAAGACCTCGTCGCCGAATGGTCCCAACGAGGCGGCAGGGTAGTGCCCGTGCCCGGACCATCGTCCGTGTTGGCGGCGCTCGTCGCCGCCGGGTTGCCGGCCGCTCGCTGGGGGTTCGAAGGCTTTCTGCCACGCAGGGGTCGGGAGCGGCGGGAGGCGCTCGCGCGCATCTGCGTCGACCAGCGCACGACCGTCTTATTCGAGGCGCCCGGACGCACCGCGGGCACCCTGGCCGACCTCGCGGCGGCGTGTGGTGGTGAGCGCAGGGCGGCTTTTTGTCGCGAGCTGACAAAGCTGCACGAGGAGGTCCGTCGCGGGTCGCTGGGCGAGCTCGCCGACTGGGCCGCAGAGCACCCCGTCCGCGGGGAGGTGACCATCGTCGTCGGCGGGGCGGAAGCCGATCGGGCGGCGCCTTCCGTCGGCCTGGAGGAGGCAAGGGTGGAGGTCGGCCGCCTGGTGCGGGAGGGAGCGAGCAGGTCATCGGCCGCTCGCGAGGTTGCCCAGCGCACCGGCCTGCCCAGAAGGGAGCTATTCCGTGAGTGACCAGCGAGCCACGGGGGAGGGAAAAGCCGCCGCAGAGGCATCGCCCTTCGACGACGAGATCGATCCCATGCCCCAGCCTCCGCCGGACCTGGCGCCGCCGCCCTCGGCAGAGGTGCTGACCGTTCCGACCGCAGGCCTGGAAGAGCGGCCCGGCGAGCGCAAGAGGGTTCTGGTCATCGGCGGCGGGATCGCTGGCCTGGTAGCGGCCCACGAGCTGCAGCGGCAGGGCCACAAGGTCACCGTGCTCGAAGCGCAGAACCGGGTGGGCGGGCGGATCTACACGCTGCGCACCTTTGCCCCCGGGCTGTACGCGGAAGCGGGCGCGATGCGCATACCGCGGGCGCACACCCTGACGCTCGAATACTGCCGCCGTTTTGGCCTGCCGCTGCGTGAGTTTGTGACCGGCAATCCCCGCGGCCTCGTTCACGTCGGGGGCGTGCGGATGACCATGCAGGAGGCCCTCGAGCAACCTCACCGGCTGCCCTTCGAGCTGGCTGCGCACGAGAGTGGCCGGACATCCGAGGATCTATGGCAGGAGGCGACCTCGGAGATTCGTCAGATGATCGAGCAGGCCGGTGACGAGGCGTGGGAGGAGATCGTTCGGCGCTACGACGAGTACTCCCTCTACGAGTTCCTCAAGGAGAAGGGCTTCTCGGAGGGAGCGATCGAGTACTACGCGGTGATGAACTTCCTCGAGTCGGACATGCACCACGCACTGGTCGAGATACTGCGCGAGGACCTCGGCCGGGCCTATGTGGACATGGTCGAGATCGAGGGCGGCATGGACCGACTGCCCAACGCGTTCTATTCGGAGCTGCAGGATCGCGTCCGGATGGGGGTCGAGGTTCGCGCGATCGAGCAGGACGACGACGGCATCACCCTGCATTGTCGCCAGGGCCCCGACCGCTATTCGCTGCGCGGCGATTACGCCATCTGCACCGTCCCGTTCTCGGTGCTGCGTACCGTCGAGCGTCGGTTCTCGCGGGAGAAGGAGCGGGCGATCAGGCAGCTCAACTATCACGCCTCGACGAAGGTGTTGATCCAGGTTCGCCGCCGCCTGTGGGAGGCCAACGACGGCATCTACGGCGGCGCGTCGGTGACCGACCTGCCCATCCGGCGGGTCAACTACCCCACGCCCGACCGGTCGACCACGCGCGGAGTGCTGCTGGCCAGCTATACCTGGGGTCAGGACGCGCTGCAGTGGGGCTCGATGGATAGGGAGACGCGCGTCGAGCAGGCCCTCGAGGACCTCGAGCAGCTGCACCCCGGCATCATCGAGGAGTTCGAGGTCGGGGACTCGCATGCGTGGTACGGGGACCGCTGGGCGCGCGGCGCATTTGCGCTCTTCGCCCCGGGCCAGCAGACAGCCCTGCACGACGCGATCTCGAGACCGGAGGGCCGCGTCTATTTCGCGGGCGAGCATTGCTCGCTGTACCACGCGTGGATCCAGGGCTCGCTGGAGTCCGGCATCGCGGCTGCCCGGGCCATCCACGAGCGGACCTGAAGCCGGCGCTAAGCGGCCGCTAACGGGCCGACCAGCCCCTCCGGCTAGGGTGACCGGGTCAAGAGATCCCGCCGTCCGCCCGGAGGTTCAGGCAAATGAACAGGGTCACCATCGTCGGCCGTCTGACCAGACCCCCCGAGTTGCGCAAGCTCGCCAGCGGCAAGTCGGTCACGACGTTCTCGATCGCCACCAACGACTATCGCGGCGGAGGCGAGAAGACGGAATACCACTGCAAGGTGTAGGTTTAGCCTACCTCGGCCAGCGGCCTCGCGGATCTCTCGCAGACACCGGGCGATCTCGCGGACGTGTCGTGGCGGGCCGAGGGCGCAGCCCGCGAGGGCGGCCGGGCCACAGCTCATAGGGTTATTGCAGGACGAGGGCAGCGCGAGTGTGGTGTCGTCGGCCCTGAGGCAGGCGTACCGTGACATGATGATGATCCCGTGAACCCAACTTCGCGTGATGCTGAACAGTTGATTGGTCCACATGGATGTGGATGGCTCTCAGGTGCGGCATGCGGGCGGCGCCCGCGGGCACGCGGGTCGGGAGCAAGTGAGTGTCCGGCTTGCCTTGAGGCGCCCGGGTGGCGAGGCTGGCAACCTGTGGGAGTCGAGATGCGTGATGTGTCGATACGCCACGTTGGGCCAAAGGACTACCGGAAGAAGTCAGTGACTCGACACCACAATTTCAAGTGCGGCAAGTGCGGAACCGTATCGATGTTCACGCTTCAGGGTTCTGAGTGGGACTGGCCTCGACCGCTGTCTTCTGCCCTCCAACGCCGGCCTGCGGCTGAGGCGAAGCAGGCCGCCAGCGACGTACCGCGCTCGCAATCTACAGAGGGCGACCTGCTGGTCGATGCCAACATCGAGGGTATCCCAACCAAGGTCAGGGCAGCCGTAATGAGCCGGAACTCGGGGGGCTGCTTGAGTTGTCAGACCACTGTCTTCCTCCGTTTTGCCTGGGTAGAGGCCGAGCCCACAGGGCGGGGCCCGATGGCAAGCGACCTGATCGTGCTGTGCAAGTACTGCGAGTCGGACACGAGCCAGGTGCCCGGAGCGAGGCAACGAATTCTTGACGAATGGCGCAGCGAGTCTTCGCGACACCGTACACCTACCCCGGCCTCGGTGGTCTCACCGGCGGCACGCAGGCGAGAAACGATCTCCGATGAGGTCAAGATGTTTGTCTGGAAGCGAGACGGCGGCGCCTGCGTTAAATGCGGGGACCGACAGCTCCTGGAGTTCGACCACATCATCCCCTTCTCCAAAGGTGGCTCGAACACGGCTCGCAACCTGCAACTGCTCTGCCAGAGGTGCAATCGAGCCAAGACCGGCAACTTGATCTGAAGCCCCGACTCCCCCAGCCTTGCGGGCCTCTCGACGGGTTGCGCTCATTCGCTTCCCCTATAAAGGGCCCATCGGACTGATCGTTGAAATTGTGGCCGCGCGGAAGTTCTACGTGCTCATTCGCAAGTCCACAGCGCCCACGTTCCCAGGCACCGAGGGTCCGTAAGCTACCTAGGCCAGCGGCCCTTGCCGATCTCGCGCAGGCAGCGGGCCATCTCGCGGATGACCCCTTCCTCGGTCGGCGCCACAGCCTGCCACTCCCTCGAGCGCCTACCCACGACGGGGCGCTCGGCCGGGTCGAAGGCGTACAGCAACCACTCGTCGCGCTCGTGGTGGTAGCTAGGCCGGCCGATTTGCCAGCCTGGCGGCGTGGCCGCCGTCAGCTCATCCCAGGCTAGGTGACGATCGCTCACGTTCAGGCCTCCGGGCGGGTGTAGGTCAGCAGCAGGGTCGACCCTAGCCGCGCCGGCTTCACTGTCACTTATCGGGCGCTCACGGCGCCCCTAGTACGCCAAGACGGCCGGGTCATGGTCGCCGCCAGTCACCGGCTCTCAAACGCGGCGTTACATGCCCGTATGAAGTCCGGATGGGATTGGGGATGGCTGCCGTGCCATTCCCAAGTTGGCCTACCCCGTCCGGACTGGTTGCGCTTCAACAGGCCAAGTTCGGCCGCGGTCTGATCGAGATTGTATTCGCCCCTGACGGGGTCATCTTTGGCGCCGGTCAGATAGCACCAGTCGAACTCCGCGTCAGTCAGCGTTTGGCCGTCTCCGGGGGCCGGTTTACGCGCGGCGGAGTAGATCTCATGGCAAACCCGCACAAACGCTGGATGAGAACGTAGGAGTTGGTAGTTCGGACCGTAGTCAAATCCAAAGTCGGCTTCCCACTGTGGAGCTGACATAAGCCCAAGACGGATCGCAGCCTGCCTGACGCCGGAGTAGTAGTTCTCCTGACACCAGACCCACGCAGCATCCGACAATCCTTGGCTGCACCCTGTAACGACGAGTATGGAAACAAGCAGCCAGCGACTTGAGCCCCGAAGTCTGCCCCTCACCCTACCCTCTCGAGACGAAGCGAAAAGAATGTTACGGCCGTTGGCATCTAGATCGCAAGGGTCGGTGGGCCACGCCGCGACGGAGACCACTGGCCAAGCGGCAGCGTCCGGGGCCTAAAGCGCCAATAGAGCCCAGCCGACCAGGACGACGTTGGCAAGGGTCAGGCCGGTGATGACGAGAGTGAGGAGCCGGACGTGCTCGGTAAGCGCGATCATCCGGTGTTCGTTGCGGGCCGCATCCCGCCGTCGCAACTCTTCGAGGTAGTGGGAAGTCCCAACAACGGTGTGTGTTGCTAAACGATCGTGTCGCTGGACCAGCTCCTCGTCGGTCAGCATTCGAAGCTCGGTGATGGTTTCGGACACGCGAACCGCCCGCCTCCTCTGCACAGGTTCTGGACACCGCGTGTTCTACCGCCGCTCCCAACTACTGGCAAGCGGGAAACCAAAAAGGCCGCCGGGTCTAACGCTCAGCTCCCCTCTAGTAGGTCCATCAGCAGCTGCGAGCGAGATATGGTGACCACGCTTCCCGACTCAAGCAGTACGGTAGGGATGTAGTAGTGGCGCTCCCACTTTTCGATGAACTCGAAGGCTAGGGTGTCGGCTCGTATGTACTCGCCCGTCGGCTCCAGCGGTTTGTACCCTTGGTCACGGTGCACGTATAGGTTCGAGCCCTTCCGCTGGACGGGCCACATCCGGTAGTACGCGAGCCCGCTACTCTTTCGTCTGCCTTCGCGGTCGACCAGCCACCCTACCAGTCCCAAGCGGCTTCCCCCGCTCCTGGGTTAAACCTGCGCTGAATCAGCGCGGTCAGCCCCCTGGCGAGTCTACTCCTCAGCCGATGGCCTGGGGGCAGCCTGGCGGGCAGCCCTCGCCCTCCCAGCGGGGCAGTTGCATGTTGCCGCGGATCGACGGCAGCTCAGGCGTGCCGCAGTTGTGGACGGGGTAGAGCGCCGGCTCGTCCGTGGCCGGCCGCCGCACGAAGCTCGAGTGGTCCGCCGTCAGCCCGCCGCGCCATACATCGGCCGCGCTCAGCCGGCGCCGCTTGGCATGGCACTGGTGGCACAGCAGCTGGAGGTTGTGCGGCTCGTCGCCGCCACCCTTTGACCGGGGCACGATGTGGTCGACCTCGGCAGCGTTGGCCGCGCCGCACGATTGGCACATGCCCTTGTCGCGGACGATGATCCGTGCCCGCAGCCGCGACCAGGCGCGGCGGTCGGTGGCGATCAGGCTGCGGTCGCGTGGGTTGCGCTGGTGCGGCACCTCAGCGGCCCTCGAGGGCGTCGAGATGCCAGTACGCGGGATTGCGGGCGGAACTGCCCTCAGGCCGCCTCTGAGCGGCCCTGTGGCGGGCACAGCGGCTCTTTCGGTAGCCCGCGGGCGAGACGTAGGGCTGCTCGTCGCAGCCCGGCTCTTGGCAGCGCCTCTCGGCGGATAGCGGGACCGGGGGGAGGGATTCCGGAGCAGGGGCGTCCGCAGCGTTGCCGCTGACTAAAAAACCGCCGTCACGTCGCCACTCGTCGCGCAGTCGCTCGCTCACGCTCCGACCTCGCGCTCGCGCAGGCATCGCTCGCAGACGGCGACGTTGATCGGCGCGATGGTCACGGCTTCTGGCGCGTCGCTCTTGCCGTGGTCGAGCTCGCAGCGCACCGGCTGCCCGGTCAGCACGCCGACGATAAGCCGCTCGGCCTGGGCGACAGCCTCGAGCTGGTCATTGCGCAGGCGCCCGCGCGGGGCACCGACCAGCAGCTTGCCCGACGATGCCAGCTCGAAGGCCAGTCCCTGTCGCTGCAGCTCCCCCACCAGCTCACGGGCCCCCCGCGGTCGAGGGCGCCCCTCCACGAAAGCCCCGTTGGTCTTCACGCGGGGAGCGTCGACCGCTCGAGGCGGCTGCGAGTCGCCGCTGCCGAGCGTCGGCTGGATGTACAGCGGCAGCCGCTGGCGCAGGGCCAGGATGTTGGCCAGGGCATCCACCGGCAGGGGGCGGTTCGCCCGATCCTTGCGCGCCTCCGCCTCCTGGGCCTCCTCCCGCAACCGGGCATAGGTGCCCTTCTCCACCTCGAGCCCCCGCCGAAAGCGCCGGCCCGTCTCGAGGCGGCGCCCGTTGTCTGTCTCGTAGCGGGGGACGCTGAGCACGACGGCCCCCCGGCGCTCGGCCCAGGTGCCAGGCTCGTCGGAGAGGGTGGGCGGGATGACGTACTCGCGGCCGTTGATGACGCCGTAGTCATCGCCGCCGACGTTGCCCAGCAGCTGGACCTTCTCGAGCGGTATCGGTGCCGTCGACGTGGATCGGATTGCGAAGCTCATGCGACGTTCTCCTCTCGGGATTGGGCGACACGGCCGGGCCGGACGCTTGCCAGCCCGTGCCGTGCCGTGAGATGCCCCGGACCGGCGGGCCGGCCCTCATCTGGTTGCCCCTCGTCGCCGCTCACGCCAGGTGCCCTTCGCAGACGACGGCGCCGCCCAGGGCGATCGTCCAGGCCGGCTCATCGCAGAACGCGCAGCGCAGCACCTCGGAACGGGCATCGGCGAGCAGGAACGGGGTCACGAGGGCGATGGCCTCGTTGGCCTCCCGCGTCGAGCGCCCATCGCGGCTGGTGACGGCCACCGCCTCCCGGTCGGGGGTCAGCTGCCAGGTGTAGCCCGCCCTGGCCACCCGGCCGACGATGGCCGCCTGGCCGCGGGCCGGTGGTTCCCCCGGCGTAACGCCCGTCATGCGGTAGGGCGCGTGAGCGGCCAGCAGCCTGCCAGCCTCCTGCCGGACCTCATGGTCCATGGCCTCAGCCGCTGCCCCGATCAGCTCGGTCGGCGCGATGAGAGGCGACTGCCCGGTCAGGCGGCCGGGGATGCGCTCGCGCCTGGCGGCGAACAGCTCGTGGTAGTTGAGCAGGTCGACCACCGCCGGCGCCCGCTTCTGTTGCTGCCTGGCGGGCCTCTGCGGGGCCCTGGACGGCTCCTGCGCCTTCCTGAGCAGGTCGCGCACGTTGGGCGGTCGGAACAGGGTCACTTCTTGGTCTCCTTCTTGGGCTCGGCCGGCTGCTTGTCGGTCAGCACGCGGACCGTGGAGGGCTTCTGCCCTCGGTCGGTGATCACGCGGATGGTTGGCATGGGTCAGTCCTTTCAGGTAGTCCGGCCGGGAGCTCCAGGGACGCCTGCCCTTTCGCTCCCGACCGGGGCCGAAGCGTGGCCGGACGTGCCGGCCGCATCTAGTAGCCGGGCTGCCCTGGGGTCGAGCAGCTCGATTGCCGTTCGCTGGCGCGGCCCGACCGTGATCAGGCAGCCGCCGTTGATCCCTGGCCGGTGGACGAGGTACTCGCGGCCGGATTGCCGCTCGGTGGCGCGGATTGCCTCGCCGGGGGTCATCCATTCCTTGCAGGCAGCGCAGCGGTGATAGCTCATTCCTGGTCGTCCCTTCCATGACGCGGCCGCAACAGCTGCTCGAAGATCAGGTAGAGCAGCAGGCAGCCGGCGATCAGGAACACCAGCGCGTCGACGCTCATGCGGCCGCCCTCCGCTGCCATCGGCGGATGCATGCGCCACGGTCAGCCGGCAGCGTGCAGCGGCGAGTCACGGGCGGGTTCGGCCTACTACCCGTCCCTTCCGAGGAACAGGTCGGGGTGTCCGACCTGTGCACGACAAGTGCACGGTCGGACTTGTGCACAGGGGGGGATATATAAGGGGGGGTGCACAAGTCGACCTGTGCACGACTAGTGCACGAGTAGTGCACGGTCACGACGGGTCCTCCGTGACCACTCGGTAGAGCTTCTGCTGACCATCGGCCACCGGTTCAAGCAGCCGTTGTTGGACCGCTTCCCCGAGGTACTTGTTGGCTGCCCGCTCCTTGACACGGCCGACCGTCATCAACCTGGCCAGCAGGTCCTTGCGATGCAGCTGACCGCCGGCATCGCGCACGATCTGGACGGCCAACATCGGCCCGGCGCCGGTCGACGGCTCGGCCACGTCGACGCACAGGTAGCCCTGCTCGCCGAGCGCAACCTGTAGGCGCTCGTCGAGCAGCGTTGACGACGGCGCACGCACCTTTTCGAACGTGAGGATGCGCTGGTGGGGAACGCCGGCGACCTTCTCGAGCCGCAGGATCGTCGAGGGCCAGCCCTCAAACATCCACGAGCCCGCCGTGCGCAGGCCGGTCACGTTGGCGTGGTGCACGACGATGGCCGCTTCGATGAGGTTGGCATTGAGCAGACGGTCGCACACGTCGAAGATGGCCCCAACGCTCTCTGGCTTGTCCGACGACTCGCCGCTGAACAGCCGATACCAAGGGTCAAAGGCCACGACCTCGGCGCCCGTGGCGCCGATCAGCATGCGCAACCGCTGCTCACCGTCAGGCAGCTTGAGGTCGGTCATGCGCGCGAACATCAGGTTGTCGGAGTCGAAGCCGGCACCGACGAGCTGCTGCGCGTGTGAGGCCATCTCGGCGATCGAGAGCTCGCCCTGAACGACCAGGACGCGCCGAGGCCGGTCGATTTCGAACCGGCCGAGGAACGGCTTCCCGGTCGCCAGTGGCCCGGCGAGGAAGTCGAGCAGCGTGGTCTTGCCGGCGCCTGACTTGGCGTAGACCAGCATTTTCCCGCCGCGGGTGAGGATGCCGTTGGCGATGACGTACTCCTCATCCGCGCTCGGGAGGGCGGCCAGCTCACAGACCGTCCAGACGCGCGGATCGAGCAGCCGGGGACGCTCGTACTTCTCCACGTCGAGCAGAACGGGCGGAGAGCCCGCCTCAGCCTTCGCTCGCTCGATCCCGTCCATGCGGCGGCGATGGCGCGGTTCGACGTGCATCCGGCGGTACTGCTCGTCCCTGGCCGCCACGGCCAGCGGGTCGACGGGCTCGTCGCTGAACCTCATTTCGCCCTGGAGGACCAGTACGGCCAAGTCGTTGTCGCTCAGCGTCCGAACGTCGACCGGAGAAGCCTCGTGCGCGCTCACGGCAGCCTCCGGCGCCGCTGCTCGCCGATGATGATGTTCGTCGTCTCGTTAATGAAGAGGGCCCACTGCGCAGCGCGGTGGGCATCGCCACGCGCCTTGGCCTCGCGCAGCTCGAACACCGCGGCGTTGATGGCCGATCGCAGGGCTTGGCGAGTGCTAGCATCAGGGCTGTCTGACGGCCCGCTCGGAGTGATCTGGGCGGGCTTCATGTTTGCCCGCCTTCCGCCGCCTGCCTGGCGGCCTCGTCGGCCCTGACGAGGGCCAAGACGGCTTCACGGATGCGAGGATCGAGGTCGGTAAGTCGCAGGACGCGCGGCTCGCCCCAGCGTCGGCGGGCACCCTGAAGGCCAGCCATGACCTTCACGGGGTCTTTGGTGGGGATCGCTCCCGGCATGTAGGAAAGCCTCCACGCAGGCGCACCTGCGGAACTTTCCCCGATGAGGTCGCGCTCGGCGACCGGGCCGGGTGCCTAGACGCCTATGAGTGTAGCAGCGCTGCTAGCGCTCTGGCAGCTGGATTCGCACACGCAGCGGGCAGTTATCGCAGATGGTGTCGAACGTCGTGTGCTCGATCGGGTCGTAGTTGCCTACGTAGTCTGCACCGGAACTGCTCGGATCCCGCCGAGCACGAAGGAACGAAGCATGAGCCAGGCGTTCTGGATGTCGCCGCGGTGTTTTGCCGCGCATGGCTCGCTTGGTGGGTCCGTAGTAGGGAAGGCCATCGCGGTCGGCATTTGGTTGTCGCGTTGCCGGCCCGGTGGTGAGCACCGTCATGCACCGTTTGGTGATGGTGATGACCATCTCTGCGACGAGCTGGTCGCATTGCGGGCAGCGCCAGGGGAGGACGGCATACCGAAGGCCCGCCTGCCAGTCCTCGACGCCCTCGGGCAGCGTGGCATGAGGCTCTCCGGCGATCGCGTAGTAGACGGATGTCACGTCAGGTACTCGGCCGGCAGGCGCCATACGAAGCGAGTCGGCATTAGGTCAGGGCCGAGCTCGATCCGGTCGAAGTAGACACGAAGCACGTTGTTGATTTCCCTCGCCGACCAGCGGTCCCAGTCGATGCGTTGAGGAACCGCGCGCAGCCTGGTCGTTGTCTCGACAATCTCCGCCTCCGCATCCAGCGCCGACAGTCGGCGGTCACGGTCGGCCTTGTCGATGATGCCGTTGACGAACAGGTCGATCACGCGCTCACGTCGAGCGCCAATGGCCTGCAGGCGTTCGCTGTCCTGCTCGTCCTGAAGGATGTCTACGTCCGGGTCAAAGCGGTCAGCCTCGGCTCGAATGGCCGGTAGAAGCTTGCTCTCGGCGATACCGAACGGTCGCGAATGTTCGGGATCGTGCCGTGATCGCCAGCACGTTACCCGGGGCGATCGTCGATCCATTGGGGTCATCGTGTTGCCGCAGTGACAGCGCAGCAGCTGATAGGTAATCCAGTCGGCCTCGGCCTTCGCCCCAGGTCGCGGACGACGGCGGGTCGTGAGACCTTCGCGTCGAAGCACGTCGCCGATCACCTTGGAGCTCCATAGGCGTCCCCGCCGCGTGCGCAAGCCCGCCTCGTTAAGCGCCCGTGCGACCGCGAATGCCGAGCCGGTGGCGCGATACGCGTCGATGATCGGCTGCAAGGGCTCGTCGGGGTTGGGCTCGAGCCGACCGTTGACCAGCCGGTAGCCGTAGGGCGGCAGGCCGAGCACGTCGCCTCGATCACGTCGAACGCGGAGAGCATCGGCGATGCGCTCGCCCGCCACCTCGGCCTCGAACTGCGCGACGCTGCTCAGGATGTTGGCCATCATCCGCCCCGACGCTGTTGATGTGTCGATGGAGTCGACCACGAGCCGGACGGGCACCTTACGCTCCGCGCAGACGTCGAATAGGTTGCTCAGTTCGGAGACCGACCGGCCAAGTCGCGAGAGGGAGTAGCCGTACAGCGCTGAGACCTTGCCCTCGCTGATCATTGACTTCAAGCGCATGTAGTCGGCGCGTAGATGCGTCTTGCCGGCTCGGCCCGATTTCGACCAGTCGGATAGGAGCACCAGGCGCTCGCCGTTGTCCCCGTGGCGCGCCGCGAGTGCGCGGACCTCGCGCTCCTGCACGTCCCAGCTCACGTGCCGATCGCTGGTGACCTTCGACTTGCGGATGTAGGCGACGGGCTGCTTGATCATGCGGCCAGTCTAAACCTTCACCGAGTACCACAGCGTGGTCACCTGGGACCGCCTGGCCTGTCTCTCTCGTCGGGACGATGAGCTGGATCTCCACGAGTCCCTCCGTGACGGTGATGCGTTCGACCAGCTCGGCGAGCACGGCGCCGCGAGCGTCATGCGACAGGACGGGCAGGTGCGCACGCAGCTCGGCGGCGGCCTGCTCCAGGTCCGCCATCCGCGCCCGGTGCGCGACCCGCGACCGGATCTCGATGAGCTCGTCGTCGATGAGTTTCCGGGCCTTGGCAGATCGCTCGAGCTCGGCCCGCGTTCCGGCGGCATCCCAGATGCCCTGCCGGAAGCCATCGCGCACACGCGCGTCCTCGGCGTCCAGCTCCGCGAGGCGCCGCTCCAGCTGGGCGATCCGCAGCTCCGGCTGATCGGTGTCATGGCCTTGGGCCTCGACCGCGGCGAGCGCGGTCACCGGATCCTGCAGGAAGGCCTCCACGACCGACCAGACGATCCCCTCTAGGCGCTTGGCGGTCCAGCCCTTGTTCGCGCAGTCGCGCAGTCGCTTGGGGTGGTGCCAGACGCCGCAGCGGTAGATGCGCTGGGACGAGGCATAGCCGGCCACGTAGCGCCGCCCGCACTTCCCGCAGACGACAAGGCCACGCAGGATGTTGAGCGGTCCGTCCGCGCGCTTGCGGGTGGCGATGTTGCGGCTGATCTGCAGCCGATGGGCCTGCTGCTCGGCCGGCGTGAAGATCGCGGGCACCGGGACCACCACCTCGCTGCCATCCCAGGCGTGGTAGACCCACTCGCCGGCGTAGAGGCGGTCGGTCAGCACCTTCCGTACCTGGTCGGGGTACCAGGTGTTGGGCAGGCGCCGCGAGCCCTTGCGCACGATGCCGAGCGTGTCGTAGCGAGTACCCACGCCGTGGAGGCTGAGCCGCTCGGCGATGCGCCCGGGCGTGATGCCCTCGAGCAGCCACTCGCTCATGCGCCGGCACCAGGCCACCTCGTCGGGCACGAGCACGTAGCGGCCGTCCTCGAGGGCGAAGCCGAAGGCGGCGATGCCGCCGTTCTTGCGGCCCTCGACCGCGGCGCGGTGCTTGGCGCCCCGCCGCGCGCGCTCGCCGATGCGCCGGCGCTCGATCTTGGCGAAGGCGGCGAACATCGCGAACAGGGCGTCGCCCTCGGCGGTGTCCTCGAAGCGGGCGCCGGTCTTGGCCACGTAGAGGGCGACGCCGCGCCCGATGACCTCGCGATAGACGACCTGGTAAAGATCGGCCTGATCACGGCTCAGGCGGTCGATGTCGTAGACGACGAGGGCCTCGTGTAGGCCCGCGGCGAGGGCCTGGCGGAGCCTCGACATCGCCGGGCGCTCGAGCGTCCCGCCGTGGAAGCCGTCGTCGGCGTAGCGTTCGATGGTGCCTTCCAGGCGCAGCGCGAAGGCCTCCAGCGCGGCGACCTGCGAGTCGATCGTCTGCTCGCGCTCCTGGCGCTCCGACGAGACTCTGGCGTAGAGCGCGATACTCACGCCGCCCGCCTCGCCTGGCCTTCACGGTCGGCGGCGATGATGGCCGCGACCCGAGCGAGGCGCTGCTGCCCGTCGCTCCGCTCGACCGCCGTCACCTTGACCTCCGTCGCCTGCCTTCCCCCGACCGGGGGCTGGGCATGTTCCCTCGGGGCGCGGGAGACATCAAGGTCCCTCATCGGACCCCTCCGACCTCGCCATGCAGGTCGCGGAAGTCGCCGAGTTCCATAACGACGAGGGCCCGCCGGCGGTATCCCGGGCCTGGGGCGTCGCCAACGATGAGGACGGGTAAGCGCCCGCCTGTGCGAGGGATGGCGCGCAGCCAGCGGTCGAGGCGTTCCGGGTAGGCGAGACCGCACTTGGCCTGGATCGCCAGAAGCGGGGTCAGGACATCCGCCGGGGCACCGTACTGGCCGACACGCCGACCGGCGAGCTCGGCCGCAAGAGTGCGTTCCCAGTCATTCCCGCGCCGGCGGTTAGAACGTCCGCGACGGCTGCGCTCGGGATCGATCACGCCGCCGCCTCCCGCCCGGTCCGGCTCGCGACGGTGAACGAGTCAGCGGTGCCGTGACCTGCCGTCCAGGTGGCGAACGAGAGCAGGCCACGGAAGGCCGACCACGTTGCCGGGTCTGGCCGCACGGCGCGGAACTCCCAGTGGTCGTCGGCGAGGTGGAGGACGCCCATGCCCTCGACCTGGCGAAGCAGGGCGGTCAGCCGCTCGTCGACGACGTCGTCGGCACCGACGAACTCGGCCATCGTGTAGGCGATCAGCTGCAAGGCATGATCGCTGTAGACGCCCTTGCCGGTCTTGTGGTCGACGACCCAGATCGAGCCGTCGCGGAAGCGGACCAGCGCATCGCAGCTCCCGGCGTATCCGAGCCCGAGGTGGAACACCTGGAACTCCGAGCCGAGGATCTCGGCGCCCGAGACGGCCAGCCAGTCGAGGTACTGGCGCAGCCTCGGCGCAACCTCGGGCGGCACCTTGAGCGGCGACTTGCCAGCTGCGGCCGCGTCGTGGACGGCCGTGCCGAGGTCGGCCGCTCGGTCGCGCTCGGCAGTCGCCGCCGTTCGCAGCTCGTGGCGCACGAGCTTCAGCTGCGCGGGGTCGCCGCCCGCGAGGCGCTCCGTCAGCGCCGGCCAGTTGTCGATGGCATGGCTGATGACCTGGTTGATCGTCCACTGGTGCAGCCCGTGAGGCAGACCGGCCATGCGCCGGATGCTGGTCACCGACGGCAGGTCGCGACCCTGCCAGCGGTAGAAGCGCAGGCCCGACTCGGGGTCGGTCCAGGCGTTCTTCGGGCCCGGCGCGACGGTGATGCGCGGCGCCGTCATGCCGCACCCACCGCTGCGCTACACACCAGGCACACCGGGTCGCTGGCGACGTCGCGGTGGCTTGCCTGGTGGGCACGGAAGTCCCGGCACCAGGCACTGCCGTCCGACCGGAGGATCGGAAGGGCGTCCTCGCGTGCCGGCGCGCGCGATACCGGGACGTGTACGACTGGGACGACTGGCTCTTCCCCGTCCAGTCGTACACAGTCATCCCCAGTCATAGTCGTACTGGACCGATTCGCGCGCGCGAGGACTGCCGGGCCGTCGTCCTCAGTCGTACCAGTCGTCTCGCCCTTCTGGACGACTGGACGACTGGTGCTGCCAGTCGTCTCGCCCTTCTGGACGACTGGACGACTGGCGCCATCAGGCAGTCGCCAGAGCGTCCGGCTGGGGAAGCCGACCCGCTCGATGCGCACCCGCAGCGCCCGCGCGGCTGCGTAAGTGTTGGCGCGCGAATGGCCGCGCGCGCGCATCGCATCCTGGACCGCCTTGGCCGCCAACGGCTCGGCGGCGAGCACGTCGCGCAGCGCCTCTTCGGCATCGACGATCTGCTGGTGCTGCTCGCGGGTGCGCTCCATCAGGTCGCCGACCGACGTCTCAGAGGTGCCCAGCCAGGCGGCGCGGCTGACTGTCATCGCGAATCCCTCCACCGGGGGCGCTCTCGATGAGCAGCCGGAGGGACGGAGGCTTGGCCTCGTAGTTGGTCTTGACCACGCCGAACACGCGCGCCCGGTCGTCGTCCGACTCCACGTCGGTCGCGATCGCGAGCACCATCCGCGCGGCGCCCGCCAAGCCGCCCAACGAACCAGCGCCGCGGTTGAGCGCTGACTGGCCGATGCCCTTGTTGAAGTGGCGGATGACCAGCAGCGCGCAGCCCATCTCGCGGGCGAGCTCGGCGAGCGGCGTCATCAGGGCACCGCGCACTTCGTTGTCGCTGATCGCGCGCACCTTGCCCTCGAGGTAGCTCATCAGCGGGTCGAGCAGGACCAGGCGCGGGCGGGTCTCCTCGAGCAGCTCGCGGAAGCGGGGCAGGTCGCGCGGAAAGAGCAGGTCGGCCGCCACGAACATGACCCGTCCGGCATCGCCACCGGCTGCCTCGATGCGCGGCCGCACCTGCGTGGCCGGGTCGTCCTCCTTGGTCACGTAGAGGACCGCGCCCGGCTCGCCGACCGGTGCGCCGTCCGGCCACTCGGCGCCGCGGGTCAGGCGAGCAATGAGGTCGGCGACGATTGTCGACTTGCCTTCGCCCGGGTTGCCGTCGAAGAGGGTGATCGCGCCGACCGGCAGGAAGCGGTGCCATAGCCAGCGCACGGCCTCTACGGCGACGTTGCCCAGGTTGAGCACCGGGATCGGTGATACGGCAGCGATGGCATCTTCGACCCGCCGACCACGCTGCGGTGGGCCCAGCCGCTCGGCGATCTTGGCCATCGCCCGCTCGAAGTCGGCGCGCAGCTCGTCGACCGCCTTGGTCACCTCGAAACGCGGCGCCACCTCCGCTTGGACGAGGGCCCATAGCTCGTCGTCGCCGAGGCCGGCGCTGTAGCGCGAGGCGATGTAGTCGCGCATCGTGGCGTAGCGCCGACCCGAGGGGATCCGCTCCGGCAGCACGAAGCCGCCGCCGACCTTGATCAGCGACTCGGCCGCCAGGCGCCGCCGGCCGTGCGATGCGACGGCCGCCGCCACCCACGCCTCAGGCAGCGGCGCGATCGACCGTTCGGGAAGCGCGACGTATGGCCGCCCGGCGATCGATGATCCAGGTCCGACCAGGTAGCCGCGGCCGGGCCAGCGGACGGTGAAGCCGAACAGCTCGTCACCGGGCGGGATGTGGACGTCGGGCGGCCAACCGTAGAAGGCGTGGCGGCCGCCAGACGGCGTCGCCGTCGCCTTGGTCCGCGGCAGGGCGCCGTGCTGGTTGATGAGCTCGGTCAGGCGCTCCTGCCACGGCCGCTCGCGACCGTCGCGGCCGTCGTCGAGGTCGAAGCCGAGCACCGGCTGTGCAGCGTCTTCGGGCCAGTCATGCCGTAGTTGCCGGCCGAAGGCGCCGACAGCTGGGTGCGAACCCAGGCCGGGTCGCGCGCGGCGTTCTTGAAGCCGCGCTCGGTCACCGGCACCTTGCTGTCGACGCCCAGGGCGAAGACGGCGAAGCCCAGCTCGACCTGCTCGAGCGCCGCGGCAACAACCTCGGGCGAGGCGCCCATCTCGAGTGGGGGAGGCCGACTAGAAGGGGAGGTCTTGCTTTGGCTGCGCCTGCGCGAGCCGCTGGCGCAGCGTGTGTGCGCCGTTGACCTGCGGTGCCGCAGGCGGCGTGACGACCGCTGGCGTTGGCTGCGGCGGAACGGCAGCCGGCATGGCCGACACGTTCTCGACCTTCAGCCAACCGTCTTCGTCGCGGCGGATCGTGACCAGCGCCTGCCGGCCTACCAGGTCGGCAGCCTCGAAGGATTGTCCGACCGCCGGCGCTCGGCCGCCCAGGAGAGCGGTCAGGTAGCCGTACATCTTGGACTTCGGGCCAGACGCGACCGACGTGGACGCCCACACCAGGCACGCATCGTCGGGTGCGCCTTCGATGGCGAAGACCCAGTCGAGGAGGCTGAACTCTTCGCCCGTCCGTGAGTTGGTCGCCGGGCGGGGCCCCTCGATGGCGACGAGCGTCGCCTGATAGGCGCCGTCGGGACCACCGAACGCGCCCTCGCGCTTGCCTTGACTGACGGTGATGAGAGCCACGGGTTCGTTCCCTTCCTGCGTCTCCGCTGCGCTGCTATGCGGCGGTCGGCGGCTCATCCGCCGTCCGCGCTTGAGAGGAGATGGCGGCGCGCACTCGCGACGCCGCCTGGAACCACGCCTCGCCGCGCGTCTGCAGCAGCAGACGGCGCGTCAGGCTGGTGGAGTGCCTGTCCGCCTGCGCGAACCAGCGCTGGCCCTCGGCCTCAAATGCGGCCGCGAGGGAGCCGAGATCTCGATCGCTGTCCTGGCCGGCTCGCCTGATGGCGTCCATGAGCAGGACCTCCGCCTGGCTGCGAGGGCGGCGGCGCTGGGCAAAGGCCAGCTCGCGCAGCCGCTCGTTGAGCTCGTCCGGGACGTAGACGGTGTAGTCACCCACGGCAACGAGCGTGGACCAGAGGGAGCGGGCAGAAACAGGGGTGCAATCCGGTGTCTTATGGGCACTTATCTAGGTTTCGCACCGGTGCGATACCCACGCCCATCGCCTACGGCGGGGGCGGGCCGTAGCGGCGCAGGAGCTTGCGCAGGTGGTCGGGATCGATGCCCCGCTCGCCGTCGAGGCTGTCGAAGACGCGGGCGACCGAGCGGTACGTACAGGGCTGCGTCGAGCGCGAGCAGGCATCCCGGTAGCGGCCCCAGAAGAGCTCGGGTGTCCAGCCGGGTCGACCCGGTCGCCGCGGATGGCTCGTGATGGCTGACCGCGCACCTGGCGCCGCGACGCGCCCACCATCGATCGAGGTCCCGTCGTGCGCGGCAAGCTCCTCTACCGTCGGCGCGTGCGGCGAGAAGATGTTGTGCAGGTCGAGCCAGTCGATGCTCGAGGTGATGCGGTCGACGTACTCGCGGAACTCGTCCAAGTCGGGCTGGCGGTCCTGGCAATCCACGAACCGCAGGTACAGGCCGCGCACGATGTGGTGATCGAGGTCCGGGCGGTCTTCTTCTACTTGGATGATGTCGGCGCGCATCAGCAGCGAGTCGAGCTTGCGCACGGGAGGTTTTCCCCCTCCGGTTGCGTCCCCCTACAGTGATGCCCGGGGAGCCCGGGCCGGCCGTCGCGGGTAGACCGTCGAGCGATCCAGCATCCCAGATAGAACAGGCGTTCGATAGCCACCTATCCACGAACTTCGTCCACGAGAATGACGGCCGGTGTGGACAGGCCCGAGCGGGCGTGCGTAGCAGGAAGCGCACGACTCTCCCCACGCGCCACGGCGTAGCGCGTAATCTCGGCGTTATGGTTCAGCGCTTCCGGCCGCCGCTCGGTATGTCGCCGCTGCGCAAGACAGCGACGGGCTACGAGACCAAGATTGCGCTGCTACGCGACGAAGACGGCACCTTTGGCCGCGAGTGTCCTAACCCCGACTGCCGGAACTACTTCAAGCTCTACGAAGACGAGTTCCTGGCTGCTCCGGGCAGCCAGCTGACCTGCCCGGCCTGTGCCCACACGGGCGGGGTCGACGCCTTTGGCACCCTCGATCAGGTGCACCGCATTCAGGCCGGCCAGCGGCAGGCGGTGGAGGCTATGGCCCACGCCGCGATCGCCGACTTCCTGCGCGACATGGGCGGACGGACCGTCAAGGGCAAAGGCTTCAGCCTGACCTACAACACCACCATCTCGCCGCCGCCTCCGACGCGGCCATTGCCCACCTACGAGGAGCGCGCCACGCTGCGCACGTTCCACTGTCCCAACGGCCACCGGGCAGTCATCTACGACCTCCTGGCCGCCTGCCCCTACTGCGGGCCGGATACACCGCCGCGCGCCATCTTCGACGATAACCTCGCCGCGACCCTTCGTCAGCTCGACGACGCCGACGCGATGTCGCCTGAGCGGATTGCCGGCGGTGCGCAGACGGCAGCCGTCGAGGACGCCCTGAAGCGGATCGTCGCGGCGCTCCAGAACCTTGCCAAGCAACTCCACGCCCGGGCCGACGTCGTGCAGCCTGGGGACAACCCCTGGCAGAACGCCGAGCGGTTACGCAAGCAGTGGAAGAGGAGCTTCAAGGCCGACCCGCTGAGGGGCCTGGACGAAGAGACGGTCAAGGTAGTGAAGCTGATGTTTGCCCGCCGGCACGCGCTGGAGCACAACGGCGGCGTGGCCGACGCGCGCTACATCAAAGAGACCGGCGAGGGCACGCTGAACAGACGCATCCGCGTCCGCTCGGCCTTCGTCCGTCAGGCCATCGAGGCCACACGGGCACTGGCCGATCAGCTACAGGCTTCGCTCTCCGGGCGTCCGTGACCGACCTCGAGCGGGCCTGGGCTGAGCTCGACGAGGCCAACGCCTGGCTCGGATGGCGCGTCGGTGATCCCTACCTCCACGAGGAGATGGCCTCAAACCCATGGGAGCAGTACGCCTACGACCCGACTGAACGTCCGAAGGCGGGCGGCCGGAGCCGCGAGTGGACGGCCGTCGGGCGGGGTGAGGTCGATGTCGTCCGCGAAATGGCGCGCTGTCTGCGGGAGATCGGTGCGGGTAGGGCGCCCAGATAGAGCGCTCCAAGACCCGTCCCCGCGTGCTCAGGCCTGCGCGGCAGTCCTTTCCCAGAGCCGGGCCACGAGTGTGTCAACCTGCAGTTCGAGGGAATCGAGGGTGTTGGTGGCGCCGCTAGCCACCGCCGCCGTGCATCGCTTCGCCTGATGCGCGAGGCCGTTGTGTAATTCATTGCTGGGGTCGAATTGCGGAAGATCGACAAGGTCCAGAACCTCGCCGTGCGCTTCGCTGGAGATAGCCGAGTTGATGCGTGTACGAGCTTGGCTGCTGTTCAGAACGGAGCACACATAATGGGCTTCGTCCTCGTCGTCGAAGCCAATCATCATTACCTTTCCGTTCGGTACAACTGTTGCCGCCCACCCGCTGACGTCGAGCGTCGATACGACCGCTGCCTCGAAGTTGCGTGTCGTTCTCTTCCAAACGACCTTCCAACGAGCAAACGTATAGGGGCCGATGTCGTAGAGTGCATAGTAGGGATTAGCTCGTCCCCATCTGCGGTGTATGGGCCGAGTTTCTAGCTCCGCCTTGAACGAGCCGAGGTATGCGTGCGCTTTTGGGAAGTCTCGCCGCATGACTTCCTCGGGAATCGGCCTTATGCCCGTCTCATGTGTGTGGGGCACCAGATAGAGGCCGGGCGAGACGGCTCTCCAACGCGTGATGCTTGCGCCAGATACGTATGGAAACAGCCGGGAGGTCTCTATCTCGGCGATTCGGGACTGGACGGGCCTTCGAGCTCGGTCCCGGATATTCTCAACCAGTATTCGCCCGCCAGTGGGGGCTCCAAGGGGACGAACCCGATACACACTCTCCAGCCCTGTCTCGACGCCACGCCGCGCGCGGTAGGGGGAAGTGGCTATCCGCTCCTCGTCCGGCAGGTGGGCGTCTGAGATCGTCCAGAATGACCCACGTCTTCCGGAGTTCGACGGTCGAGCTTTTAGCTCGCGGGCTGATGTCCGCTCACGGACGGTCGCCAGCGAAGCTGAGTCGCGATCAAACCGTCCAGAAGGCGTCCATACCCTATAGGGCACCGGGTATGCCGTCTCTTCACCTCGGACCGCCACGAACGTTGCGGTCTTGTTTGCAGCTGACTTGAATGGTCGCACTCGCACCCAGTCGTCGACGCTCTTGACGCCGATCGGCACACCTCCAGGTAGCTGCCATTCCCTAAATTCGTCAGCGGCGGTTGACTGGAAGAGAGTCTGCGTTATCACGAATCCGAGGCGACCGCCATTCTTAAGGTAGCGATCTAGGCTCACATACACGAAGAGCGCACTCAGGTCTTTACCAGCAGATCCCAGGCGCCGCATAGTCGACTCCCCACCTGCGGCCAAGCGATAGACGTCGACCATTACACGCTTGACTTCTTCGCGATAGGCCGGGGGGAGCGTTGTCCAGAAGACCCAAGGAGGGTTGCCGACAACAAAGTCGACGCGGTCCTGGAAGACGGGGGCGAAGGAATTGCGAATGATGCTGGCCCAGACCCCATCGGAACCAGACCTCGCGAGCTCGTCTAGGTAAGCGTAGAGGTCGCGGTGAAGCGACTCATGCTGGATGCGAATGCCCCTCGCGGCCAGAGCGCTCAGGAATTCGTCAGGGCCTACTTCGTTCTCTATCGACGTCCGCAGGATATCGGAATAGGCGGCCATGGTAGCGCGATCGACCGTGACATCTCGAGGCACGACAAGTGAGCCGACAGATGTCCTCAATTCAAGGGCCTTGCCCAGTCCCCCGGCGAATAGCCCACCGTATTCCACCGGGGTGAGGACGGAATCACATAGGTAGACCGGAAGCTCTATGGCCATATCGGGCCGAAGCAGATCTCGCACGGCTATGAGGTAGTTGGTTCGCGCAGCCATGACCGCAAGAGGGCTGAGGTCGAAGCCGGTTACGCCCTTGAGGATCTTTGACAAGAGCGCTTCCTCGTCAAGGCCGGACGTTTCGATGTTTGCCGAAAACCAAGCACGAATGCGAGAGATCGCAACCACCAGGAACGTGCCCGAACCGCATGCGGGATCCAAAAGCGTAACGTCAGGGTTCCCGTCGTATCCGACCTGATCCAAGACGAACTCGGCGAGCCAGTCGGGGGTGTAGTACTCACCGAGGCGATGCCGGAGCGCACGCGGAAGGAGCCTCTGGAAGAGATCCTTCATCAGGTCGCGTGCGGTGATGGGTGACACCTCTACAACCTCTGCGGAGTACTCCGCAGCCGTTTCAGCCGCGTGCCTGAGGGCGGTGCCGAGTTCGGGCGTCGGCGTCGAGACATACCAAGAAAAGACGCCGGGGTCGATGGCATTGACTGCTCCTGTCGACGCCGTGAGCTGTCCAGATTCGAGCGCTTCGAAGCCTGACCAGACGTCGCCGCGTTCAGTAAGCCGCGATAGGAGCCGCTCGCCCGTGACGCCCTCGAGAACCACGAGGCAAACGAGCTTGGAGACGATCCCGAAGTACGTCTGGAGGGCGAATAGGACTTGAGGTCTGCGGGCAACGTCAGGTGGTACGCGCAGTGTTGTGCAAAGTGCAAGCCAGTCCGGGACGTCAAGCTCGGCGGGTAGGCCGGCGGCATTAGCAAGGTCGAGCGCCCACTGGGAGAAGAGGGTCTGGGCTCGCGGCGAGGGTTCGCGACTGGTCAAGACTCCAACGAGGGCCGCGACGACCTGTTGGGCAACAGCGCTCTCGGGCCCGAAGTCCTCGGCGAGGTTTTCCGCCATCAATCCTCGGCCTGTGGAAAGTGATTCCAGAGTGGCCACAAGTGCGTTGAGAGCGTCTACGTCAACCGGACGCGGACGCGACACCTGCCACTGATCGGCGGAATACGAGACGTAGATGACCCACGAGCCATCAAACGCGCAGCCGGCAAGTCGCTCGAGCGGTAGGCGAGCCCCCTCAGACAAGCCTCGGAGGTATTGCTGGACCTGGGTGACGGCGTGGCGGGTGGCCGAGTGCATGACCGAGGGTCGCAGAGAACCCGGCGGCTCGAATTCGATCACGAACCGGTTGTAGACGGCATCGGCCCGACCGAAGGTGAGCAGGGGTGCGTCCAGTTCATGGGCATCGGCTGCAGCCGGGATGGCGAGCCGAGCCTCGTCGCGAGCGGATGAGCGAGCGCCTCGGGCCCTCAGAACATCTGCAAGGACCGGTTGAACTTCACCTCGCAGCGTGGCCTCTGGTGCTTGGGATCCCACTGCATGCTCACGACCGCGAGCGACCGCTGCCAGCAGCAGCGCACCGTCATTGCTCTGCATCACTCTCGAGCAACTTCTGGACCGGTCGGGACGAGGCTTGCTACGTGTCACCAGCCGTTCGCGAGCTTGGCCTCGTCAAACGACGTGTAGACCGACAGGAACACCGGGGCGCCGGTGAATGACAGAGGCGACACCGGACCAGTGAGCATGAATGGATACTCGGAGGGCCGGATAGCGGCCGGGTCGACGAACGACCGATACAGGTCTAGGGCCGCCGGGTCACTGATCGTTTCGCGCAGTCGCTGGAGCTCCGTGCCGGCCGTAAGGCCGTAACCGAAGGCGCGCACGCGCAGCTGTGCGTATATTGCCCGCCTCAGGGAACTGATCTCTTGTGTGATGAACATCCATCCTAGCCCGTACTTACGTGTCGTCCGCACGTAGTCCACGAGCCGATCAGCGAGAAGCTTAGTTTCGTCCTCTTCGGCAGCCTCGGCGGCGAAACGCTGTGCCTCGTCGAACACAACAAGTGCGTTCATCCGGCCACCTTTCTGAAAGAGCTGTTCCGCGCGCAGGTTAAGAATCGAACAGACCTCTCGGAGAATTCGCGCCTTTACCGAGGTCGTCTCGAGAAGACCACCGCCCGCCCCGCCCGAGAAGTCGATTATCACGAGCGGTCGCGGTCCGCTTGTAGATAGCGCTTCCTCGAACACAGTAAAGATGCTGGTCCTCCTGTTTCCCGATCGGTTCGTCGGGGCAAACAGTGAGTGGAGAGGCCGGAAGAACTCAGCCGCGATTTCGAACTCCGTCGTTGATGTTAGAAGCGAGTTGATCGCTCCAACCAGCCTCGCCTGCGACGTGGTGGATGAATAGATGCGTTGAAGCGCCAGTTGGTCGTTCACGAGGTTGGAGAGAGCGTCGCGCAGCACGTCATCCGCAGGTCGGTCGTCCCAGCCGGTGAGGCCACGGAGGATGCGCGCGAGCTCGGCGACCGCGGAAGCGCGATTCTCCTCTCCCTTGATCGTGAGGATGTCGCGAAGGAGGCGCGTCGGCTCGAGCAGATCGGCCAGCAGGCCAGCGTCCTGCCGCAGCCTCAGGTCGTTCGCGATGCCATACGTCCGCACAACGCGGCCCCTGGACTCTGCCCACTCCTGCAGCGAGAACGGGAGGCCCTCCTCGCTCGTGAACTGGCCTTGGGGATCCATCACGAGGATCGACAGCTGTGGGTGGGTGAGCTGCGCCGCGATCACGTACGTCGCCAGGGCCGATTTCCCGCTGCCTGTCATGCCGAAGATGCCGGAGTGATAAGCCTCTCCCGCCCCACCCTCATCAGCGGGTCCGAAGTGCCGAAGTGTCAATGGCAGGCGAACGTTGCTCTTGTAGATGCGACCGAGGTACGTGATCTCGCCGACATGCCTTCGTAGGAGCTGGGTCAGGAACTCGTCGGACACCGGGGCCACTGCAGCGCCGGTCGTCGGAGACATGGTGAGCGCTCCGCCTGCCTCGACCGGTGGCTCGCCAATGGATGGATCTGGGGCTTCGGCCAAATAGGCGGCTTGCACGAGCACCTCGGCAGTTCTCACATCGCCGACGGCACTTAGGTGGGGGAGCGAGCCATGCTTCTTGAGAACGCCTCGCATGTTTGGGTCCTCGTGCCACCGGTTGGCGGTCTCGATTTCGGTGACCGTGCCGATTGCAATCAGGGTCTTGTCCAGCATCGGGTGAGTCAGGTAGACGAGACTTCCATGCAGCGGGGACCCAGTCGCGTTCTCGAGTATGTCCACGGTCGCCTTCGCAGTCGTGCTTGGTGAACCGACTAGCCCAACCGGATCGTTCATCAGACTCCCTCGGTGCGGTAGGACCGGATCAAGAACTCGGCAATTTCGGGCCGGCCGAGGCCGCTGAGGGCCAGTTGAACGGCCGATTGCATGGCGCTAAGACCCAGTCCCACTGATTTGGCCATGACATCGGCCAGGTATTGGGGATATGGCTCCCGCACGAAGGGCCCGGTGATCTGCGACGAGATCGTGGCGCAGATGGTGTCCAGTACCTGCTCGTCGAGGCCGGCCTTCAGCTCGATGCGGAAAGCTGGTGAGGCCTCATCGGGTTTGAAGTATGTGAACTCGACAGCGCGCTGCTTGAGCGGGACGATGGAGTTCTCGAGGGCAGCCGCAATCGCATCATCCTGTGGCTCTCGCGAGTCGAAGTGGAGCGACGACCATGGGTCTCGCGGGACCTGCTGACCAACGAGCAACTCACCCGGTTCAAGCAACAGGCCCATGAGGTGCTTGTCGTCTCCGGGAATGTCGGTGCCCACCCTGCTTTGCAGAGCTTCGGTTACGACTCGCGACGAGTCGTACTTAGGCATCGCAATAATCGATGGTTCGAGACACGCTCGGGTCAGAGCCGCCACGGTGTCGAGCTTCTGCCACATGCGCTTCGCCTCTCGGCGGACATCGCTGGAGAGCGCGGTCAGGGCGGAGTTCAGCTGGATGACGAGCGTGAGATGCGAGCCGTCGAGGATCTTCAAACGGTGCGGCGCGCCGGCGAGGATCGCAAGCTCCTCGGCAACCATAACTCCTCGCGCCAGCCGCTCGACGTCCATGTCGTGTTTGGCAGGCAGCGCCCACCACTGGTATTGCGGCGATTCCCATGACGTGGTCTCGTCAGAGAGGCCCTCGACGCCGACGGCGACGGCGAGGGCGAGATCGACAGCAGCGGTCCTTTCGACCGCGAATCCGCCATCTACACCGGCGACCGTCACCGGTTGTGCCTCGCCTGCCTTCCTGATCAGCCCGGACTCCTCCAAGCCCGCCCGAAGCTGGTCGCGCTTGTCAAGCGCAGGCGCGAGCAGTGCCGTCACTGTCGCAACGACATCATCGCTGCCGCCGAGCAGATCGTGGAGCAGGTCCTCGGGCAGGCGAGCGTAGCCCTCTTGCCCGATGGTCACTTGCTCAGCCCCACAGCCGGTAGGACTCACGGGCGAACGACTCGTAAGTCCTGTCGGTCGATGCGCGGGGGAGGAACCATCGCTCGCGGAACCACGAGGCGAGTTCAGTGGCTGGATGGTCGAAGTAGGCCAGCTCTTCTTCCTCGCCGCGCAGAACAGCTGCGGCATTGGCGGCGAGCGGCACGACGTAGATGTCGCGCTTCACTCCGTGGCAGTTCCACTCAGACGACAGTCCAACGTCAGCCAAGCACTTCTTAATCACTTCTCGCCGGTTCCGGAAGCCGCCTCCTCCGCCCCATTTCGCGTGTCGAGCCGTCGGGGTGCAGAACTGCAAGGCGTAGTCGCGCATGGCGGTGTAGATGCCATTGCTGAAGACCAACTCGCCGGTGCCCTGGGTTGCTCCCGCGCGGACATACACGAGACGGCCGCGATACTTCAAACGGTTGTATATCGACGACCGGCCCAGGGCTGATGCGGTCGTCAGCATGGCCAGACCTGAGCCGGACTGTCGCGCCGAAATCAGCGTCTGCCGGTTAGCGTACTTCCCGAGGAATGTGTGACGAACCTCGTTACTGGCGGCCAGCAGGGCGACGAGCTTGCCAACAAGAAGGCTGGAGTACGGAGGCACGGCCCCCAGGACATATGCGTCCATGATGAGACGGAGGCGCTCGCGGCGCTGAGTTGCGCTCCAGCCGATCCAGCCGTCCCGGTCATGCAACGCATAGACGGGATCGCATAGTCCGATCAAGCCCACGAGCTTGTTGTTCGACTCATCGATGACGAGGAAGCGAAGTCGGCGACCGTATCCGCGTGACGTTGGGATACTCCAATGAAGCCGGGCGTACCTGAACAGGGCTTCGCCCTCACTGTGACGCTCCACCTCGACGAGGCGGGGGGCGAACGCTTCGGGGCGGACCTCCGTCCCCTCAGCGATGTACGAAAGCAGTCGGGACTCTTGTCGGCGTAGGCCTGATTCGGCCTCCTGTCTCGACTTCGCAACGGCCTGTACGTGAAGTCGGCGCGCGTCGTCCTTGGACGACAGGCGCGGCGGCAGGAGTCTGCCGTCCTCGACCAAGAATCCTTGCGCTCCGAGCGTTTCCAGAATGAGCGAGCGGAGTTGGGCCCGCCACTCCTCGCGATCGGTTGAATGGCCCAGCGGCATCATTGGTACGGACGATACCGGACAACAGGCGCTCCGACTGGCCTCTAGCGCTGGGCGAGTCGTTACTGCACGGCCACACCGAGGTCGTGGTGGACAGCCCGCCTGCTGGGCAGCCAGAGCGCTAGCGGCACGTCGTCTGACCGCGCGTGCGCCAGCAGGTCGCTCGCTCGCATCTCGACCGTGGCCGGGTTCGAGGCCGACATGACGTACTGCCAGCCGATGCCGCCTGCCGAGGTCTGATTGCCCGCCGTGTTGTTGGTGGTGTCGATCAGCCACGTGGTCGGCTCCGGGGAGCCTTCCCGCCAAATGCGCCCGCGCAGAGTGGTCGGACTCGATCCGAGGGTCTGGAGCTTCAGCCAGTACCACGCGCCCGCCACGAACGGGATGCCGGTGTCGGTGGTGTTCACGATCGTCGCCGTCGTTCCGGAGGTCCGCCTGACCAGATAGAGCTGGATGTTGCCGTGGGTCGCGCTGACCAGCGCCCGGAGCTGGTAGTTGGTCTGTTCCGACAGCACTCGGCCCATGACCGCGATCTGGTAGTCGCCCGTCAGCGGAGCGAGATCGGCGCTCCAGCGACCCATGATCAGCGCGTCGCCCATCCCCAGCCCGGTGACGTACTTGTACCGCGCGTTCGCGTTCGAAGCCGAGGCGATGAAGCCGTAGCCCGCGGTGACCCCGCCTGCCGGTCCGACGCTGCTGTACGCGCCGCCCACGTCCATCGACCCCCAGCCTGACCCCGAGGCGATCTCGCGGAGGTAGTGATCGACTGCGACCCGGCTCACGTCCGGGTGTACTCGATCAGGACGCCTGCCAGGAGCGCCGTCTGGGTCAGGGTGTCGTTGGCGTGCGCTCCGAGACGCGAGGCACGGAACAGCATCAGGTTGCCGCCCGCCGGGGAGCCGCCCGGAGTGATCGCCGGCGTCGAGCCGCTGATCAGGACCTGATACGCCGTCGCCGTGCCGGCGTCGTCCACGGCCTGGGCCGTGCCCCATGCCTGGTCGAGGGTCTGCGCGTCTGCGTAGCCGCGCGCTTGCAGCTGCCAGCGGCACGTCTGCGTGCTGCCGGTGGCGATCAGCCAAACGAAGCGCGCCGTGATCGTCCCGCCGTTGTAGTCCGCTGGCATCACGGTCAGGAACGTCGCGTCGGTCTGGCTGCCGTCGGGGAACTCCGCCACGACAGCGTTCTGCCGGTTCGTTGGTCGCTCGATCTGGGAGGGGCCGCTCGCGCCGCTGGTCAGGTGCGGCAGGAGCGCGCCCGCCGGGACGAACATGACCCCGAGCTTCGGGTTCGCCGGGGTGCCGTGGCGATGGTCCGAGCGCGCCACCGTCGCCGCCGTGCCGTCGGCCGAGGCCGCCCCGAAGCTCGTCTGCGCCTGCACCGCGCCGAAGGCCTCGCGCGCGTGGCGGTGGTCCGAGCGCGCCACCGACGCCGCGCTGCCGGCACCTTGAGTGTCGCCGACCGCGCTGGCCACCGGGTTGCCGAAACCCTCCCGGGCATGGCGGTGGTCAGATCGGGCGATCGTCGTCGCCGAGCCAGCCACTCCGGTATCGCCCACCGCCGATGCGACAGGGCTGCCAGACGCCTCTCGACCGTGTCGGTGGTCGGTGCGCGAGTAGTCGGACGACGTGCCGTGGCTCGTCGCATCACCGACCGCGCTCGTCGTCGTGCCCGTACCCGGCGTGCCGCCACCACCGCCCGTCCCAGTGTCGACGATGGGCGCTGATGATCCCGCGCTCGCCGACGCCACACGCTCGCCCAACGTCGCGAATGGCCGGTCCAGCGCGAGCGTGATCTCGGGCGTCTCGACGCTCCTCGACCACTTGCTCGTCACCTCGACGACGCGCGACACGAACGAGGTGCCGTCGCTGCGCACCAGGACGAGGTCGCCGAGGTCGAAGTCGCGACCGTAGCCGAACGAGCCGTGCTGGTGCATCACCGCCTCGATCCGCCGCTCCGCTCGCGCGGCGGCCAGGAAGGCGTCGCCACGCTGCTCGAGCAGAGCGGTGTTGCCGAGATCGACGTCGCGCGCGTCGACGAAGGCCTCCCGCCGCGTCAGGCCGGTCGGCTCGGCGCCCGACCAGCGGAGGACGACGTCGCGCTCGGCGCCCTCGCCCTGCCCGGCGACGATGGCGAGCGTCTTGGAGTCGGTCGCGTCGTCGAGCCGTTCCCAGCTCTCGAGCGTCTCGAAGGCGAAGTCGAGGAACACAGCTGCCGAGCGGTCGACGCCCTCGACGACGTCGAAGGTGATGGTGTCGCTCGCTCGGTCGTAGGTCGTGCTCCAGCCGAGCCCAGCGATCATGCCGATCTGGGACAGCAGCTCGGCGAGCGCCTGGTAACGCCCCTGGGTGGTGATCGTCGGGCCGCGCAGCGTATCGGCCGCGAGCGCCAGGCCCGGGATCTGCCGGGCAGCGGCGGCCGAGGGACCGGCGTTCGCGGCGACGTAGTGCTTCATCGCCGTCTCGGCGCTGACGGCGACCACCCGGTCGTGGGCCTCGCCGACCGGTGGTACGACGCGGCGCTCGGCGAGCGCGGCGCCCTCGATCGAGCGGCCCATGACCGACATGGCGCGCCCGCTGCCCTCGCGCGTCGCGTCGACGAGCTCGACAGCGTAGAGCTCGCCGCTGGCCGGCAGGAAGATCCACCGGCCGAGAGCGATGTCTGAGGCATACAACCGGCGACGGTCGATCTCGAGGCTGAACGAGTCGATGCCCCAGAAGCGGCGAACGGTCGAGAGCGTCGCGTACGATGGGTCGAGCCGACCGACGACGGCGCGCGTCTCGTCGAGCAGGTAGACGCCACCGACCATCAATCCGCGTCCACCCAGACGCCGGAGCGGCGGACCTGGACCGACGTCGCGTCGACCCACGCCCCGGCGCGCCGGACGAAGACACCCTCGGCGCGCACCCACACGCCGCCCCGCCGGACCCAGGCGCCGCTGACCGGGTCGTAGTTGGCCACGTAGCACCCAATCGCCTTGCGCTGGCCCGTGTCCGGGTGGCGCGTCCAACCGTCCATGCTCCCCGGCCACGTGGTCCGCTTGCGCTCGATGTGGTCGCCGCCCGACCGGCACGTCACCTGATGGCCAGCGTTGGGGTTGCGCGAGAAGCCCACATAGAACGTGACGCCGGCGTCGAGCTCGACCGGCGTAAGGAGATCCGCCTCATAGCGGGATACGTTGCCGGCGCCCCACGTCTGCTGCGCGAACGTGACCAGCCCCGACTGCCCGAGCAAGTCGTTGCCCGATGCGCTCGATCCGCCCTTGGCCCAGATGCACAGTCGCGCGCTCGAGCTGCCTTCGTAGCCCGCTGCCCACACTCCGACGCGCGTGATCTTGCCGCGCTCGGGCATCGTCTGCTCTTCGGCCTCTTGGTTGATGCTCCCACTGTAGGCGTGTGCGAACCCTGAGCTGGGCTTGGAGGTGTCGCCGATGCTGGGCACGTTCTAGCCCTTCACCCAGACGTCGCCATCGGCTGGACTCGTCGGCGTGGATGTGCCGACGTAGATCTTGAAGCTGCCCGACGTGTTGGGCGTGATGCGGGCGTCGGGCGACCCGACCGACGCCGGCGTGGGTGCCCCCGGCGTACCGTGCCGATGATCGGAACGGGCGATCGTCAAGGCGGTGCCGTCGGCCGCGGCCTGCCCGTAGGCCGTCTGGGCCTGCGCGGCGCCGAAGGCAGGCATTCCGTGGCGGTGATCGCGCCGTGCCGCCCTCGAAGCGGCACCCGTCGCGGCGGCATCGCCGACTGCCTGGTTGACCGGAACCGTGGCGTCGAAGGCCTCGATCGTCGCATCGCTTCGGATCGGCGTGCCGGCTGCGCCTGCCGCCGGTGCCGCGCCAAGCACGATCGCCGGCGTGGCGAAAGACTCGCGGGCATGGCGGTGGTCGGAGCGGGCGACGGTCGACGCGGCGCCCGCGCCTTGTGTGTCGCCGGGCGCCGAAGCGACGGGCGCGGCGAACGCTTCCCGCGCATGGCGGTGGTCGGAGCGGGCGAAGCTTCCCGCCGTGCCAGCGGCGGCGCCGTCGCCCACCGCCGAGGCGCCGGCAGCGGCCGTGGCCAGCGGGTCGCTGCCGGTCGTAGGCACGTGCGAGCTCGCGTGGGCCGCGGCGACGCCACGTGATGGCGCGCGTGCGCCACGCTCATCAGTGATGTTGGCCGTCGCGATCGACGTCGCCCCGGCAGCGACCGCGATGCGGGCCAGCGGGATCTCCCACGTGCCCGCCTCCAGCTGCGTCAGCGCCGGTGCCGTCGGGCTGCCCGCCGGCGTGCCGGTCAGCACCGCGAGGGCGCCCGTGCGCCCCGCCAGATCGCGCCGCACGACGACGCGGTCGATGCGCGGATTGGCCGGGTCGGCAGCGGCGATGGCCAGCGTCTCGGCGCTCGAGTAGACCTCGAGGTAGTAGCCGCGCACGAAGGCGGCGCCGGTGTCGACGCGGACCGACATCGCCGCCGGGACGCTGTCGGCGACGGCAAGCTCGTTGCCGATGCCGGCGACCACGCCATCGCCGACCAGGCCGCGCAGGACCTGCGCGAGGGCGGCGCTGTCGTAGGTGCGGTCGCCGCCAGAGTCATCGTAGAAGCGTGAGCGGACGCTCATGGTCTACCTCCCGTCAGATGCCGGCATAGCGCTGCCGCCAGATGAGTTGGGCGCGGCCCGACACGTTGGTCGTGGCCTCGAAGCGGATGCGGTTTGACCCGGGGCGCAGCTGCCAGAAGTCGGCCAGCGCGAGGTTGAGCCGGTCCATCGCCGGCGCCCGCTCGCCGGTCGCGATGGTGACCTCTTCGACGCGCTTGTCGCCGAACGCGGTCGAGATCTCGATGTACGCGCCGGCCGGAATATTTCCGCCGATCTCGATCGTCTCGCCGTAGGTCAGATTGCGGAGGCGCGCCGTGGTGCAGTCTCCATATAGCCGGGCGAGCACCGGCGCGTCGACGTCGCCGGCGTTCTCCACGTCCTGCTCGACGTTGTTCGACGGGATGGCGAGGGGGAAGACGACCGGGAACGCCAGGCCGGCGCCGGCCTGCTCAAGCGTGAAGCTCGAATCGTCGACCTCGCGCCACCACGGGTCAGGGCAGTACCACTCGACGTCGTGGGGCAGGATGCCGACCGATCCCGCCGGCGCGGCGGTCGCCGCCGAGCGGGCCATCGCGACGAGCTCGAGCGGCGCCTGGTCGCCACGGGCGATCCGCAGCCGCCCGAGCTGCTGGGTCTGACCCTCGCGGATCGGCTGGGCGGCAAGCGACGCGGCGAGCTGCGCGCGGATGGTCCAGAGGGCTTCGCGATCCGCTGCCTGGAGCAGGCCCGACAGGGTGACGACGCGGCCCGGCACAGCGGTGTCCACCGCGGTCTCGCCGGGCTGGCCGGGGCTCTTGACCGTCTGCGGCGTGACACCGACCGGGCCGATGCCGTCGAGCGCGAGGAGGCGGAACACGGCGTCCAAGCCGGTCCGCCAGGCAACCACGGGCCCGATCGGCGGCGTCCACTCGATCGACGTCGTCATGCGAAGCGCATCTCGAGCGTTGCCCGGCGGATGGCGCGGCGCGTCTGGGTCTCCACCTCGTCGGGCGCGATGCCGTTGATCACCTGCTGGCCGATCAGCGGCGCGCCGCCGATGCCACCGCCGAGCAGGTTGCGGGTGCGCGCGGCCGACTCCACCCGCGCGCCCGCCGGCAGCCTGACCAGCTCTGGCCCGCGCTCGCCGACGAGCGCGGTCATATCGGCCCACGCCGTGCCGCCCGCGGCCAGGGTGGGCAGCTTCGGCAGGCCGAAGACCAGCTCGGGCGTGATCTGGAAGTCGGCCACCTTGATCGCCGGGATCCTGAGCTCGAAGCCGTTCCAGAACCGGACGAAGCCGTTCCAGATGTCCTTGGCTAGCCCGACCGCGCTGTTGATCGCGTCCGACAGCGGCTTGAACAGCCCGCCGAGGAAGTCCATCAGCTGCCTGCCGGTCGCCTGGATGCCGTCCCACAACCCGCCGAAGACGCCGAGGATCGAGTCGACGGCGCCACGGATGACGCCGACCACCCCGTCGAACACCCGCGAGATACCGTCGAGCACGCCGCCGATGAACTTGCCCACCGCGTCGAAGGCCCGGCTCAGCACGTCGAGGATGCCCTTGACGATGTCGACGCCCGTCCGGATCGCGCCGACCATTGCCTCGAAGACCTTCGAGATGGCCCCGGTCACCGCGGCGATCACGTCGCCCATGATCTGGAACAGCCGCTGCACGAAGGGGGCGACGAACTTGACGGCGTCGAGGATGAAGTTGAACGCCCCGACCAGCGCCGGGATGACCGTCCTCGTCAGGAAGTCGAAGGCGGCCGAGAGGATCGGCACGACGATCGAGGCGATCCAGTTGAACGCGTCGACGAGCGGCGGGAGGATGTCGTTGGCGATCCAGCCGAAGGCGTCGCCCAGCACTGGGATGACCGTGTTGGCCAGGAAGTCGAAGGCGCCGGCGATGATCGGCAGGACGTTCTCGCCGATCCACGAGAACGCCGCGCCGAGCGCGGGCAGCACGGTGTTCGTCAGGAAGTCGAAGGCCGCGCCGAGGACGTCGGTCACGATCGGCGGCAGGAAGTTGAACGCGTCAACGAGCGGCGGGATGACGTTGGCGCTGATCCAGTCGAAGGCCTCGCCGGCGGCCTGCACGCCCTGCTGAATCAGGGCCATCGCCTCGTCGATCATCGGCCCGAGCAGGCCCACCTCGTCGAGCCAGGCGACAGCCACCGCGACCGCCGCGCCGACGGCGATGAACGGTGCCGCCAGAGCGATCACGCCGGCGACGAGCGACCAGACGACCGGCACAAGTGTCAGGCCAATCAGCAGCGCGAAAGCGGCGATGACCGGCTGGGCGTGCGCCGCGACGAGGTCAATCACCGGTACCAAGAACTCGACGACGGAGTTGAACGCGCCGACCAGCGGCGGGATGACGTTGTCGGCGACCCAGCTGATCGCCGCGCCGAGCGCGGCGAAGGCGCCCTCGACCGTCGCCTGGATGGCCGGCATGTTGGCAAGGAACCAGTCGAGCACGCTCTGGATCAGCGGCAGGAACTTCTCGCCGAGGGTGACCAGCACGACGCCGATCGCCGCGTTGACGCGGTCCATCGTGGCGCCGACGGTCGCCTGCTGGATCTCGAACGCCTCCGACGTCATGCCGGCGGCGTCGCCCATCGCGGTGAGCTTCTCGCGGTAGACGTCGCTCTGGCTGCCGGTCAAGGCGAGGGTCGCGGTCAACGCCTCGGCACGACCCATGATCTTGGCCATGCCGACCTCGGACGCGACCTGCGTCCCAGCCAGGGCCTCCAGCGTGCCCTGATAGCCCAGCGCCTCGATCGCCGCATCGCCGGTCGCGAAGCCCAGCTCCTTCAGCGCCTTCTGCATGTTCGTGTTCGGCTTCAGGAGCGCGACCATGGTGCCCTGCAGCTGGGTCATGACCTCGCTCGTGCCGCCGGTGACGCCGGTCAGCGTCGCCGTCGCGCCGAACAGCTCTTCCTGGCTGATGCCGAGCGCCTTGGCCATCGGCACCGCCTTGCCCATCGAGGCGGCCAGCTCGGGGAAGGTGGTCTGGCCGAGCTTCACGGTCTGGAAGGCAAGGTCGCTGGCCTTCTGCACCGCCTCGGCGCTGGTGTCGCCGTAGCCCTTGGTGACCGCCGACAGCAGGTTCACGGCATCGGTGGTCGTCGCCAGGCCGGCCGTGCTCGCCTTGGCGGCGATGCGCAGGATCTCGCTCGAGTCCTTGGTGTCGCCAAAGGCGCTGATGACCTGGTACAGGCCGCCGGTCAGGTCGTCGAGGCTCTTGCCCGTCTCCACCGACATGCCCTTGACGTCGCCCTTGAGCTGGTCGATCCGCCGCTCGGCTTCTGAGCCCGAGCCGAGCAGGGTGTGGACGTTGGCAAAGTTGCGCTCGAAGTTGATGGCCATGCCGGCGCTCGCCACGCCGATGCCGAGGAGCGCGGCGCCGATCGCCAGCGCCGCCTTCTTCGCGACGCCGGCCAGGCCGTCGAAGACGCCGCCTGACGCCTTCGCGTCGCGCTCGAACTGGCTCTTGTCGAGCCGAAGGAGGGCGACGAGCTCGCCGACCTTCATCGCCCCGGCCATCTAGGAGGCCTTCGGCGCCGGCTTGAAGGTGGCCTCGAACCAGACCTGGGCAGCGGCGCGGTCTTTGATCTCGCGAACCGGCTCGCGCTTCTTGCCGATGTAGCTGCGCTGCGCGTGCGCGGCCACGGTCGCGCTGTTGGGCGAGAGACCCCGGAGGAGCACGAGGAAGCGGCGCCAGGTCATGCGCGCGAGATCGACCGCCAGGTCGATCCGGTAGTCACGCATGAAGTCCGCCTCCACCAGCACCCAGTTCTCTACGATCGAGAACGGCGCTTGCTCGATGCCCTCCGGGTCACCCGGTTTGGGGCTGGCACCGCGCCGGCGTTGTAGGCCTCGAAGGCCAGCCGGACGAGCGTCGGCAGCTCGTCGATCGTCAGCCGGTGCTCCGTCATCAGCCGCTCGAAGAGTTCGTCGCCGAAGAGCCCGCGCGCGATCGGCTCGATCTGCTCTGTTCGCAGCTCCGCGCCGGCGCCGAGCTCGGACTGCATCCGGACGACGTCGAGGGCGAGGCTGGCCGGGAGCGCCGGGGCCAGCTCGTACTCGACGCCGCCGACGAGCAGTCGGACCGGCTCGGCCGCCTGCTCGGCGCGGAAGGCGTCGAAGTCGATCAGCTTGCTCATGCGTAGCTGATCTCGCCCGACACGGTCAGCACGGCCTGCCACGACGCCGGGTCGTTGTGGCCGCCGCCCGCGAGCGTCACCTCGGCCGACGCGTCGAAGGTCACCTTGTTGCCGCCTGGCGAGGTGATCTGGAAGGTGCCCAAGCTTGCCAGGCCGACGCTCTTGGCCAGCGCCTCGACGGCCGCCTGGCCCGGATCGCGATCGCCGGTGGCGGCGTCCTCGAGGTGCCGCCCGGCGATGGTCCACGAGTCGCCGCGCTCCATGACCAGGTGCTCGGCCCGGCCGCCGCTGTCGAAGTCGGTCGTGTCGGCGGTGTTGTTAGACGGGCTGTGGCTCAGCGAGTTGAGCCCGCCGATCGGCGTGAAGGTCGACGGCTCGGCCGTCTTGATCTCGACGGTGAAGTCCCGCGCCGGGACCTTGGTGATCGTCATTGCCTTGCCTCCTGCTCTAGCCGCCCGGCCAGCCCGAGCGGAGTTCGCCTGCCATGAGTCCGCCGACGTCTGTGGCGGTCTCGTCTACTGCTTCGCTGAGCCAGCGCCCGGAGCGGCCGCCGTAGTTCCACTCCGGATGGGCGTGGAGCACCCGCGCGTATTCGGTGCCGTAGCTCACCGCCGTGCCCTCGTCGGTCACCTCGACCGATCCGGATGCGGCCAGCGCGCCGGTCCGGTACGGGACGCGGCGATCGGCGGCACCGAGAACGGCCTCCCCGGCGCGCGCGGTGGCCCGCTCCGACGCTCGGTCGACGGCGCGCAGCAGCGGACCGACATCCCAGCTGATACGCGTGATCTGCATGCCGCTGCTCATCCGCCGGCGCCCTCTTCGACGAATGCCTCGGCTGCCGGCTCGGTCTTCGCCCGCTTGGCGGGCTTGGTCTCGGTCACGCCATATGCGGGGTGGGCGCTGACCCACTCGCGCACGATGTCGGCGTCGGCCGCGGAAAGCTCGAGCTGGCCGCCGGCGAACTTGAAGTAGCGCTCGGCCGTGCGAATCGCGAGCGCCGGGTAGCGTGGGCTGCGAAAGGTAGTCACGGTGTTCCTCCGAGTGGGTCGTTGAGGCGCACGACGAAGTCGAGCGCGTGGCCGCGGGCGTCAGGCGAGCGGAAGAAGTCGTACAGGGCGCCGTCGAAGTAGATGTCCCACCACAGCTCGGCGCGCCGACCGTCGATGAGCGCCTGCCAGATGGCCGAAAGATCCGCCTCGAGCGCGTCCGTTGTCGCGCGACTGGCGTTCTGCGCGCGCGGCTCGCCCTTGTTGCCGCGCACTACCAGCGCGCGCATGCGCAGCACCGCGTCGTCGCGTCGGCCAGAGGGCTCGTCGTCGATGCCGTGGGGGATGAGCCGCCGGCGCCAGAGGTAGAGCCGCCCGGCGACCGGCCTGAACGGTTCGGTCGCCGCCGCGTCGACGGTGACACCCGGGAGGGTCGGCATCATTGCGGCCAGGGCATCGACCACGGCGAGCATCAGGTCCTCACCGCCGGCGGCAGGACGGCCGAGCCCAGGTGCGCCGTCAGCGGCCCCGCGTGCGGGCGCAGGCTGCGCGCGAGCTGGGCGCGCAGCTTGGCCGCGCCGCCCACGTCGTAGCTGCGCGAGTGGCCGTCGGTCGCTTCGGCCTGGTAGGGCGAGGCCGAGATGGCCAGGCGGACGAGCTCGATGACGACGCGCTTGACCGACGCCGTGTCGTTGGGCTCGTAGGTCACGTCGACCCGTGGGCCCGCCCAGGCAGCCCGGCTGGCGCGCTCGAGGCGCGCCGTGCCGGTCAGCACGACGTCGTCGGTCACGTCGACGCCGGCATCGACGACCGCGGTCGGGCCGTCGGTCGGCCGTGCCAGGAGCAGCGGGCCCCAGTAGTCACGGCCCACCCACAGCGTCTGCGTGCGCTCACCTGTGACCTGGCCGATGCCGAACTGGCTGTCGTTGGCCAGCCAAGCCTCCTCGCGGGCGATGAGATCCGCGAGCGCGTCGGGCTCGAGCCCGGTCGCCATGACCGCGCTGATCTCGTCCGCGCTGACCACGGTCGCCATCTCTAGAAACCGGCCTAGAGCGGCAGGTAGAGGACTGCTGCCGGGCGGACCACCTTGGCGCCGTAGAGATGGAGGCCCTTGACCGCGTCGGCGAAGCGCGCCTCGGGCCGAAACGCTTCCACCTTGTTGATCTGCTCGGCGTAGCTGACCGCCATCGGATGGCCGGCGATGACGTGCGGCACGGCCGGCGTGGCGTCGTCGCGGGCGTTGTTGCTCTTGAGGATGGCGAACCCCGCCGCCTCGCCGATCTGCCCGTTGAGCAGCCGCTGGTCGGCCGGCAGCGCGCCAGACGCCACGAACCGATCGTCCTGCAGCAGCAGGCCGTGGAAGGCGGGCGGAACGACCGCGTAGCGACCCGCGGTCGGCACGTCGGCCTCGTCGAGCTGGACGCCCAGCTCCACGAGCTGCACGTAGGCGTCGGTGGCAGTGGTGTTGGCCGCGGTGCCGTCGGCGATGATCCGCAGCGCGATGAAGCGGTCAGCCTTGTCGCGCATGCGGTAGGCGGCGTCGGTCATCGCCGCGTCGACCAGGCGGACGGCCGCCTGGCGGGCGTCGATGTCGTCGACCTGGAAGTTGAAGTAGTCGGCCTGGTCGATGACGAGCGCGGTCATGTCGTCGGCCAGGTCCTCGGGCGCGTCGATGTCGGTGTTCTTGGTGTAGGTCTTGACGGTGATCGCGCCGATGCCGCCGATGTTGACGGTGTCGCCCTTCTGGCTGATCTCGCCCTGGTAGTCGCGGTTGACCACGTTGGCCTGGCCGAAGACGAGCGCCTTCTGCAGGGCAGCGAGCAGCCGGGCCGTCCAGATCTGGGGAATGAAGCCGTCGACAGACATTTGGGATGCCTCCAGGAGGTGGGTAGGCCGTGGACCGGTTCTGCGCTTCACTTCCTGCGCGGGACCACCTGGGTCCTCACTGCGCGGCGGCCGCCTGGGCCGGGAGCGCGGCGCCCTCCTGGGGCTGTAGGGCGGCTAACCGCCCTACCCGAACATCTATTCTATTTCGGCCATCACTGTAGCACTTTCGCCCGAGCGGTCAAGACACTCAGGGCCCATAAAGGAACGTCCAAGCGTGAAGGCTTGTGCATGGAAATGGCTTGTTCCGGTTGGGTACCATGGACACCCGCCCATGACACCACGCACGAGGAGGGATAGATGGCTGCCCCGCGAATCCGACGCGTCTCATCCCGGCGCGAGATGGAGACGGTCCGCGACGACTTCATGACCACTGGCTACGAGGTCATCCGGGAAGGCGAGGGAACCGTGCTTATGCGGAAGAGCACGTGGGGAACGACGGGTATGCATATCGTCGTCGCCCTGTTCACTGTTTGGTGGACGCTCGGCATCGGCAATCTGATCTATGCCCTGATTGCTCATTACACGGCGGAACAGGTGCTGCTGAAGATGGAAGCGCCCGAAGAAGCGGCAGCCCAGCCCACTTCGTAGGATGACTTCAGCGCCCTCGGAATAGACCCGTCGTCTTCCCGTCACAGGCTTCTCAGGCGCGAGCGCCGCGGGCGAGGAACTCCTGGATCTCGACCCAGCGCGAATTGATCTCGGCCGGCGTCATCTTTTCGATCTGCTCGCGCGTGAGACTCGACTTGCCGCGCGACCCTCCGTCGGCTGAGCCGCTGCCGCCAGCTGCGGCCCTGAACTCCGGGTAAGCCTCGAGCAGGCTCTTAATCAGCGCGGGCACGTTCGTCGGCTCGCGGGCGTCCTCGAACTGGACCTCGGTCCGATCGATCAGCCGTGGTATCAGCGCCAGGCGGGCTGGCGCCACGCCGGCGGCAGCCGCGGCTTCCCTGATCGCCGCGGCGAGGAGCCGCTCCTGCGCAGCAGTCTCGCGCTCGGCCAGCTCGCGCTCCTTCTTGGCGACGTCGGCGGCGCGCTTCTCTTCCTCGGTCATCTGCTGCTTCGCCGCCGCCTCGAGAGCGTCGGCCGCCTTCCGGTGCTCGGTGCGCCACTTGGCCGCCTCGCGGCGCACGTCGGCAAGGGCGGCGTCGAGCTCGGCCTGGCTGTACGTCTTCTCGCCCACCGGCGGCTCAGCCGGGTCCGTCGCGGGTGGCTTGGGTGGATCGCTCTCTGGCGCCTTGGGCGGCTCGCTCTCAGGCGTCTTGGGCGGTTCGTTCTGCGCTGGCATTGGCTTCTCCTTCTGCTCCGCCGACATCCGGCGGTGCCTGCATCTGCTTCCAGGTGGCGATCTCCTGTGGACTGGCCGGGATGCGCGCCCAGATCGCCTCGGCGGGCACGCGGAGGGCGAGCATCTTTGTGAGCGCGTCGATGTGCTCGCTCTCGGTGCGCGTCTCTGGATCCGTCCAATGCGCACGCAGCGGTGCCGCCGCCCACGTGAGATAGCGGTTGCGGGCGGCGTTGCTGACGCCCGCCTGGCTGGCTTTGATGCGGAACGCCAGCCGCATGGCCGCTTCGAGCGGGTCGCCGAAGTCCGACGCGCGCTCGCCCGCCTTCTTGGTCAGCCCGGCTTCGGCGCTGCGCAGGCTCTCGCCGGACGGCCACGAGCCCGAGCTGCCGAGGAAGTAGTGCGGCGGCGTCCGGCTGATCGTGGCTATGCCCTGCACGTAGGCCTCGTGCAGCTTCACGTAGCCCTCGAGGCTCGTCTCGGCGAACTCGCCGAAGCGCGTCTCGGGCTCGCCCGCCTCAGGCGGCGGCGCGGTGAAGATCGAATCGACCGCCACCGCCCACGGCTCCTTGGGCTTGCCGGTCGCCTCGTCGACCTCGAGGCGGACATTGGTCGCCCACTTCTGGCGGAAGGCGCCGTATTGGCCCGCCAGCATGACGTTGACCAGGTTGGCGTTGAGCGCGTCCTGGATGGGCACGATCTGGCGCAGCTCGGAGCTGCCCAGGCCGGCGATGTTGGGCCGGTTGGGCAGCGCGAACACCGGCACCTCCAGGAACGGGTTGGGCAGTGGCCACGGCTCGCCGGCGACCTCGCGCGGCGCCCAGCCGACCAGGTCAGGCGCGGAACCGGCGGGGCCCGCGCCACCGCCGCGGTAGAAGGCGCCGGGCAGCTCGCCCACGCCGCCGCCGGCTTCGGGCTGCGTCGTCGTCGACTGGTACTTGAAGATCCCCTCGGGCAGGTAGAGCGTGGCATAGGTGCGCCGCTCGTCTTCGTCATACCAGCGCTTGAGCGCCGCCCGCCGCACGCGCTTGTCGGCCGGGTCGACGGCGACGACCAGCTGGGCGCCGTCCTCGACGGTCAGGCGCGGCTCGCCGGTGGCGTCAGGCCAGACGATCAGCCCGAACTCGCTCTTGACCAGCGCCGAGCGCGTGCCCCGGCTGAACTCGTCGTCCATGCCGCTGCGCTGCCAGATCTCCCACGCCGCGGCCGACGCGCGCGCGTCGCTGCCGAGCAGGAAGCCGTCGAGATTGAGCCGCTCGTTGAGCGCGTCGACCACGACGCTGCAGTAGTTGATGCGCAGGTCGCGGAAGTCGCGGCCGAATGCCTCGAGCAGGCGGGCCAGGATGAACGTCGCCCGGTGCTGGCCGTCGTAGTAGTTCTCGTACAGCGCCATCGCGCCCTGGCGACCGATGAGCCGGCGGTTGAGCAGCGTCAGCCACTCCTCGGGCGTCCTGGCCATCGCCACGGCGGCGACGTTGGGGCGCGTCGAGCCGTGCTTGCTGCGCGTGACCTTCATGCCCCGATCGGTCAGCACCGCCGTCGTGTTGGCGACGTGTTCGGCGAGGATCGGGTCGGCCTCGTGAACGAGGCGGCCGGTGGTGATGAGCTCGTAGGCGAGCGTCGAGGGCGGACCCATGACCGCCGCCGTCATCGGCACCTCGACCATGTTCAGACCCTCACCCTCGAGCATCTCGGCCGACTCGCCGAACGCCTGGCGGTCGTAGGCGAAGGCGGGACCAGGCAGAGCCCGCTTGGTCCGCTCGTCGCGTGCCTGCGGCAGCGGGTACTCCGCGCGGAGCTCCCGCAGCTGGGCGCGCATCGCCTCGCTGCTGGCCATGCCGGTTGCCGACTCGGCGGGGAACACCTGCGCCCTCACCACGACGCGGTCGCCCTGGCGCTGGGCGATCGCGATCGCGCCCTGCTCGCCCGACGGGCTGCGATCGATGCCGACACCGATCGGCAGCGCGGCGTTGAGCGGCAGGTCACCAGTCGTGTCGCGCCAGGCGCCGTCGCGCAGCCAGGCGTCCTCAATGCCGACGAACTGGTTGAGGTGGTAGCGGCGCCATTCGAGGAGCGCGCCACGCGCCCGCAGGCGCGCGAACTGGGCGGAAAGGTACTTGCCATCGTGGAGCCAGCTGACCGGGTTGGCCGCGAACCAGACCGCGGGATCCTCGATGTCCGCGTCGCGCGGCGCGCCGTACCAGTAGATGAGCGTGCCGTTGACCCGATCGCGGTAGACCAGGAGCGAGCCGCGGTCCTCGAGCTCGCCGGTGCCTGAGAACATCGACTCGTAGAGCTCGGCGAGGATGCCCTCGCCCGCCACGCCGGCCGTCGTGATCCAGAGCGTGAACGGCTGCTCGCGGGCGCCGGTGCCAGTGGTGAGGGCGGTGTAGAGCTCGCTGCTCTTGTGGGCATGCAGCTCGTCGACGATGTTGGCCGACGGGTTGAGGCCGTGCTGCAGCGCGGCATCAGAGCTGAGCGAGCGCATGATGCCGCCGTTGCGCGGGCACTCGATCGTGTAGCGGTGGGGGACGAGCCGATCGAGCAGCAGCGGGCTGCGGTTGACCATGCTGCGCGCCTGGCCGAGCACAATGCCGGCCTGATTACGGGCCGCCGCGGCGACGTAGACCTCGGGCTCGGGCTCGCCGTCGGCGTCGAGCATGTATAGCCCGGCCGCGCTGGCCATCGTCGACTTGGTGTTCTTGCGCGGGATGCCGAGGCCGATCTCGTTGTAGATGCGCAACCCTGTGGCAGGGTCGAACTCGAGCGCCTCCCACCAGAACTCGCGCTGCCACTCCTCGTAGACCAGCGGGCGGCCGGCCCAGCGGCCCTTGGTGTGGCGGATGTAGCGCTCGCAGTAGGCGGCGAAGTGCGGGCCGCCGGTAAGCGCATCGGGAACCACGGCTCAGCCGGCATCGCCGACCACCCGAAGACGCGGGGGCAGACCGATTTCGGCGGTCAGCGAGTCGAAGGCACGCTCGGGCTCGATCCGCAGGCCAGCCCGCGCCGAGGGCGACAGGCCGAGCTCGCGGGCGAGTCGTTGAATCAGGTCGGCGTTGTCGCGGACAAGCTGGTGGAGGGGCGACTTCACCAGGTGGCCGCGGTCGCGCAGTATTGGCCCGCTGCCCGCGTAGAGCTTGACCGCCTGGGCATAGCGGCTGACCGCCTCGCAGTAGCAGCGCAGGACGTCGGCATCTGCCGCCCGGATGACGCCGGTGTGGCGCATGTCGCGCACGACCCGCCGCCAGACCACCTTGGCGTCGGGATCCATATCGGCGGGCATCTTGGGCAGGTCGGCGGGCGGGATCGGCTCGTGGCGATTCAGCCGGCTCGGACGCGTCTCGCCACGCTGCCGCTTCACCCGCGTCGGGGTCGGCGTAGGGCCGCGCCGTCCCATCACGCCACCGCCTTGGCTGCGGGCATCCGCTCGGCTTTGCCGCCGGTGAACTTCTCCCACCGCTCGACCACGACGTCGGCGTAGAGCGGGTCGATCTCCATGACGTAGGCCCGCCGGCCTGTCTGCTCGGCGGCAATGAGGGTCGAGCCCGAGCCACCGAACGGGTCGAGCACCGCCTCGCGCTCGAGCGAGCTGTACTCGATCGCCCGCCGCGCCAGCTCGACCGGCTTCTCGGTCAGGTGCACCATCTGCTGCGGGCTGACCTTCTTGACCGGCCAGACGTCGGGCACGTTGGGCGGGCCGAAGAAGCGGTGGGCAGCGCCTTCCTTCCAGCCGTAGAAGCACCACTCGTGCGCGCCCATGAAGTCCTTGCGCGTGAGCGTCGGGTGCTGCTTGTCCCAGATGATCGCCTGGCTGAAGTACAGGCCCGCGCCGAGAAGCGCGGCCGGGTAGTTGAGGACGTTGGCGTAGCCGCCCCAGATGTAGAAGGTGCCCCCAGGACGCATGACCCGGGCGGCGTTGCCAAACCACGCCGCCAGGCGCGCCGCGAACTCGTCTGCCGCGATGAAATCGCCGGTCAGCGGTCGGTCCTTCGGGCGCAGCTTGCGGTGCGTCGCCTGCGCCTTCTCGGGATGACGCTCCAGGTCGAGCTTCTGGTGGTGGCCGATGCCGGTCTTGCGGCGGGCGACGTCGAAGCCCGAGTGATGCAGACCCCGCGCGTCCAGCCGCTTGACGCCCGATCGCTTGTCGGAGAGGCCTCGGATGGCCTCGCGGTAGCCCTCGTCCCACTGGGCTGACATGCCGGCGGCGATGGCGTTGTTGCTGCGCGGTTCGACGCGCACGTTGTAGGGCGGGTCGGTCAGGAGGAGGTCGATGGTGGTGCCGTCGAGCAGGCGGTCGAGATCAGTCTGGCTGCCAGCGTCGCCGCACAGCAGCCGATGGTTGCCGAGCACCCACACATCGCCTGGCTGGGTGGTCGCTGCGTCGGGCGGGTCAGGGATCTCGTCGGGGTCGGTCACGCCCTCCTGGGGCTCGCGCGGCGCCAGGTTGGCGAGCATCGCCGCCAGCGCCTCCGAGTCGACCGCGACGTCGGCCAGCAGCGCGCGCAGCTTCTCCTCGTCGGTGCCGGCCATCGCGGCCAGAGGGTCGAGGCTGGCCAGCACCAGCGCCTCCTCCTCGGGCGAGAGGTCGACGTACAGGACCGGCACGGTCGGCGCGTCCTGGCGGATGGCGAGCGCGACCCGCAGATGGCCGTCGACCACGTGGCCGGTGCGCCGGTTGACCAGCACCTGCTGGACCCAGCCGACCTGGCCCAAGACGCCGGCCAGCGCCTCCTGCTGCGCCTTCGGGTGGATGCGCCAGTTGGCCGGGTTCGCGAGCAGCTGGTCCGGCGCCTCCTCGCCCGAGCCGACGATGCGGTTGGCCCAGTGGGTGGCCGCCGGCGCGGCCGAAGGTGTCATCTCGGACACATCGCTTGCATCGCGCCGCGAGTCGAGCAAGTCATGACGGGCGCCACGCCGAACGAGCGTGGGCGACCGAGAGGAGGCACCCGATGCCCGAGCCGACGATGGGCCAGATGGCCCGCTGGACGTTCTACCAGCGCTTCATCGCCGAGCACGTCAAGGACACCGACCCGCGCCACGTCGAGGCCTGGATGCGGATCGAGCACCCGACGCTCGACGGCCTGTCGCGGCAGGAGTTCATCGAAGCCATGCACGCGGCGCTCGCCGCCGCGATCGATGCCGGACCCGAGGAGAGCGAGCGACTCGCTGCCTCGTTCGGCCTGTAGACCACGAAGGAGATCCCCACCATGACTAAGAAGAACGCCACCAGCGAGATGCGCCGCTGCATCGGCAGCAAGACCTTCGGCATCGAGCCGCACGAGGCGCCGGTCGCCGACTTCCCCGCCCAGCCAAGCCAGAAGGACGGGCTCGGGCGGATGTGCAAGCCGCACTGGCGCCAGTACACCAACGCGCTGCGCAAGGCCGCGCTCGCCCGCAAGGCGGTCGAGGCTCCCGTCGAGTCGGATCCGGCCCAGCCCGCCGATCGGCAGGAGGACAAGAAGGCCGAGGTCGCGAGCACCATTCGCGCCCTGGCGACCGGCAAGCCGGCGACCAAGCGCGAACGGCGACGCACGCCGATGGCGCACCTGCCGAGCAAGGGCGGCGACCACCCGCCGGAGGCCAAGTAGGTGATGTCCACCGACACCGCGTGCCCGCTCTGCGGATCGACCGCCGTCTGGCATCGCTGCCTCGGCGCCGAGCTGCCAGCGGATGGTGACAACGCCGAGCGCCGCATCGACCTCGCCTCCGAGGTAGCCGACATCCGCGACGTCCTGGCGGAGCTCCAGACCCGCTTCGAGCGGGTCATGGAGGACGTCCGCCGACTGCCCGGCGGCGAGATGGTCTGGCAGCGCATCGATGCGTACCCGGGCGTGCGCCTCGACCGCGACATGGGCGCCGGCAAGGGCGCCGACGGCTGGCTCGGCGAGGTCGCCACGTTCCTGGAAGGCGACGCCGCCGAGTAGATCACCGTTCCGCCACACGACGGGCCCCGGGCGAATGTCCGGGGCCTTTACTCGTCCGGTGGCGTCAGTGGTCCGCCTCGCGCTCATCGCGCCACTCCGGCGCCCTGTGGCGCCCCGGCGCGAAATCGGGCGGGATCCCGATCGGCAGACGGCGTAATTCGGGAAACTCGGCCGCGCGTATACAGTCGCGAGGCGCGGTCTGGGCGCAGGTCCGTGCCCATAGGGTCTACGCCACCCCGGTCCGGCAACGCTCCCTTCGTCGAGTTGCACGAGCGACAGAGCACGGCGCAGTTGCCAATGTCGAACGGCGAACCGCCAGCGGCGAGCGGCACGACGTGATCGACGGTCAGGTCACGCGCGGGATGGGCAGGGCGGCCGTAGCCCGGGCACCAGTCCCCGTGCTCGCCACGCCAGGCGCGCAGGACGCGGGCGCTGAGACGCTGCCAGGCCGGCGTGCTGTAGAGGGCGTTGTGGCGGCTGCGGTTCGACTGCCGGGCGTGCTCAGTGCAGCGACTACCTGGACGGCTGGTGACGACACCGCAGACCGTGCACAGCTTCAAGGGCAGAACGTCAGTCGGTTGTCGCCCACCGCAACGCTGCGCGGTAGGCGGCCTTGAGGATCGCCGTGCCGATCGCCGTAGCCGCGACCAGCCAGCCCTGCTCGTCGGTCGGGATGCCGGCGACGTTCGCTGTCGCCAGCGCCGCGGCGGCGGTTATCAGCGCGTCGGCGATGAAGTCCTTGGCCAGCTTGCGCCATGTGAGCGGACTGACGCCGGTGCCATCGGTCAGCGCTCCACCGGCGCCTACTGAAGCGGTCATCGCACTGCCTCCAACGTGTTGATTGCCTCGCCTATGGCGGTCTTCTGGCGTGCGGCAGCCAGCACTACCTGCGGCGCCGTTGTCAGGGCGGCGACCAAGGCGGCGCGCGTCTTCGGCCCGAATAGACCGTCAACGACGAGCGCCGGCGTGGCGCCCAGACTGTTGAGCAGCTGCTGCAGCTGCTTGATCTCGTCCACAGTCACGGGCTGTACCTCCGGCTCGGATGGGGGCGACTCGGGCGCGGGCGCAGTCTTGAAGTAGCCGGCAAAGGTCGGCGTCTTGGCCCGCGCCTCCGAGTCGCGGTAGAAGCTGACGTGGGTGTGCCAGGTGTGGCTCTTGTCGGCCTCACCGGGCTTCGGTGCGCTCTTGATGCCGCGCTCTCGGTCGTAGCGCAGGACGGTCGTGCCGTCGGGGCTGTAAATGACCTCGCGGATGTCCGCCGTGCCCGCTGCATTGGCCTGGCACTGGGCGACGAGCCACGTCGAGAACTCGCGCAACAGCTTCGCCGCGCCACGGTCGAGCGTGTTGCGGTTGAACTGGATGTCGATGGCTGCGCGGGCGTCGGAGAGGCCAGCCTTGTCGCGCGCAGTCTTGACGCTGTAGTCGTCCCAGCGCTGGCCGACGCAGCTACCCTGGCTGCCGAAGATCTGGTCCTTGCCGAGGTGATAGCCACGGAAGCCTCGCCCAGGCTGGCAACTGCGGGCGATCGAGAAGTTCTCCCTGGGGCAGCCGGTCCAGCCAACGAAGGCGGTGCGCAGGTCCTTGAGCGGCTGCGGCGTGTAAGTCACCGGGCCGGCTCGATCACCGGAGAAGCTGCACGAGCGTCAGAAGCCCGAGCACCGCGGTGAGCATAGAGACGCCGAAGACCATGTTGAGCAGGCTTCGGGCGCCGCGCAACTGCTGGATGAGATCGTCGTGGAGATTCACGGTCTCCTCGAGGCGCTCGATGCGAACGGCGAGACGGTGCTCGCTCGCCGCGACCCCGGACAAGACATCAGCGGCGCGGGCGCGCTGTCCGGAAGTGAGCTCCTCACGAAGACCATTGAGCGCGGCGTACAGCTCGCGGGTGGAGACAAGGCCATTCGGACGGTGCTCATCCATGAGCCACTGAGCAGCGCGTCGGCCGGGCGGAGGGGGTCAGCCCGGCTCGACGCGATGGGATGCGGGAACGTTCGTACACGCTCCCCGGTCTACGGGACGATCAGTCGGCGGTCAAACGCGATATCCCACGGATGTTCGAGAACTCGAACAGAAAGATTGGATCGGCATCAGCACGACGGAATCTCACCAACCGCGGCTGTCGGCAGTGATGTCGGCGTGAACGGCAAATGCGTTTAGATCCTCGGCCTCGAGGGGTGTCGAGCAGCTCGCGAGGAATGTGAGGAACCACTCCAGCTCGCCGTCCTCAATCGCATTATCGAGATGAGCACGCCCGGTCCTGAGGTCGCGTCCCCCTGCATGTTCACGGAGCGTCCGTCGCGACGGCGTCGGTGGCCGGCGTGCGCGGCGCTCGCGCACGTAGACGCCGGCGCTCCTCCTGCTGCTTCCGCCATCCGTATGGCGTGAGTCCCTGGGGCTTGTAGACGTTCAGGACCTGGACCACGAGGAGGACCGCCAGACCGCCGACCGAATGCAGGAGCGTCGGGGGGAACGCGAGCACCGTTTCGTCGGACGTTGAGGGGTCGGCCGCCATCGCCGCCACGCGACTGACGAAGCTCGCTTCGGACAGCAGGACGACGGTCGCGACGATCGTCAGGGTGAGCGAGATGAAGACCCACCAGTGCCGGAACAGGCCCCATCTTGTTCCGAGCGACATCACGACGCCGGTGGCCAGCGCCGCGAGGGCAAGCGGCACGATCGCCCACGACACAACGAGGCCCATAGCCAGCCATGCCGCCCGCACCAAGCGCGGATCGCCGCTCGACGCGACGGTCATGTCAAGGACGAGATAGGCGATGACTGCCCCGAGCCAGCCGACGGAGCACGTCAAGTGGATCGCCAGCCCCAGCCTTCGGAGCGGCGGCGGCATGGTCACGACCGCGGCGCCTGGAGAAGGGCCGGGTTCGAGACGATGATCTGCCCGCGCATCCCCGCGTCGTAATGACCTGGCTCGTGACAGGCGTACTCGAGCGTGCCGGCCTCCCCGAAGCGCCACGTCAACCGCTCTGTGTGGCCCGGCTGAACCGTGATGCTGTTAGGGAAATCGTGGTGCATGTCGGACGGCATGTGAGCCATGGCGTCGGCATGCTCGCGCTGCATGGCCTCGTCCCCGAGCGTGAACTCGTGCGCCGCCTGGCCGGTATTCGTGACGACGAACGTGACGACCTCGCCGACCGCAACGTGGAGCGACGCCGGGTCGAACGCCATCGAGTCGCTGGCCGTAAGCTCGATCGTGCGCGACGCCTCCGCCGAGCCGGCCGGGCTACCCACGCCGTCCGCCGACGGACTTCTAGGCGCTGTCGTCGAGCCGCTCCCACCAGAGTGCATCCCGGGTCCGTGCTGGCCGCCGGTGACGACCATCAGGATCACCATGACCAAGATGGCGATGGCGATGGCGACGGCGAGTGCCTTCACCCACCGGGGCGTGGCTGGCCTGCCTCCTTGGGATTGCTGAGTCTCGGACATCGATCTCCTCTGCTGCGCCACCACCTGGTTTGCGTCTGCAGTTTATCGAGACACAGTGTCATTGGCGAATCTTGCTGTGCGCATACTGGCACCTCGTATACTGGGCACGTGCCGAAGCTATGGAATGACACGATCGACGCGCACCGCCGGGCGGTGCGCGAGACTGCGATCGAGACGACCGCCGCGCTCGTGGCGGAGCACGGCCTGCGCGCCGTGACGATGTCCGAGATTGCGGAGCGGACCGGGATCGGCCGGGCGACCCTCTACAAGTACTTCCCGGACGTCGAGTCGATCCTGTCCGCCTGGCATGAGCGCGAGATCAACCGCCACCTCGAGCTGCTCGCGGCCGCGCGGGACCACGCGAGCGGGGCCGCGAAGCGACTTTCAGCTGTGCTCGAGGCGTATGCCCTCGTCGTCCATCAATCGCACGGCCATCACGACGCCGAGCTTGCGGCGCTTCTCCACCGGGACGAGCAGGTCGCGCGCACTGAACGCCACCTTCGTGAGATGGTCCGCGGCCTCATCGCCGATGCGGTCGAGGCGGGCGACGTGCGAGCGGATGTTCCTCCCGACGAGCTCGCAACCTACTGTCTCCACGCAATCGCGGCCGCCGGACGTCTCGCGTCCAAGGCTGCGGTCTACCGGCTCGTCGCAGTCACAATTGCCGGCCTCCGACCGCTTGATAGGCCGCCCCGGAGATCCTCACGCGCTGGCACGCGGATCGTCGAGGGTCAACCGAGGGCGTCAGAGCGCCCAGCGCATGACAGGTCCGCGGGATCGCTGGATCACGGCTTGGACCCCGCAGCGGGATTCTCCGGGAACGACCGTCACCGTAGAGTCGACGTCAGTCGTCCGGGCAAGGGCCCGCCGTCCGAGTTCTCCGCCCGGCCGAGTAGGTAGGCAGCCTGCGCTATGTTCGCCGAACCAGTCCTTCGGTAGAGAGCCGACAGGTGCTGTCGGGCGGTCGTTTCGCTGATGCCCAAGCCGTACGCCGCAGCTGCGATCGACCCCGTGGCGATGTAGGCACGCAGGACCTCGAGCTGGCGCCGCGTCGGTGGCCGACGAGGAGGTGAGGGGACCATCAGGCCCCACCCGCCGTAAGCACGACCCGGTGCCTCCCAACGAGAGAGACCGCCTGGCCGAAATCTGTGCTGAGTATCTGGGGAAGGGCCAACTGGTGGCCATCGAGGGCCGACTCCAGACTCGCCAGTGGGAGGACGACAACAAGCTGCGACACTGGAAGACCGAGATCGTTGCGGCCCACGTGGAGATGCTGGCCGGTCGACGCAAGAAGGACTACGCGGCGGAGTCGGCCGCGCAGGCGCTGGAGACGCAGGCGCAGGAGATGGGTGTCGAGCCGTCCTCGGTGCTCGAAGGCGACGATGAGTCCGAGGCTATTGCGCTGGAGGAGGATGCCGCGGCAGACGAGGAGCTCGTCGCCGCCTGAGGCGGCCTAGTAGCGGCGGGCGGCGTCCAGCGGGCGTGCCCGCCGCTTGACCGATGACAGGGCAACCAGCATCAGCAGGAGCAGGCCCAGTCCCATCGGGGCAAGCAGCACGATCGGGGCACCCGGCGATCCGCCGCCGGTTGCGGTGGCTGCGGCGGCCATGCTGGGCTCCGGCTCTACCGTCGGCTCGACTGCGGCTGGGACCGGGGGCGTGGTCGGCTCGGGGGTGGTGGTCGCTGCCGGCGTAGGCATGGGCGGCTCTGGCGTCGGGACGCTGGTCGGCGGCGGGGTCACCGTCGCCGCTGGCGTGGGCGATTCCACCACTGCCTGGGTCGGCTCGGGCGAGGGCGTGGCC
>DATLGJ010000009.1:0-9770 GCA_035540555.1 Candidatus Limnocylindrales bacterium | reverse complement strand
CCCCCTCACCATCGCCCAGCCCGACACCCTCGCCGAGCCCCAGCCCGACACCTTCGCCGAGCCCAAGCCCGAGACCGTCGCCGAGCCCCAGCCCGGTTCCACCACCGACTGCGCCGGCGAACGGCTTCGTGATCCTCGAGCCAGTTGATCGGTCGGTGGTATCGGAAAGGGTCATCGTGGTACGCGGCCTCGCTTCGCCCGGTGCGACGATCACACGCGACGTTCGCTTCTGGCTCGACCAGCACACGACCGCCGGCAGCGACGGGCGATGGTCGATGCCGGTCGAGCTGACCGGCGGCGAGAACCTGATCACCCTGCGGCTGGGAAACCGCGCCGAGACGCAGCAGACGATGATCGTCTACTACCAGCCGCGCTGACACGGAGGACCACGATGGCCAACGACAGGCGCATGTCGGAGATTCCGCGCTCACCGGAGCACCACGACCTGACCGGCACAGGGAGCCCGCGCTCGGCGGATGACGGGCGCCCCCAGGAAGGCAGCTTTGCCCACTTCGACAACGAGGCCGACCCGGCGGTCACCGTCGCCAAACGGACCACCTCCCAGCCGGCGCACGCCGACGAGGCGTTGGTCAACCGCAGCGGTAGCGGCGGCTCCGGTGGGCCGGCCACGCCCGACCCCTCAGTTGAGGGCTCGACGGGCCAGAGCATGTCAGAGCTCCTCAGCGGCGAGGACGACGAGGAGCCTCAGGCCGGCTGAACCGCCGTACCGCCGCCGGGTGCGGCCGGCGGTGCCAGGCTCTCGAGCTGCAGGAAACGCTCGATCAGCGTCACCAACTCGCGCGGCGCTGAGAAGTTGACGCAGTGTGGGCCGCCAGGGATCTCCGCCCAGCGCCCATGGGGCAGGCTGAGGGCCATCTTGCGCGGCCATTCACGGCTGATGATGGGGTCGCGCGATCCGCGAATGACAAGCGTTGGCGCCTGGATGTGGGGCAGCTTTGCCTCGATCTGATCGTCGAGCGCGTGGCGCAGCTTGTCCAGCGCGCGGCGCGGGCCCGCCAGCACGTAGTCGGGAACGTGCAGTGCCCAGAGGACAGGGCTTTCGAGAGGCACGTCGGCGATCAGGCCGAGGACGTGGTGCGGAAGCGAGCGGCCGGGCTCGAATGTTGGGCCGGTCAGCACTACCGCCTCGACGCGCTCCGGATAGCGGGCCGCGAGGTCGGCTACAACCTGGCAACCGAAGGAGTTGCCCACGAAGACGCTGCGCTGAAGGCCCAGCGCAGCCTGGGTCGCTACTACCACGTCGGCCAGCTCGGGCACGGACAGCGATCGGCTCGGCTTGGAGCTCCAGCCAAAGCCCGGCAGGTCCAGCGCATAGGTCGGATAGCGTGGCGCCAGCCGCTCGAGGGTCGGCGTGAAGTAACGGCTCGAGATGACGTAGCCGTGGATGAGCACGAAGCTCGGCCCCGGGTGTGCCGACGGGCGGGCGCCGGTGCGCAGGTGGACGCGGTGCTCGCCAACGTCAACGCGGCGTGTGACGTGCGGTATCCGCTCGGGGGGTGGCCCAGGCATGGGCGCATCGTCCTCGGCGGGCCGTCGCGCCGGCGCTGCTGGACGAAGCTCTGGCCTTGAGGGCGGCTAACGGCGGGGTCGATCGACCGCCAGCGGGGGATGGCCAGGCGTGGTACAAGCCGGGGCGTGACAAGCCGACATCGATCGCTCTGGTGGCAGAGCGGCGTCCTCTATGAGGTCTATCCGCGCAGCTTTGGCGACGCAAGCGGTGACGGCGTGGGTGACCTGGCCGGCATCACGGAGCGCCTCGACTATCTCGAGTGGCTGGGCGTGAACGCGATTTGGATAGCACCCTTCTACCCATCGCCGATGGCCGACTTCGGCTACGACGTCGCCGACCACACCAACGTGGACCCGCTGTTCGGCTCGCTCGACGACTTCGACGTCCTGCTGGCGGAGGCGCACCGCCGAGCCATCAGGGTGGTCGTCGACTATGTCCCCAACCACACCAGCGATCGCCACCCCTGGTTCACGGATAGCAGGTCATCGCGCGATAGCCCCAAGCGCGACTGGTACGTCTGGCGCGACGCTGCGCCGGGCAGCGGACCGCCCAATAACTGGATCAGCATGTTCGGCGGCTCGGCCTGGGAATGGGACGAGGCGACCAGCCAGTACTACCTGCACTCCTTCTTGAAGCAGCAGCCCGACATCAACTGGCGGGAGCCTGCCGCCCGCCAGGCCATGCTCGGCGTGCTGCGCTTCTGGCTGGAGCGGGGAGTCGATGGCTTCCGGATCGACGTCGCGCAGTTCGTCGCCAAGGACCCGCAACTGCGGGACAACCCACCCAATCCACATCCCGAGCGACTCGCCCACCTCGGCGAGTGGCGCCACCAGCTGCACCTCTACGACCACGGCCATCCGGACATGCACGACATCTACCGGGAGATCCGTCGGCTCGTCGACGGCTATCCGGGCAAGCGGGTAACCATCGGCGAGCTGCACCATCCCGAGTTCGATGTCTGGGCGCGCTCCTACGGTCAGGACCTCGATGAGATCCATCTGCCGTTCAACTTCCACCTGCTGCGCGCCGACTGGAACGCCGCCAGCGTACGAGCGGTGGTCGACGGCATCAGCGCCGCCCTGCCAGCCGGGGCCTGGGCCAACTGGGTTCTCGGCAACCACGACCAGCCGCGCATCGCGAGCCGCGTCGGCCAGGGGCAGGCGCGCGTCGCCATGATGCTGCTGCTGACCTTGCGCGGTGCGCCGACGCTGTACTACGGCGACGAGATCGGCATGGAGAATGCGACCATCCCGGTCGACCGCCTGCGCGATCCGTGGGGCATCACCGAACCGGCCCAGAGCCGAGACCCTGAGCGAACGCCGATGCAATGGAACGGCTCGGCCAACGCGGGCTTCTGCCCGCCGGGCGTGGAGCCCTGGCTGCCCCTAGCCAGCGATTGGCAGACGCGCAACGTGGCAGCCCAACGCGACGATCCGTCGTCGCTGCTGGGCCTGACCAGGCGGCTGCTCGAGCTCCGCCGGACGATCCCGGCGTTGATCGAGGGCACGTACGCGCCGGTGGACTCGGCTGAAGGTGTCTTTGCGTACACGCGTCGACTGCCCGATGAGCCGACCCTGCTGGTCGCGCTCAACTTCACCGACGAGCCACGTCCGTTGACGCTGGCGACCGATGGTCGGGTCGTCTTCAGCACCGACCCGCACCGCGAGCAGGGATTGGTTCGATCGCCACTCCGGCTCGCGCCGAGCGAGGGCCTCCTGCTGGAGCTGGTGGACACGGCCTAGAGGGCCGACAGCAAGGGCAGATGAGAGCTGAGTTGGTGAGGGCCGGCTGGGATTCGAACCCAGGACACGAGGATTAAAAGTCCCCTGCTCTGCCGCTGAGCTACCGGCCCGCCCTCTCATTGTGGCCGATGGCGATCAATCTCCGCGAGATGGCAGGCGGAGTTCGCTCTGGCGGTCGAGTAGACTCCGCCCGCAATGCGTACGCCCGGCGTCGTCCCGCTCAACTACGGTACGGCTGACGCGCTGCAGCTCGATGTTGCCGTCGTCGGCGGTGGCGTGGCGGGCCTGTACGCCGCCTGGCGCCTCGCGAAGAGCAACCGGCGCGGCGTTGACGGAGAGCCGCTTCGGGTGGCGGTGATCGAGGCAACCGATCGCATCGGCGGGCGCATTGAGACCGTTACCTTCCCGGGCATGCCGGAGCATCGCGCGGAGTTCGGCGCGATGCGCCTGGCATCGTGGCAGAAGCTCGTGTTGACGCTCGCCGACACGCTCGGCATCCGGGTCGAGCCGTTCCTGATGGGTGACGAGCACAACTTCTGGTTCCTGCGCGGCAAGCGCATCCACGCCGCCGAGTTCTCCGACCCGACGAAAGTGCCGTATGGGCTCGAGGGCTGGGAGGTCGGCAAGACGCCACAGGAGCTGCTCAACCACGTCGCCGAAGCCGTCCTCGGCGATGTGCCGATGCCGACCGACCGCCGCGGCTGGGACGACCTGAAGCGAACGCTGCGGTACCGCGGACGTCCGGCGCGCGAGTTCGGCTTCTGGAATGTGCTGGCTGATCAACTGTCGTCTGAAGGCGTGAACTTTGTCTCAGACGCCGTCGGGTTCGGCAGCATGACGCAGAACTGGAACGCGCTCGAGGCGCTGCAGCTGATCTATTCCGACTTCGGCCCAGAGGTGAGCTATGTGCGCTTCGCCGGAGGCACGGACGAGCTGCCGGTCCGCCTCGCCCACGAGGCGGCGGCCGGCGGGGTCGAGATCTTCGCGGGCAACGCATTGACTCGCATCGACCCGGCACCAGCTGGCGGGCCGGCAGTCCTCGTCACGATCCAAAACCGACGCTCGGGCCAGCGCTGGCAGGTGCAGGCCCGGCACCTCGTCTGCGCGCTCCCCCGTCGGGCCCTAGAGTTGCTCGGACAGCCCGACAGCCTGTTCGAGCCGCATCCGCTTGCCGACGCCGAGGTTCTCGAGCTCGTCGGCTCCGTTCACCGCTACCCCGCTTTCAAGCTATTCCTCGCCTACGAGGCGCCGTGGTGGCGAGAGCTGAACATCAGCAGCGGGCCGGCAGTGACAGACCTCCCCATCCGTCAGACCTACTACTTCGGGGTGGAAGAGAGCCAGCGAGCATTGCTCATGAGCTCGTACAACGACGATCGGGCCGTGGCCTACTGGCAGGGTCTCGCCTGGACGGAGCAGGACGAGCCCACTGCACCCCGCCTCCAGGTGGCCGGACGGGGAGGTCCTAGCGAGGTCCTTGTCGCACCGCCGGAGATGGTCCGCCACGCGCAGGTCCAGCTATCGCGAATGCATGGCTTCGAGATACCGACGCCGTACCTCGCGGCCTATCGCAACTGGGGGCGTGCGCCATTCGGTGGCGCCTGGCACCTCTGGCGGGTCAACGCCGACTCCGTCTCGGTCGGCAGACGCATGCGCCGCCCGCTGCCGGAATACAACGTCCACGTATGCGGGGAAGCGTACTCGGGCATCCAGGCCTTCATCGAGGGTGCCCTCACCTCGACCGAGCTCGTGCTTCAGGAGCAGCTCGGGCTCGACCCTCCGGAGTGGCTGTCGGACGACTACTACCTCGGCGCGCGGTCTTCGTCTTCGGCTATGTAGGCGACAGCGAGCTCAGTCCTCGAAGACGGGCACGCTGAACCCGAATTCCGCCCCGCCCTCGTCGCGATTACGTGCCCAGATCCGGCCGTTCATCGCGCGCACCAGTTGGCTGCTGACGAAGAGGCCGATGCCGGCGCCACTCGCACGCCGCGCAGCGGCCGGCGACCGGTAGAACACGTCGAAGAGGCGATCTGTCTCGTCGGAGTCGAAGCCGGCACCGTCGTCCAGGACCACCACGCTGACCTCGGTGAGCAGCTCGGTCGCTCGAATGACGACCTGGCTTCCACCGTACTTGCCCGCGTTCCCGAGCAGGTTCTGAAGCACCTGCTCAAGGTAGGTCTCCTCACCCCCGACGGGCGGCAGGCCCGCCGCAAGGTCGAGCGAGAACGTCGTTGCCGGCCAGCGGCGAGCCTCGGCCTCGACGATGCGCGGCAGGACGCGCTGCAGGAGTACCGGCTCCACGTCGATCTGCAGCCCCCCGCGTTCGACCCGGCTGAGCACGAGCAGGTTCTCCACCAGTCGGTAGAGCCGGTCTGCCTCGTGGCGGATGTCGTCGTAGACCTCGTCGCGAACGTGCCTGGACAGCGCCTGGCGGGCGAGGATCTCCGCACCGCCGTAGATGGTCGTCACCGGGGTCCTCAGCTCGTGCGAAAGGATGCCCAGGAAAGCGTCGCGCATGGCCCGCGCCTCACGCACCGAAGTAATGTCGCGCATGACCAAAATCGTGCCGCCATCCGCCGGCGTGTCCGCCTCGCCCACTGCCACGCGGTACACGGACAGCTCCATCCATGGTTGCTGTCCGCGACGGACGGCAGGCCCGCGGACGAGTCGAAGCTCGGTGCCAGCGGTCAGCGCCTCGATCGCCGGGGCGCGACCGGACTCAGCCCAGGCGAAGCTGGCGAGGATCAAGCGCATGCCGCCGTCGAGGCGGCGGCCAAGCAGTGCACGGGCGGCGGGATTGGCCAGCACGACGACTCCGGCCGGGTCGCAGACCACGACCGCGTCACCCATGCCCTCGATGACTGCTTTCAGCTCGGCGGCGCGCGCCTGTTCGAGGTGGGCGACGCGCGCCAGCTCCTGCTCGCTGCGCTGACGCTCGATTGCCGAGGCGAGGGTGTCGGCCATCGCCTGGACGAAGGCGACCTCGTCAGCCGAATACCGGCGGGGAACGTCGCTGTGGGCGCCGAGCACGCCCCATGGCCTGGCCGGGCTGCCGATGATCACGTTCAGTCCGCTCGCGACGCCATGACCGGTGACCAGTCCTGACGGCCTGAAGCGGGTCTCAAGCGACAGGTCCTCGGTCACCACCGGCTTTGCCTCTGACATGGTGAAGCCTGCCTGCGAGCCGCGTCCGCCGCTCACCCGCGCTCGGCCGATTCGACCCTTGCGCCATCCCACGCCCGCCAACAGCCGCAGCTGGCGGCCGCCGGGCATCAGCTCGAGCACCTCCGTGAATGGAGCGGGGATCGCCTCCGCAAGGCGCTCGGCGGCCAGCTGCAGGAGTTCCGCGAGCGACGCCCCGGCCAGCGCGCTTCGGCCAACGGCTGCCAATGCCGCCTGGCGCTGCCCGCCACGGTCGAGGGCGCGGTAGAGCATCGCGTTGTCGATCGCCAGGGCGGCTCTTCGAGCCAGCTCGCTGATCAGCTCGAGGTCCTTCTCGTTGAACGGTGCCCGTCCAGCACGCATGCCGACCGAGATCACGCCGAGGGCACGCTCGCGTGCGACCAGCGGGACCCAGAGGGCCGATGCCATACCGAGCTCATTGAGCAGCCGGCGATGGTCACGGTCTCGCGCCAGCCGGCGCAGCTCGGGGGAACTGACCTGGTAGAGCGCCACTGGCTCGCGCGTGGCGACCACATGCCCGCGGAGATGGCCCTCGCCCGGCCGCAGCGGCCAACGCCGGTCGAGCTCGCGCAGGATCTCGTCCCCACCGGGCTCCACGTGGGCGACCCCGACCCGACGAAAGATCCCACGCTCGTCGAGGACGTCCACCGCTGCCCAGTCGGCGAAATGCGGCACCACCGCCTCGGCGACCTGGCCGAGAGTCGTGTCGACATCGAGCGAGGCACCCAGCAGCTCACCCGACCGGGCCAGCAGCTCGCGCGCGGCCTCCGCCCGTCGTCGGTCGGTGACATCGCGGAAGAACCAGACCCTGCCGCGCGGCTGTCCCTCGAGATCCAATACCGGCGCGCTGTAGCGATCGAAGACACGCCCATCCAGCAGCACGATCTCGTCGCTGCCCTCTTCGTGCGGGTGCTTGTAGAGGTGCTCCACGCGCCGGCGGAAAGCTTCCGGGTCGGCCAGCTGCCTGCTGACCGCGGCCAGCGCTGCCTCGTCGCTTCGACTGGCCACCACCGCGGGCGGAATGCGCCACATCTCCACGAATTGCCGGTTGAAGTAGACCATCCGACCATCGGCGTTGACGACGAGGATCCCGTCGATGGCGGCCTCGGCGATGGCCTGCAGCATGCGCGACTGGAAAGACAGCTGGTCAAGCACGCCCTGGTGGCGTCCGATGTCCTGCGCGACGACCAGCAGGCGCGGGATGCCCTCCCCGGCCGGGATTGACTTGACCGCCATCTGAAGACTGACCGTCGCGCCGTTGGCCGCGACCACGCCGACGGTGTAGTGATCACCGGGGCGCTCGCCTCGGGCGTGTCGCTCCAGCGCATGCCGCAGAGGCTCCTGCTGATGCGGCGTGACGAGCTCGAGCGCCGACGGCAGGTTCAGCAGCGCCGCCCGATCGAGGCCCAACAGACGGCACATCGCCTCGCTCGCGTCCAGGATCTTCTCGCCCTCGAGCACGAGCACCCCATGGCCAAGCTGGTCGAGGGCGCGAACAAAGGCGGTCGTCGAGACGGCCTGCTCTGTGAGCAGCCCCTCGGAGGCGGCACGAGGAGTCGGGCTGGCGGTCAAGCGAGTCCGATTCTGGCACGCCTGCTGCGCCTTGGAACGGGGCCGTCGGTGGGGGCTCGACCGACGGCCCTTCACGGTGCTCGGGCGTAGTAACAACCAGTTACGCCTCGAGGTGCCGACGCCGGGAGCATGCCCCGGTCCCAGCGCGTATGCCAGTCTGCAAGACGCCCGTGGGGGGCTCAATCGATCAGGTGCCGACCAACCTTGCGCCACCGTTGCAAAGGGCGTCGATCTATGGCAGACTGGCGCGGCCGCGGACAAAAGTCCCGGTACGCCAAGCCAAATGGCTTTTGATCGGTCTCTCGGCGGAGATGTCCCCAGACGTCGTCCGCACCTGATGGGCTCAGTCGGCGCCCCAGCGTCGGCGCAATACCGTCACAGCCAAGGCTCGCGAGGGCGGGCCCGGACGAGATGCCGGCAAGGGTCGCCATGCGCCTTGCGCCCCAGCGCAGGGCTCCCACCAGGGGGTATACGCCTTGTCATTCGCCGTGTCCGGTGCCGCGTTGGCGCCAGGTGCAGAAGCCGGCCCGCGTTTCGGCAACCTGCATAAGCTCATACTCGTCGTGCTGGCCGCAGTGTTTGCGGCAACGCTGCTGGCCATCGGGCCGGCCGCGCCCGTCGAGGCCTCCACGACCACGCAGGCATCCAGGATTGTCAGCACAGCCAAGAGCCACCTCGGCAAGGGCTACCTGCTGGGCGCCACCGGCCTCAAGCGCTTCGACTGCTCGGGTCTCGTCTACCGAGTCTTTGAGCAGAACGGCCTGCTGGCCAAGATCGGCGGCGGCCGCAAGACCGCTCGTGGGTACTACAAGTGGTTCCGCGAGCGCGGCCTCGTCAGCCGCAAGAACCCGCGCGTGGGCGACCTCATCATCTGGGGCAACGCGACGCACATCGGCATCTACGTCGGCAGTGGCGAGGCGATCAGCGCTCTCACCACCGGCGTCAAGCGCCACGGGGTCTTCCGGGTGACCACGCCCTTCACGGCCTACCTGCGGGTGAGCCTCAGCCGCTAGCTCCGAACCGGGCGCAGCCCGGACGCGAAAGCCCCTGACTCGCCGGCGACCCCTCTCGCCGGCGAGTCTTTTTGTGTCCGCGCGGCAGCCGGGGGGAAACCGGGTCAGCGCCCCTCGTACACCTCCGGGTTCACGCAGTTGGGCAGCCGCTCGTTGCGCAGGCCGGCGAGCAGGTTGTCGGCCGCCATGCGCGCCATCCGTCCGCGCGTCTCGATCGAAGCCGAGGCGATGTGGGGCACCACCAGGCAGTTCGCCAGGCCGAGCAGCGGGTGGTCGGCGGGCAGCGGCTCGGGGTCGGTGACGTCAAGGGCGGCGGCCGCGATGACTCCGTCACGCAGCGCCTCGAACAGGGCGTCGTGGTCGACGACAGGTCCGCGGCTGGTGTTGATCACGATCGCATCGGGCTTCATCCGAGCGAAGGCGGCGGCATCCAGCAGGTGGCGCGTTTCGGGCGTCAGGTTGGTGTGCAGGCTGATGAAGTCGCTCTCGGCCAGCAGCTGGTCCATCTCGACGCGGCTGGCATTGAGCTGCTGCTCCTCCTCCCGCGTGGCCGGATGGACGTCGTGGTAGAGCACCCGCATGCCGAAACCCGTGGCGCGCCGAGCCATCTCGCGACCGATTCGACCGAAGCCGACGATGCCCAGCGTTGCGCCGTGGATGTCGTGGCCCAGCAGCAGCATCGGCCCCCAGGTCCGCCAGCGTCCGGCGCGCACGTAGTCGTAACCTTCCGGC
>DATLGJ010000008.1:0-86917 GCA_035540555.1 Candidatus Limnocylindrales bacterium | reverse complement strand
GGGGTCGGCCGGCTCGTAGGTTCGGGGATGGCCAACGGCGTGGGCTCCAGGGCAGGCGACCACTGCGCGGTGGCGGCTTGCGTCGGCGCAGCAGTGGGCAGTGCCGGGGGAGCCGTCGGCAAGAGCTGGAGCGCCGCTCGGGTCGGGATCGGCGTGGTGAGCGCCGGCTGGGTCGGCGACGGCTCGGCGACAGCGGCGCGGTCATCGCCGGGGCCGCGGCCCGGCCAGGCCAGCACCGCACCGACGAGCACGGCCGCTACCAGCAGGATCAGGGTTCCGACGAGCGCCGTCTGCCCGCCGCGGCGGGCAGCCCGGACCCGACGGGTGCCGATGGCCCGTCGACCGCGCGGCGCGAGGCCGAGCTCGAGCGGAGCCGGCCCGCCACCGGCGACAGCAGCCGTGCCGGCTGCCGCTGTGGCGCTACCGGCCGGTTGCCGCTCCAGCCTCGCGGTCGCCGGCGCGGCGGCTATGACGGGCATCCAGACGGTGTCGTCCGCTTGCAGCCCGTGGCTGGCCAGGGTCGGTGCGTCGGCAGGGCCGGCTGCGGCGAGCACGCCGATGCTGGCGGCTCCGCCTGCCGAGCCGAGGCGCTGGCCGATTGACTCCAGAGTGCGGGCGACTTCCTGGGCATCACTCGGGCGCAGTGCAGGATCCTTTTCGAGGCAGCGCATGACGAGGCCATCGAGCAAGCCGTCTACCTCGGGTCGAACCGCGCTCAGCCGCTGCGGCAGCGCGTGAACGTGCTGGTACGACACTGCGATCGGGTCGTCGCCGGTAAAAGGCGGGCGGCCGGCAAGTGCCTCGTACAGCACCACCCCCAACGCGTAGAGATCGGAGCGCGGTCCAACGGCCTGCCCGGTGGCCTGTTCCGGTGCGACGTAAGCGGCGGTGCCGAAGGTCATTCCGGTGCGCGTCAGGTTGGCGTCCCCGGCCAAGGCCTTGACGACGCCGAAGTCCGCCAGGTGGGCGGCCCCGTCCAGGTCGAGCAGGATGTTGCCCGGCTTGACGTCGCGGTGAACCAGCCCGTGGTCGTGCGCCGCGCCAAGAGCCTGGGCGACCTGCCGGCCGATCTCCACCGCTTGCGGCATGTCCAGCGCGCCCCGTGCCGCCAGCACCTGCCTCAAGGACGGTCCGTCGATGTAACGCATGACGATGAACAGCGAGCCGTCGTCGGCAATTCCAAGGTCGTAGACTGGGACGACGTTGGCGATGTTCAGCCGCGCCGCCGTCCGCGCCTCGACGCCGAAACGCGCTCGCGCCTCCGGATCCTGACCGTGCTGTGGGCGCAGGACCTTGATGGCCACAATCCGATCCAGACGATGGTCTCGCGCCCGGAATACCCGAGCGGTAGCACCCTCGCCGATTGGCTCGATCAGCTCGTAGCGACCTGCCAGCAGTCGGCCGGTCGGGAACGGCGGAGGATGCGGCGCCTCGCGCGGGTGATCGGAAGGGGGGTCGGCAGCCATGGCGCGCCATGATCAGCCCGGCGCGTTGCGCATAGGCCTAATCGCGGACCGCCGGCAGGTCGTAAGTGCATTGCAGGACTCGATCACCCGGGGCCCTGTTTGACGCCCCTCGGCCCAATTCCGATAAACTGGGTCAGGATTGCAGCAGGCACACGCGCCGACGGGCGCGGCAACGGAGAACAGATGGCCCTCACCCAGCGACAGATCGTTGACAACGACCGCTCCAAGTTCGACTTCAAGGACGAGCTGGTCTACCTCCACGAGGCCAAGCGCGGCCTGACCCGCGAGACGGTCGAGGAGATCAGCGCGCTCAAGGGTGAGCCGGACTGGATGCTCCAGTTCCGCCTGCGAGCCTACGCGCACTTCCTCAAGCGGCCGATGCCGACGTGGGGCGGGCACCTGGGCGACATCGACTTCGATCGGATCGTCTACTACCGCAAGCCATCCGAGCGCGAGGAGCGCTCGTGGGACGACGTGCCGGACAAGATCAAGGAGACCTTCGAGCGGCTGGGCATTCCCGAGGCCGAGCGGATGTTCCTGGCCGGCGTCGGGGCACAGTACGACTCGGAGGTCGTCTACCACTCGGTCAAGGAGGAGCTCTCCAAGCTGGGCGTCGTGTTCATGGGCACCGACCAGGCGCTCAAGGAGTACCCCCAGATCTTCGAGGAGCATTTCGGCACGGTCATCCCGCCGGAGGACAACAAGTTCGCAGCGCTCAACAGCGCCGTCTGGTCGGGTGGCTCGTTCGTCTACGTGCCGCCCGGGGTCGACGTTCCGCTGCCGCTGCAGGCCTATTTCCGCATCAACGCCGAGAGCACCGGCCAGTTCGAGCGCACCCTGATCGTCGTCGACAAGGGTGCCAAGGTGCACTACATCGAGGGCTGTTCGGCGCCGATCTATGCCGCCGACTCGCTCCATGCGGCGGTCGTCGAGGTCATCGCGCTGCCCGGCGCGAAGGTTCGCTACACGACCATCCAGAACTGGTCGAACGACGTCTACAACCTGGTCACCAAGCGCGCTCATGCGCACGAGGACTCGACCGTCGAGTGGATCGACGCCAACACCGGCTCGCGGCTGACCATGAAATACCCTGCCATCTACCTGCGCGGTCGCGGGGCGACGGCGGACATCATCAGCGTGGCGGTTGCCGGCAAGGGCCAGCACCAGGACACGGGTGCCAAGGCGGTCCACCTGGCGCCGGACACCAAGAGCCGGATCGTCTCCAAGTCGGTCAGCAAGGACGGCGGCCGGGCGACCTATCGCGGCCACCTCAAGGTGGCGCCGGGCGCCACCAATGTCGTCGCCAGCGTCCGCTGCGACGCGCTGATGCTTGACGACCAGAGCCGCAGCGACACGTACCCGTACATCGACATCCAGGAAGACGACACGACGATGAGCCACGAGGCCACCGTCGGGCGCATCAGCGAGGACCAGGTGTTCTACCTGATGAGCCGCGGGCTGTCGGAGAACGAGGCGCAGAACCTAATCGTGCAGGGCTTCCTCGAGGTCTTCACCAAGGAGCTGCCGATGGAGTATGCCGTCGAGTTCAACCGGCTGGTCAAGCTCGAGATGGAGGGCGCGCTCGGTTGAGCGACGCGCCCAGGATTGCGACAGCCGGCGGCGCCGGGCCGGCCGGTCGGTCGGGTCGGCTGGCCGAGATCGCCCCTTCGGCCCCGCCTGCACGACAGGCCCGCGCGAGCTCCTCGCTGCTGCTGCGCGAGGGTAGCCAGCAGGCCATCGAGCGCCTTTCCGAGCTGCAGACAGAGCCTGACTGGCTGCGCGCCGAGCGCCGCGAAGCGCTCCAGCTCGCCGGCGATCTGCCGCTGGAGGCCAACCCGCTTTTCACCAGCTACGTCGACCTGCGCGCTGCCCGCTTCGACGAGATCGACCCGTACCTGGAGACCGGCGACGCGGCGCAGATGAGCGACGTGCTGCCCGAGGGTGCCGAAGGCCTGCTGGTGGTGTCCGACGATCGGGTCGTCGCCCGCGCACTCAGCCCCGCGGCGCAGTCGGCCGGCGTCGTGCTCGACACGCTGCCCAACGTCCTGCGCGAACGGGCTGACCTCGCTGCCCACGTGCGCGCGCTTGTCGAGGGCAGCGCAACGCTGCCGCAGAACGACAAGTTTGCCCAGGTCGCGCGCGCACTGTCTGCGCTGGGTTTGGTCGTTCACGTGCCGGCTGGCGTGCGACTCGAGCAGCCGATCGTCATTCGCTGGGCCGTCGGTCAGCCGGGTCGGGGGCTGATCAGCCGAACGCTGATCTCGCTGGGGGAGGGGGCCGCGGCAAGCATCCTCGAGGAGCAGCTTCCCTCCGTTTCTCCGGCGGCCGGCGCCCAGAGCCTCTGGTGGGGCACCAGCGAGGTCGTGCTGGCCCGCGGTGCGTCGCTCGACTTCGCCGCCCAGCAGGACTTCGCCCAGGACACTCTCGCCTTCGTCAATCGCCACGCCACACTCGGGCAGGAGGCGCAGCTTCGGTGGGCCCTGGCCAGCGTCGGCGGGCAGCTGCACAAGAGCCGGATCGACAATCAGCTGGTCGGGCGCGGGTCCGGAGTCAACCAGGTCGAGATCGGCTTTGGTGGTGGCAGCCAGCTGTTCGACCTGACCTCCTACACCCGCCACATCGGCGAGGACACCAGCGGCGACCTGCTCTCGAAGGGTGTGTTCCTCGACCGGAGCCGCGGCTACTTCAAGGGCCTGATCGACATCGAACGGAGCGCCCGCGGCACGGACAGCTTCCTCGGCGAGTTCGCCATGCTGCTGACCAAGAAGGCGCGCTCGGTGACCATCCCCAGCCTCGAGATCGACCAGCCCGACGTCCGCCGAGCGAGCCACTCCAGCTCGGTCGGACCGATCGACGAGACGCAGGTCTTCTATCTGATGAGCCGCGGCCTCCCGCGCGAGCTGGCGCGCAAGTTCATCGTGATGGGCTTCCTCGAGCCGGTCGTAGCCCGGATCCCGTTGGCCGAGGCACAGGACCGTCTGCGCGAGCTGCTCGAGCAGAAGTGGCCCGCAGACAGCACGGTCGCCACGGAGCCCGCGGCCTGAGCCCTTCCGTCCGCCGCGTCCGCGTCGGCCGCCTCGAGGACCTGCCTCCCGGCACGATGGCGATCGTCCAGGTGGACACGACCGACATCCTGCTGGCCAATGTCGAGGGTCAGGTCCACGCCACGCAGGGCATCTGCTCGCACGAGTACTTCGAGCTTGACAAGGGCTTTCTGACCGGCGACTCGGTTACGTGCGCGCTGCACATGTCGCGCTTCGATCTCGAGACCGGCGAGGCGCTCGATCCCCCTGCTGAGCTGCCTCTCGCCGTCTACCCGGTGGTGGTCGAAGGTGACGAGATCGTCCTCGAGCTGCCGGAGGGGCCGATTCCCTTCAACGACTAGCGCGCCACGCCGGACCGCAGCGCCGCCATGAGGCGTGCGCGCGTGTGCTCAGCGTGTTCCGCGCGTGCTGGGCGGGGCCGGGGTAATCGAGCCGGGACGCGCGCCACAGTCCTGTCGGGCCGCCCAGGTCAAGCCCTGGTCGTTGCACGACCACAGCGTGATGTCTCCGCCCTCGGCGTCGGGCCAGCTGCGATCCAGCACGAACGTCTGGCCGCGCCGGCCGTAGTCCGCCCATCCGCGCGTCATCCGCTCGAGCCGCTCCGTGCCCGTCTCGGGTGCGGATGCGTCTCCCACGCGCAGGTCGACGAGCAGGAAGGCATGATCGTCTCGAACATCGCTGGTGATGACCAGCTCGTAGCCTTCGCGCACCAGCCGTGGCGCGCGTGCACGCCGAGGTCGTGGGGCCGCGGTCTCCCCCACCAGCACCCCCGAAGACGCGTTTGCCGTCAGTCGCGACAGGTCGATCGAGTAGTCGGCGATCTCGGCCAGCGGAGGGCGGTCCTCGCGCGTCCACAGCTGAATCAGCTGCAGGGTCGTCGTCGGCATCTCGGCGTAGAGCGGCAGCCGCATGGCTGCCGTCAGGGTGCCCGGGGTCTGTTCGCGCAGCACGCTCATGTAGAAGCGTTCCTCGAGCCACAGGGCGATCGCGAAGGCGTCCTCGCCGAGCGGGCCGGTCCGGTGCATCAGGGGCAGCGGCGTGCCGTCATCGGTGGGAACCGGGCGGGTGGCCGGAGGCGACGGCGGGGAGGTCGACGGGGCCGGCGTTGGCGCCGCCGCAGGTTCGGTCAATGAAGGGCTCGGCCGCGCGACAACCACCAGCGGCGGCGTCGGTTCGGCGGCCAGCTCGTGACCCTGATCCCGACCTGACAGGCCGGCCCAGACGAACGCGGCAAGCACGCCAACCGCAATCACGGCAGCAACTCGTGCCGAGACACCGCCGCCCGTTCGACCGGTAACCGGCTGGATCGGCTGGCCGCTCATCTCTCGAGCTCCTGGCCCTGCCCAGCGGACGCCGCGCGACGGCAGACGGCGTCGGCCAGCACCACGTCGGCCAGCCCCACGCCAAGGTGGGTCACCAGCGCCGGCCGACCGTCCTCCCGGCGTCGGTCGAGCTGCTCGCGCCGCCCGACCAGCTCGCCGATCATCGACGTTGGTTCGCGATAGCCATCGAAGTAGCCAAGCTCGCGATAGCGCAGGAACTGGCCGCGATCATCGACCGAGAACTCCGCCGCCGACTCCGCCAGCTGTGGGCTGGCGTAGGTCGCAAAGTCGACCGCCACGACCAGCGCGCCGGGTGCGACATCCCTGGCCTCCAGGCGCCGCGCCTCGGCACCGAGGGTGGCCACGGTGATCACGACATCGGCTCCTGCGACGGCCTCGTCGACCGATCGGGCCGGCCTCACTCGCTCCTCGCCGAGCGCGGCGCCGGCCTCCCGGGCGACGGTTGCCGCGCGCTCCGGATGGCGATCGTGGACGCGCACCTCGGCCCGAGGCAGCAGCGCGGCGACGACTTCCAGGTGGCTGCGCGCCTGTACGCCGGCGCCCAGGATGGCCACCGCCGAGGCGTCGGAAGGGGCCAGCAGCCGGATGGCGACACCACTCACGGCGGCGGTCCGCACAGCGGTGATCCGCCCTGCGTCCATCACCCAGGTGGGCAGGCCGGTCTCAGGGTCATTGAGCACGATCAGGCCGGTGATGGCGGGCAGGCCGCGCGACTTGTTGCCCGGGAATGCTGAAACCCACTTGAGCCCGACCAGGTCGCCGCTGCGCAGCCATGCCGGCATGGCGTGCAGGAAGGCGCCCTCGCGGGGGTGCACGCCCAGCTTGGGCGGCATCTCCGCGTCGTCCCGGGCGAGAGCAACGAGCGCCTGCTGGGCAAGATCGACGCGCTCTTCGACGGTCGGCAGGCAGGCGTTGATCGCGGCGGTCGAGAGATAGCGCAGCGGCGCAGCCACGGCCGGTTCGACGCTCATCGAGGGCTTAGGGTACGCCTGCAACGCGATAACCGACGTGCGTGACTCCGCGGTGGCCGAGCGCGGCATTACGCTTGCCGGCGATGGAAGACTCGGCACTTCAGCTGACGCCCGATGAGCGGCGGCAGAGCTTGGCCAACCTGGCCCTCGAGCGCGATGCAGTCGTCCTCTACGAAGAGCTGGCGCGGATCGAGAAGGACCCTGACCGCTCGGCGGCCTTCAGCCGCATCGCGGCCAACGAGCGTCGGCATGCCGACATCTGGGCCAGTCGCCTTCGACGAGCCGGCGAGGACGTGCCACCCTTCGGCGGTCCACGGCTGCGCGTGCGCATGATCATCCTCCTGGCCCGACTGCTGGGCACACGCCGCGTGGCCGAGCTGGTCCAGGCGCTGGAGGGCGACGAGGAGGAGGCCTACGCAGACCAGCTGACGCCGGAGACCGCGGCAATCGCGGCCGACGAGCGCGAGCACGCCGAGATCTGGAAGCGGCTCGACTCGCCGGCAGGTCGGGGCACCACCGGCCGCCGTGGGCGAAGCGCGGCCGACGAAGCCTGGCACCGCGGGGGCAGGTCGGGCACATTGCGTGCGGCCGTCTTCGGCGCCAACGACGGGCTGGTCAGCAACCTGTCTCTCGTGATGGGGGTTGCCGGCGCGGTCACTGACAACAGCCTGATCGTGCTGGCCGGCGTCGCCGGTCTGCTTGCCGGCGCGTTCTCGATGGCCGCCGGGGAGTACATCAGCATGCAGAGCCAGCGTGAGCTCTTCGAGCGCCAGATCGCCATCGAGCGGGAAGAGATGCGAGTCATGCCCGACGAGGAAGAGGCTGAGCTGGCCGGCATCTTCCGCAACAAGGGCGTAGAGCCGGCCGACGCCGAGCGGATCGCGGCCAGCCTGATGAAGGATCCAGAGACAGCGCTGGACACGAAGGTCCGCGAGGAGCTGGGGCTTGACCCAGACGAGCTGGGCTCGCCATGGGGTGCCGCCGGCTCGTCGTTTGCCGCGTTTTCGCTGGGCGCGGTGGTGCCACTGGTGCCCTTTCTCCTCGGCAACGGAATCACCGCCCTCGTCGCCGCCCTCGGCTTTTCCTTTGTCGCCCTGTTCACCGTCGGCGCTCTGGTGAGCCTGGTCACCGGCCGCGGGCTGCTCTTCAGCGGCCTGCGCCAGGTCGCGATAGGCGCCATTGCGGCCGCGGTGACCTATTTCGTTGGCAGCCTCATCGGCGCCAACATCGGCTGATCAGCATGACCGGCGCCACCCACGATCAGCTGCTGGCTCGCGTCCAGGCCGAGGGGCTGTCGCCACATTCGTGGGGCAACGGCCCAGGTGACCGCTATGGCGAGCACAGCCACGATTACGACAAGGTGCTGGTAGTGGCGGACGGGTCGATCACGTTCCACCTGCGCGGCGAGGGTCGGGACGTGGAGCTGCGCCGCGGCGAGCGCCTCGACCTGCCCGCCGGCACCGGGCACGCGGCCACGGTCGGGCCGCGCGGGGTCACCTGCCTGGAGGCTCACCTGGCGGCCGGGGTCCTGCCTCGACCGGCGGCACATCGACCGGACTGGTAGCTCGACCACCGACCGGCGCGGGGCGATGGGAGCCCGGCTGGTGCAGCTCCGCGGCGCCGCCATCGGAACCGGCGCTCGTGCTCGCCGGTGCGTGGACTGTCTGCTCGGCTACGTGCATCTCGTCGGGATCCATCTGCAGCGGCTCGCCGGCCAGGTAATCGAGGTGCAGCTCGAGCACCTCCTCGACCAGCGCCACCGGGGCGACCCCGCCGCGCTGGTTGATCGTGTCGCTGATCCATTGAGCCTCGGCGGCCAGCTCGGGCGGATTGATGTCCTCGCTCCGCCGAGGCAGCCGGCCGATCACGAACCATGCGCCGGCGGCGCCGAGGGCTATCCCGACCAACAGCACCCAGATGAGGTATTGCTCGACCACCGGCCGAGTATATGTATGCTCGGCTGGTGTCACCGGCCCTGATCATGGTCACGCCGGACCCGACGATCGTGCAGCTCGGGCCGTTTGGGATCACCTGGTACAGCCTCGGCTACGTCATCGGCCTGGCGGTCATGTTCGCCCTCACCCTCCGCGAGCTCGACCGCCGCGGCATGGACCGCCAGCACCTCTGGAATGCGTTCCTGGTCGTCGGGCTCTTCGCGATCATCGGCGGGCGGCTGTACCACGTCATCCACGAATGGGACCTCTACTCAGCCAACCCCATCTTCGCGATCCTGCCGCTGAGCCCCGATGGGCGGGTCGGCTTTGCCGGGCTGGGCCTGTACGGCGGCATCGTCGGCGCGTTGATCGGCATCGTCGTCTATGGCTGGCGCTCGAAGCAGCCGATTCGCCTGGGCCTGGACGCGGTCATCCCCGGCACGCTTTTCGCGCAGGGGATCGCGCGCTGGGGCAATTTCTTCAACCAGGAGCTGTACGGCCCGCCGACCGACGCGCCGTGGGGCATCGCGATCGACTGTGCGCACCGGGTCGCCGAGTACCCCTGCGCGCAGTTTCCCTTCGAGACGACCGGCTTCCATCCGCTGTTCTTCTATGAATCGGCGCTGAACATCACTGGCGGGCTGATTGCGCTGTACCTGTCGTACCGCTTCCTGCGCCGGGGGCTGCGCGCCGGCGACCTGGCCGCCTTCTGGGGCATCTGGTATGGCGCTACCCGCCTCATCCTGGAGTCCTTCCGCGAGGGCTGGAATTGGACCGTGGGCGGCATCGCCACCGCGCAGGTCGTGAGCCTGATCTTCATTGCCGTCGGCGTGGCGTGGGTCGCCTGGAACCATCGCCCGGGCAGGCCGCCTGAGCCCACGCCGGTAGATCGACAGCGGACGCTTCAAACGAGCGAGCAACCGGCAGCTCAGCCGACCAGCCACGCGGGAGCCGGCGACGGCTGACAGGCCGCCCGCTGGCGGCATTGGTCTCGTCGGCCGCCCCAGCGCCCGGCCCAACGCCCCGTACCGACTTGCGCGCCTGCTGTGCCGCCTCGGCGCGCGCCTCTTCCGAATCCGCGTCGCCGGCATCGAAAATCTGCCGCACGGCGACGACGGTCGGATTACCGGCAGCTGGATCTGCGTGGGACTGCCACACCGGACCTGGCTCGAGCCACTGGTGCTGGTGGCCAGCCTGCCCAGCGTGCCGCGACTGACGATGATGGCCGACGCGCCGACCGTTGTCGGATCGTGGTGGCGCAGGTCGCTCGCCCGGCTGGTCGGCGGGGTCCTCCTGGTCCCGCGCCGGGCGGCCGGTGGCGCGCGCGGCTTCGGCCAACACGTCACCGCGGTTGGCCGGGTGCTGGAGGCCGGCGCTATCTTCAGCGTCTTCCCGGAAGTCGGCCCGCCGGCGCGGCCACCCGCTTTTCGCCGCGTTTCGCCGGCGGTGGCCTACTTTGCCCTTCGCACCGGCCGCCCGCTCGTGCCGGCCGTCTTCGGCGGAACCCACGACCTGTTCCTGCGCCGCCCGGTCGCCTTGCGCTTCCTGGCACCGATCGAGCCGCCCCGGCCGGCCCCGCCCCACGGATCGGCAGCTGAACGAGCGGCCGCCGACAGGCTGATCGCCGAGCTGCTCGAACGGGCCACACCGGTCGCCGCCGAGCTTCACGAGGAGACCGGGGTTGGGGTGGGGGCGCGGCGCCGATGGCGCTGGCTGCAGGGCGGCTTCCCTCGCCACGGGGAGGCAGAGTGAGCGGTCGCCAGCCGGCCGGGCGCGCCTATACTCGGCCGCGGATGGAGTACGCCGAGTCGGTTCTCGACCTCGTCGGCAACACGCCGCTGGTGCGGCTCAGCCGAATCACCCGCGATCTCGGCCCGCGCGACGCGCAACCGCTGATCCTGGGCAAGCTCGAGACGCTCAACCCGGGCGGCTCGGTCAAGGACCGCATCGGACTGCCGATGATCGAGGCGGCCGAAGAGGCCGGTTTGCTCAGGCCGGGCGGCACCATCGTCGAGCCCACATCGGGCAACACCGGCCATGGCCTGGCCATCGCCGCGGCGCTCAAGGGCTATCGCTGCATCTTCGTCATGGCCGATAAGCAGTCGGCCGAGAAGCAGGCGCTGCTGCGCGCCTATGGCGCCGAGGTCGTGCTCTGCCCGACCAACGTCCCGCCCGAATCGCCGGAGAGCTACTACTCGGTGGCCCGGCGGCTGGCCCGTGACATCCCCGGCGCCTACCAGCCGGACCAATATTCGAACCCGGCCAACCCCGCAGCTCACGAGGCCACGACCGGGCCGGAGATCTGGCGCCAGACGGAAGGCCGCATCACCCACTACGTCGTGGCCACCGGTACCGGCGGCACGGTCTCCGGCGCGGGGCGCTACCTGAAGGCCCAGAAGCCGGGCCTCGTCGTCGTCGGGGGTGACCCGGAGGGCAGTGTCCTGTCCGGCGACACCGCGCGGCCCTACCTGACCGAGGGCATCGGCGAGGACTTCATGCCCGAGACATACGATCCGGAGATCGTCGACCGCTGGGTTCGCGTCTCGGACCGCGATGCGTTCGCGATGGCCCGCCGGATAACCCGCGAGGAGGGCATCCTGGCCGGTGAGTCGTCAGGCACGGCGCTAGTTGCGACCTTGACCGTCGCGCGCGAGCTCATGCGCGACGATCCGGCTGCTGCGCGTGAGGCCGTCTTCGTTGTGATCATCCCCGATGGCGGGCGCAACTACCTCTCCAAGCTGTACAACGACGAGTGGATGCGTGCCAACGGCCTGCTCGGCTTCGAGCCCGGCCGCGAGCGCATTCGCACCCTGATCACGGCTCGCCACGAGGGGCACCTTCCCGAGGTGGTCGTGGCGCGCACCACGGAGAAGGTCGCCGACGTCATCGCCACCCTCGAGCGGTATGGCATCAGCCAGGTGCCGGTGTCCGAGCGAGAGGACGATGCGATCGAAGGCATCGTCGGCTCGATCAGCGAGCGCAGCCTGCTGGAGCGCGCCTATCGCGACCCGGCCGTCGTCGAGCGAACCGTCGGCGAGGTGATGGACCGGCCGCTGCCGACGATCGACCAGTCGGGCTCGGTCGAAGAGGCCTTCGAGCTGCTCACGGGCGAGGTGCAGGCCCTCATCGCGGTTGGGGACGGGCGGCCGGTCGGCATCGTCACCAAGCTTGACCTGCTGGAGTACCTGGCCAGTCGACCAGCGTCGCGCTAGCGGCCCTGCTCCAGGCTCGCCCGTGACAATCGGCGCCACACGCCTCTGTGTGCGTTGTTGACGATGGCGATGCCGCCAATGACAAGGGCTGTGCCGAGCACCAGCCCTTCGTGGATCTGTTCGTTCAGCACCAGCCACCCCAGGGCGATGCCCCAGACCGGCAGGGTGTAGGCAACCAGCGAGATGCGCGTCGGTCCCCATCGCCCAAGGAGCCGGTAGAACAGCAGGTAGGCCATACCCGAGCCGAGCAGCCCGAGCCAGATGACGGCGAAGATCGCCGTCAGCGACAGGCCGGCCGCCTGTTCGATCGGTCGCTCCAGGGCGAACGCGGCCGCAGCCGACATGAGCATCGCGAAGAACACCTGGAACATCGACGGGATCATCGCCCGCAGCCCGTGCACGAAGCGCCGCGCATAGACCCCGGCAAGGGCATAGGAGGCGGCGGCGCCGACCAGCGCCAGCTGTGGCGTGAGGTCTGCCCGGCCCACTTCGGCGATGTCGAAGCCCATCAGGATGGCCACACCGACCATTCCCACGGTCACACCGACGACCTTGTTGATCGTGATGCCCTCGTCGCCGAGCATCAACGCCGCGATCGGGATGACGAACAGCGGAACGGGAGCGGTCAGCGTGGCCGTCAGTGCGGAGTCGACGAACTGCGCCGCCCAGGTGATCAGGAAGAAGGGCAGCGCCACGGCGGAGAACCCAAGCACGACCAGGTGCCCGTAGGTTCGCCCGCGACGCGGCAGCGGCACGCGCAGCGCAAGGACGACCGCCGCCAGGAGCAGGAACCCGATCAGCAGCCGAATGGTGACCAGCGTGAAGGGCTGCAGTCCCTCGCCCACTCCGATCTTGATGAACAGGTAGCTGCTGCCCCAGAAGAAGCTGAGCAGCAGGAACAGGAGCCAATCGACGTGTGACGGAGAGAGGCGCACACTCATCTAACCCGCGGACTATGGCACGGGTTGCACGGAGGATGCCGGCCCTGCGGTCGGCCCTCGGCTCGGGGCCGCGAGACCCCTGAAAGGCCCGCCACGGCGCGGCGACCACTCTAGGCCGGTTGCGCGGCGTACAATCACGCAGACGAACTGAGTAAGCCGACTGCCGCCGATGCGGTACGCGCGGCCGGTCCGCCCGATTGCTGATGTGCGACCCGACGGTCGCTTCCAGGACGGAGGAAACCGGCGCTTGGCCAAGACGATCGAGCCTCCCAGTACCAATCCTCAGCCCGGCGGCCCTGCCACGCCCATCTCGCTGGGCAGGGTGACGCACCACAACCTGTCGGTCGCCGCCCTTTACGAGAAAGCGATCGAACGGCAGGAAGGACTGATCGCCAGCGGTGGCCCGCTGGTCGTGCGCACCGGCCACCACACCGGTCGGTCGCCCAAGGACAAGTTCATCGTCGAGGAGGCCGACAGCCACCGGGGCGTCTGGTGGGGCGGCTTCAACCAGCCCATCGGCATCGACGCCTACGACCGACTGCGCGCCCGGATGGTTGCCCATATGGCCGGCCGAGAGGTCTTCGTTCGCGACTGCTTCGTCGGTGCCGACCCGCGCTATCGGCGCTCCGTCCGCGCCTACACCGAGTCGGCCTGGGCCAACATCTTCTGCAACAACCTCTTCATCCGGCCACGGCCGGGCGACCTGGAGGACTTTCGGCCCAACTTCACGATCATCAACGCGCCGACCTTCAGGGCCAACCCGGAGCGTGATGGGTCGCGCTCGGAGACGATCATCCTGGTCCACCTTCAGCGCCAGGAGATCCTCATCGGCGGCACCGCCTATGCCGGCGAGATGAAGAAGGGCGCCTTCGGGATCATGAACTACCGCCTGCCCGATGAGGGCGTGCTGCCGATGCACTCGTCGGTCAACGTCGGCAAGAACGGCGACGTGGCCATCTTCTTCGGCCTCTCGGGCACGGGCAAGACCACGCTGTCGGCCGACCCGGAGCGGATCCTGATCGGCGACGACGAGCACGGCTGGAGCGACGACGGTGTATTCAACTTCGAGGGCGGCTCCTACGCCAAGACGATCCGCCTCTCGCACATCTACGAGCCGGACATCTACTCGACCACCCGTCGCTTCGGGACGATCCTTGAGAACGTCGCCATCGACGAGCACACGCGTGAGCTGGACCTTGACTCGGACCTCCTGACCGAGAACACCCGCGGCGCCTTCCCGCTGAGCTTCATCAGCAACTCGTCCGACGAGGGGTTGGCCGGTCATCCGTCGACGATCATCTTCCTGACCGCCGATGCGTTCGGCATCCTGCCACCGATCGCCCGCCTCACCCGTGACCAGGCCATGTATCACTTCATCAGCGGCTACACCGCCAAGCTGGCCGGCACGGAAGTAGGTGTCAAGGAGCCATCGGCTACCTTCTCGACCTGCTTCGGGGCGCCGTTCATGCCCCGCCATCCCGGCGTCTATGCGCGGATGCTTGGCGAGCGCCTCGATCGCCACCAGGTGCCGGTCTGGCTGGTGAACACCGGCTGGACGGGTGGACCGTACGGCACCGGCGAGCGTATGAACATTGCCTGGACCAGGCAGATGGTGCGAGCCGCGCTGAGCGGTGCCCTCGACGGCGTCCCCACCCGCACCGACCCGATCTTCGGGGTCGAGGTGCCCGAGCGCTGTCCGGACGTTCCCGCGGAGGTGCTCTGGCCGCGCGACACCTGGGCCGACAAGGACGCCCATGACCGCCAGGCGCGCAGGCTGGCCGGAATGTTCGTCGACAACTTCCGCGAGTTCGAGGACGGCGTCAGCGAGGAGATCCGGGCGGCGGGCCCCCGGCCCGACGGAGGATGGGCGGGCGAACACGGGTCGGAATGATCACCAACACCCGGCTGCGGGTCCTCTTCGGTATTTGGGCGATCGCCTTTCCGCTCATCGCCTGCGGACCCCTGCTGTTGACCGAGGGTGACGTCGCGTCGGCGGTGAGCGCGCTGTTCGCGCTCGGCGTCTTCTGGATCGCCTTCGTGCCGTGGGTGCTGGGGCTGTTCATCCTCGGCTTCCTGATCGTCATGACCAATCGGCGGGACCGTCGGCGCGGCTGACTTGACGCGCGATACGCTGTGGGCGGCGCAACCACGCGCCGCCGTACAGCAGCGAGAAGTGAAGATGGCAATCCGCGTCGAGGATCCGGCCATGTCCAACGCCGGAGAAGGGGACCACCAGCCGGACGAGCAGCAGCGCTGGCTCGACCTTCGATCCGGCGTGCCGCCGGTCTGGGCGCGCTATACCGAGCTCGTCGTGGACCGGGCTGACGGATCGTGGATCCAGACGGTCGATGGCGGGCGCTATCTCGACTACACCTCCGGCATCGGCGTGACCAATACCGGCCACTCGCACCCGCGGGTGGTGGCGGCCGTTGCCGAGCAGGCGGCGCGCATGCTCCACGGGCAGCAGAACATCGTCTACCACAAGCCCGGCCTGCTGCTCCACGAGCGCCTGCCGCGCCACTTCCCGGGCGTCGCCGACGCGCCGGCTGGCGAGTACGGGGCGTTCCTGTCCAATTCGGGCGCCGAGGCGGTCGAGGCGTCGGTCAAGCTGGCCAAGATGGCCACCCGCCGGCCGCTGGTCATCGCGTTCCGCGGCGGCTTCCACGGCCGCACCCACGCCGCCATGGCACTCACCAGCAGCGGCGTCAAGATGCGCGGTCACTACGAGCCGCTGCTGGGCGGCGTGCACCTGGTCCCGTATCCCGATCCGCTGCGGGTGGGCGAGGGATCCGCCGAGAGGGCACTCGAGCGCACGATGGCGGCGCTCGACGAACTGTTTGCCACGCTGTGCTACCCCGACGACGTGGCCGCTTACCTGGTCGAGCCTGTGCTCGGTGAGGGCGGCTACATCGTGCCGCCCGACGGATTTCTGCCCGCCCTTCGCGAGCTGGCCGACCGCCATGGCAGCCTGCTCATCACCGACGAGGTCCAGACCGGCTTCGGCCGGACGGGCCGTTTCTTCGCGTCCGAGTGGAGCAGCACCCGGCCGGACATCCTGGTCATGGCCAAGGGCATCGCCTCCGGGCTGCCGCTGTCCGGCATCATGGCCCGCCGCGAGCTGCTCGAGAAGTGGCCACCCGGCGCGCACGGCGGCACCTACGGCGGCAACGCCGTCTCGTGTGCAGCCGCGCTGGCCACCCTTGACGTGATCGAGCAGGAAGGTCTCGTCGAGAACGCCCGTCGACAGGGGGATCGGCTGCTCGAAGGTCTCCGCCAGGCAGTCGGTGGCCAGCCTCCGGTCGCCGAGGTGCGCGGGCGGGGACTGATGATCGGCATCGAGCTGGCCGACCAGGACACCCTTGCGCCACGACCCGATCTGGCCAAGGCCGTGCTGGCCGGCGCCCTCGAGAGAAAGCTGATGCTGCTCTCCTGCGGCACCTACGGCCAGACGGTGCGCGTCATTCCGCCGCTGAACACGACCGACGATGAGATTGATCTGGCGGTGGGCATCATCGGCGAGGTCATCAACGGCCTGTAGCGGGCCTTGAGCGCGACCGACTGGAAAGCGCCGATCCCCCGGAGCTACTGCAGCGGCTCGAACCTTGCGGTGAAGTGGCGCAGCTGCGGCGGCTCATGGACGATGCGGTAGCCATGCAGCTCATGCCAGCGCTCGGCGACCCAGCAGATGACCTCGATGACGTAGTCGACGTGTGACTGGGTGTAGGTCCGGCGGGGGATGGCCAGCCGGACCAGGTCCATCGGCGCTGCCGCCTCAGACCCGTCCGGATGGCGTCCGAACATGACGGTGCCGATCTCGACTGCGCGGATGCCGCCCTCCCGATAGAGCGCCGCGGCCAGCGCCTGGCCGGGATATTGGAGTGGCGGGATCTGAGGCAGCATCGTGCGTGCGTCGATGTACACGGCGTGGCCGCCGATGGGCAGGATGACCGGCACGCCGGCGGCGTCGAGCGCCTCGCCCAGGTACGCCGTCGAGGTGACCCGATAGCGCAGGTAATCCTCGTCGACCACCTCGCGCAGGCCCTGCGCGATCGCCTCCAGGTCCCGCCCGGCCAGCCCCCCGTAAGTCGGGAAGCCCTCGGTCAGGATGAGCATGTTGCGACAGCGCTCAGCCAGGTCGCCGTCGTTCATGGCCAACCACCCGCCGATGTTGGCCAGGCCGTCCTTCTTGGCGCTCATCGTCATGCCGTCGGCCAGGGACGCCATCTCGCGCACGATGTCCGGGATCGGCCAATCTCGGTAGCCCTCCTCGCGCTGCTTGATGAACCAGGCGTTCTCAGCGAAGCGGCAGGCATCCAGGAAGAGCGGCAGGCCGTAACGCTCACATACTCCGCGCACGGCGCGCAGGTTGGCCATGCTGACCGGCTGGCCACCCATCGAGTTGTTGGTCACGGTCATGAAGACGACCGGCACGTTCTCGACGCCCCGTTGCTCGATCAGGCGCTCGAGCGCGGCAACCTCCATGTCGCCCTTGAAAGGCAGTGCCGACTGGGGGTCGTGCACTGGCGTGAGGTCGAGTGCCTCCGCGCCGGTGTACTCGACATTGGCCCGCGTGGTGTCGAAGTGGGCGTTGTTTGGGACTACCTTGCCCGGGCCGCCCAGAACGGAGAAGAGGATCTTCTCGGCCGCCCGGCCCTGGTGCGTAGGGATGACATGCTCGAATGGGAAGAGCTCGCGGACCGAGTCAAGGAATGCGTACCAGGACGGCGAGCCGGCATACGACTCGTCGCCGTGCTGGACGGCTGCCCACTGGTCGCGGCTCATCGCACCGGTGCCCGAGTCGGTCAACAGATCGACGATGACGTCGTCCGCATGCAGGTTGAAGAGGTTGTAGCCGGCCGCCTCGAGCGCTCGCTGACGCTCGTCGACCGTGCTCAGGCGAATCGGCTCAACGGAATGGATCCGGAACGGCTCGATGATCGTGCGCCAGCGCTCCACGGGCGGAGCATAGCGTCACGTCGCCCGGGCCACGCTCGGGAGGCTGCTTTCGCCGAAGGTCAGCGGACGACCACCGCCCGCACCACGTCGAGCAGGGCCGGGTCGCTTGCCGGTGCGGCGCTGATCATGGCCCGACGCTTGCCTGTGCCGGCATTGGGCTCGATCGCCATCCGCACCTCGATCGTGGCGATCAGGCCCTTGCCCTTTGCCGTCACCGAGTAGGTGCCGGCGTTGACGGCTGCCGTGATGTCCGCGGTGCCGGCCCAGTAGGTGACCCGCGCAGCCAGCGTGCCGCTGTCGCTCCCCGAGAGGCGATACGTGTCGGGCACCGCAGTCGTCGAGTGGATCTGCACCCAGAACGAGTAGGTCCGCCCGCGGACGACGTTGCTGTGCCTGCGCGTCTGGGCCTTGATCGGCGTGGCCGAGAACACCTCGACGCCCTTGTACGGCCCAGACTGTGCGAGGGCGACGGAGCCGTCCGGACGTGCCGTCGTTCGGCCCTCGGCCTTGAGCTGCGCCAGTCGGGTCGAGAGTGTGGCGCGCAGCGTCGCCGTCGCCGAACGATCGGCCAGGTTGTTCAGCTCCCATGGATCGTTGGCCAGGTCGTAGAGCTCGCGTTCCCCCGTCGACCATTCGACGTAGTGCCAGCGGCCGGCCGGGTGCAGGCTGGTCGTGCGCAGCGCATACCAGTGCCGGGCAAGGGCAGGATCGGCGTGCCGCTCCAGGAGCGCGTCGCGACCAAGGTGGGGCGCCTCGCCACTGATCAGCGGGACCAGGCTGACTCCGTCTGGCTGGCCCTGGCCCCCGGGGTAAGGTCCGAGGGTGCACCCGCCCAGCTCGCAGAAGGTGGGGGCGAGGTCGATGTTGCTGGTCAGCTCGTTGATCGTCCGCGCGGTCGTGCCCCATCCGGCGGGCCAGGTCATGTACAGCGGCACCGGCGTGGTGAATGGCTGGCGCTTGTGCTGTCCCAGGCGGTGGGCTCCCCAGGCCATGCCGTTGTCGGCGGTGAACACGAGCAGCGTGTTATCGAGCCGGTCCTGTGCCTCGAGCTCGTTCACGACCTGCTCGACGGCCCAGTCGACGCCGAGCATCTCCTCGCAGTAACGCACCATCGGCCAGCCGTTTTTCGGCCCCAGGAGAGGCCGAGACTGCTGGAAGGCCGGCTTGTCCGACATGTCCGCCTCGTTGTAGTTGGGCGGCTTCCAGGACGGCATTGAGGCGCAGCGCGGATCGCCGGCGAACTGCGGCATCGGCGTGTTCGGCGCGTGCAGGTTGTAGATCGAGAGGATGGCAAAGATCGGCTTGTCGGCGGGCAGTGCCCGAGACCGGCTGATGAAGCGGTCGGCCACCATCTGGGTGGTGTGGTAATCGCCGAAAGCGATGTTGCCTTCGTCCTTGGTAAAGAGCGTGTAGTTGTAGAAGGTGCCATTGGGACCGTTGATCACGTCGAATTGCGTCCAGCCGGCCGCGTGCGCGGACCACTCGCCGGCCGAGAGGACGTCGGTGCGGTTGTAGTACTTGCCCAGGAACATCGTCGCGTAACCCGCGTCGCGCAGCGCGGAGCCGATGTGCATAGAGGGCTTGAACTTGCGCGCGTGGTTGCTGTTGACCCCGTTGTTGTGCGTGTGCAGGCCGCTGAGCAGATTGCCGCGGCCGGGGCAGCACAGCGGGTCCTCGACGATGGCATTGCGGAAGTGAATGCCCTGGCCCACGAAACGTTCGGCGAGAGTGGGCGTCAGCTCCGGCTGGCTCCAGAGCCGGCCGTCATGCGGCGCAACATCGTCGAGGTAGATGACGACGATGTTGGGGCGCTCCGGCGCGGCGCGCACCGGCGCAGCGCCCGTTGCGGGCAGGCCGAGGAGCGCGAAGGCCAGCAGGCAGCCCAGCGCCCGTCGCAGATTGTCGTGCATCACCCCTCCGCTGGTCCCCTCGGTCCAGTTCGGGAAAGCTACGTTGCCGGACCCTTACCGATCACTACCGGAACGGACCACCCTCAACGGGACCTTCGGCGCTCAGCCGGCTGCACGCACCACGTAGATGGGCCGTGCCTCGGGCAGCCCTTTCAACTCGTGCTCGCCGCGAGAGTCGAACACCAGGCGGGCGCCCGCGAGCAGGTCGCGCGTGGTCCACGAGACAAGCACCTCGCCCGGGCCAGCCAGCCCCAGCACCCTGGCCGCGGCGTGCACAGTCAGTCCCCGGACGTTGCTTGACTCGAGCTCGACCTCACCCGTGTGGATGCCGCAGCGGATCTCGACGCCGCCCGACCGCACCGAATCCACGGCCGCGAGCGCGCAGCGCACGGCGGACTCCGCGCTGTCGAAGAGTGCGAGAAATCCGTCCCCCGTTGTGGTCATCTCTCGCCCGCCGTAACGCTCGAGCTCGCGCCGCACGCGTCGGTTGTGCTCGGCCAGCACGTCGCGCCACCTGCCGTCGCCGAGCCGCGCCGCCAGCGCCGTCGACTCGACGATGTCGGTGAAGAGCAGCGTCCCGACGCGCCGGCTGGTCGCCGTCCCTTCTCGGCGGGCGAAGCTGAAGCCGGGCCCCCAGTCGATCGAGATCCACGGCTCATCACCGACCACCCAAGCGTCATGGAAGGGCGGGATCTCGTAGAACTGCTGCGGCTGCAGCTCGAGCTCGGTCCCGTCGCGGTGCTCCACCCGGACGCGACCGGAGAGGGTGAAGCCGACATGGTGAAACTCGCAGTAGTCCGTGCCCGCGATCGGCTTTACGTGCGTGCTCCAGCGCCACCCCGGCTGAAAGGCCGTCCAGCTGGCCATGCCATCCGCGAGCTCGAAGATGCGCAGCTCCCCGTCCGGCATCTCACGCAGCTCGTCGGGACGATCGAGACCGCGGCGCTGAAGCTTCATCTCGACCCTGTGATCACGCTCCGTCCAGGGCCTGCTGCAGGTCAGCCAGCAGGTCGTCGACGTCCTCGACTCCGACCGACAGGCGCACGAGCGCGGTGGACACCTCGAGTGGGGAGCTGGCCACGGCGCCGTGGGTCATCACCGCCGGGATCTCGATCAGCGACTCCACGCCGCCGAGCGACTCGGCCAGCGAGAAGATGCGCGTGGACTCTGCGATCCGGCGAGCTCGATCGGCAGGCGCAACGCCGTCACGCGCGGCCGGGACGAAGCTGATCATGCCCCCGAAATAACGCATCTGGCGGGCCGCCACGTCGGCCTGCGGGTGGGCATGGCGGCCGCGAGACAGGCCGGGATAGTGGACTCGATCGATGTCGTCGCGGCCGGCCAGCATCTCGGCGATCGCCTGCGCATTGCTCGCGTGGCGCTCAATGCGCAGGGCCAGGGTGCGCAGCCCGCGCAGGACCAGGAAGGAATCGAACGGGCCGGGCACCGCGCCGATCGCGTTCTGCAGGAACCTGAGCCGGTCGTACAGATCGGCGCGCGACGTGGCCAGGACGCCGTTGACGGTATCCGAGTGGCCCGACAGGTACTTGGTCGCCGAGTGGTAGCTGATGTCCGCGCCGAGCTCGAGCGGGCGCTGGCCGAGCGGCGAGGCAAAGGTGTTGTCCGCCACCAGGATGGGCCGCTCGCCACGCGCGCCGGAGTGGCCCCGCAGCGCGTCGGCGACGGCGGCAATGTCGATCACCTTCAGGTGGGGGTTGGACGGCGTCTCCAGCCAGACCAGCCGGGTGCGATCGTCCAGCGCATCACGCAGGGTGGCGGCGGGGTCGGCCGAGAAGTCGTGGTAGGTCGTCTCGACGCCGGTCTCGCGCAGCACCCGCTCGAAGTAGCGGAAGGTGCCGCCGTAGACGTCGTTGGCGCACAGGATCCGCTCCCCCGGCAGGGCGAGCGTGGCGATGACCTGCGTCGTCGCCGAGCCCGACGCAAAGGCAAGGCCATGGGTCGCTCCCTCCAGCGCCGCGACGGCCGCCTCGAGACGAGAGCGCGTGGGGTTGCCAGTGCGGGCGTACTCCCATCCGTTGCGGGGCCGGCCCACGGCCTCTTGGGCATAGGTCGCCGTCTGGTAGATCGGGGGCGCGACGGCACCGGTCAGCTCATCGGGGGCCAGGCCGGCATGCACCGAAAGGGTTCCCGGCCGCCACGAGGGGTCCGAGTGGTCGGGAGAGTGCAGGCTGGCGTCGCCCTGGCGGCTGCGATCTGGGGTCGGCTGGTCGGTCATCGGTTCGAGCATAGCGCTGGCCGGGGTGAAGGGCGACGCTAGGCCCCTCGGTACAATCGGCGACAGTGCAGCGAGCGACGTGCGCCAGCCGAGCGTGAAGGAGAGTGATGCCATGCCCCGCCCCCAGGTGACCGTTGTCGGTGCCGGGAACGTCGGCGCGTCGGTTGCCCAGCGGGTGGCCGAGGCGAGCCTGGCCGACGTGGTCCTGGTCGACATCGTCGAGGGCCTGCCGCAGGGCAAGGCGCTCGACCTGGCCGAGGCGGCGCCGGTGGTCGGCCACGACATGCGCGTGATCGGCACCAACGACTACGCCGACACGGCCGGCTCGGACATCATCGTCGTTACCTCCGGGCTGGCCCGCCAGCCGGGCATGAGCCGGGACGACCTTCTGGCCAAGAACGCCGGCATCGTCCGCTCGGTCGTCCAGCAGGCTGCTGCGCAATCCCCCGGCGCCATCCTGATCATCGTCACCAACCCGCTCGATGCCATGTGCCACGTGGCGTTGGAGGCGTCCGGCTTTCCGCCCGAGCGGGTGATCGGCATGGCCGGCGTGCTCGACTCGGCCCGCTTCAGGACCTTCATCGCCCAGGAGCTGGGTGTCAGCGTCAGCAGCACCCACGCCTTCGTGCTGGGCGGCCACGGAGACACGATGGTGCCGCTGCCGCGCTACTCGACTGCAGGCGGCGTGCCCATCACCGAGCTGCTCGAGGCCGATCGCATTGAGGCGCTGGTCGACCGCACGCGCAACGGCGGCGCGGAGGTCGTGGCGTTGCTCAAGACAGGCAGCGCCTTCTACGCGCCGGCGGCATCGGTGGTCCAGATGGTCGACTCGATCCTCAACGACCGCAACGCGATCCTGCCCTGCGCTGCGCTGTTGCAGGGCGAGTACGGTGTCGACGGGCTGTTCGTCGGCGTGCCGGTCAAGCTGGGCCGGGCTGGCATCGCGGAGATCGTCGAGATCGAGCTGACCGACGAGGAGCGGACGGCATTCGAGCGATCAGCGGGCGCCGTCCGCGAGCTGGTCGAGACGATGCAGAGGTTGTCGGCCGAGGCCTGATCGGGAGGAGATAGCCAGATGCCGGTCATAACCATCTCGCGGCAGTTCGGCGCGGCGGGGGTGCCGATCGGCCGGCGGCTGGCCGAGCGGCTCGGTGCCGAGTTCCTTGACCGCGCCATCGTTGCCCAGGTGGCGGTCCGCTCTGGGGTACCCGAGTCGGAGCTGGAGCTCTACGACGAGCGGTTGCCCAGCCTGTGGCAGCGGATCGCCTCGGCGCTGGCCAACTCCTCGCCGGAGATCGCCATGCCGGCCCTCTCGGAGGCGCAGCTTGCCCAGATGCCGGTCCATGATCGGCTGGTGGCGGTCACCCGCACCGTCATCGAGGAGGCGGCCGATCGAGGCAATGTCGTGATCCTCGGTCGAGGCGGTGCCTTCATCCTCGGTCGGCGGCCGAGCGTGCTCAATGTCCAGCTCTACGCTTCGATGGACGCGCGCATCCAGTACCTCCAGACCTGGGCCGAAGAGGCGCCGGGTGACATGCAACCGGACAAGGCCTCCCTGCGCGAGCTGTGCCGCTCGATCGACCAGGCCCGCGCCGAGTGGGTGCGGCGCTGGTTCGACGCCGACTGGATGGACCTGCGCCACTACGACCTCTCAATCGACAGCGGCCGCTTCGGCGTGGACGGAACGATCGAGCTCATCGAATGGGTCGCACGCAAGGAGGCCGCCGACTGAGCGGGGCTTCGGGCCCCCGTCAGCCTGAGCCGACCGAGAAACAGCCCGGCGCGGAGGAGACGGCCGAGGAAGACCCCGGGCCGCCGGGAGCAACTGGACCGCCGTTGGGCGATCCGAGGACACCGGATCCGTCCTTCCTGCCACCCGCCCAGTCGCCACCCCGATCGCGGCTGCCGCGCGGCCTGTCGGCGCTGAGCCATCACAACTTCCGTCTCTTCTTCAGCGGGCAGCTGATCTCCTTGACCGGCACCTGGATGCAACAGGTTGCCCAGGCCTGGCTCGTGCTGCAGCTGACCGACGATCCGTTCGCGCTCGGGATCGTTGCCGCCGCGCAATTCGGCCCGTCGCTGGTCTTCGGGCTGTTCGCCGGCGTCATCGCGGACGCCTTCAACAAGCGCATCGCGCTGCTCTGGTTGCAGGTGATGCCCGGCCTGCTCGCGCTTGCCCTCGGGTTGCTGGTCGCCAGCGGCGAAGTACAGCCATGGCACGTCTACCTGCTGGCGCTGGCGTTGGGGGTCGCCAATGCCTTCGAGATGCCGCTGCGCCAGGCGTTCGTGGTCGAGATGGTCGGGCGGAGCGACGTGGCCAATGCGGTCGCGCTGAACAGTGCCGTGTTCAACGGCTCGCGCATCATCGGGCCGGCACTGGCCGGGCTGCTGATCGCCGTTATCGGCCTGGCCCCGCTGTTCTTCCTCAATGCCTTCAGTTACGTGGCGGTGGTCGTGGGCCTGCTGTTGATGCGTCCCGACGAGCTGGTCAACCCGGTCGAGCGGGCCGTTGTCGAGCGCAGCTTTGGATCGGTCATCGATCGGCTGGTCGAAGGGCTGCGTTACGTCCGTGGCGAGCCGCGCATCCTGCTGCCGATCACGGTCCTGGCCGTGGTCTCCGTCTTCGCGCTCAACTTCCAGGTGCTCATCCCGGTCTACGCGCGCAACGTGCTGCTGGGCGATGCTGATACCTACGGCTTCCTGATGGCGGCCAGCGGTGTCGGATCGCTGAGCGGGGCGATGCTGATCGCCTTCGGCCAGCGGCCATCGCTCAACCTGCTGTTGGCCGGCGTGGTGGCCCTGGGGCTGGGGATGCTGGGCCTGTCACTGACCGCCTCGCTGCCGCTCGGGCTGCTGCTGATGTTCGTCTCGGGCTGGGGTCTCATCGCGCTCGCGGCGACGACGAACACGCGTATCCAGCTGATCGTGCCGGACGTCCTGCGCGGCCGGGTGATGAGCGTCTACACGACGGTTTTCGCAGGGTCGGCGCCGTTCGGTGGGCTGATCTCGGGCAGCGTGGCCACCGCCTTCGGAGTGTCAGCGGCGCTGGCGCTGGCGGGGGTCATTGCGCTGATCACCGCTGCCGCTGCTGCCGCCGCCGCGCCGCGAATGGCTCGTGGCGGGGGCGTGTCTGCGTCACACTGACCGGCGATGCTGCCGGCCGGCCTGATCCAGCTCGCGTTCGATCCCGTGCTCGAGCTGGAAGGGTTCGCGATCCGATGGCAGACCATTGGCCTGTCGGTCGCATTGATCCTGGCGATCGGCCTGGCGGCGCTGCTGGTGTCCCGTACCCCGGCGACCGCGTACGGCGGCCTGGCGGCCGGACGGCTCGGGCTGGACGAGCTCGGCTACGTCGTGCTGGCGATCGTGCCGGGGGCGGTGCTCGGCGGCCGTGTCGTCCATGGGCTGGCCTACTGGGAGTTCTACGCCCAGGATCCCGCGCGGCTGCTCGACCCGGCCGCCGGCTCGCTGTCGCTGCTGGGAGCGGTCGTCGGCGGGACGCTGAGCGGCGCATACGTCGCCTCGCTGATGGGCGGGTCGGTGGCACGCTGGGGCGAGCTGGCGGCGGCGCCCCTCCTCCTCGCCCTCGGCCTTGGCAAGCTGGCCATGGTGCTGGGGGGCAGCGGTCAGGGGGAGCCGTTCGACGGCCCATGGGCGGTCGCGTTCGTCGGACCGGGCCCCTGGCACAGCCTTCATCCGGAAGTTCCGGCGCATCCTGCCCAGGCCTACGAGGGGGCCTGGCTGCTGCTGGGGGCGGCACTCATCGGGCTTCTCGCGTACGCGAAGCTGTTCGCGCTCGGCCGTGCGTTCCTGCTCGCCCTCGCCTGGTTCCTGACCGGCCGGCTGATCGTCGGGTACACGTGGCGCGACGAACGGATCCTCGGCATTCTCAACGCCGAGCAGCTGCTTGCGCTCTTGGCCCTCATCCTGCTCACCCTGGCAGCCGTGCTGCGCCGGCCATCGACGGCACCGGAAAGGGCGGCCCTTGATTCCTCCTGATCGGCCGATGAAGGGGTATCGTGGAGGCGTGAACGAAGCGCGGCGAGGACGAATGGATGACTGAAGTAGCGGAGCGCGAGGCGGGAGTCACCGCCGAGCTTGGGCGGGTGAGCCACTGGATCAACGGGCGGATCGTCGAGGGCGCCTCCGGACGGCAGGGCCCGGTCTTTGACCCGGCCACCGGCCGTCAGGCCAAGAACGTTGATCTGGCCTCGGTCGACGAGGTCGATGCTGCCGTCCGCGCAGCGGAGGATGCCTTTCCAGCCTGGCGCGCGACCTCTATCTCCAAGCGCACGGAGATCATGTTCCGCATCCGGAACCTGGTCGACCAGCGGCGCAAGGAGCTGGCGGCGATCCTGACCGCCGAGCACGGCAAGGTACCGTCCGACGCGCTGGGCGAGATCGCCCGCGGCCTGGAGAACCTCGAGTTCGCATGCTCCATCCCGACGCTGCTCAAGGGTGGCTACTCGGAGCAGGTGTCGACGGGCATCGACGTCTACCAGATCCGCCAGCCCTTGGGCGTGACGGCCGGCATCACGCCGTTCAACTTCCCGGCGATGGTGCCGATGTGGATGTTTGCCAACGCCATCGCCTGCGGCAACACCTTCGTGCTCAAGCCCTCCGAGAAGGATCCCTCCGCGTCGCTGTTCATCGCCCAGCTGCTGCAGGAGGCGGGCGTACCCGACGGTGTCTTCAACGTCGTCCAGGGCGACAAGGTAGCCGTGGATCGGATCCTGGAGCACCCGGCCATCCAGGCCGTCTCCTTCGTGGGCTCGACGCCGATCGCAAAGTACATCTACGAGACGGGCACGAAGCACGGCAAGCGCGTCCAGGCGCTGGGTGGCGCCAAGAACCACATGATCGTGCTGCCCGACGCCGACATCGACATGGCCGCGGACGCCGCCGTGTCGGCTGCCTACGGCTCGGCCGGTGAGCGCTGCATGGCCATCTCGGTCGTGGTTGCCGTGGGCGGGGTGGGCGACTCGCTGGTCAAAGCGATCAAGGAGCGGCTGCCCAGGATCCAGGTGGGACCGGGGTCAGACCCATCCGCCGAGATGGGGCCGCTCGTCACCCGCGAGCATCGGGACAAGGTTGCCTCGTACATCGGCAAGGCCGCCGATGCCGGCGCCTCGCTGGAGGCGGATGGGCGCGACCACCCGCTGGCGGATGAGGATGGTTTCTACCTCGGCGTCTCGCTGATCGACCACGTCCGGCCGGACATGGAGTCGTACCAGAACGAGATCTTCGGCCCGGTGCTGGAGGTGCTGCGCGTCGATACGTACGACGAGGCGGTCAAGCTGATCAACGACAACCCCTACGGCAACGGGACGGCGATCTTCACCCGCGACGGCGGCGCGGCGCGCCAGTTCCAGTTCGAGGTGCAGGCGGGCATGGTCGGCATCAACGTGCCGATCCCGGTGCCGGTGGCCTACTACTCGTTCGGTGGCTGGAAGCAGTCGCTCTTCGGCGACCTGCACATGTACGGCCCGGAGGGCGTCCAGTTCTACACCCGCTCGAAGGTGGTCACCTCGCGCTGGCCGGATCCGGGCACCTCGCAGGTGGACCTGGGCTTCCCGCGGACGCGCTGATCGGCGCGGGCGCTGCTCGTCTGCGCGCGTGGCGCCGAGGTCTCCTGGCAACGCTGCGCCCATGAGCCAGGCAGCGGAAGGCGATCGGCGGTACCTCGAGGATTTCGAGGTCGGCCAGCGCATCGTCGCGCCGGACGAGTACGAGGTCACCAACGAGCGCGCCGTCGCCTTCGCCGAGGAGTTCGACCCGCAGCCGATCCACACCGACTCGCAAGCGGCTGCGGACGAGCTGTTCGGCGGCCTCGTGGCGAGCGGCTGGCACACGCTTGGTGCGACCACGCGGCTGATCATGCTGGCGCGACCCCTCGGCTCAACCCCGGTCGTGGGCGTCGGCATCGACAACCTTCGCTTCATCGCGCCGGTCCGGGCCGGCGACCTCCTCTCCGCCGAAGCGGAGGTCCTGTCGGTCAAGCCCTCCAGCTCACGGCCTGACCGCGGCTACCTTGTGCTGCGTGTCACTACCCGCCGTGAGGCCGACGATGCGCTGGTGCTGACCCAGGACTGGACGCTGATCCTGCCGCGTCGCGGCGCCAGGCTGGACCTGTCCACCTAGCTGCGGCGGCGCACGAACTCCCCGAGCTGCTCGCGGCTGGGCATGCCCTCGCGAGCGCCGGCGCGCTGGGTCGACAGGCTCGCCGCGAGCACCGCCACGCCGACTGCTTCGGGCGGTGACATGCCCTCGGCCAACAGCGCAGCCAGCGCGCCGTTGAAGGTGTCGCCGGCACCGGTCGTGTCGACCGGCTCGAGTCGTGGTGCCGGCACGCGTGTGGACTTGCCGCCGAATTCGACCAGCTCCGCTCCCGCCGCGCCCAGCGTCACCGCCAGCCAGCTCGTGCCGTCCTCCCCCAGCAGCCGCCTGGCGGACTCAGCGGACGAGGCCACGCCGCTCAGCGTGTGCACCTCCGTCTCGTTCGGCGTCAGCAGGTCGGCGAGCTGGCGTGTCGCGGGATCCAGTCCATCCGCCGGCGCGGGATTGAGCACAGTCAACGCGCCGCCCTGGCGACCACGCGCCAGCGCCGTCCGGACCGCCCCATCGGGGATCTCGCGCGAGGCGAGGACGACGTCGCCCCGTGTCGGCTGCAACCCTTCCAGCGCGGACTCGACCATCGCGTCGTCGAGGGCCGCGTTGGCCCCGGGAGCCACCGCAATCTGGTTCTGACCCGCCCTGTCGACCACTATCAGCGCCACGCCCGTCGGTCGCTCCAGCAGAACGATGTCCTCAGTAGCGATGCCCTCGGCCCGTAGCGCCTGCAGCGCCGACTGCCCGAGCTCGTCCTGTCCGACAGCTCCGACGAACGCGACCTGGGCGCCCATTCGTGCCGCGGCGACGGCCTGGTTGCCGCCCTTGCCACCCTGGTGCCGGACCAGGTCCTGGCCGGTGACCGTCTGGCCGGGCGCCGGCAGGTGGGCGGCGCGAACGACCAGGTCGATGTTGAGCGAGCCGACGACGATCACGCGCCCCATGGCGCAATCGTCGCACGCGGCGATGGCTAGGCGGCGGCCTCCTGGGCGGAGGGGCCGCTGATGCGGGCGAACGTGGCCAGCGCCTGCCCCACGCACTGGTCCATGTTGTAGTACTTGTACGTCGCCAGGCGCCCCAAGAACCACACCTCAGGAGTGGCCTTGGCGAGCGCCTCGTAGCGGGCGTATAGCGCGGCGTTCTCCGGCCGCGGGATCGGGTAGTAGGGGTCGCCTTCGGCGCGCGGAAACTCGCGCACGATCGTCGTCCGCGCCGAGCGCTGCCCGGTCAGGTGCTTGAACTCGGTCGTACGCGTGTACGGGACCGCCTCATCGGGCTCGTTGACCGTGCCCACCGGCTGGTACTGCTCCTCGTCGACGGTCTCGAAGCTGAACTTGAGCGAGCGGTAGGGCAGCGGTCCATAGCGATACTGGAAGAACGCGTCGATAGGGCCCGTGTAGACCAGCCGCCGGTATGAGCGCGGGCTGACATCGGCCATGTCGACCCCTGTCCTGACCGTGATGCGGGGATGGTCGAGCATGCGCTCGAACATGGCCGTGTAGCCGTGAAGGGGCATCGCCTGGAAGCGGTCGGCGAAGTAGCGGTCGTCTTCGTTGGTGCGCGTTGGGATGCGCGCCGTCACGGAGGCATCGAGCTGGCTGGGGTCGAGGCCCCACTGCTTGCGCGTGTAGCCGCGGAAGAAGAGCTCGTACAGCTCCCGCCCGACAGCCCCGACCACCACCTCCTCGGACGTCCGAGGGATGCCTTGGGGCTCGGCCCGCTGCGCGTAGAAGTCAGCGACCTGCTCGTCGGTTCGAAGATCGAGGCCGAATAGACGGTTGACCGTGGTTCGGTTGATCGGGATCGGCACCAGCTGGCCGCGCACCCGAGCCAGCACGCGATGCTCGTATGGCCGCCAGTCGGTGAACTGCGAGAGGTAGCCGAAGATCTGCTCGGAGTTGGTGTGGAAGATGTGCGGGCCGTAGCGATGCACGAGCAGGCCGGCCTCGTCCAGGTGGTCATAGGCGTTGCCGGCGACATGGTCGCGCCGATCGATGACCAGCACGCGGGCATCGGTCTGGCTTGCCAGCCGCTCCGCGAGGACCGCTCCGGAGAAGCCGGCCCCGACGACGAGCCAGTCGTAGGTGCTCACTTGGGCAGCTCCCCCGAGGTGATGAGGGCCGTAGTCGGGGCGTCGGAGCCACCGGCGCCCCGTCCTGCGCGGTCAGGGGCCACCGGCGCTACCACAGGCACGGGCACCAGCCGGGGCCGGGGAGCGTGCTGCTGGATGGCCGCTGCCATCTGGGCCCAGGTGGTGTCCCAGGACTGGCTGGCCAGGAAGCGGTCGGCGCGCTTGCGCAGGCCGGTGCGGTCCTGGGCCAGCGCGACCTCGATCGCGGCGACGAATGCCTCTGTGCCGTCAGCGATGTGGACGAGGCCGAGCTCACCGTACGGCTGGACGACATCCCGAACGGAAGTCGATACGACCGGCCGGCCGCCGGTCAAATACTCCGGCGTCTTGGTCGGGCTGATGTGGCGGGTCGACTCATTCAGCGCGAACGGCATCACCGCGACGTCCCAGCCGGCGAGGTAGGCTGGAAGCTCGGAGTACGACTTCTTGCCCAGCCAGTGGATGTTCGGCCGGCGCGGCAGGTCCGCCTCGTCGATCTTGGCCAGCGGGCCCACCATCACCAGCTGCCAGTCAGGGCGCGCCGCCGCGACCTGGTCGACAAGCCCCAGGTCGATGCGCTCATCGATCACGCCGTAATAGCCGATCCGTGGCCGCCCGATGGCGCGCTGGTCGGCCGGATCCGGAAGCTCGCGGCGGGCTCGTCGGAAGTGCTCCACGTCGACGCTGCTGGGGAAGAGGAAGGTGTTCGGGTGGCTGTCGCGCTTCGCCCCGTAGAGGCTGCGGCCGCCGGTGAAGACGACGTTCGCGCGCCCCAGCAGACGCCGCTCCAGATCGCGGATCGCGGCCGGCGCGAACCTGAACCCGCTCAGCTCGTCCATGCAGTCATAGATGACGGCGCGGGCGGCCAGGTGCTCCGTCCAGGGCAGCGCCATCGGGGTGTAGTACCAGAGCCACGGGCGGGTAATGCCCTCGGTCGCAGCGAAGCGGTCGATGGCGGTGCGCAGCAGTGCGTTCGCGCGAACGGGGTGGGTACCCGCGGGAAGGATCGGCCGGACCACCGTGACGCCGTCGTGCTCCGCCGTCTCCATGCGTGCGGCGGTGTCGCTGCCGCTCGTCGGGGTAGTCATGCCGCCGTGCGCCTGGCCGGCCGCGTCGGTCGTGCGCAGCTCGGGCTCCTCGACGAAGTAGACCCGATGGCGCTCGGCTGCACGCGCCATCAGGTGATTCGGGCGCTGGTAGACGAAGTCCCAGCGCAGATGGGACAGGCAGACGATGTCTGCATGGGTAGTCACGACAATCCCCCTTGGATGCCTCGGCCGACCCAACGCTGGCTGGGGCCTGGGTCGGGTCGGTGCCGGCGGAACATACGCCCCTCGGGGCCGGCTCGCGATCCGGCGCTGGGCACGCGGCATATCGTCTTCGTGCCAAGTCATGGGGCAGCCGCGGAGCCGGGCGGAGATGCTGGCGCGCGAGTGCAACGCCGGCGCTGGATGCCGCCGCGCGCGCTTACCTTGGGCGGTGCTGTGATCCGCCCATGCGCACACGCTCGACCTTCTTCGCCAGCATCATTGCCGCGGTGGCCTTTGCGGCCTGCGCCGGCGCCGACAGCCCACAGCTGACGCCACCGGGCGGCGACCCGGCCACTCCGCCGGCAGGCACCGGCGACGCGACCGGACAGCAGGTCACGGTCACGGTCCAGAACAACATGTTCGAGCCCCAGTCGGTGACCGTGCCTCGAGGCGGCCACGTGACCTGGAGCAACGAAGACCAAGCCAACCACACGGCCACCCACGGTACCGGCGGCGAGGCCCACGGCGACCCGCTGTTCGACATGCCGCTCAGCCCCGGCACCGAGGCCAGCTACACCTTCGCCGAGGCGGGCTCCTTCCCGGTTACCTGCACCATCCATCCGCGGATGCAGATGGACGTTACCGTCACGCCCTGACCGTCACCCCCCTGCCCAGCTGGGCTCCCGGTCCGGCTGCCGTGGATCAGAGTGAACCGAGACTCAGGCCAGGTGCTCGCGCGCCGTCCGGCGCTTGAGGAACCGACCCCAGCCCTTCTCGCCCTTCCACTCGCCGTTCTCGACGATCACCCGGCCGCGCGACAGGACAACGTCCGAGCCACCCTGCACCTCGCGACCCTCGTAGCACGAGTAGTCGACGTCCATGTGGTGGGTCTCGGCGCTGATCGTGTGCTTGCGATTCGGGTCGTAGACCACCAGGTCGGCGTCGGCGCCGGCGGCCACGACGCCCTTCTTCCCGGCCAGCCCGAACATCCGTGCGGGAGCGGCCGAGATGATCTCGACCCAGCGCTCCCTGGATAGCCGACCTGCGACGACGCCGCCGTCGTGCATCAGGTCGACTCGATCCTCCACGCCGGGCAACCCGTTCGGCACTTTTCGGAAGTCGCCCTGGCCGAGCTGCTTCTGGTCGTGAAAGTCGAACGGGCAGTGGTCGGTGGCGACGATCTGCAGGTCGTCCTTGATCAGGCCCTGCCACAGGTCCTGCTGGTGGTCGGCCGGCCGCAGCGGGGGCGAGCAGACGTACTTGGCACCTTCGAATCCGTTGGCCATGTCCTCCAGAGAGAGGAACAGGTACTGCGGGCACGTCTCGGCAAAGGCCATTGAGCCCCGCGCCCGAGCAGCACGCACCTCATTGAGGGCGTCGCGAGCCGAGAGATGGACGATGTAGACGGGCACCTCGGCGGCTTCGGCCAGGCGGATGACGCGGTGGGTCGCCTCGCCCTCGAAGATCGGGTAGCGGACGACGCCGTGGTAGTAGGGATCCGTATCGCCCTTGTCGACGGCCTGCTCGGCGACGACGTCAATGGCCAGCCCGTTCTCGGCGTGCATCATGATCAGTCCGCCGTTCTTGGCCGTCTGCTGCATCGCGCGGAAGATCGCCCCGTCGTCGGAGAAGAAGACGCCCGGGTAGGCGGTGAACAGCTTGAAGTCGGTGACGCCTTCTTCGACCAGCCGGTCCATCTCGGCCAGCGTCCCGTCGTTGACGTCCGACATGATCATGTGGAAGCCGTAGTCGACGGTCGCGTTTCCCTCCGCCTTGCGGTGCCACTCGTCAAGCCCCTCGCGCAGCGACTTTCCGCGTGACTGGACGGCAAAGTCGATGATCGAGGTGGTTCCACCAAAGGCGGCTGCGCGTGTCCCGCTCTCAAAGGTGTCCTTGGCGAAGGTCCCGCCAAAGGGCAGCTCCATGTGGGTGTGGACGTCGATTGCGCCGGGGATGACGTACTTGCCACTCGCGTCGATCGTGCGATCCGCATCGACGTTGCCGCCGAGCGCCGCGAGGTCACGCCCGACCGCCGCGATGGTCTCGCCCTCGACCAGCACGTCGGCCTGCGTCGAGCCATCGGCATTGACGACCGTGCCGCCCTTGATGAGTGTGCGCATGCAATCCCTCCTCGAACCTTGCTGGGGCGCTGGGGTAGAGCTCTTCGACGTTCCAAGCTGACTCTAAGACCGGTCGGCGGCGCCCACAAGGCCAAGGCGCAGCAAGCGCGGCCGTTGGGGCGCGGCAAGCGCCGCCGTTGGGCCGCGGCAAGCGCCGCCTTTGACCTAGGGCCGTTCGATGCGCAGGGTCACCTCAGTCGTGCGGGGCGAGCTGCCCGCCTGCCAATCTTCGGCGAGCATCGCGAAGCAGCCCCTGCCGACGACGCCGGCAATGACGTGGACCGCGCCATCCGCGCCGCGTACCACCTCGAACTCGCGAAGTGCCTGGTGCTGCGGGCGGCCCCCGAAGGAGCCCGGTATGCGCACCGCCCGATCAAGGGTCACGACCAGCGCGGTGTCACCGGGCGGAGCCGCCACGCCATAGCGGTCGGCCACGGCTGTCGGCTCGAGCAGCTCTGCCCGTAGTCGGGCCTCGTCATCGGCTCGACCGGTCTGGCGAAGGTGCAGCGTCAGGTAGTCGAAATCCGGGCGGGTGCCGAAGCTCGCCCGGAAGAGCTGCCACGCACCGTCCTCGGGGGCACGTGCCTCCTGTGTCTCGCAGCTGTAGCTGCCGTCGGCGGCGGCGGCCGGAGGTTGCGTCTCCGCCGCCGGATCCGTCGTCTGACCCGGCGCCACGGTCGCTCCGCCGGGCGCGAACGTCGCGCCAGCGCCAAGGGGGCCGTCGCCGTCCCTTCCGCCGAGCAGGGCGAATGCGCCGACGGCCAGCAGCAGGCCGACGAGGGCACCGAGCAGCAGCCCGATGAGCACGCCACCGCCAGCGCGGCGGCGCGATCGAGACGGGGCGGGTGGCGCGTCCGTCGCGTATGCCGGCGGCGCGTACGCCTGTGGCGGCCCCTGCGGCTGCGATGGGTAGGCGGGCTGCGGCGGCACGGGCGGCTGGGGTGGGGCGTACGCCTGTGGCGGCCCTTGCGGCTGCGACGGGTAGGCGGGCTGGGGCGGCACGTGGGACTGCGCGGGGATGTCCGGCGCTGCCGGCTGAGGGCCTGCGGGAGGAAGCCCGGCGTTGGCATCGGACAATGTGACCGCAGGGAACGTCTCCGTCGGAGGGTCGAGCGAATCGCGCGGAGAAGAAGCGCTCAGCACACCGGTCGGCGTTCCACAGCTCGGGCAGGCGGCAAGGCCCGGGGTGACGGAGCTGCCGCAGCTCTTGCATCTCATGTCGGGCACAAGTCTTGGCCACGCCGCCCCGTCAGACAAGCCCGTCGCCGGGACCGGGCCATTCGACTTCATGGCAACCCGACCGGGACTCCAGAGAGCGGCCGATCCCCGTTGCCATGCGCTCGACCGGACGGGTACGATCCGCCCATGAGCGGATCAGCCGACGAAGAGAGCGTTGAGCGACGGTCCGACGCCGACGAAGCCGCCGACTCTGACCTGGACATCTCGCCGCGCGCGACGACACCCATTGCGCCGTTCGGCGATGCCAAGCCGTGGGCCGGCTCGGTATTGGGCGATGAGGTTGCCGACCCGGACGACCGTGCCGACGAGAACTGAACGATGGCCGCCACCGACTTGACACTCATCCTGCCGGACCGCATCGGGTCGCTCGCACAGACCCTCGACTGCCTGCGTCAGGCGGGCGTCGAGGTCGAGGGATGCGCGGGGTTCCCGGCCTGGGCCGGTGAAGGCATCCTGCACGTCCTTGTGGCTGACGCGGACGGCCCGCGCCAGGCGCTGCGGGGGATCGGCGTTGAGATTCGCGAAGAGCGGCAGCTGCTGGTGACGGTGCCGCTCGACGGTGTGGCCGGCACGGCCAGCGTGCTGGAGCGCGTGGCTGCGGCCGGCGTCAACGTTGACCTCATCTACCAGCTGCGCGATGGCAGCCTGGCCCTGGGCGTCAATGACCTCTCGCGTGCCGTGCGCGCGGCCGGCGATCTCGCCGCACCGGAGCTGCCGCTGGCCTGAGGCACGTGCCGGCGACTCAGCTGCCGGTCACGACCCCGCGCATCGTGGGCACGATCTCGCGACCGTAGACCTCGAGGGTCTCCTCCTCGTCGCCATTCATCAGGTAGATGTTGAACTGGTCGACGCCAGCGTCGGCCAGCTCTGCCAGCTTGCGCCGGTGATCGGCGACCGACCCGATGACGCAGAAGCGGTCGACCACCTCGTCGTCGACGAACTGGGCGTTCGACGAACCCACCTCGGCGTGGTGCAGGTAGTCATAGCCCTCGCGATTGCGCACGTAGCCCGTCAGCGCAGGGGGCAGCTCGGCCGGGTCGTAGCGGTTGACGAGGTCGACGACGTGATTGCTGACCAGCGCAGGGAACCAACGCACCCGCTCCCGGCACGCCTCGAGGTCGCCCACGTGCGCCGGCGCAGCGGCCTGGACCTTGATCTCGCCGGGATCGCGGCCGGCGGCGCGCGCCTGGTCGCGCAGCTGGCTCACGAACCAGCGGATCAGGTCGGGATCGGCCAGCTGCAGGATGACGCCATCGGCGATCCGGGCCGCCATCTCCAGCGCCTTCGGCCCGTAGCCGGCAATCCAGACAGGCAGCTTCGCGCCGCTGGTCCACGTCAGGCGCATCGGGTGCCCGTCCTGCATGACCTCGCGGCCCTCGACGAGGTCTCGTATCAGTACCGTCGCCTCCTCCAGGCGGGCGAGCGTCGTCGGCGGCTTGCCCATCACTCGCCGAGCCGAGTCGCCGCGGCCGATGCCCAGGTCCATCCGATCGCCACTGATCTCGTTGAGCGTCGCCAGGGCGCTGGCGGTGACGCTGGGCTCGCGCGTGCCCGGGTTGGTCACGCAGGTCCCGAGCCGCATCTCCGTGGTGTTCATCGCCATCAGCGTCAGCAGCGGGTACGGCTCGCGCCACAGCACGTGCGAGTCGAACAGCCAGCCGTAGCCGAAGCCGCCCGCTTCCGCCTGGCGGGCCAGGGCTACGCTGCGCTCGGCGCGATGGTCAGGCTTGAGCGTGAATCCGAATTCCATCGTGCGCGGGGCCCCTCATGCGTGCACCGATCGCTCATCGATCGCGAGCGTGAAGCATACGATGCGGCCACGAAGCTGTTGGCGCCGACGGACGGGCGGTGAGGGCTCCTGACGAGGGCGCTCGATCGCCTCAGGGTCCGCCATGCGAGCGCTCAGCGCGGCAGGCGGTGTGTGACCTCGGTGAGGTCATAGACGTAGCGGGGGCTGCGTGACGTGTAGGCACGATCCTCGAGGTATGGCAGGTCCACTCCGAAATAGCGGCCAAGAACCATCCGGAATGCGTTGACGGCGGTCATCGTCGGGTAGGGCTCGGGCACGTTGGCCGGCTGGTCTGGCTGGGGCGGCAGGTAATAGGCCTGCAGAATGCCGAACTTGGCTTCCAGCTCCTCCGGCGTGGCGTCGGCCCAGTCGAAGTTGTCCCAGTCCGCGCGGTAGCGAGCGGGAAATGGCCCCTCATCCGCCACCAGGACGATGATCGGCTGCTGGTCTGCGGGTCGATCGAGCAGGCGCTCGAGGTATCCCTTGATGTGACGATTGGTGAACTCCAGCTGCCGCCCGAACTGGACGGCCTCCGGATCGTCGGCCCGCTCCGCCGGTGAGATGTAGGCGCCGTCCTCGTCGAAGACGTACGGGTCATGGGGCAGAAGCACGTGGGCCAGCACGAACTTGGGACCGGGGTCGCTCAGCAGGCGGTCCAGCGCACGGAACTGGAACAGCGCGTTGTCGACGTGCGAGCGGTCGGCCGGCGGCATGACGGGCTCTTCCCCGCCAAGGTGCTCCTGCAGCAGCGGCATGGCGGTTGTCTCATAGAGCACCGCCTCGAACTCGGTCGCCGTCTCGAATTCCAGTACCTCGTCGGCCAGCCGTGCGTGGCGAGTTGGGTTGAACCACGAGCCGACGTGGATGTAGCGGTACCCCTGTTCGCGCAGGAACCGGCCCACCACGTGGTCCTGCAGCATCCCGTGGATCGGCCCCTGGTCGCGGCTGTGCGGTCCCATGTGGGCGGCGACGTCGTGGAGGTAGTCGAGGTTGAGGACAGATGCCATCGACAGCGTGGTGCGGCTGTAGTTGGCGTGTCCTCGCGGCACGACATCGAAGCCCCGCTGGGCGAGCCAGTCGTACAGATCGTTGTCGGTGATGTCGAATTCGGCCGCCAGCGAGCTGGCCGAGCCGTAGCGGTCGTAGACCAGGTAGTAAATGTCGCGCTCGGTCGTGCGCGTGGCCGTCAGGCCGCTCGGCTGGAGGTGAGTGTCGTCGGCGCGGGCGGCGGACTGGAGGTTATAGGGGATGATCGAGCTGAGAGCAAACGCCAGGAGCACCACGGCGATGAGGTTGAGGCCGCCGGTCAGCGTGCCGACGGGGGTGCGCGGGTAAAGCGCCAATACCACGGCGAAACCGAGCAACAGCAGCCAGGCAAGGATCATCGCCGGCACGGGCACTGCGTCCCCGATCACCTCGGCGACGTGGCCGTAGGCCATGTAGGACACGACCAGCGCGCTGGCGACCAGCGCGCCGCGGGTCCAGCTGCGCAGGACGGCGCTGGCGACGAGAAGCAGCAACGTGCTGCCGCCGATCGCCCAGGCGAGCGGCTCGACCACCTCGACCGGCCGTACGAGCAGCAGGTTCTCGGCATAGAGGAACAGCACGAAGTACGCGCCGAGCAGGACCGGATGGATCGCGAGGCGATCCAGGGAGAGGCGCATGGCTACAGGATCACAGCAGTCAGCCAAGCGTGCCAAAATCGCCCTCGCTCTGATCCTTGCAATGCCGCTGACTCGCGACCCGGGCCATGCGGGGCGCGCAAGCGGCGCGAACTGGAGTTCCATATCCCGATAGCCGTGTCCCTGAGGCGCGGCCTGATGGAGTCTCATGCAGATGGTTCTTGGCTATATCGACATCGGCTCGGGGAGCCTGATCATCCAGGCCCTCATCGCCGGCCTCGCGGCCGTGCCGTTCTTCTTCCGCCGCCAGCTCGGGCGTGTCCTGGCTGTAGTCCGCCGCGACGAGCCGCAGACGCGGGAGCGCGTCCAGAGGTGACCGCGCCCTCGGTGACGGGGGCTGACGCACCGAAGCGGGCAGGCGCCGGGCTCGAGACTGACCCGGCCTCGTTCCGCGACCCGAGCGGGGTCGTGTATCGCCGCGACGGCACGCTCTTTCGGCAGATCAGCGAGGCCTACGCGCCGAACTGGGAGCTGCTGCTCTCGAGTGGGCTGCATGCGGACCTGGTCGGGCGTGGCTGGCTACTGCCGCACGAAGAGGCGGCGATCGATCAGCGCCTCGACGAATCGGCCTGGCGGGTTATCCGACCGCTGGAGCTGGACTTCATCTCGTATCCGTACGAGTGGACCTTCGGCCAGCTCAGGGATGCGGCGCTGCTTACCCTGTCGGTCCAGTCCAGGGCCATGGCCGCCGGCATGATGCTGAAGGACGCGTCGGCGTACAACATCCAGTTCCACGAAGGGCGGCCGGTGCTGATCGACGCGCTGTCCTTCGAGCGTGCCGACGAGGACGCGCCGTGGATCGCCTACCGTCAGTTCTGCCAGCACTTCCTTGCGCCGCTGGCCCTGATGGCGTTGCGCGACGTGCGCTGCGGGCTGATGCTGCGCGACTTCATCGACGGCATCCCGCTTGACATGGCCGCCGGCCTCCTGCCTGCCACATCGCGCCTCCGCTTCGGCCTGGCCACGCACCTGCACCTGCACAGTCGAGCCCAGCGGACGTCGACCAGGCCTGCTGCAGCCGATCGCGCCGCGCAGGTCAAGCTATCGCGGGGCCGACTCGAGGCCCTGCTGGACAGCCTGCGCTCGGCCGTTGAAGGGCTGCGCTGGGAGCCGACCGGGACCGAGTGGGCGGAGTACGGCGAGACGACCAGCTACTCCCAGGCCGCGGCCGAGTCGAAGGCGCGGCTGGTGCGCCAGATGCTGGATCGGACGGATGGAGACTGGGTCTGGGACCTGGGCGCCAACACCGGCTACTTCAGCCGACTGGCGGCTGACATGGGCCGGCGCGTCGTGGCAGTGGACGGCGACGCCGGTGCCGCCGAGCGCCACTATCGCTACCTCCGCGAGACCGACGGCACCTCGGTGCTGCCGCTCGTCATTGACCTGGCCAACCCGAGCCCGGCCCTGGGCTGGGCGCATCGGGAGCGACGCTCGCTGGTAGAGCGGGCCAACGCAGACGTGCTGGTTGCGCTGGCGCTGGTCCACCACCTGGCGATCGGCAACAACGTGACGCTACCGTTGGTCAGCCGTTTCTTTGCCCAGCTCGGTCGAGCGGCGATCGTCGAGTTCGTGCCCAAGTCGGACCCGCGCGTGGCGCGCATGCTGGCCACCCGCGCCGACGTGTTCCCGAACTACTCGATCGACGGCTTCCGCGAAGCCTTCAGCGCGGACTGGGAGCTGGTCGACGAGCAGCCGATCGAGGACTCCGAGCGGACCCTGTTCCTGTTCCGCCGGCGCTAGATCGGCTACTCAGCCGGCGGGGGCGCCGACTGCCGACTGGCCGGTTGCCTCGCGCCACGCCATCTCGAAGCGCGGCAGGCCACGTTCGACCATCTCGTCCGAGGCGGTCAGGCTGATGCGCAGCCAGCCGGGCAGCTCGACGATGGAGCCGGGCGGGACCAGTACCTTGTGCCGGCTGAGGCCCTCCGCGAAGGCCTCGTCGTCGGGCGTCGGTGAGCGCGCCATGACGTAGAACGTGCCTTCGGGCGTGGTCGCCTCGCAGCCCAGCCCGCGCAAATGCCCGACGAGGCGGTCCCGCCGACGCTGCATCCCGTCGAGGTCGATCACCAGTGTCTCCAGCTCGGCGAGGGCGTGCTGGAGGTCGGCGTTGGGGAAGGCGAAGCCCGCTGCCAGCTGGTGGATGAAGGCGTCGTCGCGTAGTCGGTCCCGCTCGGGCATCGTCGGTGGCCAGGTCAGGTAGCCGATGCGCATGCCCGGCGCCAGCAGCTGCTTGCCGTACGAGTACGTGACGACCGTGCGCGAGTAGGCCTCGGCGGGGGAGTGGAACCGCACGCCGTCGAACAGGATGCGGCGGTAGGGCTCGTCGCTGAGCAGGTAGATCGGCCGGCCGATGCGCCGGCTGGCTCGCTCGAGCAGGTCGGCCAGGCGGCGCAGGTCGTCGAGCGGATACGGCCATCTCCTGCGGGTTGCCAACGGCGAAGTTGGCCACGTCCGGGTCGCGCTCGAGCTCGGCGTAGGCGCCTGCGAAGAAGCGCAGGAAGGGCGTGATCGCTTCGCGAAGCCGGTCGGTGCGGCCGGGGGTCGTAGCCATCGAGGCATGCTACGCCGATCGGGCAGCACGCAGGACCGCCACCGCGTCGACCTGTCCGCGGTAGCGCAGGCGAACCGGCCGGCGGCGTCCTGCCGCCCCCGCGAGGCCTACAAACCTACGGCCGGACGAGGTCCTCGTAGGCGTCCGGACGGCGGTCGCGGTAGAACTGCCATGTCTGGCGAACCTCCTGGATCTTGTCCAGGTCCATCTCGCGGATGATCAGCTCTTCCTTGTACGGGTCACCGAGCTCGCCGATGAACTGGCCGCGCGGATCGACGAAGTAGGACTGGCCGTAGAAATCGTCCTCGCCCAGGTCCTTCTCGATACCGACGCGGTTGATCGTTCCGACGAAGTACCCGTTGGCCACCGCATGCGAGACCTGCTCGATGCGCCAGAGGTACTCGCTCAGGCCGCGCGACGTCGCCGAGGGGATGAACACCATCTCGGCGCCGTTGAGGCCCAGCGCCCGTGCACCCTCGGGAAAGTGGCGGTCGTAGCAGATGTACACGCCAACCTTGCCGACCGCCGTCTCGAACACGGGATAACCCATGTTGCCCGGGCGGAAGTAGAACTTCTCCCAGAAGCCCTTGACGTGCGGGATGTGCGTCTTGCGGTACTTGCCGAGGTACTTGCCGTCGGCGTCGATCACGGCGGCGGTGTTGTAGTAGATGCCCGACGCCTTGTCGTCCTCCTCGTACATCGGCACCACGAGGACCATGCCCGTCTGCTTGGCGAGGTCCTGCATTCGCCTGGTCGTCGGGCCGTCGGGGATGAGCTCCGTGTACGAGTAGTACTGCGGATCCTGAACCTGGCAGAAGTAGGGGCCGTAGAAGAGCTCCTGGAAGAGCATCACCTGGGCACCCTGTTCGGCTGCCTCGTGGGCGTACTTCTCGTGCTTCTGGATCATCGATTCCTTGTCGCCGGTCCACTCCGCCTGGAGCAGCGCGCCGCGGACGATTCGGGGCATTCCACGCAACCTCGTTGTGTGTGACAGTCTGGGTTGGCGCAGAGGGTACACCCGCTGGCCGTTGACGGAGGAGAGTGATGCGCGACTCCAGATGGGGCGAGCAGACGGCCGACCTGCTGCGGTCCACGAGCGACTACGCCACCGACTTCCTGCGCGGCCTGCCCGACCGACCGGTCCACGCGACCGTCGACCGTGACCAGCTGCGCGCCCAGCTCGGGGGTCCGCTGCCCGACGAGCCGGAGGGTGCAGCCGAGGTCATCGAGCGACTGCGCGCCTCGGAAGGCGGGCTCGTCGGCATCGCCGGGCCGCGCTACTTCGGCTTCGTCATCGGTGGCTCGTTGCCCGCGGCCCTGGCCGCGGATTGGCTTACGTCGACCTGGGACCAGAATGCCGGCGCGTACGTGGCCGGCCCGTCGGCTTCGGTGGCCGAGGAGGTTGCCGGTGGCTGGCTGCTCGAGCTGCTCGGCCTGCCCGAGACGGCCGGATTCGGGCTGACGACAGGCTGCCAGATGGCCCACGTCACCTGCCTGGCCGCCGCGCGCCATGCCGTCCTCGAGCGGGCCGGTTGGGACGTGGAGCGGCTCGGGCTGAGCGGCGCGCCGCCGATCCGGATCGTCATCGGCGACGAAGCACACGCGACCGTTCCGGCGGCGCTGCAGTACCTCGGCCTCGGCTACGAGACGCCGGTCCGCGTGCCCGCCGACAGCCAGGGCCGGATGACCCTCGACGGCCTGGAGCACGTGCTGGTGGAGGGTGAGCCGGGCGTGCCAACGATCGTGGTCCTGCAGGCAGGTAACGTGAACCCGGGGTCCTTCGATCCGCTGGCCGGCGCGATCCGGCTCGTCCGCAAGACAGCTACCAACGCGTGGATCCATGTCGACGGCGCGTTCGGTCTGTGGGCTGCAGCGAGCGAGAAGCGGCGGCACCTGCTCGACGGGTACGTCGATGCCGACTCTTGGGCGACGGATGGGCACAAGTGGCTCAACGTGCCCTACGACTGCGGCTATGCGATCGTTGCCGACTCTCGCACCCACCGCTCCGCGATGGCCCCGCCACACGCTGCCTACATCGAATACGGCACGACGGAACGCGACGAGTTCGACTGGGTAATGGAGTATTCGCGCCGCGCCCGCGGCTTCGCGACGTGGGCGGCGCTCCGCTCGCTGGGCCGCAGCGGCGTGGAGGAGCTGGTTGACCGCTGCTGCGAGCATGCCCTGCGCTTCGCGGAGCTGCTTGGAGCGGAAGCAGGCGTGGAGATCCTCAACGACGTGGTGCTCAACCAGGTGCTGGTTCGCTTCGGCGACGACGACGAGCTGACGCGCGAGGTCATTCGCCGCGTCCAGCAGGACGGCACGTGCTGGCTCGGCGGGAGCACCTGGCAGGGCCGGGCGGTGATGCGCATCTCCGTCTCCAGCTGGGCGACCACCACCGACGACGTCGAGCTATCAGCGCGCGCGATCCTGCGCTGCCACGCCGCGGCGCAGTCGCGTGGATCCGACCTGCCGGGCACGCCGGGGAGGCAGGCCTAGAACAGCAAGCGGTCGCCGCTGACGGCCAACCCGGCGGCGGCCAGAGGGGTCGTCCGGCGCAGCGGGGCGGCCACCGCTACCGGGTCGCGTACATCGTCGTCACCCGCGGACAGCGTCGCGGCTGCGTACTGGTCAATCTGCGGCACCGGCATGGGTGCCACCAGCGCCGTCGGTGCCAGCGGCTCTCCGTCAGGGCCGGGCAGCAGCGCCTCGTGCATCGTCAGCTCAGGCTCCGGCGGGCGTCCCGGGCTCGGCTGCGGGCTGGCTGGTTGAGCGTTGGTGGTGCTGAGGTTGCGGGTTGCCCTCGGCTCGGGGCTGGGCGCGGCCCCCGGCTTCGCGGTCGTCTTCGGCTCTGAACCGGGCGTGGCCTTCGGCTCCGTCTTTGGGGTGGCCTTTGGCGTCGGCTCGGGCTTTGGCGTGGCCGCCGGCTTCTGTTGGGTGGCCGCCACGACGCCGCCTGAGCTGTGGATGGTCAGCGTCGGGCCGTAGTAGATGCGCTGGATCTCGGCCCGCGACTTGCCCCGGCGGGCACAGTCGATGACGCTGCGCGCGTAAAGCCGGACGTTGTCGGCATCTCGGCCACAGGCGACCTTGTTGCCGCGGCGGTAGGCGGTCTGGAAGAAGCGGCCACCCTTGCGCACGCTGATGTCCCACGTCCTGGCTACGGCCTTCTTGATCCTGGCGTTGGGCTGCTTGCGCTCGGGCTTGTAGAGCTGGTCGCGGGTCGTATCGGTGACGTCGTAGCACTTGCCGCGGGCCACGTAGCTGGGCCGATGCTGCCCGGCCAGAGCCCGGCTCCAGGCCCACTGCTTGACCGCCACGGCGCCGGCCTCGATCGCCGCCATGGGCAGGTGGCTGCCCCATTCGGAGGCAGTCACGACCTCCACGTACCGTCGGAAGCCGACCACCTCGACCCTGCCGGTGGCATTGCGATAGACCCGGATCGTGTCCGGTGGGACGGTGGTGCTCTTCCAGCCGGTACAGGATCGGCCGCCGGCCTCCACCGGTGGGGTCGTCACCTCGGAGGTGGCGGCGGCCGGCACGAGCAGGGCAAGTCCGACCATCACGCCCACGGCTGTGCGCGTGAGGCGGCCGGGCAGCCGGCGGGCGCGAGGCGTCGATTGCGATTCGAGTGCTGGGCGGACTGAGTTCTCGGGAAGGACAGGACGGGTTGGCGGCGCGGACAGGGCAGTGCTCCTTCAGGGGCGGGGCCACGCGAGCACAGCTATCAAGGGGCGCGATGTCACGGCATGCGCCTTGTCACGCGAGGGGAGCGCGACACTTACGAATGCGATCGGCGACTCGACTTCTGGGGAGTCACGCGGCCACGGCGACCGGGTCAGCCGATGCTGCTGCGCACACGGCGCGGCGTATCAGGTTTTGGGCCTCGAACGGGCGCCAAGGGGCGCGGCCGAAGTATCCCACCCGTGACTTAAGTCCGACTTGCGCCCCCGTACCAACGTACCGGTGGGCATATTGCAGGGACGCTACGGAAGCGTCACATATCAGGGATGGATCAGGAACGCGTCGATGTCGACCTGTCCGGCGCCCTTCTCCCCTGATACCTCGACCCTGATCGTGCGCGTGGCGGCGGTGTCCCACGTCCGGGTGAAGAGCAGCCGCCGCCAGCGGTTGGAGCCGGCGTAGAGCTCGATCTCGGCCTCGAGCGTGCCGTTGACGAAGACTCGGGCGGTTCCGAAGCGGGGCCCCTCCGTCCCGATCAGCGCGATCGACTTGCCGGTGAAGGTCATCGTCACCGAGCTGCCCGGCTGGCTCGATCGACGGACGGTCCCGCCCGACGCGTTGCTCGTGCTGACGCGCGACCAGTCGCCGCTCCACGAGAGGCTGCTGTTCGCGTCCTGGACAAGTCGAGGCGTGAAGGTCCCTGTCGAGAACCACTGGCCGACATTGCCCCTCGAGTCACGCAGCCGCACCCGGAAGCCCTGCTTGGTCCCGGGCTTGAGCCGCAGCTGGATCGAGGTCTGGCCGCCGCTGCTCAGGCTGACGTTCGACCAGGAGCCGGAAACGATTCGCTGCAGCTGGTAGGTGGTCCCGGAGGGCCGACGGTTGTTCGGATCCCAGCTGATGCGCGCGTGGGCTGAGCCCAGGGCGGTGCCGGCCAGAAGCTGGACGTTCGGCACGCCGATGTTGGCCGACAGCGAGCCGGACTCGGCGGCTGTCGCGCCGCCGTCGCCGTGGATGGTCAGGCCCGGCGAGTAGTAGACGTGCTGGATCTCGGCCCGCGACATGCCGCGATTGGCGCAGTCGATGACGCTCTTGGCGAACAGCCGGGTGCCGATTGCATCCGCCCCGCAGCGCACGTCCTGGCCGGCGCGGTAGGTCGTCAGGAAGAAGTTGCCGCTCTTGCGCACGCTGATCGGCCACGTTGCGTCGACGGCATCCCAGATGCGCGCAGCGACGATCACGTCGTGGCGGTAGATCTGGTCGGCGGTGGTGTCCTTGACGTCGTAGCACTTGCCGTTGGCGTTGACGTACGACTTGCGCCAGTTGCCCGCCAGGGCGTAGTACCAGGCGTACTGCTTCACTGCCACGGCGGCGGCCTCCAGCGCGGCGGCCGGTCGGATGTTCCACTCCTTGGCCATCACCCGCCCGACGTAGGTGCGGAAGTTGACGGTCTCAACCGCTCCGCTCGAGCGGCCCACGCGGATGGTGGCGGGCGGTTCGGTGATGCTGGTCCAGCCGGTGCAGCTGGGGCCGCTGCTGCCCACAGCGGGCTCGTTGCCGGGGGTCGCCGGCGCAACGGCCAGGGCCGGTAGAACGAGTGCGACGGCGATGATGAAACGGGCAAGCAGGTGCGGCAATACGCCTCCTCGACCGCGGAGGCTGCGCTCGGACCGCCGGCTGGGACACGGCATCTGAGCGAGCTTGGCGCGCCAGGGGAGACGCGCCGCACCGCGGTACTGTCTGGCCGACCCCGCAGCACGTGAACAGACAGGCAAAGCGGACCAGCGAGTAACCAGGCGGGGCAACCACGGCGGTTGCCGGACCGAGATCAATCCCGCGTCACGACGGCCAGCCGACACGACTCGGCGGCGCCACGACTTCCTGCTGCGCTTGGACGGCGCTGTTCGGTTGGAACCTTTTGCTATACGCGCCTGGGGACGCGGCGTCTGGGGACGCGGCGGGAGTATGCCACGAAGTGGGGTGCGGTGCGCAAGGGGGTAGTTCCGTCGCCCGTGCCTGTGACAGGCAAGCTGGCACAGCAGCGGCGCACAGTTGGAGCGTGCCCAACTCGAGAAATGACCCGTCGGCGCCGGCCGAGCTGGCCTGCCCGCAGTGCGGGGAGACAGTCCGGCCCATTCCGCTCCTGCTCGGCTATCCCACGCCTGAAGCCTTCGAGCAGGCTGCCCGAGGGGAGGTCGTGCTCGGTGGTTGCCTCGTCAGCAACGACGACCCAGAGTGGGCATGTCCAGTCTGCGGCGGAGGGATCTGGAGCGTGAACGGCCCACCACTCGAGGAGCGCCTGGCCGGCGCGGTCTGGGGTCACCTGGTAGGCGACGCCATCGGGGTGCCGTACGAGTTTGGCCCGCCGATGTCGGCGGAGGCAGTCCGCTTCGGCGCCCGGGGTACCCACGGCCAGCCGCCGGGAACATGGTCGGACGATGGTGCGCTGATGCTCGCCCTGCTCGACTCGCTGCTCGAGGTGGGCTTCGACACCACCGACCAGGCCCGGCGTGCGCTGGCCTGGTACCGCGAGGGCCGCTACACGCCGGACGGAGATGGCGCGTTTGACGTCGGCATCGCGACGCGCAGCGCTTTGACGGCCATCGAGGCAGGCGCCTCACCCGAGAGCGCCGGTGCGCCCGACGCGGGCGGCAACGGCTCGCTGATGCGCATCCTCCCCTTGGCGCTGGTCGGGCGGGACTGGTCGGACGAGGAGCTGGTCGACCGGGCGCATCGGGCGACGAAGGTCATCCACGGCCACCCGGTGGCGGCCGTCTGCTCGGCGCTGTATGTGCTGGTGGCGCGAGGCCTGCTCGAAGGCCGGCTGGGCCGGATGCTGGTCATGGGCGAGGCGCTCTTCACCCTGCACGGCCTGTATTCGGCCGAGCGCCATCCGGCCGCGTACCGCGACGGCCTCGCGTTCCTCGAGCGATACCCGGAGCGGCGGGGAAAGGGCCGCGCCTGGGACTCGTTCTGGTCCGCCTGGGACGCGTTCGCCGAAGCCGATTCGTACGAGGACACCATCCGGCGAGCTGTCGCCTACGGGGAAGACACGGACACGACCGCAGCCATCGCCGGCGGTCTCGCCGGCATCCAGTGGGGGATCGGCGGCATCCCCGCGGAGTGGCTATCGAGCATGCGCGGCAGGGACGTCGCCTGGCCGCTCATCGAGAGGCTGGTGGCGTCGGCAGCTGACTGAGGCGGGTGCCGTCCGGCTCCCCGTCGGTGCTAATCTCGCGTCCCGTGCGGAGGGGACGTGAGCTGTTCTAACTGCGGAGCCGAGACGCGTGTAGGCCAGAAGTTCTGCTCCAGCTGCGGTGCGCGGCTGAGCCTGTCCTGTCCGGCCTGTGGCAGCGGAGTGGCGCCGGGTGAGCGCTTCTGCGGCGAATGTGGGCACCAGCTCGACGGCAACGGCGTCCAGCAGCAGCAGCCGGCTGCGGCGAGCGCCTTTCAGCCAAAACCGGTCGCCGAACGACGCCTCGTCTCGGTCCTCTTCGCCGACCTGGTCGGCTTCACGACCATCGCCGAGGACCGCGATCCGGAGCAGGTGCGCGAGCTGCTGGACGGCTACTTCCAGCAGATGCGCGAGATCGTCGGCCGCTACGGCGGCGCCGTGGAGAAGTTCATCGGGGACGCCGTGATGGCCGTCTGGGGCGCGCCGACCGCTCACGAGGATGATCCCGAACGGGCCGTACGCGCAGCGCTGGAGATGGGCGAGGCAGTCCGTCGCCTGGGCGCCTCCTCAGGCATCGACGAGCTCGACGTGAGGGCCGCAGTGCTGACCGGCGAGGCGGCGGTGACGGTCGGTGCCCAGGGCCAGGGCATGGTCGCCGGCGACCTGGTCAACACGGCCAGCCGCCTCCAGTCCGTCGCGGCGCCGGGAACCGTGCTGGTCGGCCAGGAGACTCGCGACGCGGCAAGCCAGGGCATCACCTTCGAGCCGGTCGGCGAGGAGTCGCTCAAGGGCAAGTCGGCGCCGGTCCCGGCCTGGCGCGCGGTGAGGGTCATCGCCGGTGTCGGCGGGGCCGGTCGCTACACCGGCATCGAGCCGCCCTTCGAGGGCCGCGATGAGCAGCTGCGCCTGCTCAAGGACCTGTTCCATGCCACGGCGCGGGAGCGCCGCGCCCGGGTGGTGACGATCATCGGCCAGGGTGGCACGGGCAAGAGCCGGCTGGTGCGCGAGTTCGAGAAGTACACCGACGGGCTGGCCGAGACGATCTTCTGGCACGTCGGCCGGTCACCCGCCTACGGCGAGGAGATCACCTTCTGGGCTCTCGGCGAGATGGTCCGCAAGCGAGCCGGCCTGGCCGAGCGAGACGACGAGCCGACGACTCGCCAGCGGATCGTGTCGACGCTGGAGGAGTTCGTTCCCGACGAAGGTGACCGGCGCTGGATCGAGCCACGTCTGCTGCAGCTGCTCGGGGTCGGCGAGGGTCGGAGCGGTGAGCGCGAGGAACTGTTTGCCGCCTGGCGGATGTTCTTCGAACGGGTGGCCGACCGGGGCCCGGTGGTGATGGCCTTCGAGGACCTCGAGAATGCCGACCCGGGCCTGCTTGACTTCATTGACTACGTCGTCGAGTGGTCGCGCAGCAGGCCCCTCTTCATCCTTGCCCTGACCCGGCCAGAGCTGCTCGAGCGCCGCCCGAACTGGGGTGCCGGCCAGCGCGCCTTCGCCGCCATCGGCCTGGAGGCGTTGACCGACGAGGCCATGCGGCAGGCCCTCGCGGGCCTGGTGCCGGGGCTGCCCGAGCCGGCAGTGCAGGCGATCCTCTCCCGAGCCGAGGGCGTGCCCCTCTACGCCGTGGAGACGGTGCGCATGCTGATCAACGACGGCCGCCTGACCGAGCGAGATGGCATCTACCAGCCGGTCGGCGACCTGACCGAGCTGGAGATCCCCAACACCCTGCATGCGCTCATCGCCGCTCGGCTCGATGCGCTCGAGCCCGACGAGAGGGCGATCGTGCAGGACGCCGCCGTGCTGGGCCATAGCTTCACTCTCGCCGCCCTGGCCGACACCAGCGGCCGCAGGGAAGCCGAGCTCGAGCCGAGACTGCGCGCGCTGACGCGGCGCGAGGTGCTGCAGGTGGAGGCGGACCCGCGCTCGCCGGAGCGCGGTCAATACGGCTTCGTTCAGGGATTGCTGCGCGAGGTTGCCTACGCCACGCTGAGCAAGAAGGACCGCCGCACGCGTCACCTGGCCGCGGCGCGCTACTTCGAGTCGCTCGGCGACGAGGAGCTGGCCGGCGCCCTGGCCAGGCACTACCTGGACGCGTGGCGCGCGTCGCCCGAGGGGCCCGAGGCCGACGCCATCGCAGCCCAGGCCCGCCTCGCCCTGCGCGGCGCTGCCGAACGCGCCGCGGCGCTGCACTCGCACGACCAGGCGCTGAGCTTCCTGGACCGCTTGCTGAGCGTGACCACCGACCCGCAGGAGAAGGCCCGCGTGTTCGAACGGGCGGCGCTCGCAGCCGAGTCCGCCGCGCAGCTCGAGACGGCCGACACCTATGGGCAGGAGGCGCTGGAAATCTACCGCGCCCATTTCGACCGGAGCGGGATGGCTCGCGCCGCCGTCATCATCGGGCGCACTCGGATGCTCGGCACGCGCCTGACCGAGGGCGTCGAGCTCGTGGAGCACGTCCTGTCGGAGATCGGCGAACGCGACGACGATGCCCCGGCTGTCGAGCTGATCAGCGTCCTCGCCCGGCTGAAGTCGCTGCAGGGCGACTATGCCGCGACCCTCGAGCTGTCGGAGCGGACCCTGATTGCCGCCGAGCGCCTGGACCTGTTCGAGATCATCGCCCATACCGTCATGACGAGGGCGGTGTCGCTGGCCTATCTGCAGAGAACGCGCGAGGCCCTCATCTCGCTGCCCGGGGTCCTGGAGATGGTCGAGCGCTACGGGCTGGTCGATCTGGAGCTGCGCGCACGCTTGAACGGCAGTCAGCTCGTGATGATCGACACGCCAGCGACCGCGCTCACCGTCGCCCGAGTGGGTCTGGAAAAGGCCCAGCGGCTGGGCCTGCGCCTGTGGGAGCAGCTGCTGGCCGGTAACGCGGCAATGGCGGCGCTGCGAACCGGCGACTGGGACTGGGCACTCGAGACACTGCCCGCCATAGCGGCGGCGCAGCGAGGCGGGGACGGCGCCCCGTCCGGCGAAGACGAGACGATGGGCTACATCGCCGTGATGCGCGGCCTGCGTGGCGCCGGGGCCGACGAGCTGCAGCCCGAGATCCAAACGCTCGAGCGGTCCGACTCGGAGGACCCGCAGGTCCCTGACATCGCCAGGCTCCTGCGTGTGTGGCGCGCGGTAATCGAGGGTGAGCTCGAGGAGGCGTACGAGCCGGTCATGGACCACCGCTTCGCGGATCCGACCTATGGCTCCGCCGCCCGCGCGCTGGCCGGTCACGCGATGCTCTGGCGCGGAGACGCCGAGCGCGCGCAACGGGTCGCCGAGCGCTTGCCGGATCATGGCCACGGCCGGTGGATCGATGCATCGCATGCCGTGCTCATGGCCGGCGTCGCCGCGCTCGAGGGTCGCCGCCTGGAGGCGCGGTCGGCATTCTCCGAGTCGATCGCGGCGCTACGGGATGACGGCGCGCTGCTTGACGTGCTGCTCGCCCGGATCGGCGAGGTCGCCACCCTGGGCATCGCCGAGCCGGCTGGCCAGGCGGCCGCGGCAGAAGCGCGCCAGATCGCCGAGCGCCTCGGCGCGGTGGTGCTCCTGCGCCAGCTCGAGAGTGCCGTCGAGGGGCCCGCGGCGGAGACATCGGCTGTGTCGGCCGGCAGCAGCTCGTAGCGAGGCCGCTACCGTGGTGATCACCCTGATGCCAAAGCGGTCATTCCCGTGAGAGTCGCCGTATTCGGAGCAACCGGCGGCATCGGCCGGCATGTCGTCGAGCGCGCGCTCGCCGCCGGCCACGAGGTGGTGGCGCTCGCACGGGATCCGGGCCGGGTGCCGGCCCGTGAGCGGCTGGCGGTGGTCGCCGGCGACCTGACCGATGAATCTGCGGTGACGCGCACCGTGGCGGGTGCCGATGCGGTGATCTGGGCAGTCGGGCCCACCTCGAACACGGCTGATCAGCCACCGCTGTTCGAGCAGGGCGCACGCAACCTGGTGACGGCGATGAGCGCGGCCGGCGTGAAACGGCTGATCGCGCTGTCTGGCGCCGCGATCACAGTGGCCGGCGAGCGCAAGCCTCTCTCGGGCCGGCTGATGAGCGGGCTCGTCGGGATGCTGGCCGGGCACGTCGTCGAAGCCAAGCGCCGCGAGTACGAGGTGTTCAGCCAGGGCGAACTTGATTGGACGCTGGCGCGCCCCCCGCGGGTCGTCGAGGGGTCAGCTCGGGGAACGTATCAGGCCGGCGAGCGGCTGACCGGGCGAACAATCAGCCAGGGCGATCTGGCCCAGTTCATGATCGACCAGCTGGAAGATCGGACGTGGCTGCGCAAGGCGCCGTTCGTAAGCTGAGAGTGCGCCCGGTGCGCTGCTTGGTATTATCCGCAGATGCCAAGCGTAAAGGTAAGTTCTAAGCACCAGATCTCACTACCAAGCAAAGCCCGGCGAGAGCTGGGCATCGAGGCGGGCGATCGGCTGTCCGTGGAAGTTGCCGGCGACACGCTCATTCTTCGGCCTCGGCCCCAACGGCCTTCTGCCCGCCTGCGGGGACTCGGCCGTGAGGCCTGGCATGGACGCGACCCGGTCGGGGAGGTCCGGGCCTTACGCGACGAGGGCGACGCGGGCGAATGACGCTTCGGCTCCTGCAGAAGCATCGCCGGGTCGCAATCGACAGCAATGTGCTGATCTACCTTCTCGAAGGTTCGGGCGACCTGGCTGGTCGGTCGGCTGATCTGCTCGACGACATTGCCAATGGCGCTGGTGAAGGCGTGCTGTCGGTGCTGACCCTGGCCGAGGTGTGCAGCGGACCCGCGCGGATCGGCGACACCGGGATGGTCGAGCGCTACGCGGAGGAACTGACCTCACTTGAGAACGTCGCTGTTGTACCCATCGACGCCGACGTGGCGGTGGAGGCGGCGCTCCTGCGCGGCGCCGGCTCCCTATCAATGGGTGATGCCCTGCAGCTCGCCACCGCACGAGCGGGCGGCGCCACGGCCTTCGTCACCAATGACCGTCGGATCAGCGCCGTTCACCGACTCGAGGTGGTGTACCTCGACGAGCTGAGCTAACCCGCCCGGGGGACGGTGATCCGCAGCCGCCACACGCCTGGCAGGCCCAGGAGCTTGACCGCGCCGGCGGCCGTGAATCGTCAGTCAGCATCAGCTGCGAGCCCTTGCGGCGGAGTATCCTCGCCTCCGAGCCAAGCCTGCGACAGGAGGGGCAGCCGGCGTGATCTGCGGCAATTGCGGGACCGAGAACCTCGCCGGCGCGAAGTTCTGCATGGAGTGCGCCAGCCCGCTGGCCGCCGGCTGCCCGTCGTGCGGCTTCGTCAACCCGGCCGGCGCGAAGTTCTGCATGGAGTGCGCCACGCCGCTCTCGGCACGTGGAACCGGCACGGCCGCGGGAACGCCTGGCGAGCCAACGAGCAACCCGGCGCCCGGATCTGGTTCCGAGCGACGGCTGGTCAGCATCCTCTTCGCTGACCTGGTCGGCTTCACGCCATTTGCCGAGGAACGCGACGCGGAAGACGTCCGCCAGACCCTGACCCGCTACTTCGACCTGGCCCGCGAGGTTATCGAGCGCTACGGCGGGACCGTCGAGAAGTTCATCGGCGATGCTGTGATGGCCGTCTGGGGCGCCCCGACCGCACAGGAGGATGACCCCGAGCGGGCCGTCCGGGCGGCCCTCGACCTGGTCGACGCGGTGCGCACCCTGGCTCCGAACACGCAGGCGCGGGCCGGCGTGCTCACCGGCGAGGCAGCGGTGACGGTCGGCGCTACAAACCAAGGCCTGGTGGCGGGTGACCTGGTTAACACCGCCTCGCGTCTCCAGTCGGTGGCCGAGGCGGGAGACGTGCTCGTGGGCGAGGCGACCCAGCGCGCGGCCAGCGGATCGATCGTCTTCGAGCCCGTGGGCGACAGGCAGCTGAAGGGCAAGTCCGCGCCCGTGCCGGCCTGGCGAGCGCTGCGCGTGGTCGCCCAGCGCCGCGGCCGGGGGCGCAGCGACACCCTCGAGGCGCCGTTCGTCGGACGTGACGACGAGATGCGCCTGCTCAAGGATCTGTTCCACGCGACCAACCGCGAGCGGCGCCCGCGGCTGGTGTCCGTCGTTGGTCCGGCCGGCATCGGCAAGAGCCGCCTCGCCTGGGAGTTCCTGAAGTACATCGACGGCCTGAGCGAGCCGATCTGGTGGCACGACGGCCGCAGTCCGGCGTACGGCGAGGGCATCACTTTCTGGGCGCTGGGCGAGATGGTCCGCGGTCGGGCTCGACTGCTGGAGTCGGACGATGAGCCAACCACGCGCGCCAAGCTGGCCGCGACAGTACGCGAGCACGTGCCCGACGAAACCGAGCGGGCGACCATCGAGCAGGCATTGCTGGCCCTGCTGGGCTTCGAATCCGGGATCGACCCGCACCAGCTGTTCGGTGCCTGGCGCCGGTTCTTCGAGCGGTTGGCCGACACGTCACCGGTGATGATGATCTTCGAGGACCTGCACTTCGCCGACCCGGGTTTGCTCGACTTCATCGACCACGTGCTCGAGTGGAGTCGCAGCTCGCCGATCACGATCGTGACGTTGGCCCGCCCAGAGCTCGTCGAGCGCCGACCAGGCTGGGGAGCCAAGCGCAGCTTCACCTCGCTGTACCTGGAGCCGCTGTCGGACGACGAGATGGCCCACCTCTTGGAGGGGCTGGTGCCGGGACTGCCCGACTCGGCAGCGCAGGCGATCGTCAGCCGCGCCGACGGCATCCCGCTCTACGCGGTCGAGACGGTCCGGATGCTGCTGGCGCAGGGCCAGCTCGCGCTGGAGGACGGTGTCTACCGGCCGGCGGGCAGCTTGGACGACATCGCCGTGCCCGAGACGCTGACAGCCCTCATCGCGGCTCGGCTGGATGGGCTGGAGGCGGAGGAGCGCGCGCTCATTGCCAACGCGGCCGTCCTCGGCCAGAGCTTCACGTCGGAGGCGGTCGGTGCGCTCAGCGGCGTCCAGGGTGGCGCGCTTGACGAGGGGCTGAATCGCTTGGTCCGACGTGAGCTGCTGCGGCAGGAGGCAGACCCGGCCTCACCCGAACGCGGCCAGTACGTCTTCGTCCAGGCCCTTATCCGCGAGGTGGCCTACAACACGCTGTCGAAGAAGGACCGCAAAGAGCGCCACCTGGCCGCGGCGCGTCACTTCGAGAAGATCGCCACCGACGAGGTCGCCGGCGTGCTGGCTGGGCACTACCTGGCCGCTTACCGAAGCGCCGGTCAGGGCGCCGACGCCCCCGCATTGGCCACGCAGGCGCGCATCGCGCTACGCGGGGCTGCCGAGCGAGCCGCCGCGCTGGGCTCCCACGAGCAGGCAGTCCAGTTCATCGAGCAGGCCCTCGAGACCACCACCGACCCTTCTGAGCAGCTTGACCTGCACAGCCGCGCGCGCAACTCGGCGAGGGAAAGCACCGACGAGCAGCTCACCGTGCGGCATGCGGAAGCCGCACTGAACGCGGCTCGCGAGCTGGGCGACCGACCTGCCATCGCCATTGCCACCGCCGAGCTGGGCAGGGCCTACACGCGGAGCCTTCTCGATCCCGAGCGCGCGCTGCCGCTGCTGCTGGCCGCACGGGAGGAGTTCGCCGACCTGGAGGAGACACCGGCCGGCGTCATATTGGCCGGCCAGCTGGCGGCGACGTACGGCAACGTAGATCGGACGGCCGATGAGCTGGCCTGCCTCGAGCGGTTGATACCGGTGGCCGAGCGATTGGACATGGTTGACGAGCTGACCTGGGGTCTGATGGGCCTGGGTATGGCACAGGCCAACACGGATCGGCCGCGTCAGGGACTGCTCCTGGTGCGTGGCGCGCATGCCATGGCGGAAGCACACGGGTTCCGCGAGCACGAGCGCGGTGGTCGAACGGTGATCACCTTCTATGAGCAGTGGAACGACCCGCGAGCCGGCCTCGAGATGGCGCGCGAAGGCCTCGAGATAGCAAGGCGGATCGGCTCGGCCATGTACGCCCTGTACGTGGTCGGTAACGCCTCAGTGCTGGCCACCCGCGTTGGGGAGTGGCCATGGGCGGTCAGCCTGCTCGACGAGTGGTTGACCTCTGCCGGACCCGCGCACGCTCCCGAGCTTCATTTCGATCGGGCGGTCCTCACCTCGCTGCGCGGCGAGAACCCCGCGGCGGACCTCGAGCGGGCAGCGGCCGGGCTCGAAGACATCACCGATCCGCAATTCCCGTCCTACGACGCATGGGCCAGGGCGTGGGCAGCGTTCGGCGCTGGCCGGTTCCCCGAAGCCCGCGAGGCGGCCACGCGCTCAAGCCAGATGACCTCGTTCTTCCATCCATTGACGATGCCGCTGGCCGCTCGGGCGGCACTCTGGGCAGGTGACATAAGCGGCGCCAGAGAGGCGAAGGACGCCATTGCGGCAGCCATGTTTCGCGGTCAGGCCCTCACACTCGACGTCGCCTCGATCGAAGCCGGGATCGCCGCGCGTGAGGGTCGCCGGGACGAGGCGCTGGCGATGTACCGCGAGGCACTGCGCGGGTGGCGCGCGCTAGGCACAGCCTGGGACGAGGCGCTGGCCGTCATCGACATGGTCACGTTCCTGGGGCCGGGCCCGGACACGCATGAGCCGTCCGAGTGGGCGCGCGCAACCCTGACTCAACTGGGGGCGGCACCCTACCTGGAGCGCCTGGAGGCTGCCCTGTCCGTACCTGCGGCGGCGGCATCGAGCTGACCGTCGGACGACTCAGCCGGGTTGGTGCCTCGGGCCACCCAGGTCGTCGATGCTGGCCAACCAGTCGCGCATCCTGCGCAGGCGCGACGCCCCACGGCCCGGCTAGCGCGCAGTGACACGCAACCTGTCACAAGCTGGGTCGACTCTGTCCGCAGACGTACCTGCCACGAGCGCCGAGGCTCGAGCAACCGGAGCGTGGTGACCATCGAACCATTGATCCGTCAGTCAACCGTCGCCATACTGCACAACCTGGCCGGACGAGGGGTTGTCCGGCCGATCACCTTGGGGGGAAGACACATTGACCGTCGCCGAACGAGAAGTGCCGTTGACGCTGGCTGAAGGATTCCGCGCCAACGCCCCCTTCGAGCTGACCGACGAGCAGCGCGCCGCCGTCGAGTGGGGCGACGGACCGCTGATGGTCCTGGCCGGTGCCGGCACGGGCAAGACGACCGTCATCGTCGAGCGCGTCCGCCACCTCCTGACTCGCGGGCATGGTCCCGAGCCGTCCGGCGACCTGCCCCAGCTCCAGCCCGAGAACATCCTCGTCCTGACCTACAACGTCAAGGCCGCCGCTGAGCTGGTCGATCGGCTGGAGAAGACGCTTGGCCTGGACGTGGCAGGTCGGGTGTGGGTGCACAACTTCCACTCCTTCGGCCATCGACTGCTGGCGGACAATCGCGCCGAGCTCGGCCTGGGTGAGGCGCCGGACGTGCTTGACGGCATCGGCCAGCGGCTGCTGTTGCGCGAGCTGCGACCCAGCTTCCGCCACTTCCTGTACCACCCGATGGCGCGCGACCCGAACGCCGCCGCCCGCTTCGCCGACGTGATCAGCCGCGCCAAGGACGAGCTTGTCACGCCGGATGAGTACATGGCATTCGCCGGGGCCAGGCGCGAGGCGTTCGAGCTCAAGCATGGCACCGACGCCTTCGAGGCGGCCCTGGAACGGCTGCGCGAGCACGAGGTCATGGGCACGCTCAAGAAGGTCGGCTGGGTCCGCAACGACCTCGTCGGGCGCGGCTACGAGTCGGCCGAGAAGACTGCCGGCCGCGAAGCGCGCCGCGACGTCTCGCCACCCGGCGAGCTGCTCTGGTGGACGAAGCTCAGCGAGGAACAGGAGCGCATCGCCCGCGGCCTCCAGGAAAGCTACCTGCGCGACGCGGAAGCGTACGACGTGCAGCGCCTGATCGAGGAAGCCGAGGCCTACGCCACATACCAGGCGGCCCTTCACGAGCGCGGCCTGCTCGACTTCGGTGAGCAGCAGCTGCGCGCGATCCAGCTGCTGATGGACCGGCCCAACATCCTGTTGCGCTACCAGCGCCAGTTCCGCCACGTCCTGGTCGACGAGTTCCAGGACGCAAACATGGCCCAGATCCTGCTGCTCGAGCTGATCGGGCGCGGGCCGGACAAGCCGGACAACGTGGTCGTGGTCGGCGACGACGACCAGTCGATCTACCGATTCCGCGGGGCCAGCTATGCCGCCTTCGAGCGCTTCCGCGAGCGCTTCGAGCGGGCGCCCGAATGGGACCCCCAGCGCCCGACCCAGCAGGTCGCCAGCCAGCCGCTGCTGGTGAACCGTCGCTCGACCGGCCACATCCTGTCCGCCGCGCAGCGGCTGATCGAGCACAACGCGCGCCGCCTGAAGGACGACGCGCTAAGACCAGCGGAGGGCACGCCCGACGGCTCCCAGGTGGAGCTGGCCGTCGCCAGCGACGAGGCCGACGAGGCAGACCACATCCTGAACTGGGTCCAACGCACTTTCGAGCAGCTGCCCGAGCCACGCAGCTGGAGCGACATCGCGGTGCTCTACCGCAAGCACCGCCACCGCGACCTGATCGTCGAGCGGCTGCGCAAGCAGGGCATCCCGTATGTGGTCGTTGGCGGCACGGGGCTGTTCGCCCACCCCGACGTGCGCGACGTGGAGGCGGCCCTGCGCGTGGCCGCCAACCCGGACGACTCGGTCGCCTTCGCGCGGCTGCTCAACGCCGGCCCATGGCGGCTCGATGCGCCGGAGGCGGTCCGCGTGTCGCGTGCCGCCGACTGGGACAATCGGCCGCTTTTCCAGGCCGCCGCGGACATCCTGCGCGAGGGTGAGCTCTACGTGCCGGTGGTCGAGGACACGAGCACCACGACCGACACCGAGGAGCCGAAGGAGCTGAAGGAGCCAATTCGCCAGACGCTCTGGCAGGACGACCAGCTGGCCGCCGACGGGGATCGCGAGCAGCCCGAGACCGTGCGCGATCGGCGCTCCCGCGAGCAGCGCACCCGCTGGCGGCGCGATCAGCTCGACGCCCGGCTGCGGGCCAAGCTGGGCCGACTGTTCGCGACGCTCGATGCGCTCGTGCCGCGCGGCCGCCGGGACGGCCCGTTCGAGGTGCTCGAAGATTTCCTGGTTCGCACCAACCTGCTGCACGACCTGATCGCCACGGAAACGCCGGAGGCGCAGCGCTCCGTTCTGGCGGTGGCCCGCCTGATGCGCTTCGTGGCCGACTGGCAGCGGGCCAACTTTGGCCGTAGCCTGGCCGACTTCGTCGCCTACCTCGACCTGTACCAGCAGGTGGGCGGCGACCTGGACACCGACATCAGCGCTAGGGTGGATGTCGAAGGCGTCCAGCTGATGACCGTCTACCAGGCGAAGGGGCTGGAGTACGAGGCGGTCGTCGTGCCGCGGCTGGTCGAGGGCCAGTTCCCCGACACGCGGTCGGAGAAGGCGGTCATCCCGGTCGAGCTGCTCAAGCAGGAGCCGCCGACAGACTTCGAGATCGACGAGGAGCGACGCTTGCTCTTCGTGGCCATGACCCGAGCCCGGCGCCACCTGCTGTTGACTGCGATCGATGCGGAAGGAAGCAAGAACGCGGCCAGCCGCTTCGTCGGCGAGCTGACCGCAGAAGAGGCGCCTGACCTGGTCGTCGAGCGTCGCGCGGCGGCGCAGGAGGCCGAGGTGGAGGCGAGCGACCCACTCGCCGCATCGGCTGCCGAGACGACCACCCAGCTGCTCAAGCTGATGCCCGTGCCGCAGGCAAGCGAGCGCCGATTCACGCTGCGCCGGCGGGCGGTCGAGATCATCAGCCTGCTCGAGGGCCTGGCGGCGGACGACCACGCCGCACGCGACCGGCTGACGGCCGAGCTCGTCCAGGTCGCCCAGGAGGCAGCCGGCATCGCCGAGGAGGCGCGCCTCAACGGTATCGACCCGCTCACCCTGACCGTGCTCTCGCGCCACGCCCCGGCGGGCAAGACGCTGCTCGAGCTGGCGCCGCTGCCAACGACGTTCTCGCACTCGCAGCTCTACACCTACAACCAGTGCCCGCTGCGCTACGCGCTCGAGCGCGTCTACAAGATCCCGACCATGGAGCAGCCGGGCTACTTCGAGTTCGGCAGCACCATCCACACTGCTTTCGAGACGTACGTGCGCGCGCGCCAGGACGCGCAGGCGGCCGGGCTACCCGCGCCCGGCTACGAGACGCTGCGCCAGGCCTTCGACGACGCATGGAAGCCGCGCAACTACGCCGACTCACAGGCGGCCGACCACTACCAGCGTCGCGCCGAGCCGGCGCTGCGTCGCTTCTACGAACGCGAGGTGGCGAACCTGGCCCAGGCCGTCGCCGTGGAGCAGGGCTTCACGATCGAAGTCGAGGATCCGGAGGGAGGCCTGCCGGTGCGCTTCTACGGCGAGATCGACCGCATCGACCGCCACCCCGATGGCTCGATCGAGATCATCGACTACAAGACCGGCCAGCCCAAGCGCCAGCAGGACGTGGATGCAGACAGCCAGCTGTCGGCCTACGCGCTGGCCGTGGCGATGGGTGCCGTCCGTGACCCGCAGACGGGCGAGACGCTGCCCGCCGCGTCCAAGCTGACGCTCTACTTCACCGAGTCAGACCAGCGGCTGAGCACAACGCGCACACCCGAGCAGCTCGAAGAATTCAAGGCGCAGCTGGTGGCCACCGCGCGGCGCATCCGCGACGGCGACTTCACCGCCACGCCCGACGAGTGGCGCTGCGGCCGCTGCGACTACCGGCTCGTCTGCCCCAGCCGCTTCGGCGCGGAGCGGGTGGCGTAAGTGATGATTCGAGTAAGGGAAGCGCGCATGGAAGTGCTGATGAGCGATGAGTTCGCAGGGCTGCATCCCGAGCCCCATGGAACGCAAGTGGATCCCTGCTCGACGATGCGAGATACTCTGGATCATCCAGCAGGAAGGCCGTGTGGAGCATGACATGAGGGACGTGGACGCCGTGCTCACGCAGCTGCCGGATCCGCCAGATCACGTATTCGTGGACGTACTCGACCGCGATTACTGGCTTGCCCGAATGCAGACTATCAAGCTTCCGGCAGCTCTAGAGGAACGGTTGCTGGAGATGCTCGAGCATGAGGATCCTGTTTCGCACGGCCGGTCGGTCGCGCTAAAGGAAGAGGCCCAGGGCCGGGCTTCTGCGGCTCTCGCCTACTGGCGAGCGTCGGCGCGCCGTGCGCCGCCGGGTGGGGCACAGGAAGAGGCCATTGCCGGGACCATTCGTACTGTCGCATTTAGAGGCGAGCAGCGAGACCCGGCGGGTGTGCAGGACATGCTTACCCAAGTGTACGAAGCGTTCGACAAGGACATTCAAGTCGACACCCTGAGGGCACTGGTCTTCGCAGGGACCGTAGTCCCGTCATACGCGGACGTACCTGAACTATCCAGGAAGGCGCAGAAGGCATTTGCTGCCATAGTCGAGGAATTCGCCGCTTCGCTCCGGCCGGCTATCCGTAACGCGAAGGGCACGCACGAGGTACTGCCAGCACTCGTAGGCCGTTACACGACCGAGCGCAACTCTCTGGCTCGGGCATGTGACAGTGTCGTCGCTTCGCGCGACATTTCGACTATTGTCCGATCGCGGCAGGGGGCGTTGAAGGCTCTGGCGTCGTATGAGCCGTTCGCCCTCGCAGCTGATAGACCTTCGGAGAATGCTCTTAAGCGCATTCTTGGCAGACCACTTAGTGATTACGTCCGCGACGCTGATGGCGATGAGGATGAGGCATCCTTCAGCGCGCTTGTTGTCGCTGTGGGCGCGCTCTATGAGCGATGCCTAGATAGCGCTGGTGAGTTCGAAGGATGTTTTGCGCTTCCTGTCGCGTTGACCTTGGGGCGAGCCGCGGCTATCCATCGCGCGGGACGCTTGGCTGCCTTCAGAGCCGACGTGCGCGTGTCAGTGACGAAGCCTGCTGCTGTGGCTGGTGGCAAGTGGATCGTTGGGGTCGCCCTAGAGAACCATGGCGCCGGCGAGGCGAAGGAGTGTGAACTTGTACTCCAGCGCTCCAATGAGGCAGAGGGCTTCAAGACCTGTCATGTATCAGTGCTTGGCCCGGCGGGTCGTCACGTGCACAAACTCGGAGTTCCAGGCGCGTCGACTTCAAGCATAACCGTGCCATATCGCCTCACGTATCGCGACAGGGCCGGCTCGCATGAGGATTCCGGCCGTCTCAGGATCACACGACAGCGCGAGATCGATTGGGCGGCCTACGTGGATTCACCGTCACCCTACTCGCTGCTTCCGATTACAAGTGCAGACGCCGGTCGGCTTCAGGGCCGCGACAATCTCCTCAGCCAACTACGACGCGGCGTGAGGGATCGAAGCTCTTTCATCATTACCGGCCAACGTCGCGTCGGCAAGACCTCGCTTGCACAGGTCTTCCTCTCGGAGTTTGAGGGTGACGACGCGGTTCTGAGCTTCATGCTTCCTATTGGGCAATCCAGCCTCGCGAGCGGGACTCAGGATCTGGGACGCGTGGGTCGAGACTTGGCGGACCGGATTGTGGAAGAGTATGAGCTCAAGTTCGGCAAGGGCAGTCCAGTTCCTGCCCCAGCGGTGGAGGAGTTGCGCCTTAGTCCCGCGGCGGCCTTGGGCAAGTTCTTCCGGATGTTCATGCGTCGCACCAAGTTGCGCCTTGTGATAGCCCTTGACGACTTCGACTATCTTCCCGAGTCACTGTTTCGAGGCTCCGTTGGGCAGGAGTTCTTCTTGGCTCTGCGAGCTCTGATGTTCGACGGGGTTGTGTTCCTCTTTGTAGGAAGTGAGCGTCTCCCGGCGATAATGAGCGAGCAGGCCGAACTGCTGAATGTAGTTCAGTCGCTTCCCGTGGACTACTTGGAGCGTGACGCGCTGCGGTCACTCGTAACAACACCCGCATATCACTTGCTCGAATTCGACGACGACGCACTCCTCAGTGTTGAGCGTTGGTCGGCCCGGAACCCCTATTATGCCACCTTACTCAGCATTAGCTTGTGGGATCGTGCTATTGCTGCTCGTGACTATTTAATTGGTGGCGTCGAGGTAGACGGTGCTGTCGACGCCCACGCTCGCACGAGTAACGTGCAGAGTTATCAGCATTTCTGGTCGGACTCGGGTCGCTTGTCCGACGAAGAGCGCGCGTTAGCTCGCGACAAGGCGCTAGACGTGCTTCTGGCAGTCGGGCAGGCCCAGTCCGGTCGTGCCTTCGACTTCGTTGGAGCAGACGCACTGCGTAGTTACGCCGCGAGCTTGGACGACGATGAGCTCGATGCTGAGGTAGCCGAGCTCGTCGCCAGACGTGTTCTCGAAATACATCCCGAGGAGACGTCGCTATTGCGGATACGCGTTCCGATGTTCTCGCGATGGTTGAACGTGCGAGGAACGGCGGAACTCCGTGAAGGCCTCGTTGTGGCTAGACGCCGTCGGGCAGCAGACGATGTGATCGCCCCGGAGGAAGTGCTGGAGGCGGCTGGTCGTCTCGAGTACGCCGGTGCAACCATAACCACGGACGCTGTCCGCGCTTGGTTAACTCAGTTCGGTGATGTCCAGCGGCAACGTCTGATGCTGCCCCTCATCAGATATGTGAACGATCGCGGTCTCTTCACCCTGGATAGGTTCCAACGAGCTTTGGCGAGCTTGGATCGAATGGTGCGAGCGCAAGGGGGGGACGAAGGCGTGCCCATCGGGCTCGTGGATCGTCCTGCCTCACGCGGCGGTCGGGTAGAGAACTGGTTCGCCATGCATGCGGATGCTCCTGGAAAGAGCGGCGCGATGGTCGTCCGGCTTTACAGGGCAGCGAGTCGGATCTACGAAGACAATGCTGGATCCCCCGAAAAGGTGGCAGTGGCGATTGCCGCTTCGCGCTTCGAGCGCGTTGGATTGGTATGCGTGGATGATTTTGTGGGGTCTGGTCGCACTGGTGTCACGGGACTCACGCAGACCGTGTTTCCCACGTTGGACCGTCTCATGCCGGATTGGAAGGAGCGAGTGGCCGTCTTCTACGTGGCAGTTGCGGGCTACGAAGAGGGACTTGCACGGATTGAGGAGCACCTTGGCGCCGGGCACGTAATGTGCGCTCATCGTTTCGACAACACGGACCGAGCATTTGACAGAGAATCTGGGGTATTCGCCACGCCTGACGAGCGTCTCGCGGCTCGCAACGTTGCCGAGGAAGTCGGCGCAGTACTTCAGAAGCGGTTTCCTCTCGGATACGGCGACTCACAGGCGCTGGTCGTATTTCCTGCATGGGTACCTAACAACACATTGCCGATCTTTTGGAAAGAGGGCGGCACTTACCGCGGCAGACCGTGGCACCCACTTTTTCCCCGCGCGTAACCTCTCAGGTCGAGTGGCCGTGGCTAGTAGCTGTGGCAGAACTCGCAGCAGCGCTACCAACACGAGGTCCGCGCTGGAGCTCGACCCCGGTACCGCTTGTAGAGGCAGGTGCAGCCCGCAGCCCCCTCGGTGATAGAGTGTCGGGGCCACAATGCGGAGGATAAGTGCCCGCCACCATTCAGCCTTCCCCACTCACTGGTAAGAACATCCGTCTCGCACTATTTGGCCGCTTGAGGCGCCGGGCCGCGCGGTGCTACGTGGTCTCTCCGTTCTTGGAAGACTACGAGTTTGAGCCGCTCGACACATTGAGTCACTTCCTTGGCAAGTATGTCGACGATGGTTGTCATGTCATCCTGTTGACGTGCCCGCCGGCCGGAAAGGTGTCGGAAGTCCTGCGCAAGCACGAGCTACTTGAAAAGTTTCAGCGCAAAGGCGTCAATGTCCGAGTCAATGCCTCTCTCCATGCGAAGGTTTATCTATTCGTGGACGATCATCGACCGATGTCGATGGTGGGATCAGCCAACATGACGTCCGGTGGGATGGAGAAGCACATCGAGCTGGCGTTGCTGTCACACAACGCCGCTTTGACTAGCCGCTTGGAGGTGAACATCCGAAGGTTTCTAGACCTGCCTGGGACGATAACCTTTAGAAGATGGGCCATGGGCAACAGGGCGGTGCGAGATAATGATCGATAACTCGACTGATATGGGACGGTTCCACACCTATCCGTACCGGCTACTGCCGTCCGAACGCATTCATGTATGGGCCGGCTATCAGCAGGTGCGGACGCGTCTGATGAAACTGATCGAATCTGCCCGCACGGACCGCATCGGGCTCTATCAGTTGGCCGCTCTGCATGGTGAGTTGGGAACGGGCAAGTCCCACGCCATGCGCTACCTCCTAAATCTTATACTTGACCAACAGAAGGACGACTACCAGTCCATTGCCACCTATTTGCCGCGCCTCGCAGTGGCGGCTCGCACTGACTTCCTCGCCCTATATCGCGCACTGCTCCGTCAGATGAAGTCTCAGCTAACGACCGCCGCCCAAAACCTCGTCGCAGCACTTGACAGCGCAGCCGACGCGAAGCGATCCGGGTTGGGCGAGCAAGTCGGTGAGGAAGCGGAGATCAATCGGCGGATACGATCTTCGATCATAGCCGAGATGGGAGGTGACGATGCCGCGATCCTTTCAGCCTACCTCGGCTTGGCTAGCGGCGACGGCTCTGATTCTTTCAGTCTCCTCGCCGGAGAGACGCGGTCAAACGACCTGCGCGTAGACTCAGACTTCGAAGCGGTGCGCACTCTTGCCGCTTTGGTCCGCTTTAGCACCAGTCCGGTATTCGGACTTCCGGCTCCGGCCAAATGTGTGTACATATTCGTGGACGAATACGAGGTCATCGCAGACTTCTCTAACGCGAACGCCATCAGCGTGAGCAACGGAATACGCGATCTCGTCAACGCTGCGCCCGAGGCGTTGTGCATCTTGCTTGGTTTCACGGGTGATGCCGCCCGTCTCGAGGCGCTGGTGGACGAGAGCGTGATTGCCCGCATGACCTCCGACCCCATCGAACTTCAACCGCTTGATGACGATGAAGCACTGGCATTTATTCGCGAGATCCACGAGGCGTACCGGCTCGATGGCACGAGCCTCGACGCCGATTTCCCATTTACGGAGGCCTCGCTCCGCGAATTGATTGCTCGGACTAGCGATAGGACTCCGCGCCAGCTCCTTAGGAACTGTCGCACTGTGTTCGAGGGGGCCATAACGGCTGGGGTGTTTGATGGCGCGACACCGCTCGGTGAGGAAGACGTCCGTGAGTACCTAATGTAGTCAGTGTCTCATGCCGATGTTTCCGGCTAGCGGCCCGCCTCGCCGGGCGCGGAGGATCCAGATGCGTCCCGGATCGGTGCCAACGGCAGACTGCAAGGAAGCCACAAAGTGCTCTTGAGTCAGAGAGTATCCAGCGGCTGCCCACCTTGCCGCCACATAGTCGAAGACAGCGGCGGTCTCCGCCTGATTGAATCTCCGAAGTCGAACGTGCTCGTAGCATGCCAACATGTCCTCGAGTACGTTGGGCGGCTCGTCATCTGGTGCGACGAGCGAGGATCTGACGGAAGCCGCGATGTGCCATAGCGAGTCCTGGTCAAACACCGGGAATGCTGATAGATGTAGACGGTCGCGCAGAAGCCCTGACAGGCCCAACACAATCTCCTTATCGCACCGCTGTCCGAGGCGGCGCAGCGCGTTCACCACGGCGGTCCTCCCAGGTTCTGGCGTAAGGTAGAGGTCGGCTAGCCAGCCGCGACGTGGATTGACCGTGTGCCGGAATGTTGCGGTGGATATCTCGCTGGCATTGCGTCGTCGTCCTCCCTGCGGTCTTCCTGATTCGAGCGTCGTAGCGATCTCTTCGAGATACTCAGTGACGGCTCGAGCGATCGGAATGCCAGGTTCGCTGCGCGAGAGCCATTCACGCTTGACATTGATGATGGAGCGGGCTGCGGCAAACAACTCGCGTCCTTGGTGTTCGATCGGCTGTGACGCGTCAATGGTGAGCAGCGTCAGGGTGTACTCACCGTCAGCGTCAATCACCCTCGCCAATAGGAGGGAACGACTAGCCTCTGACATAGGCCCGTGCATGCGCCGGATCGCCAGTAGAGCGCGACCATGAGGACCTAGGGTAAGTCGGTTACCGGCGCGGGCAAATAGTCCCAGGGCGATCGCGACGTCACGGATCCCCGCGGAGTACGACGCCGACATGGCGAACTTGCTGACTATAGCCGCATCAACGGCTGCTGTCGGTTGCGGCAGCCGGTCGGCCACGGCATCGATCAGCTCCTCGAACCTGAAGATGTCGAACAGCCCTTGGGTGTACCCGATACGCCTCAAGAGCTGTCGCCGCAGTTGTTCACGGCCCCGAGCGAGCTCAAGCAGTGCCGGCATCGAGTAGGGAGGGCTCACGGCCGCCGTGCGGCGTCACACGAGGTCGCACCGCAACCAGTAATCCTCGCGGGGATTCGGAATCGCCCAGGACCGCAGTTCCGTCACCGAGCGAACGGATCAGATCATCAGGCGCCGAAATGTCTTGCTCACCGCTGCGGACGTTTCGGGGCAGTCGCGATGGAAACCGTGCGACTGCCGCGGATACGTCCGCGTCGAAGACCAGCCGATGCGAGATGTTGATGTCCACTTGACTGAGAATAGCCGGGTCCAACGCGGATGGTTGCTGGGTGGCGAGAACCAGGGATAGGCCGGAGTCGCGGCCCCTCTTGACGAATTCCACGAGAGTTGGGCGCGCCGCTGTCATCCGGCTAGTCGGCGCGACTACATGCGCCTCATCAACGAGGACCCAGGCCCCGTCGGGGAGTTCATCGTCCTCGAACGTCGTACCAAAACGCCGCGCGGCGCGACGTCGAGTGTGGTGTGCGCCCATAAGCGAGAACATCCGACGGCAGAGAACGCTTACCACAACGGCTTTAGTGGCGTCCTCGATCTCCCGCAGGAGGACTACCGTAGTTTGGCCTGACCTGAGCACGTCGGCGGCTGAGAGACCGTGCGCGCTGAACAACTGGGTGGCTGCGATACTTTCAAGTCGCCACTGCAAGCCGTCACGTACTGCCTCGTGCACCGCGCGCACCTCAACAGCTGTGACCAAGCAGCGAAGTAGATCGGCCGGGACGAAGTCCGGGGTTGCGTCTACCGAGGATCCGGTGTCCGCGTCGGTCCAACCGTCGATCGTCACGAGGCTGTGGAGCGTGCGCAACAGATGACCCATAGGCGTGAACCGATCCAACTCGAACAGACCGCACCAGTCGTCGACTGACAGGTCCGACGAAGTGATGGAGAACTCCTGCTCGCCGAGGTGCAACGGTGCCGTTCCCCGTGGCCGGAGCAGAACCACGTTCGGAACGCGCTCCGGTGACAGACGCCACCGCGCCAAGGCTGCGAGTTGTTCGCGGTCCTCGTCGATGTTCTCATCGAGTTCAAGCCCAAGTGTCCAGAACTGGTTCTGCGTGTCGAAAAACACGCTCGTAAAGGATACGGGCTTAGTTGACACAGCTGATGGTCGGGATAGGGCTAGCCCCTCAGCAATAACGCCTAAGTCGTATGACTTGCCGCTGCCACGCTTGCCGGAGATAAAGATCACGTGCGGATGCTCGACATCAAGCCAGACATTGGAATCGTAGTAATTCTGGACGGCGCCGCGTTCAATCATCTTGCCGATAAGAATTAAAGCGTCCCGAGATCCTCGATTTCTACGCTGCCCGACGAACACGTGTCGACCGCGACGTTCATAGGCAATGCCGGTGACTGAGTCGCCGACGCGGTAACTGCCAACTTGACCTATGGCACCTAGGGAAGGTAAGTCAGTCACAAAGACAGGCTCCTAATATGCAGGCGGTCCATGAAGTCCAGCCCCGCAAATAACTCATAACCGGTGTCGGAGGACAAGCGTAGAACCTTGTCAGGCTGCAACGCGCCGATAAAGGCGTCGAAGTGCGCGGCGCCTACCACAACGGTGATGCCGTGCTCCCGCGCATGCGAACTGATCTTGCTGGCGACGACGTTAGCCGTGAACGGATCCAATTGAGACAGAAATTCGTCTGCGAGCCATAAGTTGGCCCTCGACGCAATTAGGTGTGCGAGCATTGCGCGATACTTCTGTCCGTCGCTCAACTCGCGGTATCTACGAAGGTACAGGTGGGCATCGCTCAGCCCAGCGACACTGAGCGCGTAGAGCGCGGTATTTAGATCGGCCCTGGACGCGACTGTCTCGACGATAGTTGCAGTTGAGCCAAGAGGACGAAAGCGTCCGAGGCGCGCGTTGGGCGGTAGGACGACTTCGCCGCTGAGTAGGCGAGCAGAGGACAACGATCCGGATAGGAGGCGGAGCAGACTAGTCTTGCCCGAGCCTGAGGGACCGCAGACGAGAGTAATCTCGCCTGGGACGACATCGAAAGAAAGGCTATCGAGGACCCGGCTCTTGACATTACCAAGTTCGATCCCAAATGCCTGTGCAACCGCCGACGTCCTTGCTGACAGGGGCACTGAGGACTGGTACACGAGCGACACTTCACGGACTTGGATCGGCCCGTCCAATCGGTCGACACGAGGCATCTGCAAAGGTGCAGGGCTCTCGATGCCGAGCGAGCGGACACGTCTAGTGACAAACCTTCGTGCGGCGGGCGTAAGCCCTGCCAAGTAAGTCGGCTTGGGAAGGCGAAGCACATCTCTAAAGCGCTCGTAAAGCTCTGGCGGTACCGCACCGTTCATGCGACTGAGTGCTCCGTCGAGATCCGCGAGATCGAGCTGTCGCATTTCGAATGCTCGGGCGTACCGGCGTTGAGCGCTCATGATCCCGCGCGCCGTGTCCGTCATTGATGCCGGTCTCGTCTTGACTGCATCACTCAGGAGGTACCGAAGGTCTCTGGATACGCGGTGCAGGTTTCCCTCGGTGTACCCAACAAAGACCATCCCACCGCGCTCGGCAAAGGGGACGTACTTCATCATATCCGCTGTAACCTCGAGAAAAAGCGGTCGCATGCCATCCGCGTGGAAGCGCAAGCGGGCATACCGCTGAGCCTCACGAACCAGTACCGTACCAACGCCAAGGCCGCGCAGTTCTGGATGAACTACGAGCCGCGAAATGCGGGCTATTACGCTAGTGAAGTTGCTCATTTCACGCGATCCCCAACGGTCCCACGTCACTTCTCCATCCTTAAACGGAGCGTCGAGAACACGTGTGCGCGGCTTGTTCATCAAGAAACCGGTAGTTAGCTCGACAAAACCCAAGAATGGTGGAAGCTCAGGTGAAGCGCTAGCCATCACGAGGACTGCGCGCCGGCCAAAGCCGCGTTCGCCTCTGTAGTGAAAGTCTAGTAGTCGTCTATAGGCATCTAGGTCACGACTAGTTGTGATCTCGCGAACCTCGACGCTAAGATCGATGTGTCCTAGCCTTAGGTCGTGCCGCGCGACGTATGGAGGAATGAGAGGAGCCCGCCCGTTGCGGAGGACGACGTGCGCACCACGTCGCGTCAGTTCGATAACATCGTCGCGCCCAACCGTCGCGAAGCGACTCACGGTTAGCGTACGGCCATTCGAGAGACTCAGTCTTTTCCCACCGCCGTCGGCCGCCACTCGCCGGACTCTTGCTCTAACGCTGGCGGATGCGTCCGCATGGTTAGATCTCACCGTGGCGGTTGCCATCTGTGCATCCTACGGGACCGTGTTGCCGTGCGGTAGCTTGCGGGCGCTGACATGCCCCCTGGATGGGCCCTCCTCCCGCCGCCCCGACCGCGAGCCAACAGCAGGGTCGAGAAGCCTTCCTCCGCCAGCCGGCGCGCCTTCTCGCGGGCGAGCATCGTCTTGCCCGTGCCGGCCGGTCCCTGGACCGCCAGCCGACGAAAGCCGCGCGTTTCATTGAGCACGCGCATCTGCGACCGCTCCAGCTCGTGGACCTGCGCCTCGCCCGAGTCGACCACCGCCCGCAGCGCCGGCAGCTGGGTGGTCGGGGCCAGCGTCCGATCGATCAGCTGCAGCTGCCGACCCGACAGCTCCTGCCCGCGCCTCCCATCACCCAGCCAGAAGTCGAAGGCCCCCTCGACCGCCGCCCGCGCCGAGTCGGCCGACTGCAGGTCTGCCGCGTCGATGACCAGGGCGAGGTCGGTGTCGGCTCCAAGCTCGACCTTTCGGCCGACTCCGCGCACCGAGACGTCGGGGAAGGCCACCGCGTGGCCCATCCGCAGGTCGTCGCGCTGGCCGGGCCAGTCACGCAGGGAGGTGAGCTTGTCGCGCAGGGTGTGCTTGCTCTTCTCGGCCTGCTCGAACGGCGGCACCTTCGGCGGATGGTCGCCCGAGAACCAGCGGCCCTGGCCGTCGCGTCGGATCTGCCCGCCCTTGACCTCGACGACCAGCAGCCCATGCTCGGGGTGGACGACCAGCAGGTCGGTCTCACCGTCCCTCGCCGGTGCATTGGGCCCCGGCTTGGCCAGCCAGCGCACGTTCGGATACAGCCGATACGGCGCCGGCAGCGCCTCTCGCAGCCGCGCGAGCACCCTCTCCTCAGCGGAGGACCTCATCGGCAAATGGTACGCGGCGCCATGGCCGTTCTCGGAGCGCCGACGTCCGCTACGCCTGGACTGCCCGCCGTTTTCGTCGGCGCGGTCGAGCTCCTCTAGTGAGCCCCGATGCTGATGAGGTTGCCTTCTGAGTCCTTCAGCCAGGCCATCTTCTCGCCTGAGGCAGAGGTGGCGATCCCGTTCACCGTTCGAAAGGCCTCGCCGAAGTCATACTCCTCGAACACTGCCCCTCGGGCCTGGAGCTCGGCGACGCTGGCCTCGACATCATCGACCCTGATGTTGACCGCGGTCGCCTGGTTGGTTCCCGCGAACTGGGACGGGTAGAGCATCATGCGCGTCCCGCCGACCTCGTACCAGACGTCCCCGCTGTCGGTGATCTCCGCCGGCTCCAGCTGCAGCACCGACGAGTACCAGGCTTTGGCCCGCTCGATGTCCGATGCAGGGAGCGTTGGGGCGAACTTCATGGGTCTGACCTCACGAGCTGGGCGCTGAGCCGGTCGCACGCCGGGGGCACGAATGGCTTGGGGCGGGGAGTGTACTCCGCGCCCCGCCAGGAGCGACCGCCGGCGCGACTCTTCCGGTCGGCTCTTCGGCGGAAATGACCTCGCTCGCTTCAACTAGACCGCCACTGACACGTCGACGACGGCCTGTTCCGCTGTGGTGAAGGTCAAAGTGCTCAGCGAATCCCACGATAACGTCTCGCTCTAAATTCGCGTCTCAATTCGGAATCGCATGAATGCACAGGTACTTCCGGGCCAGGGCTTGACCGGCGGTGGCCGTTTAGGCTGAGCCCCCAAGTCAATCGAAGAGAGACTCAACGCCAGTGGACGATCATACACAGTCATACCGGTCACCAGGCGAGGTAGTCCAGCATCTGTGGCCTTGTCCACGTTGCGGGCAGCCCATTCCTTCGTCGAGCTACTTCTGCCCGAGGTGCGGTCACCGGCTCGTTGCTGGGGCAACGCCGTCGTCAGGCTCACCATCCGCCAAAAAGGTGCTACTCGGCGCCGGGGCGGTTGTCGCGGGCCTGCTCGTGCTGGGCGGGATCGGCAACGCCTTGACGGGATCTGCTCCAGGCACAGTTGGCAGCCCCTCGCCGAACGTAACCGCTCGCGGCGCCGCCATGGTCCCCACTGCCACGCCGCCACCAGACCCCACTCCAACTCCCACGCTCGAGCCGACTCCACCTCCCACTCCGGAACCGACGCCACCGCCCACGCCCGATCCGACTCCACCTCCCACGCCGGAACCCGTGCAGCCCGACCTCGAATTCGAGGATGGAATCTGGGAGGTGGGCACCGAGATCATGCCGGGCACCTACCGAACGCTCTGGGATCCCGATTACTGCTACTGGGCTCGCCTGAGTGGCTACAGCGGGGACGTCGACGACATCATTGCCAACAGCTTCGGCTCGGGCTGGCAGGTCGTAACGATTGGTCGTCGCGATGTTGCTTTCGAGTCGTCCAACTGTGGATACTGGACGTCCGACCTCTCGCCGGTGTTGGACGACTCAACCGAGTTCGGCGAAGGCACCTTCATCGTCGGCGTGGACATCCTGCCTGGTGTGTATCGCAGCAGCGGCGACGAAGACTACTGCTATTGGGCGCGATTGAGCGGGTTTGGGGGGACCGTCGACGACATCATTACCAATCATTTCCAGGGGAGTGGTCGCGCCCGGGTGCAGATCAAGGCGCGCGATGCCGGGTTCACCTCGAGCGGCTGTGGAACCTGGACGGCTGATTAGGCGCTAGATTCGTCGGCGCGTGCACAGACCCGATACTGGGACAGTGCGCCACGTACTGGCCGTTTCGTTTTTGGTTGCCGGCACGCTGATGATGGGCTGTGCGGCGCCGGGCGCCCCAGAACAGGCGGCGCCGGACCAACCCACACGGAACCCCCACCCGGACGCGCGCTCCCTGCGCTATGTCGCGCTGGGTGACTCGTACACCATCGGCACGGGCGTGGAGGAGCACGAGCGCTGGCCCAACCAGCTGGTGGCCGCGGTGGACGACCCGCAGCTCGAGCTGGTCGCCAACCTGGGCGTCAACGGCGCGACCAGTGACGACCTCATCGAGCACCAGCTGCCGCGCGTGGCCGCTCTCGAGCCGGGCCTGGTGACCGTGCAGATCGGCGTCAACGACGTCGTGCGCCGCGTGCGAGGCGGCCGCTACGGCGACGACGGTGGGGCCCTGCCGGCCCGGCACTACCGTGACAACGTCGAGCTGATCCTGGACCGGTTGCTCGACCTGCTGCCGGCCAACCGCATCGTGGTTGTCTCCACGCCCGACTACACGCTGACGCCGATGGGCGACGCCTTCGGTGACCCGGCCCAGCAGTCGGCGGCGATCGAGGAGTTCAACGCCATCCTCCAGGACGCGGCCCGCCAGCGCGGCATCGCCTTCGTCGACATCGGGCCGGTCGCCGACCGCGTGCCGGCTGAGCCGTCGCTCGTCGCCACGGACCGCCTGCACCCGAGCGGTGCGCAGTACCGGGAATGGGTCGAGCTGATCGCGCCAGTCGTACGCGCTGACTAGCAGCCCCGGCCGTCATGCCGACGCCGACGTAGGCCCCGGCTTCGGACCCGGTTGCAGCGTGTCGGATGCCGATCCCTCGGAGCGATCCGAGCAATTTCGTCACGTCGGACCGTGTCATTTCGCCTCGCCGAAGCATCTACTGTTGCGACGCCGCCAGGCAATGGTCGCGCGCGAGATTGGAAGGATGGTTCGATGAAGGCATCCGCAGTGCGTCGGTCGGGGATGTCGGTGGTGACGGCGACGGTCATGGCGCTGCTCCTGGCCGGTCAGGCCATGGCCGCCAGCTGGAGCTCGCCAACCACGTTCTGGGTCAGCGGCGGCGACACCTGGGCCTGGGCCGGCCACCTGGCCACGCTTGAGCCATCTACCGCCATCGCCGTCTACCAGGAGACGCATCCGACGGACGGCAGCTCGCGCATCTTCGCGCGCCGAAGCACCGACGGCGGCGCCACCTGGGGATCGCCCATGCTGCTCTCGCGCCCAAATACCGCCTGGTCCTACAAGCCTCACATCGCAGTCCATGGCCAGGACGTCGATGTCGTGTGGACCGAGAAGGACGCCGGCACCCAGCAGAGCCACATCCGCTACGCGCGCAGCACGGACGGCGGAGCTTCGTTCTCGAGCTCGGTCGCCCTCTCACCCCATGCCTACAACTACGACGCCAAGGTCGCGCGCGGTCCCGGTGGCCGGGTGGCCGTGGCCTGGTACAACGAAGCCAAGGTCAGGACGCTGATCCGCATCAGCACGAACGGCGGGGCGAGCTTCGCCGCACGCCAGGTCGTCGTCAACTCCGTCTCCCAGCGGCACCACGCGCTGGCAGTCGGCGACGGCGTCATCTATGTCGCCTACACCACCTGGAAGGACGGCATCTGGCTGCGCCGCTCACTGAACGACGGTGCCAGCTGGAGCACTGCTGCCCAGCTCACTGTCGGCCGGACGGGAAGGCGCGGCGTTACCCTGGCTGCAGAGGGCACCCAGGCCTACCTGGGCTTCGCGCGCAAGAGCTCCACCGGCTGGACGCCGAGCATCAGGCGCACCGTCGACAAGGGCGCGAGCTGGTCCGGGCAGGTGCACCTGGCCGTCCCGGGGGCCAATGCGCAGCCGCCGATCATCGCGCTGCAGGGTGGCATCGCGCGATCCGCCTTCGCACGCTGCCAGAACCGAGGCTGCGACCTGCGCGTCTTCTACCGTCAGAGCGCCGACGGGCTCGATTGGACGCCCGCCGAGCGCGTCTCGCCGGCAGGGTGGGCAACCCCATTCGGCGTCGGCTACACCGGCGGGAAGATCGTGGTCGGCTACGAGGTCTACGAGGCCGCGACCGACACGTACAAGATCGAGGTGCGTACCGGAACGCCCTAGCTAGGGCGTGAGCACGGGCACCGTGGCGCCGACGAACATCGCCGCGACCAGCGTCACGTAGAAGAACGCAAAGCGGACCGCCCATGAGCGGGTCGAGCCGCCCGGGTCGGCCAGCTCACGTGGTACGAAGATGAGCATCGCGTAGAAGATCCAACCGGCAAAGCCGATGATGGCCAGCACGTAGAGCGTCAGTACGAGGTTTTCCGGCGCGAGCAGCCAGCTCAGCAGCTCGGTGCTTCCCGCGAGCCCTTCACTGAACAGCGACGCGGGGTCGTGGAACAGCACGGCCGCCATCACCACGAAGGGCGTGACCAGCATCCGGCGAGCTGGACGCGACATGACCGGCAATCGGTCGCCCAGCACGAACGAGGCGACCGCGGCAGCCAGGGCCAGAAAGATCAGCAATCCGCCGCCGGGCAGGCCCAGCCGCTCAAGCGAGGTCCCGCCGACGAAAGCCACGCCGCCGATGAACGGCCCGATCATCCACGCCCGCGCGTCAGCGGAGCTCGGACCGGGGTCGAAGCGTGCCTCGCCGGGCACGCGCGTGGCCACCGCCACGATCGCGCCGCCCGCGGCGACCAGCGAGAAGAGCGCGGACAGCGGGTTTTCCGACCAGGGATGGAGCGGGCCCTCACCCCAGCCGCCCGGATTGACCAGTGCGGCCAGCATCACGACGGCGCCGATGACGAGGTCTTCGGGTTGGAGCCGCGCGGCGAAGTCTCGCATCGCCCCCCGTCAGGCGGACAGGACGGTCGGCGTGTCGGTGGTCAGGTCGCCGGCCGGCATATCCGGGTCGGCCATCATGCGCAGGGCGAAGCCGAACTCGCTGCCTCCCCCCGATCGTGGCTCGGCCCAGATCCGGCCGCCCATGCCCTCGGCCAGCCAGCGACTGACGAACAGGCCGATGCCCGAGCCCTGGGCCAGCCCCTCCGTCAGCGGCGAGCGGTAGTCGATCTCGAAGAGCCGGCGCGCCTCGCCGGCATCTATGCCGATGCCGCGATCCAGGACGCGCACCAGCGATTCGTCGTCGCCGTGGGTGAGCTCGAGCTCGACGATGCCGCCACCGGCGCCGTACTTGACCGCGTTGGACAGCAGGTTGCGCAGGAGCTGCTCGACGTACGTCTCGTCAGCCATCACCAGCGCGGGGTGGCCGCGCACCGAGAAGACGAACTCGAGGTCGGGTGAGCGCACCCGGAAGCTCTCGACCACGCGCTCGATCACCCGTTCCAGCCGTACCGGCTCCAGCGAGATGGCCAGCGCGCCTCGCTCGGCGCGGGCAAGCACGATCAGGTCCTCGACCAGCCGGTAGAGGCGATCAGCCTCGTCGCCCATGTCGGACACCAGCTCGGCGGCACGCCCTGGTTCCAGGGTCCCCCGACCGAGCACCTTGGCGCCGCCGTAGATGGCGGTCACCGGCGTGCGCAGCTCGTGGGAGAGGATCTCGAGGAAGCGGTCGCGCGCTGTCTCGGCCTCCTGCTCGCGGGTGATGTCACGCATGAAGGCGGTGAACATCGGCTCCCCGTCCAATCGCGTCTCGGTCACGGTCAGCTCGATCGGCACCCGCGTGCCGTCGGCGTGAGAGCCGTGTGTGCGCACCCGCCGGCCGATGATCCGCGCCTCGCCCGTCGAGATGTAGCGGTCCAGCCCTGCCTCATGGGCCGACCGGAGGTCTTCCGGCACCAGCACCTCGGCGATGCGCTGGCCCAGCACGTCCTCGCGGCGCCGACCGAACAGCGCCTCCGCCGCGGGGTTGAACTCGAGGATGCGTCCGTCGCGATCGGACGAGACGATGGCGTCGACGGCGGCGGTGAGGATGCCGGTCTTGCGTGCCTCGCTTTCCGCCAGCGTGCGGCGCGCTTCGAGCCGCTCGATGAACGAGCCGAGCTGAAGGCCGACCGCCTCGAGGAACTCGATCTGCTCGGCGTCGACGTCGGCCACCTCGGCCGCGAAGAGCTCGATCACGGCGGCCACCTCGCCGCGGACTCGGATCGGGAAGGCGAAGCCGTGGCGCAGGCCCACCGCACGTGCCGCCTCGCGCCGCGGGAAGTTCTCCTCCGAGTCGGTATCGCTGACCCACGTCGGCTGGCCGCTCGCCCATACCCGGCCCGGCAGGCCGTAACCGACCTCGAATTCGCGGGCCAGCGTGTGTTCCGCCCATGCCTTCAGGCGGCCCTCGATCGGGTAGATGGCCGCGCAGCGGATCAGGCCATCAGTGCCCCGCGCCCAGACCGCGGTGGCCTCCCAGCCGAGCGACTCGGCCAGCGGCTGCAGCACCAAGCCGGCGATCTCGTCCAGCCGGTCGGCCTCCGCCACGGCACGCGCGATCGCGTACTGGACGGCCAGCTGCCGCTCGAGCTTGACGTTCTCCCCAGCGGGCGTCGACCCTGTGGGCTGGAGGGGGCTCTCGCCGGTCATCGCGCGCATCCTACAGCGCCGGTGAAGGGCCAATATTCGTGTCCTGCGGGGCGCCGCAGACGTGACGCGTGCGCCCGGTCAGCCCTGCGTGCGCTTCTCCGCCTGTACCGGTTCCAGGTCGATCGTGCGTACCTGGCGCGTCCCGCCACTCTCCGCGCGCACGAGCGCCGACGGGATCACGCCGCTGCTCAGCTTCTCGATGACGGCCATCTCGCCGGAGTAGAGGCCCGACGCTCCGATGCGGACGCGGTCACCGACCGCGAAGCCGGCTCGACCTTTGCCGGCATCCATGTTGATCGTGGCCAGGTTGGGTCGCTCGACGACGTTCTCGTACTCCGCCCCTCGTCGCTTGCCACTCGGCTTCTTGAAATAGCCGCCCTTGCGCTTCGTCATAGGCCTCCTCGTGTTTCGCTGGCGTTGGTGGTGGCGATGGCCACCGCAGACACCAGTCTGCCCGATCGGCCGGGATCGTTGCCTACTGGTCCAGCGGCGCGGGCGTCAGCTGGGGCGTGTCGTCGCCCGCGGCAGGGTCGGCGTCCGGCGCTTCCGGCGTCGTCGGGATGTTCGGGTCGACCGGCGGGATGGGCGTCGTGACCGGTTCCTGTACCTCCGCCGGCGAGCAGGCCGCGGCGGCCAGGGTCAGGCCGAGCACGCTGACAAGGAGTGGCCTCCTCACAGCCCCGAGCACTGGTCCTCGCGGCTGCCAGATACCTCGTTGTCACCGCCGGCCGGCTGCAGGGCGTTGTCCTCGCACTCCAGGTTGCCGTCGATGGTGTTGCCGCTGATGGTCACCTCGGCCTGGTTCGACTCGACCTGGACGTTGCCATGCACGACGTTGTTCTCCACGGTCAGGTCGCCGGAGTTCTGCTCGAGCTGGATGTCGCCGTCGACGGTGCTGTCGATGACCGTCGCCGACTCGCCCTGCTCGAGCTGGATGTTGCCGTGGACGACGGACGACTGGATGAGCACGTCCAGCTGGCCCTGGGCCTGGATGTTGCCGTCTACCTCGATCTCCCAGGCCTGCAGGATTCCGCCAGCGCGGATCTCGACGTTGCCCTGGACGGAAGTGCCGTCGAGGGTGCAGGTGGCGCCGTCGGGCACCTCGACGCGTTCGACTGTCTCCGCACCGATGGTGCCGTGGCACGCCTCCGGGTGGCCCTCCTCAACGGGCGGGCTGGCTGGCTCCTGCGGGTGAAGCGTTGCCTCACCGGGCGGGAGGGTGGCCCCGTCGCCTTCGGTGAAGGGAGTGGCCTGGATGACGGGCGTCGGCTGGGCGTCGCCGGCCGGGCCGCAGGCGGCGAGCACCAGGCAGAAAGCGGCAACGATCCCGGCGAGGCCGGCGCGGTGGGTTGGTCGAGTCATCGGTCGCTCCGTTCGGTGGGCCAGCCGGTGACTGACCGCCATGGCGCGGTAAGCGCGTTGAAATCGCTTCCGCTGATCCGATCGGACAGCGTCAGCGCGAAGACCAGGTTGCCCAGCGCGGCGTTGATCGCCGTCTTGAAGGTTCGATCGGCACGCAGGCGGGGGAACTCGCGCAGGCGGTTGGCCATCTGCCGGCGGGCCAGGTCACGGGCCGACTGGTACTCGGCCGCTGCCTCGTCGCCGATGTCCTCCAGCAGCCGGCCCTGGGCGTCGGCAAACAGGAGTGGCGTCGTCGCGTCCGAGCCGGTGGCGCCCGACATCAGCTGCCGTTCGGCGAGCCGGGCCAGCGATCGCACGTCCTCGAAGTCGAGGCGCCCGACCTGTTCAGCGATGGCGGTCCTGGCCTCGCGCGGGGAGATCTCGTTGGTGGCGGCCGTTGCTTCGGTGGTCGCGCCCGCGCTGTTGCTCACAGGTTCTCGCATTGCTCCTCTTTGCTGCCCTGGACCTCGTTTTCCCCGCCGACCGGCGGCGGCTCGTTGCCCTGGCACTCCAGGTTTCCGTCGACCTCATTGCGGGTCACGTTCAGTCCGCCGCTGTTCTGGTTCGCCTGCACGTTGCCGCCGACCGTGTTCCCGTCGATGGTCAGCTGGCCCGTGTTCGACTCCAGCTGGATGTCGCCGCCGACCTCGTTCTCGGTGAGCACGGCAGCACCGCCCTGCTCGAGCTGGACGTTCCCCCCGATGCTGCTGCCGCGCAGATTCACCTCGTTGGCGCCCTGCGCCTGGACGTCGCCACCGATCTGGGCTTCCTCCGCGTTGAGCGTCGAGTTGCTACCCAGCCGGACGTTGCCTCCGACGCTGGTGCCGGTCAGCCGGCAGGAGGCGTCGTCCGGGACGACAACCTCATCAACCGACTCGGCGGCCAGCTCGCCCTCGCAGGAGCCCGCGTCGACGTCACCGCCGGGGGTGCCTTCGGGGGCCAAGGTGGCGCTGGTAGGCGTCTGTGCCGGCGTGGTGCCGTTGGGCGCCTGCTGCTGGTCGGCCTGCGTGCAGGCCCCGAACAACAGCGCAAGCAGGAGCAGAGGCGCCAGGGAAGCGCGGAAACGGGTTTGCATTTGGAGGCGCAGGGCTACTTGCCCTCGATCCCGTAGTCCGGTTGCTTTGCGCCACGCTCCGCGCCCTCGGCGACCTTGTCGGCTGAGTCCTGCGCTTCCCCGTGGTTGCCTTCGCGCCAGTGCTCGGCGGTTGTCTCGAGCTGCTCTGTGCTCTCGTCTTCAGAGTTCTGATGATGTCCCATGCAACGAGGGTCGCTGCTATCGGTTCAAGCCTGCGGGTCCCTGCCTTGGGCGGTGTGTTGCAGAACCGCTGATTGGACGCGATGGTCAGACGGCGGCGCCTGCACCGCCATGTCAACGAAAGCGCAAAGGCCGTTGACCATGCGCAGCTGATGGGGAGTGCGCGGAACCGCGCGCAGCAGCTTGTCCGACGCGACCACTATGGCCAGCGCCCGCGCGCGCGAGGTGGCTACGTTCAGCCGGTTCAGCGAATAGAGAAAGTCCATCCCGCGCGGCGCGTCCTCCGGCCGCGACGTGGCCATGGTGTAGATCGAGACCGGTGCTTCCTGGCCCTGGAACTTGTCGACGGTGCCGACAAAGGCGTCCTCGCCCAGCCGATGCTGAATGAGCAGACGGTGGGCGTTGAATGGCGAGACGATGACGATGTCGCCCAGGCCGATGACCCTCTCCTGCCCATCCTTGTCCGACCAGCGCCGGCCGACCAGGGCCTGGACGATGCGGGCCACCTCCTCCGCCTCCTCGGCCGACGCGTTGGTGTTGCCGTCGTGCTCGACGGGCACCCAGCGCAGGCCGGACCCGGCCAGCCAGTCGTCACCATGGACACGCTGCGTGGCGAGCCCTTCCACCGACCGAAGCAGGCTTTCGTAGAACAGCTCCGAGGTGTAGGCGGTGATGTCGTCGTTCATGCGCCACGTCTCGCCGAGGAACACGCCCCGATCGGGCGGCACGGTCTCAGCGCCATCGAGCAGGTGGGCCAGCGCCGACCGATCGGCGCCCGGCGGGTGGACGCCCTGCGTGGGCTGGTCAAGCTGTTGGGGGTCGCCGAGCAGGACGACGTTTCGTGCCGACGCCGAGGTGGCGACGACATTGGCCAAAGCCACCTGGCCTGCCTCATCGATGAAAAGCGTGTCGATCTTGCCACGCATGTCGTCACGCGCCCACAGCCAGGCCGTGCCGGCAACCACGTCGACCTCGCCCCGTTCGAGGGCATCAACGACCTCGCCGTTGTCCTTGGCGCGCTTGACGAAGGCGTGTTCGATGACCTCGTCCGGATTGCCGCGCTGCATCGCGCGCAGCTCAATGCCGGCCCCCTGCGCCGCCGTGCAGGCGGCGCGCAGCAGATTGCTGATCACCTTGTGCCCGTTGGAGGTGATGCCCACGACGCGGCCCGCGCGTACGAGGTCGAGGATCATCCGCGCCCCGCTGTAGGTCTTGCCGGATCCTGGCGGGCCCTGCACAGGCAGTGTCGCGCCGTCGAGCTGGGTCACCAGGCGGCGTGCCGCCTGGGTACCCGTCTCGTCGGTGCGGATGAGGTTGGCACCGGTGCCCTCCGTCAGGCGGGGCGGTCGAGTTAGCAGCAGGTCGCGGATGGCGCGGTGGTCAGGCAGCGGCGAATCGATGCCGTGCTCGGCGACCCAGCGCCCGATGTCCATCAAGCGGCCCTGCTGCTCGGGCACCGTGTAGAACCTCAGCGGTACGACAGCTGTCGGGTGCGGGCCGCTCCACGTCTTCAGCCGCTTGATCTCCAGCAGACCGGCCTCGGCGTTGACCGTCTCGGCGGTGCCCGTCCGCGTCTTGTCGGTCAGCCCCGGATCGTGCAGCGTGTCGCCCTGCTCGACCCGGTGTTCCTGGCCGGGCGGGAACGTGTAGCGGTGCAGGTTGGACTGCCTCGTCACCTCAACCGCCTCCACATAGGTCAGGTGGGCGATCGGCTCCTTCTCGTCGAAGAGCTCGTCGTCCGTTCGGCCCATCAGGTCGTAGAAGCGCCACCAGGTCGACTTGTTCTCGCGCCGGTGCCAGTCGAGCAGCTGCGCCAGTAGCCAGGTCGCCTGCTGCTCGGGCGTCCGTTCGTCCGGCTCGTCCGGGATGCCCTCCATCAGGCGCCGTTCGAGCTCGAGCACCTGCTGTTCGCGCTCGGCCAGCTCGTCGCTGATCGGCTCGCCGGTGGTGGGTCGGGGCAGCTCCGCACCGTACGTCCGCGCATGCTCCCCGCGCCGCTCCTCGAGCCAGTCGCGCAGCCGCTGGGTCGAGACGCAGTCATCGCGGTTGTAGGCCTCGATCATGTCCTCCAACTCGCCGCTCGGATCCCCGAACTCGAGGATCCGTTCGAACTCGACGATGCTGGAGTTGGCGTCGCGCAGCTCGACCTCGCGTTTGAAGCCGTAGAGGGGCTCCAGGCGCTTGATCGAGTAGCTCTCGACGCCGGCCAGCAGGCCCTGACGTACGACGCGGTAGAGGTCGACCAGCACCCGACCGCGGAGCAACCGATCCACCTCTTCCTCGCGCGTGCCGTGCCGCCCGGCCAGTCGCTTGAGGGCAGTCGGCTCGTATGGCGCGTAGTGGTAGATGTGCATGTCCGGGTAGCGATCGAGCCGATCGATGAAGCGATCCATCAGCTGCTCGAACGCCTTTTTCTCCTGGGCCCGGTCCATCGCCCACAGGCAACGCCATTCACCGTCCGCCGTCCAGGTGCCGAAGAGGTAGTCGAGCCCCTCCCAGTGGGCGAACGGGTCACCCTCGATGTCGAAGAAGAGGTCGCCAACCGATGGCGCGGGCAGGGCCGCCAGGCCGCGGTCGGGTGCCGGCTGTCCGTCCGGTCCCTCGTCGGCCGGCAGCAGGCGGTACTCCGGCACGTCCTTGCCGATGGAGGCGACCTGCAGCCGCGCCTGATCGCGCACGCGACGCATCGATTCCCGCTGGTGTGCCTTCAGGCCGTCGATGGACATCTCATCACCCAGCTCGGCAAGCGCGTTCATCGTCGCCACGGAGCTGCGCGCCAGTGCCTGCCTCTGCCGGCGGCTGATGCCGGCCACCAGCGGCAGCGCGTCGTCGGTACGCCATTGCTCGCGACAATGTGCGTGGTACCAGCGACAAACTCGGCAGTGGTCGACCGGGTCCGGATAGCTGGTCTCCGGCGGGATCGGGTGCATGGCCGGACCCACCACCGACTCGTCCAGGGCGGCCTCGTAAGCCCGCTTGGCGTGGCGGTAGTAGGCCATCATCTCGGCCGTCCGGAACGAGTGCTCGCCGATCTCGGCTCCGCCCGTTACCACGCAGAGGCGCTCGGGTCGAACCCCCTGGATGCGCTCAACCTGCTCGATGTATGCGCAGATCTGGATAAGCGCAGAGGCCTTGGCGCTGTGGGCCAGCTTCGTGTCCGCCACCTCGTAGTGGAAGTCGCGGCCCAGCTCCCCGCCGCGGCCCGTTTCCTTCAAGGTTGGCTTGCGCAGGAGGAAGTCCGGATGGCCGACCCACGTGCCGTCGAAGACCGTGGCCTGGAAGATGACGTCCTCGCCACGGCGCATGGCGGCTTCCGTCTCGGCGGCGCGCTCCTCGTATGAGCGCGGGTCACGGTCCTCGCCCTCCACCCGTTCGTGACGGAGGTTGCAGATGTCCCGACCGTCGTCGCGGAGCTTGGCCAGGTAACGATCCTCATGCATCCCGCCCCGCCGGCGCAGCAGCTCGACCTCCGGGTCATCGCTGCGCGTCGGCTTTTGGATCAGGCCCGCGACGGCTGCCCGCTCGAGCTGGGTCAGGTGCCCGCAGGCCAGGAAGCCGACCAGGTCCGTGGGCGAGAGGATGAGCTTGCCGTCGCGCCTATGCACCTGACCGACTCTAGACGAGCTGCCCGTCGTGGAGCACGGCGACGTAGGCACCGTCCGAGCGGGCGTGGGTGTGGCCCGCGAAGGCGAATGCTTCCTCCAGGGTCGTGAAGGGATGGCCGCTGCCCGGCTCCGGCTGAAGGTCGCCCTTCTCGTCAGCGATCAAGTCGACCACAGCCGCGCCGCCATCGGGCAGGCTCGTGACCTGCAGCACGCGAGCGATCCGGGGCAGCTCCGGCAGGTCCTGCTCTTCCTCGTCCTCGCCGTTCAGGAACAGGTCCAGCTGGGCAAGGTTCATGTCGTCCACGCACCCATTCTGGGGCCTGTGCGTGACAGCTCCCTTGTCGCGCCACCGCGACCCACGACCCTGAAAGAGGAGTGTTAGGGCTGCGCCGCCGAGCCACCCCCTTACTTGACCCGCGCCGGCGCAGATTGGCCGTCATCGGAGTCCGCCGCCCCAGCCGGCGACCCACATGGGAGACATCAGCTCATGCGCTACAAGGGGTCCGGCACCAACTGGTGGCCGCTAATCCTGCTCGCTCTCGTGGCCCTGGTCACGCTCGCCCTGCTGTATTGGTTCTTCTTCATGCAGCCGCCTCCGGCGGGCGTCGACGGGACGCCGTCACCGGGCCTGATGACGCCGGGCGCGACGCCCGATGGGACGCCGGGCGGGACGCCCGATGCCACGCCGTAGAGATCTGACAGATAGCCAGGGGAGTGACAGATGAGCACAGCAATCACGCGCGAGGAGACGAACCAGCGGGGGACAGGCATGCGCAAGGGAAAGAATGTCATCGGCCAGCCGGTCCTCGGCTTCGCTGACGGTCGCCGACTCGACACCGTCAAAGACCTCGTCCTGAGCGGGACGGACGACTCAGTGGTGGCCCTGTTGGTTGACGAGGGCGGCCTGCTGAGCCACTCGCGAATCGTCCCGTTCGACCAGATTCGAAGCTTCGGCCGAGACGCGGTCGTGATCGAGGACAAGCAGGCGATCATCTCTGCCTCTCACAGCAGGGAAATCAGCAAGATCCTCAACCGCGACGAGAAGCTGCTCGGCAAGAAGGTCGTGACGGACACCGGCGACGGGCTCGGCTCGATCTCAGACATGTACTTCGACGACCAGACGGGCCGCATCCTCGGCTTCGAGGTGTCGGGGGGCCTGATCGGCGACATCGCCCGGGGCACCTCATACCTGGCGCTTGAGGATATCGAGCGGATGGGACCGGACGTGATCTTCGTCCGCCCTGATACCGGCGAGGACCTCGAGAACCAGGTCGGCGGCCTGCAGGGCGCGATGAACCAGGCCGGCGATCGGATCGGCCAGGGCGTCGGTGATGCCCGCGACCGGGTTGGCGCTGGCATCAGCGAGCAGCAGCCCGAGCAGCGACTGATCGGTCGGCGGTCTGGCGCCGACGTGGCCGACGAGAACGGGAGCATCGTGGTGGCCAACGGCCAGCGCGTGCGGCCCGCGCATGTCGAGTGGGCCAAGCGGACCGACAACATGGATGCACTCACCCGCGCGGTCGCCAAGGGCGAGGCCAACGAGACCCGCCAGCGCGCCGGGGCCTCGCTGGAGGAGGCCGGGGACAACGTCGGCGCGGTCTGGGATCGCTTCACCCACAAGCTCTCGCAGATGCGCGACGAGAACGGCCGCCAGGTCGACGAGCAGTACACGCGGACGCGGCTGGCGCAGATCGCCGACATCATCGGTCGCCCGGCCGGCAAGGTCATCCTCGACCGCCAGGACAACGTGATCCTGGACTTCGGCGACATCATCACCCATCAGGCGGTGCAGCAGGCCCATGACGCCGGACAGCTGGATGCGCTGATGGCCTCCGTTGTCCGCAGCGAGATCGTCCTGCCGCCCGACAAGCTGCGCGCCGAGCAGCCGGCCAGCGCGACGGTCGAGCAGGCGTCGGGCAATGCCCAGCTGGTCGACGAGCTCGAGCACAAGGTTCAAGAAAGCGAACGCGAACGTGCCCAGCGCGAGGAGCGCGAGCGACGCGAGAACGAGGCTGCCATGCAGCAGCGCGAGCAGGAGCGCGAGCAGCGCTCCCAGCAGCGCCAGGCCCAGGAGCAGCAGCGCGAGCGGGAGATCGAGCAGGCCCGCCAGCCGGGACCGGGCGGCGACGCGACTGGGCTCCGCGGAGGTTCCCGCTAACCCGAGGCGCACGGGGCGGGCGCCGACCTGGACTCACGGGCGCCCGGCCCGGACTGGCGACCGTATGTTCCGGTGCAGCACCACTGGGACAGCATTGACGGTGCGCGGGGCGGGCCGGTCCGTGCGCCGCGTCCAAATGCGCTCCTGACAGCACAAACGGGGCCGCATCACGGGTCGGGACATGCCGCGTAAGCCTTAACCGGTCGCGGTGGTGCTCTCCCGGAACATTCAGTACGTGTAGGTCTTCCGGCCTATCGCCGGTCAAGCCGAGCTGGACCATACTTGGCGCCAATGCGCGTCACTCGCAAGCTCCCTCGTACCGCCATGCCTCTGGTCGCCCTGCTTCTGGCCGCCTGCCAAGCCGTGCCGGCCGTTGTGCAGCCGACTGCCGCGCCGCCGACGACTCCGCTCGCTACGCCAACGCCGATTGCCGCTATAACGAGTCCACCGGCCACACCGCCCACGACACCCACGACTGTCCCACCGACGCCATCGCCGACCGCCTCGCTGCAGCCTTCAGCCAGCCCCTCCCAGGCGCCAGTCACGCCAACTGCCCCGCCAACCGCCTCGCCAACTGCAGCCCCCACCCTGGGGCTTGGCACCGCGCCCACCGGCCCCACCCAGGAGGCGCTCGTAAGCCGCGTGGTCGACGGCGACACGATCGTCGTTCGGGTGGGCGGTACGGAGCATCGCGTCCGGTACATCGGCGTCGACACGCCCGAGACGGTTCACCCCAGCCGACCGGTCGAATGGATGGGCAGAGAGGCCTCGGACGCCAACAGGCGCATGGTCGAGGGAAAGCGCGTCGTCCTCGAGAAGGACATCTCTGAGACCGACCGCTACGGGCGACTGCTGCGGTACGTCTGGCTGTCGGAGGGAGGCGGCTGGCTGCTGGTCAACCTCGAGATGCTGCGGCGCGGGCTGGCTCAGGTGTCGACCTACCCACCAGACGTCAAGTACGTCGACCTGTACCTCGATGCGCAGCGCGAGGCACGGGAGGCTGGACGCGGCTTGTGGGGCGACCCGCTCACCACGCTAAAGCCGAACCGGACGCCGCGCCCGGGTGGAGGTGGCGCCGGGGGGCGGGCGTGCGACCCGGCATATCCAACCGTGTGCATCCCGCCCTCCCCGCCCGATCTGGAC
>DATLGJ010000007.1:0-52592 GCA_035540555.1 Candidatus Limnocylindrales bacterium | reverse complement strand
CCCCGGTCGCGGGGCTCGGGCTGGGGCCGGCCGGGCCGGTAGGAACCCGGCCCAGAAAGGCGAATGTCGCCACGCCCATCAGCACCAGCGCTCCGAGCACGACCGCTGCCCCGAGCAGCGGTCCGAGGAAGCCGCTGTGCGGCTCGTCATCCCGACCCAGCGCGGGCCCATAGACCACGCCCTGGCGGCGCGGCGTCCGGCGGTACCTGCTCACGGGCCGATTGTGTCATCCCCGGCCGGATGCGGCAGGCCGGCTGGATAGGGCCGGAGCGGAATCGTGGTAGCCTTCTGGGGCCCAAAACGTGACGTCCCATGCGCTCGCCCAGCGCCGAGTGCGGGGACGCGTTACTCGCAGGAGGGGATAGCCCATGTCCCATGTTCGAGGCTTCGCGCGATGAACCTGCCCCGCGCGAAAGCCGCCACCACCGATGACCAGCTGAAGCACGTCATCGCCGAGTATCGGGTCCGCGAGCACACCGTTACCTGTGTCTGCGGCTGGCATGGCAGCGCTCCCGGCAAGGTCAGCTCGCCGGATGACTGGAACGCCCACCTGCTTGCCGTTCGGGGTCCGCGGCGCTGAGCACCGTTCGCGCGGCGGGATCCGGCCGCGACTCCTCACCCGCCAGCCGCGAGCAGCTGATGGAGCTGCACCGTGCTGCCCGCCATCGGCGCGACCAGGCCGCCCTTGGCAGTGAGGCGTTCCGTGCCGCCGCTGAGGAAGTCGCGCGCATCGAGATTGCCATCGCTGCTCTAGAGGAGCCAACGCCCCAGGCGCCGGACACCGCGCGCTAGGTCCGCTAGATCTCCCGGATGGAACGTGGCGCAAGCCGCGGTCCGAAGCGCGGCGGTCGCAGGCCGCTCAACTCGAGCATCATCACAACGCGGGCACGCTGTCCCTCGTAGGGCTCGAGAAGCTGCAGCATCCGGGCGTCGTCGCCGCGCGGCTCGCCAGCCAGCAGCCAGCTGACCAGGTGCGGCAGGTTGTAGTCGCCGACAGACACCGCATCGGGGTCGCCCAGTGCGGGGCGCATGGTCTCGGCCGCGGTCCACGGACCGATCCCGTTGATGGCCAGCAGCCGGCGCCGCCCCTCCGCCGCTCCCATGTCGGTGATCGCCTCGAGCGCACTGGCGACGTGGGAGGCGCGCCTGATGACGTCAGCTCGGCGCTGCTCCACGCCTGCCCGGTGAAAGGTCCACGCTGGCGCGCGCGCCAGCGCCGCGGGATCCGGGCCCAGGACCAGCCCCAGCGGCCCGGGGGCGGGGCTGCCAAGCCGGCGCACGATCTCGCGATAGCTGCGCCGCGCCTCGGTGGTCGTCACCTTCTGCCCGAGCACGGCGACGAACAGACTTGGCATCACCTGGCCGCTACGCGTCAGGCGGGCCCCGGCGTGTCGGCGGGCGAGCTCCGCCACCAGCCGGTGCCGCGGCCTGAGCAGCTCCGGCCGATCGGCGGCGCCCAGCAGGTTGGGCAGGTCGGCCACCGCAGCGCCGGCGCCAGTTCCCCAGGCCTGGACGAACAGGTCTTCGCGGCGCACGACCAGGCGTACGCTGGCCGGCCCGTCAGGCGTGTGGCAGGTGCGTTCGACGACTCTCGGCTGGAGCCGCATCTGCGGATCGCCGGGCCCCTGCCACAGCGGCGCCAGTGTGGTCACGACGTTCAGCGGCCAGGCAGGTCGGATCGTCGTCTCGAGCGGCCGCCCTCCGCTCGTCGCTCGTGACACGGCCACGGCTGCCTGCCTAGCCAACGATAACCTCCTGCCCCAGGGACCACAGCGTGACGGTGGTCAACCCGATCATCAGCCCCGCCAACACGACCTCCCGCCGCAGCCGACGTCCGCCGGACGGCGCCTCGAAGGCCTCGCCGTTCGGCGTTTCGGTTTCCGCGCCTGCCTCGATGGCTGCGTGTCCGGTCCATGCCCCGAGCATGTGCCCGCCCACTACGGCGGCAAGCTGGAAACTCCACACCAGCGAGATCGGCACGAGCAGGTCAGGCTCAAAGCGTGACCATGGGCCCGGCAACAGGGAGTCGCCGCGCAGCCACGGGTCATTGACCGCGTTGACGATTGCCTGGCCGTCGACGAGCAGGGCCACGATGTAGTGCGCCGCGAGGTAGCCGACGGCCACCGGCAGCAGCCCGGCGCCGATCGGGCGCAGGCCCACCTGGCGGCCGACCCAGAGCACCATCCCGGCAAGCAGCCCAAGCAGGGCGAGCATGACGACCGTGTGCGTCATCACGTCAGGCAGCCCGAACAGGTCCAGCTGCCCGAAGAGGTCGAAGTACGGCCTCGTCTGCGACAGGCCGTCGTAGATGATGGCCGCCGCTCCGATCGCAACCAGCACAACCTGGGCCACGGTCCAGCGCTCCCGCAGCAACCCGGCGCCGAAGGGGCGACGTTCGACGAGGCCCTCCTCCGGCTCGCCGATCAGCCGCAGCGGGGCAAGTCGACCGAGCAGGCCGAACCAGACTCCGAATACCTCGCCGTTGGCGCGCCACGCCGCACGGCCGTAATACGACATGCCCGCCAGCGTGAACAGGGTGTAGGCAAGCAGCAGCAGGGCCAGCATCCGGCCGCCAAGCACGAAGGCCACAAGCTCGAGCCAGACGATGACCAGGAAGCCGACCACAGCCGGCCAGATTGCGAGTCGAGCGGGGTACGGCGCATAGCGGGGCCGTTCCCCCAGCAACCCCAGTCGCCGACCAGCCGCCGACAGCAGCCGGTGCAGCGTGCTGAACGGGTCGAGCCATGCCCACGCCGGCCCGACCACCGCCGAGAGCAGGGCCACGCCGATCCAGCCGTAGACCCACAGGAAGAGGTAGCCGACGTCGCCGGTCGGAGCGGCGCCGCCGAGCAGGCCCTGCGCGAGGATCCAGGCCCAGGCCAGCAGCCCGATCGCGCTCAGCGTGTGTCGCAGCCAGGCCGGGACTGTACGCGGCTCCGGCCGGCCGTCGGAAGTGCCGCCGGGGGGCCGAGGTGTGCGCAGCATGACGAAGGCGAAGGACATCGCCACCGCCAGCGCTGCGCCGGCGATGTGCGCCACCAGCGGTAGCGGTGCCTCGTAACGCTCAGTCAGCGTATGCCCAGCGGCGCTCGCGGGCAGGCCCAGCAGCAGGGTCGTTGAGAGGCACAGCGCGCGCGGGACGAGGTGACGCACACCACGATGTTAGTCGCGCCTAGGCCCGCCGGTGCAGGCCCGTCAGCCGGTCGTCGGCGCCGGCTTCAGGCCCCCGGCCGCCCGGACCAGGGCTCGTGGTCAGGCACCTACGGCGTGGCTGTCCTGCATCTCGACGTCAGCGGCCCGGGCATCGTCCGCCCAGGCGGCAAGCGCCTCGTCGCTGTCGGCTGAATCGCGAATCAGCGCAATGACGCGCGATACGCCCAGCTCGCGATAGGCCGCGAGCAGATCAATGCGCGACTGTCCGGCGTCTCTCAGCTTCTCCCACCACACGTGCACCGAAACGGCCAGCGAGGCGGGATCGCGATCGACCTCCTCACAGCGCGATCGAATGACCGGCAGCGCATCGGCCACCTCGGCCGGTTCCATGCCGTCGAGGTTCAGCTCGTCGGCATAGCGCGCCGCCAGGCGCCAGGTGACCTTGGGCCCGTTGCCGCCGACCATTATCGGGACGCGCGGCCGCTGGAGCGGCCGCGGGATGTTGATCGCGCCGTCCACGCGCGCATGCTCACCCTCGTAGGTGGCCCGCACGGCGGGGTCCGGGTCCATCATCGCCCGGACGACTTCCAGCTGGTCGCGCAGGATGGCCAGCCGCTCGCCCGCTTCAGGGAATCCGTAGCCGTAGGCCTGCCACTCGTCGCGCTTCCATCCAGCACCCATGCCCAGCTCGGCGCGTCCGATGCTGATGACGTCGATCGTGCTGATCATCTTCGCCGTCAACGCGGCGTTGCGGTATGCAGCGCACAGGACGACGTGGCCCAGCCGAACGCGCCGAGTCTCGGCAGCGAGGGCGGCAAGGCTGGTGAACGCTTCAAAGGTGATCTCGTCGGTTGGGCGGGGGGTCGTGTGGAAGTGGTCGAACAGCCAGATCGACTCGAAGCCGAGGGCCTCCGCCTGCCAGGCGACATCGCGCGTACGTGCCCAGGCTTCGGCAGCGTCCCAGCCATTGAACTCACCGGTCCAGCCCTGCGGCACGATGACCCCGATTTTCATCAGTTGCTCCATTTCTGGTTGATCATGAATTGAGAGGCCCGCTCTGAGTGGCTCATTCGTAATTGATTGGCGGCGGGATTCTGCAAGGCCCTTTCCGGCGGTTATGCGATAGCGTATCGTGCAGCGGACGCACGCCCCAGCGTGGCTCCGTGACCGTGGAAAGGATTGGATCTCAGAATGGTGAAGATCAGGCAGGTTGACGTAACGATGCTCGACAAGCCGAAGGGGGCGGAGTCGGCCCAGCGCGAGCTCAGCCCTCGAGCCAAGGAGAGGCTGGCCCAGGAACGACAGTTCAAGCGCATGCTCGCGCGCATCAACGACCGCGACGCCGTGTTCGAGGTGCGCCTGAGCGAGGACGAGAAGCCATTGACCGTTCGGCAGCGGCTGATGAAGGTCGCCGCCGAGGAGGGCAAGGAGATCGTCGTTCGCCGGTCCGAGAAAGGGTGGCTCGTCGGCCTCGCCACCCCCGATCGTCGCTCGAGGCGAGGACGTCGCCGAGCGGGCTCGGAGTAGTCGCTGACCGAGCAACCGATCGTACAGATCTTCGGCCTGCGCGACTCGCGGCCGACCCAGAAGGCGCTGCGCTTCTTCAGCGAACGCAGGGTCCAGGTCAGCTTCGTCGACCTGGCCAAGCGGCCCATTGCCGCGGGCGAGCTGCGCCGTTTCAGCCAGCGCTTCGGTGCAGCCGCTCTGGCCGACGCGGAGTCCAAGGCCTTCCAACGAGCCGGCCTCGCCTGGCTGAGGCAGGACGAAGATCAATGGACGGAGCGCCTCCTCGCCGAGCCTCGGCTGATCCGACTGCCGCTTGTGCGAGCTGGCCATCTCCTCGCTGTCGGGGACGATCCGACAGGCTGGGCGGAACTTCTCGTCGAGGCTTGAGCAGGGCGTCCTGATGGTCACCAGCTGGCGGCCCAGCTGCGGCTGTCGTAGGCTATTCAGGTGACGACGGAGGCGCTCACCAGCCCCATTTCGGCGGCTGACGTAGCCGCGACGCGACGCCCGGTCGACGAGGCGCGCCTTCTGCCGCCGCACGTATTCCATGATCCTCAGGTCTTCGACTACGAGATGCGGGCCTGGTTCTCACGAGCGTGGCTCTGCGTAGCGCGGGAGGAGGACGTGCGGGAGCCGGGCAGCTACGTGCTGGCCAGGCTGCCCAGCGAGAGTGCGATCGTCGTACGCGACCGCAGTGGCCTGCTCCATGCGCTGAGCAACGTCTGTCGCCACCGCGGGGCAACCATGCTCGATCATCCGAGCGGTCGCGTCGTGCGCCTGCAGTGTCCGTACCACGCGTGGATCTACGACCTCGACGGCTCGCTGCTGCGCGCTCCGCATACGGCCGACATCAGCAATTTCGACAAGTCCGACCATGGCCTCCGTCGCCTTCGCGTCGACACCTGGGAGGGTTACGTCTTCGTCAATTTCGACGTCGACGCGCCGCCGCTCGCCGAGCACCTCGCGGACCTGCCAGCTCACGTCTCGGCTCATGCCCCGGGAGGGTTGCGGCGCGCGCGGCGGATCGAGTACGACGTATCGGCCAACTGGAAGGTGATCGCTGAAAACTATTCCGAGTGCTATCACTGCCCGGGCGTACATCCGCAGCTCAATCGCCTGACGCCATACGACCGTGGCCAAAACTTCGAGTCGAGCGGTCCCTGGGCAGGCGGCTGGATGGAGCTGATCGAAGATGCCGAGACGATGTCCACCGACGGGCACAACAACGGCCGACCGCCGCTGCCCGGGGTCAGCGCAGAGGATGAGCGGCGGATCTACTACTTCGTCATTTGGCCGAACATGCTGCTCAGCCTGCATCCCGACTACGTCATGACGCACCAGGTCTGGCCCGTCGAGCCGGGCCGCTCGCGGGTGATCTGCGAGTGGCTGTTCGACCCCGAGACGATGGCTCGGCCTGACTTCGATCCCTCCGATGCGGTGGAGTTCTGGGATCTGACCAACCGCCAGGACTGGGCCGTCTGTGAGCGCCAGCAGAAGGGCACGGCCTCCGTGCACTACACCGCCGGTCGCTACTCGCTGATGGAGGACATGGTCCACGCCTTCGACCTGATGGTCGCCGACCGCTACGCCGACGATGGCGTGGTGACCCGCTTCGGGCCACGCCACGACAAGTGGTCAGCGGCCCCCCGTCGCCGGCGCTGACAGGTCGGCTGGCCAAGCTGGACTCCAGCAGCTAGGCTTGCGCCGCCGCGACAGCACGCGGCTACAGGAGGGGATCATGTTCCGTCACCAGCCCGTCATGGCGTTGTTCGCCCTGATCGCACTGACCTTCGCCGGCTGCGCCGCACCGGCTCCGGCCACCCCCGCCCCGACGCCGACCGAGGCGTCCAGCCCATCGCCCGCTCCTTCGCCCAGCCCGACCCTGAGCCCATCACCCAGCCCGAGTCCGGCACCGAGCCCTTCACCGACGCCCGCCGGCATCGATGTGGTCGAGGAGTTCCTGCGCCAGATCACTGCGCGCCAGAGCGTCGAGGCCACCTTGAGTGGCGACATGCTCATCGGCCAGGCCTTCCTCGGCATTGGCGGCGAGTTTTCGGCGACGGCGACCGGGGACTCGCTGACCGTGCTGGAGACGGTGCTGCCCGACGGGCGGACGCAGCTGACGGAGACGCTCGCCGTTGGCGGCCGAAGCTATACCGCCATTGACGGCGGACCGTTCGTCGAGGAAGAGGTCGATCGGGACCAGGCCAGCCTTGCCGAGTTCCTGCGCACGCTGGCCCGCCTCGAGGACGAGGGCTCGGAGACGATCGACGGTCAGACGTTGCATCGGCTGGTCACCCCGCCTGATGTCACGGTCGATCCGGCCATCCTTGGCTTCACCGACCCCGCCTTCGAGGACGTGTCCGTTGCCGTCGAGTTCTACAGCCAACCGGATGGCACCCCGGAGCTGATGATCGCGACAGCCGAGTGGACGCATCGCGTGGGAGACCAGACCGCTCCCGGCAGCATGACCTATGCGATCAACTTCGACCGCTTCGGCGGGTCCGTCGAGGTGTCCGCGCCGGATGTCGCCTGGCACCGATTCGAGTCAGAGCATGGCGTCTCGATCGGCTATCCCGAGGACTGGGCTGTCACCCCTGCCAGCCCGACCGAGCCCTACGACGCCATCGACAGCCCCTATGGTGACCGACTCCTGATCGCAAGCGAGCCGGGTCCGGGCAACCTCGAGGACGCGACAGACGAGTTCCTCGCCGGCTTCAACGAGACCTTCCCCGTCGCCATCGGCGATGTGGAGGAGGCGACGATTGCGGGCCAACCCGCGCTGCTGGTGAGCATGACGCCCGAGGTCGGCGATGCGCGCGTCTACGCCGCGACCACCATGGGCGAGCGCTTCGTCGCGCTGGTGTTGATCTACCCTGAAGACCCGGCGACCGAAGGGCTGGATCTGCTGCGAGCCTTCCTGACCACGGTCAGGCTGACGGACTGACCTGGTCGCCGTCCAGACCGTTCCTGCCGCCGGGGGCGCTTCCCCGGCTGCCCGCCGCAGGCGCTGAAGCGCCGCCGGCAAGCCGCTCCACGCGGTCGCGCAGCGCCTCGTTCATCTCGACGAAGCCGCGCCGGGTGGCCGGCAGCCGCAGGCGAGAGTAAAGAGGGACCAGCAGGCCGCGAAAGGTCTCGTCCTGCACGAACCGGGTCCGGTCCGCGCCGATCGGCTCCAGCCGAAAGCCGTGCTCGCCCGTGAACAGGGATTTGGCCAGTACGGTCGTTTGCCAGCGCATCTCCTGGGGCGGGGTCCAGACCATCATTCGCGGCCGGTGTACCAGCGAGCGGGCGCCGGGCGGCTGGCTGCGAATGACCACGCGACCGCCCACCCGTGGTCGGCCGCGCAGCCGGCGCACGATCGGATTCCACTCGGGGTAGCTGGCGAAATCGGTCAGGACCTGCCAGGTCAGCTCCACGGGAGCGCGGATCTCGATGGCGCTCCGGATCGTCCTGGTGGTGCGGAGGTCCACTCTTCGTCCTTCGTCCGGCTAGGCCGGAAGGCGAGCTTCGATCACGCCGTTCACCACGCGCAGCGGGTAGTAGCGGATCCGGCGGACACGGGTCAACGCCCGCGCTCGTGCCTTTGTGTCGGATGGCTGTTCCTTGGCCAGAGTGCCCGTTGGCTGCCAGGTCGGGTGATAGACGCCGTCGGCATCCAGCCCGCCGGTGGTCGGGAACTGGATGACGTTCCCGGTGCTCAGGTCAAAGGTGCCCCGATGTAGCGGACAGGCGACGACGCAGCCATCCAGGCCCCCCAATGAGAGCGGGGCCGCCATGTGCGGACAGCGGTCATCGATCAGGCACAGTCCGCGTTCGCTGTGGATGACCAGCAGGTCGTAGTCACCGCGCGTGATCCGGCGCATGGTTCCCGGCGGGACCTCTGCCAGGGTGCAGACGGCGACGAACGGCCATCCCGCGCTCGAGGGCACGAGCAGACCATCGGGTACCGGCAGCACGACAGCGTCCATCGTCGCCATGTTAGTCAGGATGAAGGGAACTCAACCGTCGGCGAGCCCTGGGCCTAACCTGCGCGCGCCACCATCCGCCACAACTGGAACCGGGGGGCGCAGGGAGATGCGACGATGGTTCAAGCGAGATCCAGGCCGGGCCGTCGAACGGCCACCTCAGTTCTTGGTGCCCTAGCTGGAGCGCTGCTGCTTGCCGCCTGCGCGGCTCCCGCCTCGGCCCCGGCAGGGACTCCCGGGGCCGTTGCCGGCGAGGTTCCCGAGGAGCCGCCCGCCCAGGGAGAGGTGCCCGGCGCGGCCGCTACGCCCCCTCCGCAGCCGGGGTCCGGTGAGCAGCTCCCGGACGGGGCGTACATCATCAGGACCGGGCTGATGCGGCTGGAGGTGACCGATCTTGCCGCTGCAGTCGAGGCGGGTCGGCGTTCAGTGGCTGCGGTAGGCGGCTACGTGGGCGGGTCCGAGGAGCGTCACGCAGCGCCAGGCGGTTGGGCCAGCGCGAGCTACCGGATACCCGTGGCGCGCTGGGAAGATGCCCTGGCCGGCCTCCGCCAGCTGGGGCGAGTGATCGACCTCAATACCGAATCGGCGGACGTGACGGACGAGGTAGTCGACCTGGACGCGCGGCTGGCCAACCTTCGCACAAGCGAGGCGGCCTTTCAGGCGATCATGCAGCGAGCCCAGACCATCCCCGACATCATCAAGGTGCAGGAGGAGCTGACCACCGTCCGCGGACAGATCGAACGGCTGACCGCGCAGCGGGACAGCCTGGCCAACCGCGCCGCCCTGGCGACGCTGACGGTGATCTTCGAGACGCCGACCGTCGCCGTGGCGCACGATCTCGAGGGCTGGAATCCCGCGCACGAGATCGACGCGGCGATTGCCTCGTTGGCGGCGGTCCTGCAGCGGCTGGCCAGCATCGGGATCTGGTTGGGCATCGTCGTGCTGCCGATCCTGCTGCCGATGGCGCTGCTCGGCTGGGTCGGGCACCGCCTGATCCGCGCTCGGCAGATCCGTGCGACGATGCAGCCGAGCGATCCCCGCCGCTGACACTGGTCGGCCATCTCCGGCGGCGGATCAGCCGCCGCCGGAGGTCGCCGATGCGCTTCGCCCTGATGTCCGAGCCTCAGCAGGGGCTCAGCTACGCCGAGATCCTGGCCCTTGCGCAGGCGGCCGAGCAGGCCGGCTTCGAGGCTTACTTTCGCTCTGACCACTACGCCAGCTTCCCTGGCCCGGCCGGCGAGCCCACGACCGATGCCTGGGCGACCCTGGCCGGATTGGCCCGCGAGACGGCTCAGATCAGCCTGGGAACGCTCGTCTCGCCGGTGACCTTTCGCCTGCCGGGCAACTTTGCCAAGGTGGTCACGACCGTCGCGGAGATGTCGGACGGCCGCGTCGAAGTCGGACTGGGCGCGGGCTGGAACGAGGAGGAGCACCGCCAGCTCGGGCTGCCGTATCCGGACACGCGTGCCCGCTTCGACATGCTCGAGGACCAGCTGGCCATGCTCAAAGGCCTGTGGACCGAGCCCGATGGCTGGTCCTTCGACGGTCGCCACTGGCGCGTCGCAGACGCGCGCTTCCAGCCCAAGCCACCGGCGCACGGCGGTCGCCGCCACCCGAACGTGATCATCGGCGGGGCAGGGGGCCCGCGCATGGCGCGCCTGGTGGCGCGCTACGCGGACGAGATCAACATCAGCTCTGCCTCGCCGGACAACGTCAGCGAGCCGTTCCAGCGGGTGCGCGACGCCTGCGCCGAGGCCGGCAGAGATCCGGGCACGGTCACCTACTCAGCCATGACCGGCGTGCTCGTCGGGCGGGACAGCGCAGAGGTGGAGGGACGCGTCGAGAGCCTCCGGCATGCCCTGGGGCGCGAGGAGGATGACTTCGCCGCATGGCTGGAGGATCGTCGCGAGCGCTGGGTCTTCGGCACGCCGGATCAGGCCCGCGCGGTCGCCGCGCGCATGGCCGACGCCGGCGTCGAACGGCTGATGCTGCAGACGTTCCTGCCCCGCGACCTGGAGATGGTCAGCCTGCTGGGCGAGATATTCGACTTGGCCGGCTAGCGCAGCCGGGCGATCCTGCGCAGCGGCCAATAGCGCAGCCACGGACGCCCGACCAGGGCGGATGTCGGCACGGCGGCGAGGGCCGGCTGATCGCGATGGGCGGGATGGTCTCCTGATAGCCGCAGCTGGCCATCGGAGGTCGTGCCCGCTACCCGCTTGACGAGCAGCCGGCCGGGCCGGCGGGGATCGTCGACGACGACCAGCTGGCCCGTCCGCGGACGCACCTCGCGGAATGCGTCGGGGTCGACGAGCAGCCAGTCACCGGGGGCGACCGTTGGTGCCATGCTGTGGCCTTCGACGGCGACCCTCGCCCGCCAGGAGCGTCGCAGCCAGGCCGCTGGAGGAGCTGCTGCGATGCCGGCTCCGAGGAGGAGGACGGCGCCCAGCAGCCGGTGCCCGAGGCGGTTCAGCTACGTGCTTCGGCAGCCGCCTGGCCGGAGCTCGACGAGCTCTCCTGCTGCACCGACTGACCACCGCCGACCGGCTCGAGCTGCTGCATCCGCGTGGATGCCGGCCCGTTCGTCTCACGCCACATGTGATCGATCCTGTCGATCAGGTCGAGCAGCTTCTGGGCCTCGTCCAGGTCGACCGTGCGCTTGACCTGTGAAGCAGCCTTGGCGGCCTTCCAGCAGACCTCGTGCAGGTCGGGGAACTTGTCGACGTGCTCCGGCTTGAAGTAGTCGTGCCACATCACGTCGATGTGGTGCTTGGCCAGCTCGGCGCGCTCCTCCTTGACGTGGATGCAGCGCTTGCGAAAGACGTCGTCGTCCGAGTCGTGATACTTCTGGATGATCTTGTAGCAGGACTCGGCCTCGATGCGCGCCTGCTGAGGGTCATAGACCCCGCAGGGGATGTCGCAGTGGGCATGCACCGTGCGGCGCGGGGCCAGCGCCTCGATGACACGGCTGAGCATTCGCACACTCCTTTCTGGGTCAATGGGTGGGCAGGATGGGTCTGCCTGGCTGGTCATTCTGCGCCGGCACGCCCATGCGTGCCAGTCGCGGCCTCGTCGTCGCCGCGCACGCCGATGTCGCGCGTCCCCAAGTGAGTGCCCTCGCCGTTGTCGGCGCTGGAGGCGACTGTCAGCAGATCGGTCCCGACCCCGCGGATGCCGCTCGCCTGGATGGTTGCCTTCATGCCGCCCATCCCGAGCATGCCGCTCTCGCCGGCGATGATCCGCTCGACGGCGCCGCTGTCCGGGTCGAACTCGATCGAGCGCACGGTGCCCAGGCTGCGGCCGTCCTCGTCGACGACCTTCAGATGGGTCAGCTCGTCGAGCGTCCGTTCGTTGTCGCGCGCCCCGCGGGCGATCTCGCGTACGCTCGGGCTCTCGACCATCACTGCGTCGGGTCCAAAACGGCTGACCCTGTCAAGGGCGATGATGAACTCACCCTCGTCGCCGCTGGCCTTGAGCGCGGCGACCCGCAGCGGCTGGGTCTCGAACAGGACCTCGCGGACCTTGCCCAGGCGATGGGCCTCCTGTACCGACACGATCTCGCGGTCCCTGAGGGCTCCTGCATCCATGGCTGCTCCTCTGCTTGCGTTCACCGCTTGACCCTAACCCCTAGCGCCTGCCCGACGTGACAGGCGATCGGCGTGTGTGCGTGTCGGGAGGCTTGCGACCGGCCTCGGGCAACACCGATCGAGCCCATGGCCGCGTCGCGCACGGGCGCGCTCCGAATCGGTGAGTCGCGTACTCTGTCCCCTGACCGATGATCGAAAGCCCGACCAAGCGAGCGCTCAGCCACCTGGGCGAGCTCGAAGCCGAAGCGATATTCATCATGCGCGAGGTGGCCGCCGAGTTCGAGCGGCCGGTGTTGCTGTTCTCGGGGGGCAAGGACTCGATCGTGCTGCTGCGGCTGGCCGAGAAGGCCTTCCGGCCGGCCCGGCTGCCCTTCCCGATCATGCACGTCGACACCGGCCACAACTTCCCCGAAGTGCTCGATTTCCGCGATCGCCGCGTGCGCGAGATGGGTGAGCGTTTGATCGTCGCCTCTGTCCAGGAGTCGATCGACAAAGGGCGGGTTCGCGAGGAGCCCGGGCCGGATCCGTCGCGCAACCGACTGCAGACGGTCACGCTGCTCGACGCAATCCAGGAGCACCGCTTCGACGCTGTCTTCGGCGGTGGGAGGCGTGACGAGGAGAAGGCGCGCGCAAAGGAGCGGATCTTCTCCCTGCGCGACGAGTTCGGACAATGGGAGCCGCGCAACCAGCGACCGGAGCTGTGGAACCTGTACAACGCGCGGATCAGGCCCGGCCAGCACATGCGCGTCTTCCCGATCTCGAACTGGACCGAGATGGACGTCTGGCAGTACATCGCCCAGGAGGGCGTCGAGGTACCCAGCATCTACTTCGCCCACGAGCGCGAGGTGTTCAGGCGCAACGGCATGTACCTAGCCGTGAATGAGTTTTTGCATCCGCGCGACAGCGAGCCCATCGAGCGAATGGTCGTCCGCTACCGAACGGTCGGCGACATGACCTGCACGGGCGCCGTATCGTCGCAGGCGCGCACGCTCGAAGAGGTCATCGCCGAGACGGCCGCGGCGCGCATCACCGAGCGCGGCGCCACGCGCGCCGACGATGCCTTCAGCGAGACGGCGATGGAAGACCGCAAGCGCGAGGGCTACTTCTAGTGGTCGCAGCACGCGACCGCGGAGAGCGCTGATGGACGGCGGGCGTCCGATGGACCTGCTGCGCTTCTCGACCGCAGGCTCGGTCGATGACGGCAAGAGCACCTTGATCGGCCGGCTGCTGTATGACTCGAAAGGCATCTTCGAGGATCAGCTGGCGGCCATCGAGCGGACCAGCCTGCGTCGGGGCAATGCGGCCGTCGACCTGGCACTGCTGACGGACGGACTTCGCGCCGAGCGCGAGCAGGGCATCACCATCGATGTCGCGTACCGGTACTTCGCCACCCCGCGGCGCAAGTTCATCATCGCCGACACTCCCGGCCACGTGCAGTACACGCGCAACATGGTCACCGGCGCCTCGACCGCCGATCTGGGGGTGGTGCTGATCGATGCGCGCAAGGGTGTGCTCGAGCAGTCACGGCGACACGCCTTCATCTGCTCCCTGCTGGGCATCCCGCACATCGTCGTGGCGGTCAACAAGATGGATCTGGTCGACTACAGCCAGGACGTCTTTGAGGCGATAACGGCAGATTTCACCGCCTGGTCGGCCAAGCTCGACGTGCACGATGTCACGTTCATCCCGATCTCGGCGCTGCACGGCGACAATGTCGTCGAGCGCTCGACGAAGATGCAGTGGTACCAGGGCCCCTCACTGCTGTATCACCTCGAGCACGTCCACATCGCTTCCGATCGCAACCTGATCGACAACCGCTTCCCGGTCCAATGGATCGTGCGGCCCATGTCGGACGAGCACCACGACTACCGCGGCTACGCCGGCCAGGTGGCTTCCGGGCAGTTCAAGGTCGGCGACGAGGTCGTCGTCCTGCCCTCGGGCGCGAGAAGCCGGATCAAGCAGATCGACACCTTTGATGGCCAGATCGACGAGGCCATCCCGCCGCTGTCCGTGACGCTGCTGCTGGAAGACGACATCGACGTCTCGCGCGGGGACATGATCTGCCGACCGCACAACCAGCCGACCCAGACCCAGGAGCTGGAGCTGATGTGCTGCTGGATGCACGAACGACAGCTCCAGGTGGGCGGTAGATATTGGGTCAAGCACACCACTCGAAACGTCCGCGGCATCGTCGACGCCGTGCGCTACCGGATCGATGTCAACAGTCTTCACCGCGACCAGGGCGCGGAGACGCTCGGCTTGAACGAGATCGGGCGCCTGCGCCTGCGAACCAGCTCCCCGCTGCTCGTTGACGAGTACCGCCGGAACCGCCTGACCGGCAGCCTGATCCTGGTCGATGAGACGACCAACGAGACCGTCGGGGCGGCGATGGTTGTTGGGGCCGAGGAGCTGGCTGCCGAAGAGGACGCCGAAATGTCGGCAAGGGCGCCGGAGGACCAGTCACAGGCCGCCGCAGCGGCGTAAGATTCCCGCGTGTCGGGCCGAGGGACGCTCTTCGACGAGGGACCTACAGCGTGCCCGTTCGTCGCCCTCGAGAACGATCGCGACAGGCGCTCGGCCGAGCCGGACCCGCGCCACCGCTGCTACGCGGAGCCGACGCCCGCGCCCCGCGCACTGGCTCATCAGCGCGAGTTCTGCCTCTCGCCCACCTTCGGCGGCTGCCCGATCTTTCAGGACTGGGCGGTCCGGGCAGCCGCCCGGCCAGTGCCGCTCCGACCGCCGCCGGAGTGGCCGCGCCAGGAGCAAGACCACGCCGCGTCACAGCAGCTGCCCGTCCTTGCTCCCCCGCCGATCGAGGCGCCGAGCGCGGAGGGGCCCCCGCCACAGCCTGCCGGCGCGGACCGGGTCGAGCGCGTCGCCTCGCTGCCGCTTGACGACGACTCCGGCCAGCTCACCGGCGCGGAAGACGCAGTGAGCTCGGAGCCGGCATCCGACGAGCTGGCCGACGACAGCACCAGCCGGCACGACGTCGTCGGCGGTGGCTCCGCCGGGCCGGAGAGCGACGACCCAGCGAGTCGACGTCGGCGCTGGGTGGAGGATTGGCCCCCGGCCGCAGCGGCGGCAGGTGCCGGCGGCGAGATCGATGCATTCGGCCCGAGCTCCGGCAATTCCACGCAGCTCGGCTCGCCCGACGAGGCGCCGCTGCCCGACTTCCTCAGCGGTCGCGACACGGGCTCAGGATCGTCCACCGTTGCGCGACCGGCCGAGCTGCCGCGCCGGGTGGACTATGCGCAGCGCCCCGAGCCGGCGCTGAAGCCCCAGCCCCGGCCGCGCGCCCCGTCACGGCAGGACCTGGCGGCTCAGCGCGAGGACATCGTCCCCTCGTGGCAGCGCGACCGGCATGCGGCCTATTCCACGCTCGGTACACGCATCCGGCTGGGTGACGGCGACAGCATCCTCCGTCGGCTGACCCGCATCTTCGGCATCGCGGCCGCCATCGCGTTGCTGGCCGCGCTGCTGATAGTTCTGGCGCCGAACTTCCTCGGCGGCATCGCCGTTCCCGATCAGCCAACGCCCAGCCCGACACCGCGGGTGACGGCCGCGCCGACCACTCCACCAACGCCGTCCCCGACGCCGGAGCCCACCACCGTGACCCATACCATTGCGCCCGGCGACACGCTCTTCGGCATCGCCGTCCGGTACGAGGTCACAGTCGAGCAGATCCTGGCCGCGAACCCGCAGGTGACCAACCCCAACCTGATCCAGGTAGGCCAGGTGATAACCATCCCGCCGCCCGACTTTCCGGTGGCGACTCCGCGGGCCACGCCGGCCGATTAGCCGGGCGACGGCGTCCGGCCGATCAGGCCCTGCATCCGGCCTGCGGCCGGCACTCGGCCGCTCAGCTCAGCGCGGTGCCAGGTTGATGGCCGTGATCTTGCCCGCCTCGACGCGGAACGTCGCATCGAGCGACTGCGACGGCGCGCCCGGACGCATGACCAGGACGTTGCATTCGACCATGTTGCCCATCTCGCGCTCGTCGGCAGGGATCATGCGCAGGCCCTTGTCCGCGCGCAGAAACCAGCCGCCGACCTGGTCTACGCCGCGCAGGGTGCGGGCGTTGCCCAGCACGTGCACGCGCATCTCCGCCTGCTCGTCCATCAGCGCCACGGCGCCCTGACGATCACCCGCGTTGATCTTCTCGAAGAAATCCTGCATCGTCTCAGAGGCGCCCATGGAGGGAGTGTAGCCCCCAACGCTTTGAGGGTCCGCGGTGTGGGGCTGCCGCAGCGCGGGCTGTATGGCTGCACCGCGGCATCGCCTCCGCGAGCCTCAGAAGCCGCCGCCGGCGCCTCCGCCGCCGCCGCCGCTGCTGCCGCCGCTGAACCCGCCGGAGCCGCCGCCGCCCCAGCCCGACGCGCTGGCCGACACGCTGCCGATGCCGCCCAGCGCGGCCATCATGCCGCCAAAGTTCGGCACGGCCGACGACGAGAACAGGCCCGGCGCAAGGCCCGCCCGGCCTCCATCCGTTGAGCCATGGAACGCACGTGCCGGTTGGCCATACCAGCGTGGCACCCATGGGTTGTGCTCGGTCGCGCCGTTTCGGGCGTCCTGCACACTGCGTTTGATGACCTCTTCGACCTCCTCGTTCAGGCCCAGCGCGACGCCCCAGACCATGGCCTGGTCGGGCGTCTCCAACCATGGCAGCTGAGCCCGCTGGACGACCTCGTTCATCGAGCGCGCCATCTGCATGGTCTTCTGCAGAGTGCGACGGTAGGCGGCCAGCATCGCGTAGAGCATCGCTCCCTCCATCGTGCGCGCCGGCATGACCCTGGCTATGCGCGTGATCACGACCCCGGCGGCCACCAGCGCGCAGCCCAGGATGAGCAGCCCATTGCTGGGCAGGCTCAGTCCCGTCCCGGCGGCGATGATGCCGGCCAGCACGATGGTTCCGCCCCGGCCCGCCCAGCGGCTGACCGATCGGTAGGGGGGCTCGCGGAACCAGGACTTCCAGGCGACGTGGTTTTCGAGCTTCCGCTCGAACTTGGGCACGCTCGAGGCAAGTCCCTCGAGCTCGGTCGGGCTGAGGTAATCGTCGCCGCGCGCTCCAAGCGCGCGTATCTGCTTGAGCAGATAGTTCTCCGCATCGCTGAGGGGGCGGCGGCGGTTGCGGATGACGTATGGGTCGCCTGGTTCGCCGTCCAGCAGCTGGATGCCGGCCTTCTCGCCGAGTGCCTTCTTCTCGGGCTTGAAAGCCAGCTCGCCGCGACTGGCCAGGTCGAGCAGCGCCGTGGTGACCGCCCGCCGACTCGCGCGCCCATCCCAGAGCACCACCGCGGATGCGGCGGTCATGTCCGCTGGTGGTGCGGGCAGGTGGATCGATGGGCTGTCGAGATAGACCGGGTCCTTGCCGTAGAGCAGCCACGAGCGCGCGGCAATGCCGACCAGCAGGAGGAAGGCCATCGGACCAAGCACCAACCCGACGGCGGCATCGATGAAGCGGGCCATGGCCAGCTGCTGGGCGTGCTCGGGCGTGGCCTTCGCGTCGATGCGCTCGAGGGCTGCCAGCAACGCACCGTCGAAGTCGCACTCGCGCAAGAGCGGCAGCATGTCCTGCTCGAAGACCTGCTGTCGCTCCGCATTCGACAGAAAGGTTGCCTGGTAGCCCGGCCCGGCGTAGAGCTGGACCTGGCCGTTGCCGGGAACGTTGGGCAGGCAGTTGGCGCGGGTGATGTTGAACAGGATGGCCAGCCCGTCGTCGAAGCCCAACCGGCCGACACCCCACTCGTCAATCAGGTCGGCGGCATCCTGCGCCGTGGATTCGGTGGTGGCACCGCTCTTGACCTGGGTGTAGACGACCACCTCGGCGCCGGTGCGCGCCTCGATGCCGGCGATGATTCGGGTGGCCGTTTCGTCCGTGCTCGCGCTGAACAGGTCGGCGTAGTCGTACACGACGACGTCGTCGACCGGTGGCGGATAGGGCGGACCGGCCGGAGGGGGCGGCCCATCCGGGACCTGGGCGGAAGCCGCCGCGGCCAACAGCAGCCAGCCGAGGAGGACGCTGCCCGCCCCCAGGCGTCGCCTCACCTGGGTGCTGACTGCGACTCGCCGATGGCCTGGCTGCGCACCCGACGCACCAGTGCTGCCGCCATCTCGTAGCGGCCGAAGCTGGGCATGATGTACGTCCCCTGCACCAGCGGCGCCATCTCCGCCAGCAGCGCGGCGGCCATCTCGAGGCCCACCTCGGCGCCACGCTCACCGGCCGCGCCCATCGCCGCGCGAACCTCCGGCGGGATGGTGATGCCCGGTACCTCGTTATGCAGAAATTCCGCATGGCGATGGGTGTGCAGCGGCAGCACGCCCAGCAACACAGGCCTGGGCAGCCCGCCCGGCCAGCGGCGCGCGGCGTGATCCATGAACCGGTGCCACTGCTCCGCGGCATAGATGGGCTGGGTCATGATCAGGTCCGCACCCGCGTCGAGCTTGCCGGCCAGTCGCTCGATCTCGTGATCGAGGTCGTGCGAGGTGGGGTCGAGCGCACAGGCGATGGTGAAGCCGGCCGGCGCGCCGATGGGCTTGCCAGCCTGGTCCTCGCCTCGATTGAGCCGGCGCAGGATGGCGATCAGGCCGGTCGAGTCCACGTCCCAGATGCCCGTCCCCGTCGGGTAGTCGCCGACCCGTGGCGGGTCGCCCGTCAGGGCCAGGATGTTGCGCACGCCCAGGGCGTGGGCACCGAGCAGCTCCGACTCCAGCGCCATCAGGTTCCGGTCGCGAGTGGTGAAGTGGACGATGCACTCGAGGTCCAGGTCGTGCTGGATGCCGAAGGCAACCGCCATCGCCCCCATGCGCACGCGCGCCATCGCGCTGTCACTGATGTTGACCACGTCGACGCCGGCTTCCTGCAGCAGCCGAGCAGCCTCGATCGTACGCTCGATGCGCACCGAGCGCGGTGGGTCGATCTCCACGCTGACCACGAACCGGCCGTCGGCGACGAGCCGGCCAAGATGCGTCGGCGGCGGCGGCTCATCGACCGCGCCGGATGAGGTCTCGGCAATCGGCGTCCGCGGCAGGCTGCCCAGGGTGGTGCCGCCGGTCGCCCGGCGGCGAGTGGTTCCGGCAGCCTGGTCGAGCGCCTCGCGCATCGCCGCTATGTGCGCAGGCGTCGTTCCGCAGCACCCGCCGATGATGCGTGCGCCGGCCGACAGGAAGCGATCGACCGCCTGGCCGAAGTAGTCGGGCTCGGCGGCGTAGACGAATTGCCCCTCGATCCGCTGGGGCAGGCCGGCGTTGGGGACGATCGAGCGGGCCAGCGCGTCGCTCGGTCGACCCATCTGGTTCAGGGCATCGAGGCAGACGAGCGGGCCGGCACCGCAGTTGACCCCGACGGCGTCCACGCCGGCCGTGGCCAGGGCAGTGGCTGCCGTCTGCGGCGAAGTCCCGTCGATAGCGACGAGCTCCTCGCCGAAGGTCATCTGCGCGATGATCGGCAGGTCGCACAGCCGACGCGCCTCCTCGACTCCGAGGAGCAGCTCGGGCAGGTCGCTGAATGTCTCGAAGATGAGCCCGTCGGCGCCACCCTCGAGCAGCCCTTCGACCTGCTCGCGGAACCCGGTCCGGATGGCTTCATCGGGCAGCCGGGCCGGCCCGCGCACGGGCGCGCCGAGGGGCCCGATGGAGCCAAGGACGAGGACGTCACGACCCCCCGCCACGTCGCGCGCCTCGCGCGCGATCTGTGCCGCGCGGCGGTTGATCCGTGCCGCCCGGTCGGCCAGGCCATGGGGAGCGAGTCGGAATCGGTTGGCGCCGAAGGTGTTGGTCTCGATCGCATCGGCGCCGGCGGCGATGTACTCGCGGTGGATCGTCCCGATCAGTTCGGCGCGGGTTTCAACCAGCTGGTCCAGTGACGCGCGCTGGGGCACCCCGCGCGAGAAGAGCAGCGTGCCCATGGCTCCATCGACGAGCATGGGGGCACGGCCGAGGCGCTCGGCGAACGAGCGTCGGGCGGGCGAGGTGATGGCCATCAGTCGGACAGGTTACACGTCCCCCCTCAGCCGGCGTCGATGACGCAGAAGCGGTTGCCCTCCGGGTCGGCCATGATCACGAAGTCGGCGTCGGGCGGGCGCTTGTCCCAGTGGACCTCGGTCGCGCCCAGCGCCTTGAGGCGTTCGACCTCGGCTTGCCAGTCTTCGGCATACAGGTCGAGATGGATGCGCGGCGGGACCTGCAGCGTCGAACGCGACCGGTCGAGCGAGACGTTGGGGCTTTTCCCGTCCGGCGGTCGCATCAGCACCCAGTCGCTGCCGGGAGCCAGGTCGGACTCGCGTGGCACGTAGCTCAGGGCAGCGCTCCAGAACGCGACCTGCCGTGCGAGGTCATCGACGCGGATTACGATCGAGCCGACTCGCAACCCGCTCACAGCCGCGGTGTCACCAGGCGCACTACGGCCATCACGGTCGACACGACCGAGACGACCAGTGCGGCAAGGAAGGCGGTCAGCACCACGTCCACGTTGAGCGGGCCCGACGGCCAGCCAGCGAGCGTGAAGCCAAGGTCGAGCTCACCGCTGATCAGGGCCAGCAGGAGCAGCAGACCGGTGTTGATGACGAAGCCGATCAGGCCGAAGAAGAGCAGGTTCAGCGGCAGGCTGAGCAGCCGCGCCAGCGGCCGCAGGTAGGCGTTGATCAGGCCGAAGATGAAGGCCACAGCGGCCAGCTGCCACAGCTCCCCGTCGAACTGTACGCCGGGCACCAGCCGCACCGCGGCGATCAGCGCGATCCCGTTGAGCAAGGTCCGAATGGCGAGGGCTGCCACGCCGGCATGCTACATCCGGCAACCGGGCTAGGATGGGCGCCTGACGAACACCCTCGGAGGACTGCCCGCCGTGACCGAGGCCACCGCCAAGCCCTTCGTCTCGCTTGCGCCGGACAATCGGCCGACGCCCCGGACGACGTTCGACTTCGCCCTTCATCGGTTCCTCGACGACCTGTTCGTCGCCCAGCCGGTCATGGCCACCCAGGTGGGATTCCACGCCCACGACGACCGCTGGCCGGACATGAGCGACGAAGGCCGCACCAGCCGGCTGGCCATGCTGCGCCACCATCGCGCCCGCTTCGAGGCCCTGGACCCGGACGAGCTGAGCCGCGATGAGCGCATCGACCGCGGGATCGTCCTTGGTGCGATCGACGAGATGGAGTTCAGCGAAGCCGAGCTGCGCGAGGCCGCGTGGGATCCGCTGACGTACGTCTACATCGCCGGCAGCGGACTGTTCGCCCTGCTCGCCCGCGACTTCGCGCCCTGGGGCCATCGTGGTGCCGCCTTCGCCGGGCGGGTGGCGGGGCTGCCGTTGCTGTTCGAGCGGGCGCGTGGCGCATTGGTCGGCCTGCCGGGCCGCCCGGTATCGCTTCTCCACACCGAAGCCGCGCTCAACCAGCTTGCCGGAATCGGCGAGCTGATCGACCAGGGCCTCGCCGAGGCCGACCGACAGGCCGAGGCAGGCGAGCGACACGCCGCGGAGGCGATCCGTTCTGTCGAGCCGGCTGCGCGCCGCTCGCTGGCGGAGTTTGCTCGCCACCTCGAGCAGGAAGTCAGGCCCCGTGCCAGCGGAGAGGGCCGCCTGGGCGCGCGTCTGTTCGGCGCAAAGCTGCGCCATACGCTGGCCAGCGACCTGACGCCGGACGAGCTGCGAGCCCGCGCAGAGGAGGAATACGCCAGGGTCCGAGCGGAGATGTCGTCCCTCGCCCGACAGATGTGGCCCTCGCTGGTGCCCGACGAGCCACTGCCTGACGCGGCAAGCGACGGCTCGCCGGCCGCCGCCGAGGATCGCCTCGTTCGAACCGTGATCGAGCGAGTGGCTCGGGACCACCAGCGCCCGGAGGACCTGCTCACCTTCTGTCAGGCCGAGGTCGGCCGGATCGAGGAGTTTTGCCGCCAGCACCAGGTCATCACCCTGGCCGACGAGCCGCTCGAGGTGACCTGGACGCCGGTTTTCATGCGCGCCTACGGGCGAGCCTTCCTGGATTCGCCGGGCCCGCTCGACAAGGGCCAGCGCAGCTACTTCTGGATCACGCCGCCCGACGAGGCAGCCGGCGCCGAGGCCGTTGCCGGATACATGCGCGAGCAGAACGACCGCATGCTGAGCCTGCTCAGCATCCATGAGGGCGTGCCGGGTCACTACCTGCAGCTGACCAGGGCCAATCAATGCCCCTCGCTGACCAGAGCCGTCTTTGCCAGTGGCACCTTCATCGAAGGCTGGGCCGTCTACGTCACCCAGGTGATGATCGACCTGGGCTTTGGCGCCGACGACCCGGGCCTGCAGATGGTCAACCTGAAGTACTACCTGCGCGCGGTCACCAATGCGCTGATGGACGTCGCCATCCACGCGGGCGACATGACCGAGCAGCAGGCGATGGAGCTGATGGTCGGCGGCGGGTTCCAGGAGGAGGACGAGGCTCGAGCAAAGTGGCTGCGTGCGCGATTGACCGCCACTCAGCTTTCGACCTACTTCGTCGGATCGCTCGAGCTGTGGCAGCTGGAACGACAGATGCGCCGGCGGGAGGGCGACGACTTCGAATATCGGCTTCATCTCGAGTCGGTGATCGCCCATGGCTCGCCGCCGATCCGCTGGCTGCGCACCATCCTGGTCGGTGACGAGGCGGACTCTTAGATGGAGTTCGGGCTGATCCTGCCCAGCTACCGGGCCGGCGCGACGACGGCGGGCATCGAGTCGTCGGCCGACACGGCGGCTCGCCTCGGCTGGCACTCGGTCTTCACCACCGATCACGTGCTGGTCGAGCCCTCCGCCCGGAGCGAGGACTATTTCCACATCTTCGACCCGTTGCTCACGCTGGCTCACCTGGGTGCGCGCGTGCCCGAGCTGAGGCTCGGCGTCAGCGTGATCGTGGTGCCGATGCGCAACGCGGTGGTGCTCGCCAAGGAGCTCGCCACCCTCGACGCGCTGAGCAGCGGTCGATTGATCTGCGGGGTCGGGGTTGGCTGGAATCGGACCGAGTTCGGCTTTTTGGGCGCCGCCGAGCGGTTCGGTCGGCGCGGCGCCTACCTCGAGGAGTCGATTGCGCTCTGGCGCCACCTGTGGGACGGCCGCACGGGGCCCTTCAAGGGCCGCTTCCATCAATTCGACGACATACGCTTCGGGCCGCTGCCGGTGCAGGGTGCCGCGGTGCCGATCTGGATCGGCGGGCGCAGCGAGGCGGCGCTGGCTCGCGCCGGCCGGGTTGCGGATGGCTACCACGCCAGCGGCACCAGCCCGGCGCAGATGGCGGTACGGATCCCGCTGATCCGCGCGGCCGCCGAGCAGTCCGGTCGCGCCATGCCGCGCCTGTCGGCGCGCGTGCGGGTCGTCTTCGGCGCATACGAGGCGGACGGCGGCTATGCGATCGCCGGCACGGCGGAGCAGATGGTCGGCGAGCTGGGCGCCTGGCGCGAGCTTGGCGTCGACCACCTGGCCTTCGACTTCGCCGAGACCGATGCGGGCCGCATTCGCGAGCTGATCGAGCGCTTCGATGGCGAGGTGCTGAGCGCTCTCCGATGAGCGACGCTCCGCCGCTCAGGCGCCCCGACTCCGCCCGGCCGCGGGGCGGTTCGGACGACCATGGTGGTGCTCCCCCCACCGCCGACGAGCAGGCGCGGATAGAGCGCCAGCTGGCCCTTCTACCGGGCCTCGCCGGCGCCTCCGACGAGCACATTCCCGAGCTCGGTGCGCTGGTCATGCGGCTGCCCGGACGAGGGCCCGGCTACAACTTCGCTGCCTGCCTGCGCTGGGCCGCAGACGAGGTCGATCAGCGCATCGATGCCCTTCGGCGCTGGTTCGCGGAGGCGGGTGAGTGGCCGGCGCTTGTCATCGGCGAGGGTCTGACCGAGCCTGGTGACCTGGCCGAGCGTCTGGCCGGCATGGGCTGGGTGGAGCTCGAGCGTGAGCGGATTTACGTCACCCGCGGCCAGCCCACCGTCCCCCATCTCGCCCCGTCGCTCCGCATCGAGGCCGTGACCGCGCAGTCGGCGGCTGAGTGCCAGGCGATCGAGGAGCGGGTATTCGGCCTGGCCGAGCAGTATGCCGACTCGCGTACCGAGCACCTGGCTCGGGCGGTCGAATCGGGCGCACTGCGTGCGTACCTGGTCAGGCTGGACGGGGAGGCTGTGGCCAGCGCGCGGCTGTCCATATCGGACGGCATCGCAGCCGTCTCGGGAGTTGGCGTCATGCCGCACCGGCGCAACCAGGGTTTGGCCACGCTCGTCACGTCGGTCGCGACCCGTGCCGGGCTGGCGATGGGCAGCCCGCTGGTCTGGCTGTCCGTCGATGAGCGCAACACGCCCGCGCTGAAGGTTTACCAGCGGCTGGGCTACAGGCCCTCATTCCGCTGGTCGCGCTGGGCCGCTACGGCGCGCTAGCGCCGCCGACCCGACCCAAAAGTGTCCCGGAGAGTCAGGCGGTGGCTGCGGCTCCCGCCTCTTCGGCTCCCGCCTCTTCGGCGGCCCGATCACGCCGCTGGCGGGCACGCAGCGTGACGCTGGCTCGCATGCTGGCGCCGGCGGCGAGCCGGAGCGGCCAGCTGACGAGCAGGCACGAGCCCTGGTAGACGCGCTCGAAACCGGCCTCCGAGTTGGAGACAGTCTCGATGGGTGACCATCTGCGGGCGGCTGGTGGATCGGCGGTGAGCACCACCTCGGCGCCTTCGTGACGGTTGCCCATGCGCAGCTCGGCCGCGTCCGGGTCCAGCGAGCCGGCTGCGTCGTGTCGGCCTTCCTGGTTCTCCCAGGCGTAGTACGCGTCCGGGTTGGCGCCACCGCCCATCAGGTTGATGTTCCACTCCAGCTGGAGCTCGCCCTCGAAGGCGGCCCGGGCTCCGATCTCCACCTCGACGCGAAGGTCCGGGTCCAGCCGCCCGCCACCCAGGCTGATGCGCTTGCGCGCGGTCAAGCCCGCGGCCGCCCGGCTCAGCACCGCTTCGGCCTCCGAGGCCGACTCGAGCAGCCACTCCCCGCCGACGAAGTCACCGGTGTCGCCATCGCCGGCAAGGACGCGCACGAGGCCGCTGCGTCGCTCATGGTCGTCATAGACCAGGTAGCGGCTGAGGTTGTCCTCCTTGGCCATCGTCTGCTCGTGCGGGTTCGCTGCGCCCCCGGCGCCGGCGCCGGCCTCCTCGCTGCGGGCGTTCTCCAGCCGGCGTAGCTGCTCGTGGTATGCCTCAGGACGCCGGCGCAGCGCCGAGGCGAGCGCCAGCCGCGATGCGCGCAGGTCCCACGAGCCAATACCAGCGCCCTCGGCGACATCGACCAGCAGCGTCTGGCCCTTCGTCCCCAGCAGCACCTCGTCGACGCCGTCCAGGTCGTAGTCAGCGACCCCGGAGAGCGCTCGCCCGGCCAACGCCAGATCCTCCGCGGCGATCAGGTGGTGCAGGGTGGCCATCCGCATGTGGACGATGTAGATGCCGCCGAACAGCCCGTGCCAATAGCAGTCATTCGACTGCCCACGGTAGAGGTGATCGAGCGCTCGCTGGCGCTCGAGCCCGGCGGCCATGGCGTCGACCGTCGCCGAGGCGCGCAGCATCTGCTTGTGCAGGTCATTGATCTCGCGGTAGCGCGCCTGGAAGTTGCGCCACATCGCCCCTTTGAGGAAGCGGGTGGCGACCGAGCCGGAAGCCTCGGCATCGGCCAGCAGGCGGTGGAACTCGAGTGCCTCCGGCGGTGGCAGAGCCCACTCGGTCATCTCGATGTATGACGCGGTCGGGACGTAGATCCGTCCGCGCGGTGGCTCGCTTTCCATCCACTGGCTCGGAGTGACCGTGGCCAGCCACTCGGCGTTCGCCTCCAGCGCGCTGAAGCACTCCTCGATCCATCCGCCGCGGCCCCATGACAGCTCATGGGTGCCGGGCCAGGCGCCGAACTTCTCGCCGTCGTCTCCCATCGTCCCCAGCCGCTGCCCGTCCTCGGTCGCGTTGGCGCGCAGGTACTCGATGAGCTCGCCGACCGGCCGCCAGGGGATTCGGTAACGCAGCCCTTTCTCGGTTCCGAACACGGTCAGCATCCGCCCGCGATCGTCAGTCGTGTAGGTCCCCCACATCTCGTCCTCGGGCACGGTCGCCCCGCGCAGGTGGTTGTCGTCCAGGACGGTGTAGCGGTAGCCGCCGGCGGCCAGGTCGCCGGCCAGCGACGGCTCCCACACGCGCTCGGCCAGCCAGGCGCCGGTGGGCCTACGGCCGAACAGCCGCTCGACCTCCCGGCGCATCAGGTCCAGCTGTCCGAGCCGATCCTGCTCGGGCAGCGAGACGAGGATCGGCTCGAAGTGGCCACCGCCGAGGATCTCGACCTGGCCACGGTCGACCAGCGCGCGCAGCCGATCGATCAGCTCTGGTCGCTCGGAGCTGATCCACTCGAGCAATGGGCCGCTGTAGTGAAGGCCCACACGCACTCCGGGGTGGGCTTCCAGTGCGGAGACCATCGGCTCGTAGGCCTGCCGGTAGACCTCCTCGATGACCCAGCCGAAGTTGCCCACCGGCTGGTGGTTGTGCATGACCAGCGCGAGCGAGATCCGCCGGTCGGCCATCCGCTGCGACGCGCCGGTCAGGCTGGCTGGGCGCTGCGAACCTTCGCGCCCTCGGCTTCGTCCGTCCGGGCGGCCGGCAGGTAGAGCTGCTCGACGTACTCCTCCAGCATGCGCGTCGTCGAGAACTGCCACAGCGTGCTGGCCATGGATGCCTTCATCAGCTCGATCCAGCCTCGCGGCAGGCCGGTCTCGTCGCGCCCGTAGTACGCCGGCACGATCTCATCCTCGAGCAGGCGGTAGATGTCCTGTGCGTCAGCCCAGTCCTGCGCGCCTTCGTCGGGATTTGGATCCCGCGAGCCGACAGCCCAGCCGTTGCGCTCGTTCCAGCCCTCATCCCACCAGCCGTCGAGCACCGAGGCGTTGACGATGCCGTTCATGGCCGCCTTCATGCCGCTCGTGCCGGACGCCTCCAGCGGGCGGCGCGGGTTGTTCAGCCAAACGTCCACCCCCTGGACCAGATAGCGCCCGATGCGCATGTCGTAGTCCTCGATCACGAAGATGCGGTTGGCAAAGCGTGTCGAGCGGCTCCGGGTGAAGATCTCCTGGATGACCTTCTGGCCGGGCCGGTCCGCCGGATGGGCCTTGCCGGCGAAGATGATCTGGACCGGGCGCTCCTCGTTGAAGATGATCCGGGCGAGGCGTTCTTCGTCGGAGAACAGCAGCGCGGCCCGCTTGTAGGTCGCGAAGCGGCGGGCAAAGCCGATCGTCATCACGTTCGGATCCAACACGCGCGCCAACTCGTTGAGCGTGGAGGGGGCTTCGCCGTGGCGGGCGAGCTGGGACTGCAGCCGTCGCCTGGCGAAGAAGGCCAGGTCAAGCTTCTGCCGCCGGTGCGCTTCCCAGAGCTGCTCGTCGGGAAGCTCCTCCAGCCGCTCCCAGATTCGCGTCCGCTTCTCGCTCGCGTCGAGCTGGTCCAGGTCCGCGCCCAGTTGCTCGTACAGCCGACGGAACGGGCCGCCGACCCATGAGGGCGGGTGGACCCCGTTGGTCACCGCCAGGATCGGCTTCGGCGAGACCTCGCTCCACGTCCCGTTCGCAGTCTCGGCGTGCAGGCGGCTGACAGCGTTCGCGCCGTGCGTCTGCCGCAGCGACAGCGCAGTCATGTCGAACTGGGCGGGATCGTTGTCAACGCCCCGGCCGAGCTCGAGGATGCGCTCCAGGTCCATCCCAGAGCCGCTCGTCAGGGGTGCGGCCAGCCGACGGACCAGGTCGGTCTCGAAGCGTTCGTTGCCGGCGGACACAGGCGTGTGAATGGTGAAGACGGCGTCGCGGCGCACTTCGGCAAGCGCCTCGTCGAGCGACAGGCCGCGCTCGGTCAGCTCGCGCGTGCGCTCCACGATCATGAACGCCGAGTGACCCTCGTTGAGATGCCAGACGCGCGGTTCGATGCCCAGCGCGCGCAGGGCGCGCACCCCGCCGACGCCCAGCACGATCTCCTGGTGCAGCCGCATCTCGCGGCCGCGGACGTAGAGGATGTTGGTTATCGGCCGGTCGGCGTCGTCGTTGTCGGCAATGTCCGTGTCCAGCAGTAGCAGCGGCACACGACCGACCTGGGCCAGCCAGACAGCGCACCAGACCGTGCGCCCGGGCAGCTCGACGGGCACCTGAAGCGGGCCGCCGTCGGCGTCGGCGACGCGCAGCAGGGGCAGTCGCGCCGGGTCGTAGTCGGGATAGGCATGCTCCTGGTGGCCATCGGCATCGATGCTCTGGCGGAAATAGCCATGTCGGTAGAAGAGGCCGACGCCGATGAACGGCAGGGCCATGTCAGAAGCGGCCTTCAGGTGGTCCCCGGCGAGCACTCCCAGGCCGCCCGAGTAGATGCCCATCGACTCATGCAGGCCGTACTCGGCGCAGAAGTAGGCGATCGGGCCGTCCAGCTCGCCGCCGTGCTGCCGCTCGAACCAATGGCCGCTGCCGTCGGCGAGGTAGCGCTCGAACTCGTCGAGAAGTGTGCGGTACTCGACCAGCAGGTCTGCGTCGTCGACGACCTGCGACCAGTTGCGATGGGCCTGGACGACGGCAACGGGGTTGCGATAGCGCAGCCAGGTGGCGGCGTCTATCCGCCGGAACAGGACGCGCACCCGCGGATGCCAGCTCCAGTAGAGGTTGTAGGCCAGCCGCTCGAGTCCCTCGAACTGGCTGGGGAGCCGGACGCCTTCGACGGGAAGCGTCGGAATCTTCGTGTATGAGGGCACAGTGGAGGGGATGCTACACGACGCGCCGAAGCACCGTAAACCGGTTAAGAGGCTCGGCCGCGGCTAGCATGTCTGGCCATGCGCATCGCCATGGTCACCTCCGAGTGCGAGCCCTTCGCCAAGACCGGTGGGCTGGCCGACGTGGTCGACGCGCTGTCCCGCGCGCTGGGCCAGCAGGGTCACGAGGTCGACGTATACCTGCCCCTCTATCGCGGGCTCGAGCCGCCCGGACCGACCGAGCAGCTCGAGCTGCGCGTGCCCGGCGCCTACGGCGCCTCGACGTCCATTCGCCTCCACAGCGCCTCCGCCGATGGCTACCGCCTGCGGCTGGTCGACCACCCGCCGAGCTATGACCGGCCCGATTACTACGTCGACGGGGGCGCCGACTATCCCGACAACGGCTTTCGCTTCAGCCTGCTGGGTCGGGCCGCGCTCGAGGCGATGCGAGCCGAGGGTGTGGCCGCCGACATCATCCACGGGCACGACTGGGAGGGAGCGCCGGCGCTGCTGCTCCTTCGGCACCGATATGCGGGCGACCCGCTGCTCGGTGGCCGGCCAACGCTGCTGACCTGCCACAACCTGTCCTACCACGGCTGGGTGCCACGCTCGATTGCCTCCGAGCAGCTGGACCTGCCCGTGTCCGTCGGTGCGACGGACGGCGTCGACCTGTTGCGGGAGGGCATCCTCGCCGCCGACCTGGTCAACACGGTGAGCCCGGGCTACGCGAGGGAATCGGTCCGGCCGGGCATGGGCGGCGGGGTAGAGGATGCGCTGGCCGGTCTGGGCGAGCGGTACGTCGGCATTCTCAACGGGATCGACACCGCGCTCTGGGACCCCGCCACGGACACGGCCCTGCCGACGCGCTACTCGGCCACCGACAGGACGGGCAAGGCGGCCTGTCGTCTCGCCCTCTGCGCTGAGCTGGGCCTCGACCCCGGCGGCCCGCTGCTGGGGATGATCGGTCGTCTCGACCCGCAAAAGGGCTTCGACCTGCTGGCCGGCGCGGCGTCAGGCCTCGTGGAGGACGGGGCCCGGATCTGTGTCCTGGGGACCGGCCACGCTGCGCTCGTCAGCGAGCTCGAGGCCCTGGCTGCGGCGCGACCCGACCGCGTCGCGGTGATTGCTCGCTTCGACCGCGACCTGGCCCGGCGCATCTATGCCGGCGTGGATGCGTTCTTGATGCCGTCGCGCTTCGAGCCCTGTGGCCAGGGCCAGATGATTGCGATGCGCTACGGGACGCCGCCGGTCGTGCGCTCCACCGGCGGCCTGGCCGACACCGTCGTCGACGCCGACGCGCGGCCTGATGAGGGGACCGGGTTCTGCTTCGAGCAGGCCAGCCCCGAGGCGCTGCGCGACGCCTGCCGGCGAGCTATGGCTGCGCTGGCCGATGGCAACCGCTGGATGGCCATCCAGCGCCGCGGCATGGCGCTCGACCACTCGTGGCGTGAGCCTGCCGTTCGGTACCTGGCTGCCTACGAGCAGGCCGCGCGGGTGGCAGTCGGCCGGGGCTGAGCGGCGCCGCGCCGGGAGCGTTACTCGGCGCCGATGAAGACGAGCGCGTCGACGTCGACGCGCGGCCGGCCGGGCGTGCCGACCACCACGATCTCAATGCGATGGTTGCCCGGGTTAGCCCACGACTTCCGGTAGACCGTCCGTCGGTGCTGAAGGCTCGACGCGTGGAGGTCGATCGTGGCCACCAGCCTGCCGTCGATGTAGACCCGTGCCTGACCGCGGGTCGGTCCGCGGCTGGCAATCCAGCTGACGCTGCGGCCATGGAAGTCTAGTCGGGCGCTGGCACCGGGCTGGGTGGAGAACGACGTCTTCTCGCTGTAGGCATTGCTGATCGTCTCGAACTGCCAGGCGCCGGTCAGCACGGCATGCGTGTCGTTGCCCATCTCGGGCGTTGCGGTGTACGCGTAGCTGGTTCGCCACGCGCGCCACCTGCCGCCGACCATGGCGCGCACCCGGAAGCGGTACAGCGCGCTGGGCCAGACCGCCAGCTTGTGCTTCAAGCCCGCCTTCCGAGCGACCAGCGACCACGGCTCGCCGTCGCGGCTTGCCTGCAGCTCGTACTGGGTGGCGTCGCTCACCCGTGTCCACTTGACGACCGCGGGCACTGCGACGCCGGTGACGACGTCGGGCCGCAGGTTGAGCCTGGGTATCGATCCGGCCGCGAACGCGTCGAAGGCCAGTGTCACCGCCGCGGACTGGGAGGTGGCCCCATTGGACGTGCCGGTGATGGCCAGGTTGAACGTGCCACCGGTTCCACCGCTGGGCAGGTTGACCGTGATGCGTCGCCAGCTGTCGCCCTGTGCGGCGACCGTGGGCGAGCCGGCGACTGCCCAGCCGGCGCCGCTGGGCAGGCCGTTGACCGCAAGCTCGACCGCTGCCGCATGGCCGCCGGTGCGGCCGGTCCAGACGTCGAAGAAGACCTGGTGGCCGGAGAGGCCCAAGCGGCTACCGGGCGTCGCACCGATCCTGAAGCCGGCGCCGGGAGTGAGCTGCGAGACATCGAGCAGGGGTGGCGCCTGGGCCGCACCGAGTGGGTAGGTCTGGCGCCGCCAGGCGCTCGAGCCGGAGGCGAGCAATGCCGCACGGACGTCTTCGGGCGAAGGTCGCGGACGGCCGGCGGCTCGCTCGAGCAGGTAGTACAGCGCCGCGCCGCCGGCGACATGGGGGGTGGCCAGCGAGGTGCCGCTCTTGAAGCCGTAGGCGTTGTTGGGCATGGTCGACCAGATTTCGACGCCGGGCGCGACCAGGTCCAACGCCGCCCCGTAGTTGCTGAAGCTGGCCCAGCCGTCATCGAGGCTGCCGGAGGCACAGGCTGCGCCCGAGCCACCGGACCGGCCGTCGCTGTCACAGATGGCCCCGACGGTGATGACCTCGCCGTAGGCGGCCGGTGCGCGATTTGCCGCGTTCTCGCTGTAGTTGCCCGCCGCCACGACGTTCGTCACGCCGGCCCTGTTCAGCCGGCAGATGGCCCGATGCAGCAGGTCGTAGGCCGTGGCAGTGGCCGCCTGGCCGCAGTTGCCGTCATCGCTGGCAAAGACCGACAGGCTCATGTTGGCCACCTCGAAGAGGGGCTGGGAGGAGTCGCGGGGGTCTCGCTGCCCGGCGACCCAGTCGATGCCGCAGATGAGCCACGACACGAAACCGCCGCCACTGGCGTCCATCACCTTGATCGCCCACAAGCGCGCGCCGGGGGCGACCCCGACCACGCCGATGCCGTTGTCACGAGCGGCCGCTGCGCCGGCGACGTGCGTCCCGTGACTGTGTTCGTCGCCCCAGGCATTCGCCTCGTCGGTGGTGCAGTTGTAGCCACCCGCCACGTTCAGGTCCGGGTGGTTGCTGATGCCGGTGTCGACAATGGCAATGTCCACGTCGAGCTCGGGGTTCGAGCCGTCGACGGACCGCACCGCCGATGGGTTGGCGCCGACTCGGCTGATGCCCGGCGGGACCGACTGGTTCTCGAGCGCGACTGGCTCGTCGGGAACCACGGCAATCACCCCGGGGTCGGTCAGCAGGGCAGCGCGCTGCGCCTGGGTCAGTCGCGCCGAGTAGCCGCGCAGCACGCTCTTGAAGGTCCGTTCGGGGCGGATGCCATGGCGCTCGCGCGCTCGGCCGAGCGCAGCCGACACGCTCGCGTCCTCGCGCAGCTGGACGATCCACCGGCCGCCGTCGGCGTCGCGGGCGAGGGTGCCTGCGGGCAGCGCGCCGGCGAGCAGGACCGCGCACAGCAGCAGGGCGAGGGAAGCCTGCGAAGAGCGCCGGTGGCTGGTCATTGACGCGATCGGTTGCCCCCCTCCCTGAGCTTCGGCAATCCTGTCCCTCAGGGTAATCGATCGCCGGTCGGGCCCGCCCGCCGGATTGGGCAGTGGCGACCCTCGACGGCTGGGGCATGCTATGCGGCCAGGAGGTGGTGATGGGACTGCTCGAAGGTCGCCGGGCGCTCGTGTTCGGCGTGGCCAACGACCACTCGATCGCGTGGGGTGTCGCCCGGGCGCTCCACGATCAGGGCGCGACCGTCGGCTTCAGCTCGGTCGAGGCGCTGCTCGAAAGGCGCGTCAGGCCCCTGGCCGCGTCGATCGGCGCGGATTTCGTCGAGCCGTGCGACGTACAGGACGACGCCCAGGTGGCGCGTGTCTTCGAGCGCTGGGCCGATCAGCACGGCCAGCTCGACGTGCTGGTCCACGCACTCGCCTTCGCGAAGCGGGAGGAGCTCGACGGCCGCTTCCTCGACACCTCGCGTGAAGGCTTCCGACTGGCCCTCGATGTGAGTGCGTACTCGCTGGTCGCCCTCGCGCGCGCGGCCGAGCCCCTGCTCAGCGACCGCTCGAGCATCATCACCCTGACCTACCACGGCGCCCAGAAGGTGGTCGCCAACTACAACGTCATGGGCGTGGCCAAAGCCGCCCTCGAAGCAAGCGTGCGCTACCTTGCCGCCGAGATGGGGCCGGCCGGCACGCGGGTCAACGCCATCAGCGCCGGCCCGGTGCGTACCCTGGCGGCCAGTGGCATCAGCGGCTTTCGCTCGCTGTACGGACGCTTCAAGGACGTGGCGCCGATCCGACGCAACATCGGCATCGATGACGTCGGCGGGGCCGCCGTATTCCTGGCCAGTGACATGGCCTCGGCCGTGACCGGCGAGGTGATGTACGTCGACGGCGGCTTCAACGTGCTGGCCGTGCCGCTAGAGGCGGGTTGAGCCGGCTGCCAAGCCTGGGCCGCCAGGGCGAGGGCTGGCTGGTCCTGCAGCTGCTGCTCATGGCGGGGATCGTTGGCAGCTCGCTCTTTTTCGAGCCGTTCCTGCGCGACACGCCGCGGCTGGTGGTCGGGGGCCTCGGTCTGGCGATGGTCGTGGCCGGCGTAGGACTGGTCGCGCTGGCTGCGGGCCGGCTGGGGCCGGCGGCCACTCCGCTGCCCCGTCCCAAGCCAGGCTCACAGCTGGTAGCCGATGGGCCCTACCGGCACGTTCGCCATCCGATCTACGTGGGCGTGGTGCTGTCGGCGATTGGCTGGGCCCTGCTGACCGCCAGCCTGCCGGCGCTGATCCTGGTCGGGCTGCTGGCGGTGCTGTTGGACCTGAAGGCGCGTCGGGAAGAGGTCTGGCTGACCGAAAGCCATCCCGGCTATGACGAGTACCGTCGCCGAACGCGGCGTTTCCTGCCGCGCCTGTACTAGAGCTCGGCCGGAGCGCTCGCGGCAGGCGCCTGGCCGGGCGCCAGTGGTCCTCCGCCGATCGTCGGCGGTACGAAGCCCGGCGGCGGATCAGCAATGACCACGGGCGCCGGCGATCCGCCACCGGCGCCTGACGCCGCCGCTGCCGGAGCTGATGTGGGGTCGGCCTTACGTCGGGCAGTGATGGCGGACCAGTCGCGCGGGCGGGCGGCGGCAGGGCGCCACTCCGAGTCCGCCTCGGGCACCTCAATCCGGCCATCGAAGAGGGCATCGAAGGTGTCGCCGTCGATGCGCTCGTTGCGGACGAGGTACGCAGCGATCCGGCGCAGGAGCTCGACGTTGTCGATGAGGGTTCGGAGCGCCTCGGCATAGGCCTGGTCGAGGATGTGGGCGCTGGCCCGGGTGGCAGCTGCCTGCAGCTCACCCGGCATCGACCCGTCGCGTCGTGCGGTGAAGAACGACAGGTTTCCGCGGCCCGAGGGCCCATCCGTCTTCTGCTGCGGATCGCGCCCCATCCCCCAGCGGGTGACCATCATCGTGGCGATGTGGGTGGCCTTCTCGAAGTCGCTCGCCGCGCCGGGGGTGACTTCCTGGAAGAGCAGCTCTTCGGCCGCTCTGCCGCCCATCAGCGCCACCAGGCGGGCGCGCAGGTCGGACTCGGCAGGAAGGTCGTTATCCTCCTGCGAGCTGACCGTCACCCCCAGCGCGTCGCCGTGAGCGAACAGGCTGATCTCCTCGACCCTGCGGTTGTCGCCGTGGATCCTGCCGCAGATCGCGTGGCCAACCTCGTGGGCGGCGATGATTGCGCGCTCCCGCTCGTTCATCGAGCGGCGCCGGCCGGTGCCCACGGCCACCTTCAGCCAGCCACCGTGGATGTCCTCGTTGCTGATCCGCTCGGCCTTCCGGCGCGCCGCGAGGATGGCTGCTTCGTTGAGCAGGTCGGCAAGCTGGGCGCCAGAGAAGCCGTAGGTCTTGCGGGCAACCTGCTCGAGCGAGACGTCGTCGGCAAGCGGCTTGTTGCGGGCGTGGACGGCAAGGATCGCCTCGCGCCCGGACACGTCGGGCAGGCCGACGTGCACCTTACGGCTGAAGCGTCCCGGCCGCAGGACGGCCTCGTCGAGCACGTCGAGGCGGTTGGTGGCGGCGATCACGACCAGGTCCTCGGCCGTACCGAAGCCGTCCAGCTCGACGAGGAGCTGGTTGAGCGTCTGCTCGCGCTCTTCGTGGCTGTTGTTGCCGCCGCGGGCTTTGCCCAGGGCATCGAACTCATCGATGAAAATGACCCCGCTGCCCATCTTGCGTGCCTGCTCGAACAGGTCGCGCACCCGCCGCGCGCCGACGCCGACGTACTTCTCCACGAAATCGGAGCCTGAGGCGTGGTGAAACGGCACGTTGGCCTCGGTGGCGACAGCCCGGGCGAGCATCGTCTTGCCGGTGCCGGGCGGCCCGTACAGCAGGATGCCGCGGGGCACCCGGGCGCCAAGACTGCGGAAGTGGGCAGGATCGCGCAGGAACTCGATCGCCTCCGCCAGCTCGAGCTTCGCCTCGTCGCAGCCGGCCACGTCGGCCAGGTGCACCTCCGCAGAACTGGCGATCTGCGCGGCGGCCGTCGTCGCTGCCTGGTTTGACGCACGAGCGCCGCCGGCCGACGCGGCCGGCATGATCGTGCTGAAGCGCGCCGGGCGGCGTCCGAACGGCCCCGTGCCGTTGGCTCGCATCTGGAAGAGGATCAGCCCGGCCACCACCAGCAGCAGGAACAGGAACCCGATCGAGACGAGCGGCCGAAGCGGATCACCGCCGGCTACCCGCGCGCGGCTGTCGATCAGGCCCAGGGCGTGCTCGCTGAGCAGGTCGCCGTAGCCAAGGCTGACCAGAGCGGATGCCGTATCGGCCGTCGACGTTGTCGCCGTGACGGCGAAGGCGCCAGAGCCCGTGTTGGCGACAAGCATGCGCAGGCCGGCGTCGGTGGCCGCGGCATCGATCGAGGTGACCTCGCCCGCCTCGATCTGGCGCTGCAGCTCGCCGAGGGTCCAGCGGCCCTCGACAGCAGGCGCCGTTGGCAGCGCAGACAGGTTGCTGTTCCCGGTCGCGGCCATCAATACCCAGGCGCTGCCCGCCACCAGCACCAGCACCAGCGCCAGCAGGGCAACGGTCAGCCGGCGGCGTGAGGAAGAGCTCCTCGCTCGGTTCTGAAGTCGATGCCACTGCGCGCGCATGTCCACCTCTACCACCAGCCGCGGGACCGTGGCGAAGCTGAAAGCGGCGCCACCTGCCCCCTCCCAGGCCCCTTGGTGGTGCGCATAGTACACGTCTGGACTGTTATGCCGACGTAATCCTTTAGTCATGTTTTGGTAGGACGCAGTGCACCTCTGAGCACGCGACACGTTGTCCACAGGGCTATCCCCAGTCGCCGGGATGTTCGTGGACAAGTGAGCTCGCGGGCCGGCCAATTGGTGGATGAAGGGCATTGCCCCGCGTCGCCCCGGGCCATATGTTTGTCCCACGCCCGAAGGGGCCACGGAGATCGGACCAGAAGGAAACGGGCCTCGGCCCGGATCGCTGGACCGATCGGAGGAACGGAACAGGGCTTCGGCCCGGTCACCGGCCTCTTCAGTCCGAGGTTCCTTCGGGCGCTTTGCTGTGCTCCATGCGCTTTGGTGGCTTCGAAGCCCAGGCCATTGGGCGTTTCGCCGACCTCAGAGTGGCCGGAGCGGGAAGAAGATGGGCACCAGCAGCAGCGCCACCGCCCCGGCCGCGACGATCACCGGCGCGCCGAGCCGCGGGAAGTCCATGAACCGGTAGCCCCCCAGGCCGTAGACCATCATGTTGGTCTGGTAGCCGATCGGAGTGAGGAAGGACAGGCTGGCGCCGAAGAGGACGACGAGCACGAAGGGTCGGGGGTCGACTCCCAGCCCGGCGGCAGTGGCCAGTGCGACGGGGAAGATCAGGACCGCCGCTGCATTGTTGGATACCAGCTCGGTCAGCAGGATCGTGGCCAGGAAGACCGCTCCCAGGACCGCCAGCGGACCCAGCGGAGCAGCCGCGGCCAGCATGGCGTCGGCGATCACCTGGCCCAGGCCGCTCGCCTCGACGGCGGCGCCCAGCCCGAAGGACGCGGCAATGAGGACGAGCAGGTTCAGGTCGATCGCTCGGCGCGCTTCCGCAACGCTCACCGCGCCGGTGCCGACCAGCACGAGCGGCACCAGCAGGGCGCCCTGCAGCAGCGTCAGCGTGCCCGTACCGGTCAGGGCGACGAAGCCGACAACCGTGGCTCCGACAAGGGCCGCCTTGCGCGGGCGGGTCGGTGGCACGCCGCTCAGAGGAGCAATCAGCAGGAACTCGCGCGAATCGCGCCAGCGGTCCCGGAAGCCCGCGTCAGCCAGCACCAGCAGCGTGTCGCCGGTGTGCAGGGGTACCTCGCCGAGCTTCGCCTGGACCCGCTGGCCCTGGCGGTTGATGGCCAGCACGGCGGCGTTGTAGCGCCCGCGAAAGCCGGCCTGTCGGAGCGTCCGGCCGACCAGGTCGGAGGAACCGACGACGACCTCGTAGAACGCATGACGAGCGCCGCCGAGGCGCTGGAGCTGCGGGCTCTCGGTTGACATGAGGCCGCGCATGCGCTGCAGGTCGACGATGTCGTCGACCCGGCCGACGAAGGTCAGTCGGTCGCCACCCTGCAGCGTCTCCTCCGGCGCGACCGGTGCGATGACCTGCTCCTCCCGCTCGATCTCGACCAGGAACACGCCCTGCAATCGGCGCAGCCCGCCCTGCTCGACGGTCTGGCCGTCGAGCGGGCCGCCCGCCATGACCTGCATGCTGACGGTGAACTCGCGACCGCCGTCCACGATCTGCGGCCGGTTCTCGCCACGGTCGGGCAGCAGCCGTGGCGCAAAGATCACGATCGCGGCCACCCCGACCAGGGCGACCGGCAGGCCGACGGGCGTGATCTCGAAGAGCCCCAGCGTGGGCAGGCCTGCCTGGCCAAGCAGACCCGACACGGTCAGGTTGGTCGAGGTGCCGATCGTCGTGATGACGCCGCCCAGCACGGCAGCATAGGAGAGCGGGATCAGGAAACGGGAGGGCGGCAGCGCTCGCTGGCGGGCGAGCTCCATCACCGGCGGCGCCGACATGGCCACGATGGTCGTGTTGTTCATGAATGCCGACGAGCCGGCGACCGGGAACAGCAGCCGCGTCAGGATGGCGCGCGTGCCGGTCGTCTTGCCAAACAGCGCTCCCACGATCGGCTGGAGCAGACCGGACAGGTCGACGGCCCTGGCCAGCACGAGCAGCGCCCCGATGATGAAGGGAGCCTCGTTCGAAAAACCGGCAAAGGCCTGACCCGAGTCGATCACGCCGACGAGGAACAGGAAAACCGTGCCGCCGAGGATGGCTGCCGACGGCAGAACCATCTCTCGCATCAGCACGAAGATGATGACGACGATCACGCCCAGCGTGATCCAGGCCTCGAGACTCACCGACTGCTCAGCCGGACACGGATCAGGCGATCACGCTGAGGATGTGCCGGAAGAGATCACGCGCCGTGACGATGCCGGTGGCCCGGCCCTCGTCAACCAGTGGTATGTGGCGGAAACCGCCGATGGCCATCTTGTGGATGGCGACGGCGACGCTGTCGTTGGCGCGCAGGACGACCGGATCGGTAGTCATGAGCTGCCCGACCGGCTGGTCGGCGCTGCCGCTGTCGGTCAGTTTCATCAGCGCATCGACCTCGGTGAAAATGCCGATCACGCGGCCATCCTGCTCGACGACCAGCGAGCCAACGTTCCGCTCCTGCATCAGCCGCACCGCTTCAGCGACGCTCGCCTCCGGCCCGAGCGAAAGCATCTCGACCTCGACGAGGGCGGAGAGTGGCTCGTTGACCAGGCGCTCCTCGAAGGAGCTGCTCGGCTGTGGCTTGTCGGCACCCATCAGCTCGGTACCGCAGTTGACGCACAGGTCGTCGCCCTGGATGTTCTCGGTGCCGCAGGCCGGACAGATCACTCGACGGTCCACGTCTCGCCGGCCACCAGCAACCCGGCCAGGTCGCCTTCGCCCTTCTGTGCGCGTGCCTCCTCGACCTGGCCGCTGACCAGCTGGTCGTGGGTCGGGCGGCTGATCTGACGCAGGACCCCCACCGGCACCGGGAACTCCGGCCACCACATGCGCGAGAGCATGAACGCAAGGTAGGGATCCTCGGCCTGTTCGTCATGCACCAGCAGGTCGTCCTCGCTGACCCCGTTGCCGAGCTGGACGATCTCGGGATGCAGCCCGCGCAGGCGAATGCCCTTGTCGCGATCCTTGCCGAAGACCATCGGCTTACCGTGCTCCAGCACCAGCATCCGGTCTTCACGCACGTCGCGCTCGGTGAAGTCTCGGAAGGCGCCATCGTTGAAGATGTTGCAGTTCTGCAGGACCTCGACAAAGGCCGAGCCGCGGTGGTGGCCGGCGCGCTCGAGGGTGGCCTGCAGGTGCTCCGTATGGGTGTCGACCGAGCGGGCCACGAAGCTGGCCTCGGCGGCGAGCGCTACCGAGAGCGGCTGGACGGGAAAGTCGACCGTGCCGGCCGGCGTTGACTTGGTCCGCTTGCCCATCTCGGAGGTGGGCGAGGCCTGTCCCTTGGTCAGGCCGTAGATGCGGTTGTTGAACATGACCAGCTTGATGTCGACGTTCCGCCGCATCGAGTGCAGGACGTGGTTGCCACCGATCGATAGCGCGTCGCCGTCTCCGGTGATGACCCACACCATCAGCTCGGGGTTGGCGATCTTCAGCCCCGTCGCCAGCGTGGGCGCGCGCCCGTGGATGGTGTGAAAGCCATACGCGTTCATGTAATACGGCAGCCGGCCCGAGCAGCCGATGCCCGAGATGAAGACGATGTTCTCCTTGGGGTAGCCGAACTCGGGCATCGTCTTCTGGGTCTGGGCCAGGATCGAGTAGTCGCCGCAGCCCGGGCACCAGCGAACCTCCTGGTCCGAGACGAAGTCCTTGCGGCTCAGCTTGATCACGGCCTCGTTCTCGGGGCTGAGCGGCACGTCCGCCGGCGCGGCGGCGCCTGCTCCGGTCTGGCTGCCGTTGCCTGGCCGGCTGCCGTTGCCTGGCTGGCTGCCGTTGCCGTTGCTGCGCTGCTCTTCCATCAGGCCAATCCCTGGCCGGAGGCCGAAAAGCTGTCCGACTCGTCTTCGCTGGGCTGATTGGCGATGTCCTCGATCGGCCGTCCGGCCAGCACCGCTTCGGCGGCGCTGCGGATCTCGCTGATTCGGAACGGCTTGCCCCGAACCCGATTGAAGCCGACCACGTCGACCAGGTAGCGCGAGCGCAGGAGCATCGACAGCTGGCCCATGTTGACCTCCGGAACGAGCACCCGCTTGAAGGCCTTCAGCACGTCGCCGGTGTTGCTCGGGAACGGATTCAGATAACGCAGCTGGGCATGGGCGACGCTGTGGCCCTCGTCGCGCAGCCGCTCGACCGCGCTGCGGATCGCCCCATAGGATGAGCCCCAGCCGAGCACCAGCAGATCCCCCTCGGCCGGCCCGTGGACCTCCAGCGGCGGGATGTCGTCGGCGATCCGGGCAACCTTCTCTGCGCGCATGAGTTGCATCCGGTGGTGATTGTCCGGGTCGTAGCTGACGTTGCCCGTCAGGTGCGCCTTCTCCAGCCCGCCGATGCGGTGTTCCAGTCCGGCCGTCCCGGGCACTGCCCATGGTCGGGCGAGTGTTTCGGGGTCGCGCGCGTAGGGCTGGAACGTGGCCCTGTCGGTGTGGTTCTCGACGGAGATATCGGGAAGGTCCTCTGGCGAGGGCACTCGCCACGGCTCGGCGCCCGTTGCGAGGAAAGCGTCCGAGAGGTAGATGACCGGCGTCATGTACCTCAGCGCAAGTCGCCATGCCTCGATGGCGTAGTCGAAGCACTCGGCCGGCGTCGCTGGCGCGACGATGGGCACGGGCGAGTCGCTGTTGCGGCCGAACATCGCCATCAGCAGGTCGGCCTGCTCGGTCTTCGTCGGCATGCCCGTCGATGGCCCCGCCCGCTGCACGTCGACGACCACCAGAGGCAGCTCGACCATGACGGCCAGGTTGAGCGCCTCGCTCTTGAGGGCGATCCCCGGGCCGGACGATGCGGTCAGCCCGAGCGCTCCCCCGTAGGCGGCGCCGATGGCCGAGCCAATGGCGGCGATCTCGTCTTCGGCCTGGAAGGTGCGCACGCCGAAGTTCTTGTACGTGGCCAGCGAATGAAGGATGTCGCTGGCCGGCGTGATCGGATAGGAGCCGTAGACGAGGTCGCGGCCGGCCAGCCGCGACGCGGTGACGAAGCCCAGTGCCGTGGCCTCGTTGCCGGTGATGTTCCGGTAGGTGCCCGGGCTCAACCGGGCCGGCGCCACGTGGTACTTGGTGTGGAACATCTCGGTCGTCTCGCCGAAGGCGTAGCCGGCCTTGAGCGCGCGCGCATTGGCCTCGCCGATCACGGGCTTGGCCTTGAAGCGGTCTGCTATCCAGCGCAGCGTCGGCTCCATCGTCCGCCCGTAGAGCCAGAACATCAGCCCGAGGGCGAAGAAGTTCTTGGTCAGGTCGACCTGCTTGGCGCTCATGTCGAGGCCCTCGACCGACCGGGCGTTGAGCGTCGTGATGGGCACCTCGAAGACGGTGTGCTGCTTCAGCGAGCCATCGCTCAGCGGGTTCGACTCGTAGCCGGCCTTGCGCAGGTTGTTGGCCGAGAACGCGTCGGTGTTGACGATCAGGGCGCCGCCGGGTGGCAGGTCGCCGATGTTGGTGCGCAGCGCGGCCGGATTCATCGCCACCAACACGTCAGGCTGGTCGCCCGGCGTGTGAATGTCCTCTGAGGCAAAGCTGATCTGGAAGCCGGATACGCCGGGCAGGGAGCCTGCAGGAGCGCGGATCTCGGCGGGGAAGTCGGGCAAGGTGCTGATGTCGTTGCCGAAGACGGCGGCCGTGCGGGTGAACTGGGAGCCGGTCAGCTGCATGCCGTCGCCGGAATCACCGGCGAAGCGGATCGTGACCCGATCGAGCTCGCGGACCTCGATCTCCCGGCGAGGGGCTGCTTCAGTCGTCACGCGCCTTCAGGTTCCTCCATCAGCTGGTGCGGGCGCGGGGGCAGGTTCAGGATCTCCTGCGGAAACGCCTCGGCGATGTAGTCGAGCAGGTCGTGCTGTCGCAGCAGGCCGACCACGTGGCCGTCCTCCGTCAGTGGCAGGTTCCGGTAGCCGCCCGACTCCATCGCCTGCATGGCCTCGATCAAGGGGGTCTCGGCCGGCAGGGCCCTGGGCTCTCGGGTCATGAGCTCGCTGACGGGGCTGCTCGTATCGACGCCACGACCCAGGATGCGCTGCAGGACATCTCGTTCGGTCAATATCCCGACCAGCCGGTCGCCGTCGCAGATGAGCAACGCGTCGCCGCGTCGCTCGCGCATGAGGCTGAGGGCGTCGGCCAGGCTCCGGTCGGGAGCAACGATGGCCGGCATCTCGCGGCAGACCGATCGGGCGCTGGCCGTCTGCAGCTCCAGGCGGGACAGGCCTGCGCTCGTGCGGCCCACGCTCTTGGTCTCGCGGGTGTCCTGCTTTTCGATCGTCTCGGTCAAGCCGCTCCTCGTGGGCCTTGGTCGGGCCCCTGATTCTACTCCGCGTTCACGTTCGGCTCTGCTCGAAGCCTTCGCCGGGTCAGTCGCCACTAACAGAATGCCGATTGGACGCCGCTGCAATGCGCCGCTATCCCGCTGCAGCCGCGCTTTAGCGGTGCTCAACGGAGTCTATGCGGGCAGGGCCCCGGCGGCCTGTGTGCGACTTTCAGTCGCGCCCTGCGCCATACCGCCACACAAGGAGGTAACGATGGGCGACCACGATCGCGAGCAGAGCACGCTCGAGAAGACCCGCGGAACCATCAAGGAAAATGTCGGTAAGGCGATCGACAACGAGCAGATGGAATACGAGGGCAAGTTCGAGCAGGGCAAGGGCGAGGTCCGCGAGGGCTACGCCGATGTCCGCGACGACCTGCGCGACAAGACGGACTGACCTCAGCGGTCATTGACGAAAGGCCGGCTGCCCTTCGGGGCAGCCGGCCTTTCCTTATTGCTTCGCGTCACTGAACTGCCAGCTCAGCGGCGTGAGCCCATCAGCAGCATCAGGTAATACAGGAAGGTCAGCAGGGCAGTCAGGGCGGCAGCAACGTAGGTCCAGCCGGCCGCGCGCAGCACGGACCGGGCGCCGTCGAGGCGCTCGCCGTGCATGCCCAGGGTTCCGACGAAGGAAAGGGCGCGATTGCTCGCTCCGAACTCGACGGGCAGCGTCACGAAGGTGAACATTACCGCCCCGGCAAAGAAGACCAGTCCGATCATGGCAAGGCCGAGGAAGTTGAAGATCAGCCCGGCGATGATCAGCCAGGGCGCGATCGACGAGCCGATCTGAGCAACCGGCACGATCAGCTGGCGCAGCGCCATGGCCGGGTCGCGCTGACGATCCTGCAGCGCATGGCCCACCTCGTGGGCGATGACCGCCGCCGCCGCTACGGACAGCCGCGCACCGTGGTCGCGGAAGCCGAGCGTCTGCTCGAGCGGGTCGTAACGGCCCTGGCCGCGATCGCCCGCGACCGCGGAGCTGACCCGCAGGGTCTTGTTGCGCGGGTCGTAGTGGTCGGTCAGGTGGCCGGGCGTGGGCTCGACCTTGACGTCGTGCAGTCCCTGCTGGTTGAGCAGGTAGCGCGCGAAGTCGAAGGCGGACATGCGGATGCCGGAGTCGACCTTGTCCCACTTGTTGTACGTCGACCGGACGCGCCACGCCGCCCAGCCGGTGATCAGGATCGTTGGCAGGAAGACCAGCAGCAGGTACGGCAGCAAGCCACCGAACAAGTTCGCTCACCTCCAGTTCGCAGTGCAGGCCACGAGGGGGCCGTCTCTAAAAGCGTAACCTGTCGCGCCCGGAGACCCGCCGGAGCAGTGGTCTCGGCCGGACGATGCGCTACGCTCCCGGCCAGCGCTGTCTCAGCGAGGGACCGAGCCGGCTTGAACGTCGTATTCCTGTCGCCACACTTCCCGCCCAACTGGTATCGCTTCGCCGTCGCCCTGCGCGAGGTGGGTGCCAACGTGCTGGGCATTGCCGATGTCAATCACGAGCAGCTCCATCCCGATCTGCGCGCGGCCCTCAACGACTACTACCGCGTCGACAGCCTGGCCGATTACGAACAGCTGGTGCGGGCCCTGGGCTGGTTCATCAGCCGGCACGGGCTGGTCGACAGGCTCGATTCGCTCAACGAGCACTGGCTCGAGGCGGAGGCCTCGCTGCGGACCGACTTCAACATCCCCGGCATCGACCGGCGCACGATCGGATCGATCAAGCGGAAGTCGCTGATGAAGCGACGCTTCCTCGCCGCCGGTCTCAATCCCGCCCGTGGGCGCGTATGCCGCAGCCCATCGGCAACCCGCGCGTTCATACGCGAGGTCGGCTATCCGGTGGTGGCCAAGCCCGACATCGGCGTCGGCGCTGCACGGACGTTCAAGCTCGAGAGCGACGCCGACCTCGAGGCCTATCAGCGCGAGAAGCTGCCCGTCGACTACATCGTCGAGGAGTTCGTGCCGGGCGACATCCTGACCTATGACGGCCTGATCGATCGGCGTGGTGAGATCGCCTTCGACTCCACCCTCGTATACAGCACCGGTGTCATGGAATCGGTCAACGAGGGGCGCGATCTCTACTACTGGATACCGCGCCAGGTGCCGGCCGAGGTTCGCGAGATCGGCCAGCGCATGGCCCGCGCCTTCGACCTGCGCGAGCGCCCATTCCACTTCGAGGTCTTTCGCACTCCGGCCGGCGAGCTCGTGCCGCTGGAGGTGAACATGCGCCCGCCGGGCGGCCTGACGGTCGACATGTTCAACTTCGCCAACGACTTCAACTTCTACCGTGAGTGGGCGAACGTCCTCGTTCATGGTCGGATGGAGACGAACGTCACCCGCCCGTACGCGTGCCTCTACGTCAGCCGGCGCGACAATCGCCAGTACCTGCTCTCGCATGAGCAGGTGCTGGGCAACTACGCCGAGCTGCTGGTGGCCGAGGCGCGCATGGACAGAGTGTTCGCGCCGGCCATCGGAGATCACGGGTACGTCCTTCGCCACCCCAAGGCGGAGGTGCTGATCGCGGCGGCCACCGAGATCCAGCGCCGGCCGTGAAGCGAGAGCAGCGGCTGTGGTTCAGTCAAAGCCTGAGCCACGACATGGAGCTGATCGTCTACGGCCATGCCGGTCAGCCAGTCATCGCCTTTCCCTCGCAGGACGGCCGCGCGGCCGACTGGGAGGCCTTCGGCATGGTCGACGCCTGCTACGACCTGCTCGAGGGCGGGCGATTGCTGCTGATCACGGTCGATGGCGTCGATTGGCAGAGCTGGACCAATGCCGCCGCGCCGGTCCACGAGCGAGCGCGGCGCAACGATGACTACCAGCGCTACATCGTCGAAGAGGTCGTGCCTTTTGCCCGTGAGCTGTCAGGCTCGCAGAGCGTCTGGGTCACCGGCTGCAGCATGGGCGCCTTCCACGCCTCAAACGCGTTCTTTCGAAGGCCGGACGCGATCGACGGGCTGATCGCGCTGTCGGGCCTCTATCAGCCGACGCTGTTCGTCGGCGACTACAGCGACGATCATGTCTACTTCCACAGCCCGCTCTACTACCTGCCCAACCTGAACGACTCCTGGCACCTCGAGCGGTATCGACGCAGCCGGATTGTGTTCTGCTGCGGGCAGGGGGCGTGGGAGGACGAGTGCCTGCGCGACACGCGCGCCATCCAGCGGATCCTGGAGGAAAAGGGCGTGCCGGCCACCTTCGACTACTGGGGCCATGACGTCGAGCACCATTGGTACTGGTGGAAGAAGATGCTTCGGCGGCACCTGTCCGTGCTGGAGCGCTGAGCCCCTCGATCGACGCAACCCGCTAGGCTCGTCCGGTGCGTGCTCTCGTGCGTCTGCCGGCCGCGGTAGCGGCTGGACTGATGCTGATCTCCTGCGCTTCGGCGCCGGCGCCGACACCGGATCCTGGCCAGCCGCCCACGCCAGGGCCGCCGGCCGGCACGCCGCCCCAGCCGAGTCCGGGGCAGCCGACAGCACTCCGGCCGACCATCTCACCGCCGGCCACCGCCGGCCCTCCTGCGACCCACGGATCGCCGGCGCCGACCGGTCCGATCGATCCGAACGGCGAGGACTGGGCGTATCTGGCTGACTTTCCCGTGGGCGAGGCGCTCGCCGTGAGCGCGGTCGCCGCCACGAGCGAGGGCTTCGTCGCGGTCGGCTACCAGCCGGCGGAGGGCGAGGGGCCGGACGGTATCAGGCAGGGAGTCGTTTGGACCTCGACCGACGGGATCGGCTGGCAACGCTCCACCCACGAGGCGTTCGCCGGAGCGAGTCTGGACCACGTCATCGAGCTCGACGGGGAGCTCTTCGTCTTCGGCTACGTCAGCACATGCCCTGCCTTCGACGAGGACTGTCCCCAACTGGCCGAGGCCGGCAATGCCGGCTGGCGCCGCGCCGCGGACGGGTGGTCGCGTCTGACCCTGCCACCGCTGATGCCTGGCGCGGTCATCGAAGGCGTCGCCGTGGGCTTCGACCGGCTGGTGGTCCGCGGCACGCTCGGCGACGAGGAGGTCGAGCAGGCGCTCTGGCTGAGCCATGATGGCGAGCGCTGGGAAACGGTTACCGAGCTGGCGGAGATCGGCTTCATCAGCGAGCTCGTGGAGGGCGCGGGCGTTCTCGTCGGCCTCGGTACGTCCTACGACTTCGACAGCGACAGGATCTCGACCGAGGCCATCTACTCGAGTGATGGGCGGTCATTCCAGCCGGCCGAGTTGCCGGCCGCGCTGCAGGTGGCGGTCGACGGAGTCGCCCATGGGCCGGCCGGCCTGGTAGCGGTGGGCAACCAGGTGCCTGCCGATCCGCCCGAGGCAGGCGCGACGGTCCTGCGCTCTGAGGACGGGATCCGCTGGACGGCGGAGCAGCCGGCCGCACTGAGGGGTCACGCTGCCGTCGCGGTCCACGCCGTGCCGGGCGGCTTTGTGGCGCTGGGCTCGCTGGCCCTGACAGATGCCGGCGAGCCGCAGGCCGGCGTGGCCTGGTCGTCGACCGACGGTCAGGCGTGGCAGGCGATCCAGCCGTACGACGACGCGCCGTTCAGCGAGGTGACCGCCACGGCTGCCGGTCCAGCGGGGATCGTCATCTTCGCCATCGAGTTGTCGGACGAACGGCCGGTCGTCCACGCCTGGTTCGGCGGCTCACGGGTGTTTGCGCTGCCCTGACTGCATCAGGCCGCGGGCAGCGCAGCAGCCGTCTTCAGCTGGTGCCAGTCCGAGAAGCGCTACATGACTGACTTGGAGCGGGAGACGGGATTCGAACCCGCGACATCCAGCTTGGAAGGCTAGCGCTCTACCAACTGAGCTACTCCCGCCCCGGTATTCGCAGACTTCACGCTCATCTGGAGCGCAAAACCTTGCGACTTGCGCATCTGGTGTCCATGCACAATGCTTGCAGAGCGCAAAACCCACACGCACCGCGAGGAGCACCAGATGCAGCAGCAAGGATACCGCGCCGCCACCGTCGGCGGCATCACCATCGGTGGCGCGATTGACAGCTACCGCCGCCACCTGCGCGCCAGCAACCGCACCGAGGGCACGGTCGAGCTGTACACCGGGGCGCTGCGGTCGCTGGAGCGCTGGCTGGCCGAGCAGGGCATGCCCACCGACGTCGAGGCCGTCCGGCGCGAGCACATCGAGGCCTATCTGGAGGCGATGCTGGCGCGCGGGCTGAAGCCCGCCACCCTGTCACTGGCCTTCCGTTCCATCGCGCCGTTCTGGAAGTGGCTGGTGGAGGAGGACGAGATCGGGCGCAACCCGATGGAGCGCATGAAGCCGCCGCTGGTGCCACTCGACCCGCCACAGGTTCTTACCGGCGAGCAGGTCGCGGCCTTGCTGAAGGCCACCGAGGGCCAGAGCTTCGAGCAGCGCCGTGACCATGCCCTGCTGCGCCTGTTCTTCGACACCGGCATCCGGCGCGGCGAGGCCGCTGGGCTGACCCTTGACGACATCGACCTCGACCTGTCGGTGGCGAGGGTGCGTGGCAAGAGCCGCACGATGCGCGCCACCCCCTTCGGCAAGCACACCGCGCGGGCGCTCGACCGCTACCTGCGCGTCCGGGCGCGCCACCCGCGCGCTGGCGAGCCGTGGCTGTGGCTGGGCACGAAGGGCAAGCTCGGCGACAGCGGCATTCTGCAGGTTGTGCGACGCCGGGGCCGACAGGTCGGCCTCCCCCAGCTTCACCCCCATCTCTTCCGCCACACCTACGCCCACGAGATGCTGTCTGCTGGCATGCAGGAGGGAGACCTGATGCGGCTGGCAGGCTGGCGCAGCCGGGGCATGCTCGGGCGCTACGGGGCCAGCGCCGCCGACGACCGGGCGCGCGCGGCCTACCCCCAGTACTCCCCCGGCGACCGGCTGGCGAAGCGTTGATACGGCAGGATTGACTCCGGCTGGCGGGCGCGCCCATACCGCGCTCGCCGCCGCAGGCCTGTATGGGAGGCCAGATGGACGAACAGCAGCGCGTAGAGGTCTACACCGACGGTCCGTTCACCGTCGAAGCGACGACGCGCCTCGCGCAACCCGAGACTCCCGGAGCGATCCCTGTCGGCGCGCGCCTGTGGTCGTATGACGACGGTCGGCTCCGGCTTCTTGTTCGCCTGCGCTACACGCATCCGGAGACCAGCGCCGTGGCGCAGTGGACAGCCGGGGACGGGGTCGCGATCGTGCTGCCTGAGGACGAGGTCGTCGAGGACGCGGCGAGCGAACTGCGAAGGGCTGCTGGCGTGTTCGAGCGAGTCGTGGTGTTGCTCCGGACTGACGCGGAGCTGCGCCGGAGGCGAGGCGCACCGGCTGGGCCGCGCCGGGGTGCCCAGAGCGTCGTGGATAAGGCCGAGCAGGACTGGCTGTCGAAGCACCACCGCGATGAGGACATCTCCGTGCAGGCCTTCGCCGCGCTGGCAGAGGTAGACGTCAAGACCCTGCGCCGCTGGGAACGGCAGGGGGTCAGGATGCCCGCGCGACTGCGCGCACGGCGTCAGCTCCGGCCCGAGGAGACCTGACCAACTTCGCCTGAATAAATGCCCTTATTCGCGCCGTGTGACCGACGCGGGCCGAGGCCACAGTTCGGTACATGGAACGGCGCGCGCTCTACGTCCAGATCCCCTTCGACCTCCTGCCGAAGCTGCGCGAGATCGGCGAGCAGGAGTTCCGGTCGGCGAAGGAGCAGGCCAGCGTCCTGCTGATCGAGGCCACCGAGCGGCGACTGGCGGAGCTGCGCCAGAAGAAGGCGCAGGGCAAGAGCGAGCGATGACCCCCGCCGAGCGAACGATGCGCGCCCGCATCGCGGCCTTCAGCTCGCACCTCGGGCAGGATGGCTCGACGCGCACACAAGCCGCCCGCCGCTCCTTCGCTGACTCGTTCCGCACCGGCCATTCATGCCGCGTCTGCCCGAGCTGGACCATGCCAGACGGACTGAGCGAGGCCGAGATCACCCGGCGCGCGACGATCGCCCGTCGGCTGCACTACCAGCGCATCGCCTACCGGTCAGCGAAGGTGCGCAGCCGATGAGCGCGCGCTACGTCTGGCTGGTGCTGCGCGGCGACGGCAACGATATGCAGCCCGTCGCCGCGTTCAGCGACGAGGTCGTCGCGCAGATGGTGGCTGGCCAGATGGGGACGTTCGATGGTGAGTCATTAGGCGAGGTCGTCGCTTTGCCGATGATCGAGGCCGCCGCCGAACGGCAGGCTGACTCGGCGGAGGACGCACCGTGAGCGGCTGGGAGCTGCCGATCTTCGACGTGGACGGTCGGCGCGTGCCAGTGGGCGAGATCACCGGGCACCACCTGCGCCGGTTGCTCGGCTGGGAGCTGTGGGCCGTGCCGCAGGCGAAGGCACCCGCGCCCGAGCTGGCAGGCCTTGCTGTAGAGGAGTTGTACGGAGGCGGGCGGGAGGCCGTGCTGCTGTCAATCGAGCGCGTGGTCGGGGGCACCCCCTGCTGGGTAGTGGCGCTGCCAGTCGTAACCGGAGCAATGGAGGAACCGACCGAGCCTCGCACCCGAGGGCGGGCCGGTGACAGCTCTTAGACTCGCCTCGGTCGAGTCGGAGGCCGAGCCGTGAGCCGCGATCGGCTGGTCCGGATGGACATCAGCACGAGCTGGGCATACGACCGGCGCACTCGCCAGCTTCAGCGGCGCTACCCGGAGGACTGGCCGGTCTACTGGTGCGCCTACATGGCCCTGCTGGCCGAGGCATGGTCGAGCCAGCGCGGCGACGTGACCCTAGAGGACGCATGGGTGCCAGCCCTGCCCTGCGAGTACGACGCCGCCCGTGCCGCGCTGGAGTCGGTCGGCCTGATCGACGCCGACGGGCGCGTGCCAGCCGAGGCGTGGGAGGAGTGGTATGGCCCTGCCCGCGCTCGGATGCAGGCCCGAAGCGAGATGGCGAAGCACGCCGCCGACCGGCGATGGGAGCAGGCGCGCATGCGGTCCGCATCCGGTCCGCATGCCGACCGAATGCTCCATACCAGCCATACCAGCCAGCCAGCCAGTGGCCGCAGGCGCGGGTCTATCGACCCGAGGAGCAACGGGCTGGCCGTCACGCCGACCGAAGGTCCCTGTCGCATCTGCGGCCATCCCGTGTCGGCTGGGAGCTACACGAAGGTCGGACCGGGCTTCATCGAGCACGACCCGTGCCCGCAAGCAGCGCCGCCGTCGTGATGCAGCGAGCGAGTCCCAGAGGAGGTAGCTAGTGGATGACAACGAGCGGCGCGAAGCCGCCATCGAGCGCGAGGCGCGACGCCTCGGCTTCCGCAACCCGGCGCTGGCCGTGCGTGCGCTGGCCGGTGAAGCCGGTGAACCGGCGACTCTGGTCAGGGAGCTGGCCGAGGCCGAGCCGTACCTGACCGGCAGCGAAGGCCTTCTGGGTGCCCTGCGCGCCGAGCCGCCGCCCGACGTGGGCGACCCCGGCATGAACGAGCTGCTGCGGGCGATGCGCGGTTCACCCGAGGAGGCGCGCCAGCGGGCGCGTGACCAGCAGGGACGGTTCACCCGGCCCGAGTCGTTCGGCGACTACGGGGGTGGCAACCGGGGTGCGTCGGTGCCCAGCGCGCCACCCAGCCAGAGCGAGCAGATGAACGCCGCCCTCCGCTCGCTGGTACGCAACAGGCGCGGCGACCCGATCAACAGTCTGGGCCGGATGGTGTTCGGCCCGCACGAGGAGGAGTAGACCATGGCAACCGCAACCGCCCAGCGACTCGTTCAGGCGCTGAAGCTGGAAGACCGCAAGCCGCTCGGCATCGCGACCCTCGGCGGCAACACCCCCGTCGCGCGGGGGTCAGCCGCATCGAAGCCGCCCGACCCTCGCAAGGTGCCGCCCGTGCCGGAGGGCATCACCTCCGACCCGCTGCGCCGCGCCATCAGCGACCTGAACCGTCTCCGGTCGGCACAGGTCGAGGCGCGGCGCACGCGTGAGCAGGCCGTCCGCGATCTGGAGCGCGCGAAGGCTGCCGATCAGGCCAGCTACGCGCAAGCCATCCGGGCGGGCAAGGCCGATCCCGGCACTCCCGAGACCCAGAAGGCGCAGGCCGCGCTCGATGCGGCCACTCGCGCGGTCGCTGCGCATGGCGATGCCGTCGCGCAGGCCGAGGCCGAACTCGTCGCGCAGGTCGAGGCCGAGCGCTTCGACCTGACCGGGCAGGCCGATGAGCTGGTCGGTGACCTGACTGACCGGGCAGGCGAGCAGATCGCGGCGCTGCGCCAGACGGTCAGCACGCTGGTCGGCGTGCTCGTCTTCCGTGGCTGGGCAGCCGGTCGCGCCTCGCTGCACCCGTCCGCGCCGGTCGTCCAGCAGGCCGAGGCCGCGCTGGCTGTCGTGCAGGAAGCAGTCGAGCGAATGCGCGGCTGGGCAGGCCCGTCGAGTGCCGTCGAGGCGGGCGACGATGAGGAGGCAGGTGAGTGACTGACCAGCTCTGGCAGCAGGGCAGGCTCGATCAGCGCTGCCGGGCGTGTGGTCGTGGCGAGGCTGCCGGTGCCTTCTGCTCGGGGTGCGGCTCGAAGGACGTCAGCTACGTCCCGCACGAGGCGGGTAAGCCGTGTCTCGCGTCGGGTCGTACCGGGCGGGCGGTGATGCCGCGTCGGGTCCCGGCGCGCCCGGTCGCAGCGTAGGCGGGCAGGCCCGATTTGGAGAGCAGAACCCGCGAACCGGGTGACGGTGAGGGTCTGCGGCGCGGTCAGCCGAGTAGCAGACTTGCCCTCGACTCGCGCGCAGCGGCCACGAGCGCGGGTTACGGAGACTATCTGCCCTCCGTCGTCGGCGAGGACCGGCGCGGTCGGTGGCGTGAAGGTTGAACACGTCGCCGCCTCGCCGGTCCCGCCACCTACCGGGAGCGCATGGAGTACTGGCACCAGCCGGGTTACGTGGACCGGCCCGACCGCCCGATCCGGAGCAGCAC
>DATLGJ010000006.1:0-53099 GCA_035540555.1 Candidatus Limnocylindrales bacterium | reverse complement strand
GATCACGGTCGCGGGCACGCGCGGATCATGCCCGATCGGCCGGGCGGCAGGCGGCCGCCCAGCCTAGGCGGCGTCGAGCACGCCGATCGGATCGTGGTGGGCGCGCTCGACCCGCAGCTCGTGACCGCGGTCGCAGCGCGCCGTGCCGTGTGCCCGCTCGAGCGGCAGCCGCCCCTCCACGTGCGCTCCGTGGTACCCGCGCTCGCTCTCGCAGAGCGCACAGACGGCCGTGAAGGCCGTCACCCGCGGTGCGAGCCAGATCGTCTGGTCGATCATCACCTGCTCCTTCCGCGTTCCGGTCCGACCCCTCCTTACGCGGCCGCCAGGTCGGCGAACTTGGCGTACCGCTTCAGGAACGAGAGCTTGACCGTGTCGGTCGCACCGTTCCGGTGCTTCGCCAGGATCAGCTCCGCGATTCCCTGCTGCTCCGACTCCTCGCCGTTGTAGTACTCGTCCCGGTAGACGAAGCCGACCAGATCGGCGTCCTGCTCGATCGAGCCCGACTCGCGCAGGTCGGACAGCCGGGGCTCCTTGTTCTCGCGCATCTCGGTCTGGCGCGAGAGCTGCGACAGCGCGATTACCGGCACCTGCAGCTCGCGCGCTAGCGCCTTGAGCCCGCGCGTGATCTCGCTCACCTCCTGGACCCGGTTGGCGTCGCGCGAGTTGAGCGTGGACTGCATCAGCTGGAGGTAGTCGACGATGATCATGTCCAGGCCCGCTTCCGCCTGCAGCCGTCGAGCCTTGGTGCGCAGCTCCATGGTGCTGATGTTTGGCGTGTCGTCGATGAACACCGGAGCCTCGGCCAGCGAGTTCATCGCCGGCGCCAAGCGCGTGAAGTCCATCTCCTCGAGGAAGCCGGTCCTGAGTCGCTGCGAATCGATGTTGGCGACGGAGCTCAGCAGACGCAGGACGAGCTGCTCCTTGCTCATCTCCAGGCTGAAGACACCAACGGTCTTGCCCTCGCGCACGGCGGCGTGCTCGGCGAAGTTCAGTGCCAGGCTCGTCTTGCCGACGCTTGGGCGGGCGGCCACGATGACCAGGTCGCTGCGCTGGAGGCCACTGGTCAGTGCGTCCAAGTCAGCGAAGCCGGTTCGTATGCCGCTGATCTCGCCGCGGTGCTGGTGTAGGTAGTCGAGTCTGTCGTAGGCCGAGTGCAGCAGCGTCTTCAGCGGCGCAAAGCCGGTCTCGACTCGCTTCTGGCTGACGGCGAAGAGCTCCTGCTCGGCGCGGTCAATCGACTCGCCGACGTCCGTGTTCTCGTCATAGCCGATCGCGGCGATGCGACCGGCGGCACCAATCAGGTTGCGCAGCACCGCCTTCCGCTCGACGATGCGCGCGTAATGGACTGCGTTGACGGCGGTCGGCGTCAGGTTGATCAGGCTGGTCAGGTAAGCCGAGCCACCGACCTGCTCCAGACGATCGCTGCGCTCGAGGACCTCGGAGACGGTGACGATGTCGATCGGCTCGCGCTTATCGTAGAGCTCGAGGACCGCCTCGTAGATGGTGCCATGCGCCTGGCGATAGAAGTCCACCGGCCGCAGCACATCGGCCACCTCGATGACCGCATCGCGGTCGATCAGCAGCGCGCCCAGAACCGACTGCTCGGCTTCGATGGACTGTGGCGGCAGGCGGTCAATGGACAAGGGCGGTGTGCTCCGGCTGAGCGTTGATGGTCAAGGCCATGGTCGGTCGGGCCGGCCCCGTCAACAACCGGGTTATGGACGAAGTCTGCCCACGACTTGGCTGCGGGCTGTGGATTGTGTGGACTTGTGAGCCGGGTGCTGCGCACCGATCGACCGGCGCTCAGTCGACCCGGCGAATCACCCCGATGAGCTTGCCCTGGATGCGCACGTCGCTGTAGTACTGCGGGGCGTACTGCTCGTTGGCCGGCTGCAGCCTGACGCGATCCTTCTCGCGGAAGAAGCGCTTGAGCGTCACCGCGTTCTCCTCCACCTGGGCCACCACGATGTCGCCATTGCGCGCCGTCTGCTGGGGGCGAATGACGACGTAGTCCCCGTCTGTGATGTGGGCATCGATCATGGAATCTCCGCGAACCCGCAGCACGTATGCGTCTGAGCTGGGCGCCAGGCTTTCAGGCACGCTGAGCGTCTCGGATGCGTCCTGATAGGCCTCGATGGGCCCACCGGCTGCGATCTCACCGATCACGGGCAAGGCATGGCCGACAGGCGCGACGCGCTGCGACAGGCCGTCGGCTGAGCCGCCCGCCAAAAGCGCGGTCGGCGTCAGGCGGAGCGCGCGCGAGCGGGTGGCGCCGCGCTCGAGGTAGCCCTCTCGCTCGAGAGCCTGCAGATGGTGGTGGACGGCAGAGGTGGAGGCCAGGTTCACCGCGCTCGCGATCTCACGGACCGATGGCGGATAGCCACGCTGGCGGACCGTGGCAGCGATGTAGTCGATGATGCGCTGCTTGCGCGCCGCATCGTGCTTGGTCACTGGCGCCTCCTTTCGGGGCACCATAACCGAACGCCTGTTCGATTGTCAAGCAAGGCCCGCAGAATTGACGCCTGCTGGAAGCCACTGGATTACCCCGGGAGCGACGTTGGCCGTGTGGCCGACGGTCCGCGCTCCCTGCCCTGCGCGGGGGACTGTATCGCACTCCGCCTATACTCGGGCATCCGATGAGCCCCCGACGAAGCTCGCGCCTGACGAAGGCGCTAAACCTGATGGCCTTTCTGCCCCTGGCCAGCCGCGGCCCGACATACGGTCGGCTGCTGCTGGCATTGGCTCTCGATCCACGCGTGCCGGCCTCGCGCAAGGCGCTGCTGATCCTGGCCGCCGGCTACGTTCTGAGCCCGCTCGACCTCATCTCGGACCGGATCCCCGTGCTGGGGGCGCTGGATGACATCGCCGTGATCGTGCTCGCTGTCGACCTCTTCCTTGATGGCCTGCCTGCCGGGCTGATCGACGAGAAGCTGGCCGAGCTGGGGATGCAGCGTTCGGAGCTCGATGAAGATTTGAGGCGCGTCCGACGCACCATCCCGGCCCCTGTTCGGGCAGCCGTCGCCCGTGTGCCGGAGGCGCTCGAGACGGTCGCCGACGTCGCCCGGAGCACGGGCCTCGACGAACGCGTCCAGCAGCTGGTGGCGGGGCTCAAGCCGTCCGATCGAGGGGCCGATGGAGACCGCCGAAGCTGGTCACAGATGGAGGAAGTACCCGCGTGAAGGTGATCCTGACCAAGGATGTCAATGCGCTCGGCAAGAGCGGTGAGCTCAAGGACGTCGCCGACGGCTATGCAAGGAACTTCCTGCTCCCGCGCAAACTTGCGGTGCCCGCCACCGGGGGCGCCTATCGCGCGTGGCAGCACGACATCGCCAGCCGCGAGGACAAACGGAAGCGAGAGCGCGAGGAAGCGGAGATCGCCGCCCAGCGCATCAGTTCGACCACCCTGACCATGGGCGTGAAGGTCGGCGAGGGCGGCAAGCTCTATGGCTCGATCACGTCCAAGGACATCGCCGACGCTCTCGGCCGGCGCGGCATCGAGGTCGACCGCCACAAGATCGAGCTGGATGAGCCGCTCAAGATGCTCGGCACCTACAAGGTGGCGATCAAGGTGTTTCCGGGCATGACGCCGGAGGTCACCATCGCGGTGGAGCCGAAGGGCTAGCTGCTCCGTGGCCGGTGCCACCTGAGCCGGCCGGTCATCGTCGGAGGCGGCGGGCCCAGCGATCGGGGCGTGGTGAGCGCGGCGTCGTACGAAGCGCGTCGCTTTGGCGTGCGCTCGGCAATGCCGCTGCGGACCGCTGGAGCGCTCTGCCCCGAGGGCGTCTTCCTCCCGGTCGACGGGCGCCGCTACAGCGGCGTCAGCCGGCAGGTCATGGCCATTCTGCGGCGGTTCACACCCGCCGTCGAGCAGGTCTCGATCGACGAGGCATTCCTCGACCTGTCGGGCACCGACCTGCTGCTGGGCAGCGGCGAGCAGGTGGCGCGCCGTATCAAGGCTGCGATCCGCGAGGAGCTGGCGCTTACCGCGTCCGTCGGGATTGCCATCAATCGTCTGGTGGCGAAGGTGGCCTCCGACCTGCGCAAGCCGGACGGGCTCGTGGTCGTGGCTCCGGGGACCGAGGCCTCCTTCCTGGCACCACTGCCCATCGAGCGCCTGTGGGGGGTGGGCCAGGCGACACGCCGACGGCTGGCCGAGTACGGCGTGACGACGATCGGCGATCTCGCTGAGCTACCCGATGAGCTTCTGCGCCGGCGTTTCGGTGCCCATGGACCCGAGCTGGCTGCTCGCGCACGCGGGATCGACGTCAGCCCGGTGGGACGGGATGCGGCCGCCAGGTCGATCAGTCAGGAGCACACCTTTGAGGTCGACACGGCCGACTGGGCCGTCATCGAGGGCACGCTGCTGGCGCTGAGCGAGGGTGTGGGCGGCCGCCTCCGAGCCGATGGCCTGTGGGCGGCGACGGTCGGGGTCAAGATCCGTGACTCCGCTTTCAACACGATGACCCGGCAGAGGACGCTGGCCGTGCCGACAAACGTGACCGAGGTCCTCTGGCTAACCTCCCTTGAGCTCGTCAGGCGGGAGGTCCACGGCATGAAGCTGAGGCTGGTTGGCGTGGGGGCCTACAACCTGAGTGCCCGACAACAGCTGGCACTCTTCGATGACCCGAACCCGCGACGGCGTCGCGCCATGGAGGCGGCGGACCTCGTCAGGCAGCGCTACGGCCCTCGCGCCCTGCGGAGAGCGCGGCTGATCGAAGCCGACGTCCCCGGGCCATTTGAGCGCGACCATCTCCGTGCTCCCGAGACCGAAGGCTGACTCGCGCGAGTGACAGGAAAGCTGGCACGGCCCTGACCGAGTCTTACCGCATCGACTCCTCGATCAGCGCTTGACAATCGAACGTCTGTTCGATAGCGTCAGGCCGTGTAGAACAGATGTTCTCCCACCAAGGAGATGGCTGAATGGCGATAGTCAATGTGACCCCCACCCCGGTGCGCGTCCGCTGCGGATGGTTCGACGGGCGTCCGCGCAGCATCCAGGTCGCAGACGAACAAGTGCCAGTCATTGACATCGATCAGGTCCGCGACGAGCTTGCGGCCTACCCGGTCGACAGGGGCCCGCGGCGCATCTTTGAAGTGCGTACGCCCGAGGCACGCCTTCGCCTGACTTTCGAGCATCGGCGCCGACGCTGGCTGGTAGAGGGCCTGGAGGCGGCCTGACCCAACGCCCACGTGAGGGCAAGAGCCGCCTTTCGCGACCCCGCCAGCGTGCGACAATCGAGTTCATGGACAGCGCGAGGGAAAGTTTCGCCAGGCAGAGCCTGGGTCAGTTCTCCGAGCGACTGGCCTCTGGCGATCCCGTGCCGGGCGGCGGCAGCGCATCGGCGGTGGCCGCCAGCCTCGCTGCGAGCCTGCTGGCCATGGTCGCGCGGCTCTCTCTCGACCGGCCGAAGTACGGCTCGTACAGGACGACGAACGAGCGCGCTCTTGAAGTGGCCGACGACTCGCGGTTGCGGCTGCTCGACCTGGCCGATGCGGACGCGCTGGCCTATGGTCGATTCTCGGCAGCGATGCGGATGTCGCGCGACAGCGACGAGGAGCGGACCGCACGTGACGAGGCGCTGCGCGCGGCGGCACGCGAGGCGTCCGAGGTACCGCTGACCGTTCTCGAGGAGTGCGCGCGCCTGCTGGACGAGATCGAGAGCGTCGCCGGCCGCAGCAACCTGAACGCGTCCAGCGATCTGGAGGTCGCCGCGCGACTGTGTGCGGCAGCCGCTCGGGGCGCGGCCGCGAACGTGATGATCAACCTGCCCCACGTTGGGGATGAGCGTTTCGCGGGCGGGGCAACCGCTCGCGTCGAGAGCCTGTTGCACATGATCGAGCGAGACATGCTGCACGTCTCGCAGCGCGTGGCCGGAGGAGGTTTGCGCGAGCCGGAGCAGAGGTGACGGCCAGCGTCAACTCGTCGAGGGGCTCAGACCGCGGCGCGCAGCTGCTCCTCGGCGCTCCCCTCGCCGCGACGGTGCGGCGCCGGGCAAAGCGGATCGTGCTTGACGTCCAGCGACGCTATCAGCTGGAACCGACGCTGGCCGTGGTCAAGGTGGGGCGCCAGGCGGCCTCGAGCGTGTACGTGCAGCAGATCCTGCGCACCTGCCGCTTGGTGGGGGTGAAGGCCCGCGTCATCGAGCTGCCACGGGCCACGACGGCGGAGCAGCTGCGAGAGCAACTTGACCGGCTGAACCGCGAGCGCGAGGTGGCCGGCGTGATCGTGCAGATGCCCCTGCCCCGGCACATCCCGCTGAGCACCGTCACCGACACGATCCTGCCGGCCAAGGACATTGATGGCATTCATCCGCTCAACACAGGACTGATGGCCCTCGGATACGAGGGCTTCTTGCCGGCCTGTGCAGAGGCCGCCGTGCACATCCTGAAGGACTCCGGGTTCAACCTCGTCGGCAAGCGGGCGGTGGTGATCGGTCGCAGCAACGTCGTGGGCAAGCCCGTGCAGCTGCTGCTCATGCGCGAGCACTGCACAGTAACCGTCTGCCACCGGCGGACGCGCAGCCTCGAAGCGGAGGTCGCCCGCGCGGAGATCGTCGTTACCGCTGCCGGGCACGCTGGCCTGGTCACGGGCGACATGCTGGCGCCGGGCGCGCTGGTTGTGGACGTGGGCATCAACGTCGTGCCCGCTGGCATCGTCGGCGACGTGGACTTCGAGAGCGCCCGGCGGGTCGCCGCAGCAATCACTCCGGTGCCCGGCGGCGTCGGTCCACTGACCAACGCAATCCTGTTGGAACACCTGGCACGCGCCGCTCGATGGCAGATGACCAGCCACCCCTTGACGGCGGGGCACGGTCGCAAGCGGCGCGCGGCCTGAGCAGCCCCAGCCGCAGCCGCGTAGACGCAATGAAGTCGAGCCTGGACATTGCCCGCGCCGCGGAGCTCCGACCCATCGCCGAGGTTGCCGGCGACCTGGGCCTGGGCGCCGACGAGTACGACCCCTACGGACGCTACAAGGCCAAAGTCAGCCTGGCCGCCCTTGAGCGACGCGCGGGTCAGTCGGACGGTCGCGAGATCGTCGTCACGGCAATAACGCCGACTCCGCTGGGTGAAGGCAAGACCACCACGACCATCGGCCTCGCCCAGGGTCTCAACCGAATCGGGGTCCCGGCAGCGCCGGCCATACGCCAGCCGTCCCTCGGGCCCGTCTTCGGTCTCAAAGGGGGCGCCGCCGGAGGCGGCTACAGCCAGGTGTTGCCCATGGAGGACATCAACCTCCACTTCACGGGCGATCTGCACGCCGTCGCAGCGGCCCACAACCTGGCAGCTGCCTTCCTCGACAACCATCTGTTTCGCGGCAACTCCCTGGGTATCGACCGCTCCAGCGTCCGCTGGCCGCGAGTCGTGGACGTCAACGACCGAGCGCTCCGACGCGTGCTGGTGGGTGTCGGCGACGAGGCAGGTGAGCGCCCATCTGAGTGGCACATCACCGCCGCCAGTGAGGTGATGGCCATCCTGGCGCTGGCTGACGACCTGCTTGACCTGCGCGCTCGCCTGGGCCGGGTGATTGTCGGGGAGACAGAGAGCGGCACGCCGGTCACGCTCGAACAGCTGCGTGTCGCCGGCGCAATGGCGGCACTGATGCGCGAGGCGATCCGGCCCAACCTCGTCCAGACATTGGAGGGTGGGCCGGCTTTCATCCACGCCGGTCCCTTTGCCAACATCGCGCACGGGAACTCTTCGGTGGTGGCAGACCGCATCGCGCTGAAGCTGCTGGACGCTGTGGTCACGGAGGCCGGCTTCGGAGCCGACATGGGCTTCCAGAAGTTCGTCGATATCAAGTGTCGGCTGTCAGGACTGCGGCCCTCAGCGGCCGTTATCGTCGCCACCGTCCGGGCACTGAAGATGCACGGCGGGGTTGGACACGTCGTCGCGGGGAAGCCCCTTGACGCTGCCCTGACGGAGGAGAACCCCGAGGGCGTGCGCCGAGGCTGCGCCAACCTTGCCCGCCACATCGAGATCGTCCGGACGTACAACATCCCGGCGGTGGTGGCGATCAACCACTTCCCCGGGGACCACGCCTCGGAGCTCGACGTGGTCCGCGAGGAGGCACTTGCTGCCGGCGCGCGCGACGCCGTCGTCAGCCGCCACTTCAGCGATGGTGGCTCCGGAGCCGTCGAGCTGGCGCGGGCGGTCTGGGCAGCAGCTCGGGACGGTGCACCTGATTTTGTCTTCCTGACCCCGGAGGAGGCCGGCCTGACCGACCGCATCGAGGCGATCGCCGGTCGCATCTACGGCGCCGATGGAGTCGATTACAGCGAGCTGGCCACCGCCCAATTGGCCGCCTACGAGCGCCTTGGTTACGAGCGACTACCGGTGTGCATGGCCAAGACGGCTCTGTCGCTCAGCCACGATCCCCAGCTGAAGGGTCGGCCGACGGGGTTCCGCATCCCGGTTCGCGAGGCGCGCCTCTTCGCCGGGGCCGGGTTCGTAACCGCCTACTGCGGCGACATGATGATGATGCCCGGCCTTCCGTCGCGCCCATCCGGCGAGAACGTTGACCTTGACGACCGAGGCGAGGTGGTCGGTCTCTTCTAGAACGGCTGGTAGGCGGCCACCCAGAAGGCGGCGATCACGACGAGGGCGACGGCAACACCGATCAGCGCGTAGCCCCAGGCAGCCCAATCGATGGGGCCCACTCTGGCCTCCTCGTGTTCCGCTCCCTGACCCGCATCGTGCACGTCACCGTGCGTGTCGGAGGCGCCGTGCGACGCGTGCCCGTCGGCGGGGATGTCACCGACCGCCGGCTCATGGTCGTGGCCATGCGTTTCAGCCGGCTCGTCGTGGGCCAGGGGCTGCGACCGTGGCTCGAGGTCCGCTCCGGACTCGGGCAGCTCGGGCGTCGGCTCGGCCGATCGCGGCTTCCTCTCTTCCTCGGTCACGGCAGTAGCTCCTCGGTCACCATCTCGTCTGCAGTCAGCGTGTCGGGCAGGTTGAGCTCGGGCAGCGACTGCATGAACTCGATCGAGTCCGCCCATGCCTGGCGGTCAATCGCACCCAGCCCTTGCTCCACTGTATAGGGACTCTGCCACATCTGGATCGTCTGCCGGAGTACCTCGAGCTGTGCTTCACGGCTGTCTCCAAGCTCGGGCACGGCAGCAATCGAGTCCTCCAGCCCTGCGGCAGGGTCCGCCGCTATCTCCTCCATCGCGCGGAGGGTGGCCGCCACAAACGAGCGCAGCGCTGGCGCCTTGTCGCGGAGGGTGGCTTCGCCCACGACCAGCCCGGGGCCGGGCAGCGGCGTGATCTCGTCGACCCGCAGGACGTTGACGGGGAAGCCGGCGAGCCCGAGCTGGACCGGCTCGTTGTTGGCAAAGCCGGTTGCCGCCTCGACCTGGCGCTCGCGCAGGCCGACCATCTGGCCGAAATCCGGGTAGAGCTGGATCTGGAGGTCGTCGGGAGTCAGCCCCGCTGAGGCGAGCAGCGCCTGGAGCATGATCCACGACGAGCCGAACCGACCCGGGATGCCGAGGCTGCGCCCGGCCAGATCAGCGGGCTCCGCGATGCCGCTGTCGGACGGCGCATAGACGACGCTCGGAAAGCGTGCGTAGATGGAGGCCGCGTACCGCACCGGGATGCCCTGCCCCACGGCCGAGATGATGCTCGTGCCGTCGCCCATGCCCATGTCGATCGCGCCCTGTCCGACGAGCGTGATCAGGTCCGGATCGATCCGATTCTGGAAGGTCACCTCCAGGCCGGCGTCAAGATAGTAGCCCTGGCGCTGAGCGCGGTAGAACTGGGCGAACTGCACGCTGGGCAGGTAGCCCAGGCCGATCGTCAGCCGGGTTGTCGGGGCCGGGGAGGGGGTCGGCGGCCCAGCCGGCGTGCATGCCCCGAGCAGCCCAACCAGGGCGGCGACCGTGGTCAGGCGCATGCCGATTGATAGCGATCTCACGAGTGGCTCCTCCATGCGCCTACGAGGCGCCTCTCCACGACGACGACGACCAGGTACAGGGCTACCCCGATCAGCGCGATGGTGATCAGGGTCGCGAACATCAAGGGGATGTCGAACAGGCTGCCGCGGGCGAGCAGCACGAGCATGCCAAGCCCGCGTTCACCGGGCGCGGCCCACTCCGCGACGATGGCGCCGACAACCGACAGCGTCACCCCCACCCGCATGCCGCCCAGGATCTGCGGTGTGGCGGCGGGTAGCTCGAGATGGCGGAAAATCTGCCAGCGCGACGCCCGCAGGCTTCGACCGAGCTCGAGCAGGCGAGCATCGACCGAGCGAATGCCGACCATCGTCGCGACCGCCACCGGGAAGAAGACGATCAGCGCACAGATGACGACTTTCGAGGCCAGTCCCGCGCCGAACCAGAGCGCGATCAGCGGCGCCAGCGCCAGGATGGGCGTGGCCTGTGCGGCGACAAGATAGGGCGACAGCAGCCGCTCGGCCAGCCCCGATCGCGCGAGCAGGTAGCCGGCGACTAAGGCGAGGCCCGCGCCGACAAGCAGCCCCAGCCCTACGGCGGTCAGCGTCGCACTGATGTGCGGCACAAGCGTGCCATCGGCGAGGGCCCGGGCCAGCCGTGCGGCAACCTGTTCGGGAGGGGGCAGGATGAAGGCAGGGTAGTCGCCCAGCACCACCACGAGGCGCCAGCCGATCAGGAACACTGCCGCCGCACCGACAATCGGCGCGAGGCTACGCAGCAGTCGCATCGGTCTCCGCCAGGTATGACCTGATCGACGCCGCGATGCTCGAGTACGCTGCCTCGTCCACAGCTTCCAGTCGGCGCGGCCGGGGGAGCTCGACCGGTAGTTCAGCGACGACCCTCCCCGGACGTGGCGATAGCACGATCACCCGGTCGGCCAGGAAGACGGCTTCCGGAATGCTGTGCGTGACAAGCACAATGGTCGTGGCCGTGCGCTGCCAGAGGCTCAGCAGCTCCAGGTTGAATCGTTCGCGCGTCAATGCGTCGAGCGCGCTGAACGGCTCGTCCATCAGGAGCACCGATGGGTGGCGGGCCAAGGCACGCGCGATGGCCACGCGCTGGCGCATGCCGCCCGAGAGCTGGTGTGGATAGGCATCGGCGAAGTCGGTCATGCCGACCAGCTCAAGCAGCTCCATCGCTCGCAGACGGCGCTCTTGACGCGACATGCCGACCAGCTGCAGCGGAAAGGCGACGTTGTCGACCGCTCGGCGCCATGGCAGCAGACGGGGCTCCTGAAATACAAGGCCCACCCGCGGATCGCCCTCGCTGACGGGTTGATCGTCAATGCTGATCGTGCCGGTGTCGGGTGGGATCAGGCCGCCGATGAGCCGCAGGAGTGTGCTCTTGCCCGAACCATTCGGGCCGATGACGGCCACCACCTCACGCTGCGCGACGGAAAGGGTCACGCAGTCGAGCACGTTCAGTCGGCCAGCAGGAAGCTGGAAGGATCGCGTTACGTCGTTCAGCCTGATCGTCGCCAGTCGATGATCCTCCGGCCGCTCCACCGCGGGTGAGAGGGCGAAGGCTGCGGGCGACCGGCTCGCACACAGGTCGAGCCGAGGCAGTCCCCGCCTCCCTTCTTCCATCCGGACTCTGACCGTCGGCTCCCTGCGAGGGGATCCACCTTCACCGAGCCACGATGGGGCGGCCACGGCTCCGGGTCGTGGGCTGGCGAGCGGCGGGCGCGGAGCGCCTGCCTGCGCCGACCACCGGTCGGGATTTCCACCCAACCCCGAAGGAGAGGCGTATCTTGCGTTTGTGGGCCCGAGGATAGCGCACGGAACCAACCGTTCCGCTCTGCCGTCTGGCGCCGCATGACAATCAGGTCGCAGCCGGCGCGCTCCCTGCGGGCCCTTGGGCTGGGGTTCGTGCTCGCGCTGGGGGCTGTCCTGGCTCAATCGTTCGTTGCGCCGCTGCCCGGGTTGGCCTGCTCCTGCGTGGCGCCACTGCCGAGCCTGGCGGAGGTGGCCCGCGAGGAGAACACCGTCATCGTGGTCGGCACGATCGGACAGCAGTTGCCCGATCGGACACCGGTCGCGGTCGACACCTGGTTCCACGGGCCAGGAGCCACGGACGTCGTCTGGCTGGGCTTTGGGAGCCAGAGCATGAGCTCCTGCGATCCCTTCGTCAGTCCCGGTGAGCGCCGGCTGCTGGTCCTCTTTCGGCAGGAGCAAGGCGGCACTCATGGCTACAACCCGTGCGTGGCGTCCGGAGTAATCGGGACGGAGGCAGGCGACGAGGCACTGGCGCAGGCGGTAGAGCTCTTCGGTGCGGCGCCCACACCGCCGGAGCCGCCGGAGCCGCCGGAGGCGACGGAGCCACCCGAGCCTACGCAGCCGCCACTTTCGCCGCGCCCGACCCCCGGTGACCCTGGCGCCGGTTGGCTCTTCGTGGCCGGCACCCTTGCCGCGACCGCGCTGATATTCGCCGTGGTGGCCATCGCCGGGCTGCGCCGCCGGCGCCCTCGCTGAAATCGTCGCCCGCCGGCCGCCGGCCGGGTATCGTGGGCCAGTGCTCACCCTGCTGCTGACCCGCCACGGCCACACCCTCCGCTCGGAGCCCGAGCAGTACCTGGGACAGCGAATTGTGGCGCCGCTCAGCGATCGGGGCCGCGTCGACGCCGAGCGGCTGGCGTCGCGCCTTGCCGGCGTACAGCTCGACAGGGTCCTCTCGAGCCCGCTCGGCCGGGCGATGGAAACGGCCGAGATCCTCGCGGGACGGAGGACGGTGGAGCCGGACGACCGGCTGATGGAGCTTGACTACGGCGCCTTCGAGGGAGTCACCGTCGCAGAGATCGAACAGCGCTTCCCGGCTGAGCAGGCACGCTATTCCGAAGACCCTTCGACATTCGTGTTTCCGGGTGGCGAGAGCGGCCTCTTGGTCGCGGAACGCGTGCGCGACTTCATCGACCAGCTCCTTGGTTGGTGGGAGAAGCACGGCGACCAGCGGGTCGTGCTCGCCGTCGGCCATTCGTCGCTGAATCGGATCATGCTGGCAGTGCTGCTCGGCGCCCCGCTCGCCGACTACCGCCGCCGCTTTCAGTTCGACTGGGCAGGCCTGACCGTATTGCGCTGGACCAGCCGGGCGGAGGGGCCTCAGCTGCTGCTGGCCAACGACGCCTGCCATCTGCCTGGCACGTCCGACGCCAACTGGGGCTGAGCAGCGGGTGGAGCTGGAGATCTTGTTCTGGGCGCTTGCCTTCATGGTCGGCACGTTCGCCATCGGCGGCGCAGCGTATGCCGTTTATCACCGGCTGGCGGGGCGGCGCCGATGAGCCAGCTGCGGCTGACCGGCCACGAGCTGACCCTCGAGCAGCTGGAGGACGTGGCGCGCGGCGGCCGCGATGCGGTCCTCGACGAAGGCGCCCGCAGCCGGATGCTGGCCAGCAGAGCGGTCATAGACGAGGTCGTTGCGGCCAACCAGGTTGTCTACGGCGTCACCACCGGCTTTGGGTATCTCGCCTCGGAGCTGATCGGCACCGCCGATGCCGAGCGATTGCAGGCCAACCTGCTGGTGAGCCATGCCGTTGGAGTGGGGCCGGCGCACGAGGCACCCGTCGTGCGCGCGATGCTGCTGCTGCGTGCCAACACCCTCGCCCGGGGCGACAGTGGCTGCCGCCCTGTGCTGGTCGAGCGGCTGCTCGACCTGCTGCGCCTGAACATCCACCCGGTCGTCCCTGAGCAGGGGTCGGTCGGCGCGTCGGGCGATCTGGCACCGCTGGCCCACCTGGCCCTGCCACTGATCGGCCGAGGCGCAGTCGAGGTCGATGGCAAGCAACTCCCCGCGATGGACGCGCTGCGCCGGCACGGGCTCGAGCCGCTCGTGCTGCAGTCGAAGGAGGGGCTGGCCCTGCTGAACGGTACCCAGCAGATGACCGCTGTTGGCGCGCTGGCGCTGATCGACGCCGAGCGGGCCTTGGGAGCGGCGACCGTCACCGCGGCCATGACCAACGAGGCGTTGTTGGGCACGGACGTCGCCTATGCCGCGGCCTACCAGGAAGCGCGGCCTCACCACGGCCAGTTACGGGTGGCAGCCCAGCTACGCCACCTGTTACGGGACTCCCAGCTCCAGCAGGCCCATCATCCGCTCGCCCACCGCGTGCAGGACCCGTACTCCGTGCGTTGCGTGCCACAGGTGCATGGCGCGGTTGCCGACGCGCTCGTCTACGTGCGCCGCGTGCTGGAGATCGAGGTCAACTCCGCGACGGACAACCCGCTCGTGTTTCCCGAGGGCGGGGTCGACCCGTCGGTAATGGCGACCGGCGGCGGACGTGTCGTATCGGGTGGCAACTTCCATGGCGCACCCGTGGCGCTGGCTATGGACATGCTGGCCATCGCGCTGACCGACCTCGCCGCGATGAGCGAGCGACGCATCGCCCAGCTGGTCGATGCGCGTTCCTCCGGGCTGCCCGCCTTCCTGGTCGAGAACGCCGGCCTGAACAGCGGGCTGATGCTGCTTCAGTACGCCGCGGCCGCGCTGGTTTCCGAGTGCAAGGTGCTTGCCCATCCGGCGTCGGTCGACACCATCCCCACTTCGGCCAACCAGGAGGATCACGTCTCGATGGGCCCGATCGCTGCGCGCCAGGCGCGTGATGTGGTGCGAAACGTGGAGCGCGTCGTGGCGATGGAGCTGCTGTGCGCGGCTCAGGGGCTCGACTTCAGAGCACGCGAGGGACCGCCACCGGGACAGGGAGTCGTTGCCGCCCAGCAGGTGGTCCGGGGCCGGGTGCCCCACCTGGCCGAGGACCGGGACCCGGGCCCGGACATAGCGGCCGCGATCGAGCTGGTCACCACCGGGGCCTTGCTGGACCTGCTGCCTGCAGACGACTCACTGCGCGCCGGTTCGTAGACTGGTCGCCTGATGACCGCGCGGATCGTCGATATCACCGATGAGGCGAGCTTTCGGCTCCTCCCTCCCTGCGCCGACGAACGCTTCGATCACCGGACCTGCGACTACTGGGAAGACGCAGACCGCGGGACAAAGCTTCACCGGCCGGGCTGGCTGAAGCCGGACCGGGCCCCCGCGCCGGCCCGCTCGCTGCCGCCCGACAACCCCTTCGCGCCGTCGCCGGAGGAAGCGCATAACCCGTTCCTGCCCTCCGCCCGCGCGTCCCTGCCGCCGACGTTCGCCGATGACGACCTGTTTGCGACGCCGCTGGACAACCCGTTCGCGCCGGTGACCAGGCGGGAGCGCCCGCTCCTCGAGGGGGTTCCGCGCAAGCTGGCGCTGCTCGACCGAGGCAGGGGCGTCTTCGGCTCGTACGCCAAGGTCCTGCTGGTGGAAAACGAGCCGGTCGCCTATTGCCAGTTCGGCCCTCTGTCAGCCTACCCTCGTGCCCAGCGGCTGCGCGAGCTCTACAGCCAGCTGCCGGAAGCACCGCTGCCGGCTGTGATCACATGCATCGCGTCGAGGGGCGGGGAGCGCGGACAGGGTCATGCCAGGCAGCTGGTCGACGCCGTATGCACCGACCTGGCCGAGCGCGGCTTTGCGGCTGTCGAGGCCTATCCCGACCTGACCCGTGGCGAGGACGAGCAGAGCGGCGCGCGGCCAGCCTTCTGGCACGGCCTTGGTTTCACCACGGCAGTGGACGACGAGCGCTTCCCCGTCGTGCGCCGCGAGCTGTAGCCTCGCGCGCCGAGGCCGTCTGGCCGGCCAAGGACCAGCGGCGCATACTCCGAGCGTGACCACGACGATCGGCCCGCGGACGGTGCGCGCGCCACGCGGAACGCAGATCTCCTGTCGCGGCTGGCCGCAGGAGGCGGCTCTGCGGATGCTCATGAACAACCTCGACCCGGAGGTTGCCGAGCGACCTGAGGACCTCGTCGTCTACGGCGGCACGGGCAAGGCGGCTCGCGACTGGCCGGCCTTTGAGGCCATTGTCGGGACGCTGCGTGACCTGGCGCATGACGAAACGCTGCTCGTGCAGTCGGGCAAGCCGGTCGGCGTGTTTCGGACCCACGAATGGGCGCCGCGGGTGCTCATCGCCAACTCCAACCTCGTCGGCCACTGGGCGAACTGGGAGGTGTTCCGCGATCTCGAGCGCCAGGGCCTGACCATGTACGGGCAGATGACGGCGGGATCGTGGATCTACATCGGCACGCAGGGCATCCTGCAGGGCACGTACGAGACCTTCGCCGAGGTGGCCCGCCAGCACTTCGGCGGCACGCTGCGCGGCCGCGTGGTGCTCACCGCCGGCCTGGGCGGAATGGGAGGCGCACAGCCGCTCGCCGTGACGATGAACGAGGGCGTGTCCCTGGTGATCGAGGTCGACCCGGCGCGCGCCTTGCGACGTCTCGAGATCGGCTATGTCGACCGCGCGACGACCTCTTTGGACGAGGCTCTTCGTTGGACGCGCCAGGCAGCCGCGGAAGGCAGGCCCGAGTCCATTGCCTTGATTGGCAACGCCGCCGTCGTGGAGCCCGAGCTCGTTCGACGTGGCGAGTCCTTTGACGTGCTGACCGACCAGACGTCGGCCCACGATGCGCTCAACGGATACGTGCCGGCAGACCTGTCCATCGAAGAGGCCGCCGATCTCCGCCGCTCCGACGCCCACGGCTACGTGCAGCGGGCTATGGACTCGATGGCCACCCAGGTGCGAGCGATGCTCGAGTTGAAGGGGCGCGGGGCCGTGACCTTCGACTACGGCAACAACATCCGCGCCCAGGCAATGGCGGCCGGCGTGGCCAACGCGTTCGATTTCCCGGGCTTCGTGCCCGCGTACATCAGGCCGCTGTTCTGCGAGGGCAAGGGGCCCTTCCGGTGGGCGGCGCTCTCGGGCGACCCGGAGGACATCCGCCGGACAGACGAGGCGGTGCTCGAGCTCTTCCCGAATGACGAGGCGCTCCACCGCTGGATCCGGATGGCTCAGCGGCGGGTGCCCTTCCAGGGCCTGCCTGCGCGCATCTGCTGGCTTGGCTACGGCGAGCGCGCCCGCGCCGGTCTGCGCTTCAACGAGCTCGTGGCGAGCGGCGACATCAGCGCGCCGGTGGTCATCGGCCGGGACCACCTGGACTCCGGCTCGGTAGCGTCGCCGAACCGTGAGACGGAGGGAATGCGCGATGGATCAGACGCGATAGCCGACTGGCCGCTGCTCAACGCACTCGTTAACACGGCCTCAGGCGCGACATGGGTGTCGATCCACCACGGCGGCGGAACGGGCATCGGCTACAGCCAGCATGCCGGCATGGTCGTTGTCGCCGACGGCACGCCGCTGGCGGCTCAGAAACTCGAGCGCGTGCTCACGACCGATCCCGGCACCGGCGTAATGCGCCACGTAGATGCAGGCTACGTGCGGGCCGTCGAGGTAGCACGTCAGCGCGGCGTGCGCATTCCGATGCTGGACGGAGCCACCGACGACGGCCGATAGAGCATCGGTCGCCGGCGCCTAAGCAGACGCGCCGGAGTAGTGTCGTAGCCCGAATCGCCACCAGGCGCGCGTGGCCAGCAAGAGGAACGCGGCGAACCCGAAGGCCAGCACCAGTGTGTCGACCGTCAGGCGGTTGGCCAGGGCCTCGGCCGGGACGGTCACCGCGAAGGCGATCGGCACCAGGAAGGTCAGGCCGATGCGCAGCCAGCCCGGGTATATGGTCACCGGCCATCGCCCTGCCTGGTAGATGCCCTCGAACAGCTCGACGATCTCGTCGAGCCGGATGATCCAGAAGGCGAACGTTGTCACGAACAGCCAGAAGCAATAGATCATCGCTGCGCCGAGGAACAGCGCTGCTGCGAAGGCGACCGCCCCGAGCGGCGAGAGAGCCGCGTCCATGCTCAAAAGCGCGTAGCCCAGCACGATGCCTCCGAGAGCGACGTCGACGAGACGCCAGATGCGGAACTCGCGCACGCTGACGAGCAGCTGAGCGTCCTCCGGCTTGGTCAGCAGGAAGTCGAGTCGCCCGTCGCGTACGTCCTCGGTCAGCCGCAGCATGTTGGGCTGGATGAACGCGCCGATGATCCCGCCCATGACGATGTGCACGCCCATCACGGCCAGCAGCTCGGGATGAGTCCAGCCGCGCAGCTGATCGGTGTGGGAGAACACGAGCCCGATGACCACGAGGCCGGCGACGAGCGCAATCGCCGACTGGAGCAGCTGTACGAAGAAGTTGGCCCGGTACTGCAGCTCGTTCATGGCGTTGACCCGCAGGAACACCCACGCCAGCTGGAGCGAGCGCATGGCTAGCCCCCCACCGCCCCATACCGGCGTACCGCGGCACGCCATGAGAGGCGCAGGACTATCGCGCCGACGGTGATCCAGAACAGCTGCATGGCCAACCCGCCGAGCAGCTGCTCGGTAGTCATCGTGCCGATCAGCGCCTCGATCGGAAAGCCGAAGGTCCAGTAGAACGGCAGCACGCCGGCCAATGACTGGACCCATTCGGGCATCAGCGACATCGGCACGAGCCGGCCCGACAAGAGCAGCTCGACCAGCATGTACATCTCGAAGAGCGGTCCGACGCGCGTGGTCCAGAAAGTCGCCAGGCCAACGGTTGACTGGTTGACCGAGCGGATCAGGTATGCGCCCCAGATGGCGATCGCGAAGACGCCGATCTCGAGCACGGTCGGTGCGAGCTGAGGCTGGAATACCAGTGTGAGCACCGCCGCCACCGGCAGCCACAGCACTATCGCCACGACTTTCCAGCCGGCGAAGGAGCCCAGGTCGGACACGATCGGGAAGAGCGGCCGCAGCAACGCGGCTGACAGATGGCCCTCGCGGATGCGCCACTCCCAGCCGTATGGCGTGAAGACGATGTTCATCGACCGTACGAGCGTCCAGACGATGTAGTAGGCGGCAAACTGGCCCACCGAAAGGCCGCCGACGGAGCCGCCCTGTTGCTCGGCGATGGTCGTCCAGACGACCAGGTAGATGACCGGCTCGGCGACCATGCCGATCATGTAGAAGTAGTTCGAGACGCGGTACTGGAACTGCTCCGCGATGGCGTTGCGCGCCTCCTGGACGTACACGCCGATCAGGCCACGCACGGGCCCAACAAGCTGCGGCCTTCGACCCTCGCTCAGCGGCGGCTGGCCAGCCTCTGCCCCCATGCTCACTGCGCCACCTCAGTCGGCCGGGCGGGCGGTCGCGAAGACCGATTCGATGACGTCCTCGATCGGTGGGTCCTCGATGGTCAGGTCAGCCACCGGCAGCTCTCGCAGCAGGCGAGCTGTGATCTGCGGTGCTTCGGCTCGGGCCACCCGCAGGCTGACCGTGCCATCGTCGGCTGACAGCACCTCGCCGTAGGCAGACAGGTCCGCCGTGCCCTCTTGCAGGGTCACGCCGATCGTCTTGCTGGTGTTGAAGCTGTCGGCCAGGGCAGCCAGCGGCCCGTCGAACAGGATTCGGCCATGGTGGATGACGATCACCCGCCGGCAGAGTGCCTCCACGTCGGCCATGTAATGGCTGGTCAGCAGCACCGTCGCGCCGTGGCGGCGGTTGTACTCGGCAACGAAGGAGCGGATGCGCTTCTGCATGGTCACGTCGAGGCCGAGCGTGGGTTCGTCAAGGAACAGGACGTCAGGCTGGTGCAGCAGTGCCGCCGCAATCTCGACCTTCATGCGCTCGCCCAGCGAGAGGTTCCGGACGGGCTTGCGGACGAGCTCGCCGAGGTCGAGCAGCTCGATGTACTCGTCACGCGCGCGGCGGAAGTCCTCTGGCTGGAGCCGGTAGATGGCGCGCATGAGCTCGAATGAATCGAGCGCGGGAAGGTCCCACTGGAGCTGGTTGCGGTTGCCCATGACCATCGTCATCCGGCGCAGGTAGGGTGACTCCCGCCTGGATGGCACGTATCCCAGGACGCTCAGCACACCCGAGGTGGGATAGAGCAGGCCGCTCAGCATCTTGAGCGTGGTGGTCTTGCCTGCACCGTTGGGGCCCAGGAAGCCGACCACTTCGCCCGGTGCGATGTCGAAGGTAATGCCGTCCACGGCGTGGACCTGCCGATGCTCGCGCCGGACCAGCGAGCGAAAGGACGCGCGCAGCCCGCCCTCACGGACCGGGACGTTGAACGTCTTGCGCAGTTCGGCGACGAAGATGGCGGGTTGGTTCACGGCGACGGTGTGCTCCCTCCGACTGGCGATTTCTCTGTCAGCGGCCGTTGGTCAGGACGACGCGCCGGCCGTCGGCGGCGATGAGCATGCCCAAGCTGATCAGGCCGTTGCCTATCCGCTGCCGCAGCCGGCGGCCGGCACCGGCGGGACGCCGGGAGCGGCCCAAGCGCGATCGGCCGGTGGACATCGATTGGAACCAGGTCTCGACGGGCAGCATGGCGCGTACTCTCCTTCTATTCGCTGACGATGAGGACGCGGTCGCCGTCCTCAGAGGTGATATCGACGATGGGTCCGCGCGCTCCGCTGCGAATGGCTTCACGGAGACGTTCAGCCTCCTCGTCCGGGAGTCCCGGGACGATGCCCGCGGCGAACGTGGCGACGTTCATCGGCACGCGCAGGTTGACCACCCGCCGGCCCTTGTCGCTGATCTCGACCCGCAGCTGGCGCGGCGGACCGCTGGGCGGGCCCGATCCGGCGCTCCGTGAAGCGCTCACGGCTGCCTCGAGGTGGGCGAGGATCTCCTCGGCTTCGTCTGGGCTGAGCGCGCCTTCTTCGACGAGGCGAAGGACTTTCGACAGATCAGGCATCGACCGGCGCCTCCAGGCTCCGGGCCGCTTCATCGACATCGATCTCGCCTCGCTCCAGCGCGCGCAGCACCTCCATCTGCCTGTCAGCACGGTGGCGGGAGGTTCCGGCCGGCCCGTCGCCCGCATCAGTCGGCCACCACGAGGTCCCGCTGGGGCTCGAACGGGCAGGCGAGGCCGGGTCCCCGGCACGGACCGACACGCTGGCCTCGCCGGACATCGATCGAAAGCTCAGGCGCGCCGAGCCATCGCCGTAGGTCGCCGGTGCGTGCTTGCGACCAAGGTCGAGCGCACGGCGGTTCTCCAGGCTGACGCCGCCGACCAGCTCCAAAAGCAGGTCACCGCTGACGGTCTCCACCGAGTGACGTTCGCCGGCCTGGAGTCGGCCATCGATACGCACGTCGCCGCTCACCGTGCGTACAGCCAGCCGATGGACGCTTCTCGCCTCGATGGTCACATCGCCCGATGTGGTCGCGCCGTCGACTTCAATGTCGATGGCGCCATGCACGCGCACGTCGCCGGAAACGGTCAGAAAGCTGATCCGGCCCGCCGATTCGGTGAGGCGAACGTCTGCCGAGACGGTCTTGTACTGCTGCTCGCCAGCCAGGCGGCTGCCATCGATGTCACCGCTCACCGTCTTGACATCAAGCCGTGCCCGGCGCGGCAGGTGAACATCAAAGTCAAGCCCGCCCGATCGGTCGAAGGCGAGGCCGAACATGCCGCCGCCCTTGCGGCGAGGCTCGACCAGGAGGCTGCCCTCCCCGCGCTCCACGGTCAGCTGGGGTGAGTCGCCGCGGTCGGAGCGGACCAGCACGACGGCCTCGTCGCCGTCGATGCCGACGAGGCGGACCCGGCCCGACACATTGCGCAGATCCAGGTTGCCGTTCGTGCCGATGGTGTGCCGGATCTCCACGACGCGGTCGTCAATCACCGACCTGCTCCTCGCGACGTCCGCCCGCCAGCTCGGCAGCCGCCTGGTCGGCGCTGATCTCACGCCGCGCCAGGCGTTCCAGCACCTGCCGGCGGCGGGCTGAAGCGGCCCGATCGGAAGGACTGGGCTCGGTCGTCGCGGAGGCTGCCTCCGCACCATCGGCGAGGTCCAGAGCCCGAAGAAGGGCTTCGATGCGATTGCGGACGGTGGGATAGGAGATGCCTAGCTCACGCTCCAGCTCGCGGAGGTTGCCCCGCGCTCGCAGGAAGCTTTCGAGCAGGGCGAGCTGCTCGCGATTCAGTCGGCTGAATCGCCCGACGGTAAAGCGGCCCTCGATAGCCGTTGCGCAGGCGACGCATTGGAGCCGGGTCACGCGCAGCTCAGCCTCGCACACCGGACATGTGGAGATCGTCTCGCGCGGCTGATCAGCCGGATATGCGTCAGACATGTGCACATAGCACCATGCAAGCTTCACTTTGTCAAGTGTGACCTCAACAAAGTTAAGGTCGGCCTGCTAGGTCTTGGTAACGCGCTCTGGGATCTCGTGAAAGAGGCCGGGATCTGCACGGCCGGGCAGGACCCGGATGAGCGCGGCCGGACGCAGGCCCATCGTGCTCTCCCCACGCGGGCCGTCGAGGGTTATCGAGTCGCGACCTCGTGACACCACGGTTACCCGCGCCGTCGTGCCGGGCACGAGCTGGTGGTGTTCGAGATACGACAGCAGCTCAATGTCCTCCTCGGCTTCTTCGGTGATCCGGTAGATGGTCACCTCGGTGCCGGCGTCCACCTCGCTCAAGCGCACGCCCGGCGGACGCGAACGAGCGGCGGCGGCATCGATCGGATTGCCGTGCGGACAGGTGGGCGGATTGCCAAGCAGCTCCGCCAGACGCTGCTCGACTCGGGGCGAAATGGAACCCTGCAACCGGGCCGCTTCCTCGTCGGATTCGGCCCAGCCCAGGCCGACGATCCGCGTGAGCAGCCATTCGAGCAGGGAGTGCCGGCGGAAGATGGCATCGGCGGCCCGTCGGCCGGCGGCGGTCAGCTGCAGCGCCCGATCAGCGCCGACACGGACATGCCCCTCGGAGCTCAGGCGACCGATCATCTCGGCGGCCGCCTGCGTCGAGACATCCATCCGCCTCGCCAGTGCGGTCGTGGTCGGCTTGGTCGTGCCGGTGGTCATCGAGCGCAGGGTGAGCAGATAGGACTGCGCGGCTTCCGAAAGCCGGGACTCGGTGGCGTCGGCGCGACGGCTGGCCATGGGCTGATGTTAGCGCTGCACGCTCGTCGGCCGGGTCCGGGCGCACTTGCAGCGTTACCAACAGACAAGGCGCCCTGAAGCCCACAGTCAGGGGCGCTTGACGCCTCGATGTGCCGGCCATACGATCCGGTATTCCTGACCCGCACACTCGGATTTAACTCGAAAGGAGAGTCATTTGCGCTTGCTGCGCGTTTCGATCATGGCGCTCGCCGTAGTTGCTCTTCTGGCTGCGTGTGGGCCCGCGGGTCAGACCTCGCCGACCCCGACCACTGGCAGCCCCAGCCCGGGTCAGGCCGAAGGCAGCCCCAGCCCCAACGCCGGCAACGGCAGCCCCAGCCCTGATGCCGGCAACGGCAGCCTGACGGTCTACTCCGGCCGCTCCGAGCAACTGATTGCACCGCTCGTCGAGCAGTTCCAGCAGGAGACCGGCATCACCGTCCACGTCCGCTACGCCGACACTGCTGAGCTGGCCATCCTGCTCATTGAGGAGGGCGATGCTTCCCCGGCCGACATCTTCTTCGCCCAGGACGCAGGCGCGCTGGGTGCCGTCGCCCAGGAGGGCATGCTGGCGGACCTGCCCGAGGACCTGCTCACCCAGGTGCCCGACGCCTTCCGCTCGCCCAACGGTGACTGGCTTGGCATCAGTGGCCGGGCGCGGGTGATCGCCTACGACTCGAGCGAGGTGGAAGAGGACGACCTGCCCCAATCGATCGACGAGCTGACCGAAGACCAGTGGCGCGGCCGTATCGGCTGGGCGCCTACAAACGGCTCATTCCAGTCGTTCGTCACCGCTCTGCGCCTGATGCGCGGCGATGACGGAGCGCGCCAGTGGCTTGAGGCAATGAGGGCCAACGAGCCGGTGCGCTATGACGGCAACTCGCCGATCGTCCAGGCCATCGCCGACGGCGAAATCGACCTGGGACTTGTCAACCACTATTACGCCCTTCGCCAGCAGGCCGAGCAGGGCGAGGACTTCGCCGTCCGTGACCACTTCCTGCCCGGTGACGATCCCGGTTCGCTTATCAACATCGCCGGCGTTGGCATGCTCGACACGAGCGAGAACCAGGATGTCGCGCGCCGGTTCATCGACTACCTGCTTTCCGAGCAGGGCCAGGTCTACTTCGCCGAGAACACGTTCGAATACCCGCTCGTGGATGGCATCCCGGGGCCGGAGGGCGTGCCGCCGCTGGCAGAGCTGCAGCACCCGGACATCGACCTGTCCGACCTGTCTGACCTGCAGGGCACGCTGGAGCTGCTGAACGAGGTTGGCGTGCTGCCGTGATGCAGCGCCCGGCGACGGGCATCGATCGGTGACAGGGTGACCGTCCGCGCGTTGACCGGCCTCTCACGCTCAGTCGGGTTGACCCGTCTGAGGCTTCCGCCCTGGCCGCTGCTGGTGCCGGCGCTGCTCGTTGCCGGCCTGGCGGCACTGCCCGTGGCGTACCTTGTCGTGCGCGCACTCGGCGTCGAGCGTGAAGCCCTCGAGCTGGCGTTGCGGCCGCGGACCGTCCAGATCCTGGTGGCGAGCGTCCTGCTCGGTGCCGCCGTGGCAGTCGGGTCCGTCGCGATCGGTCTGCCGCTGGCCTGGCTGACCGCCCGCACGGACCTGCCCGGCCGGCGGCTGTGGACGGTGCTTACTGTCGTGCCGCTGGCCGTGCCGTCCTACGTGATGGCTTTCGCGTTCGTGGCGGCCCTGGGGCCGCGCGGCGCGCTCAGCGAGGTGCTGCGCTCGATCGGGCTGGCCGGGCTGCCATCGATCTATGGCTTCGGCGGGGCGGTGCTCGTGATCACGCTCGCCACGTACCCCTACGTGCTGCTGGGAACGCGCGCGGCGCTGCTGCGCTCCGATCCGACGATCGAGGAGGCCGGCCGCTCCCTGGGTGACCGGCCGCTGACCGTATTCCGCAGGGTTACTCTGCCGCTGCTCGCGCCGGCGATTGCGGCCGGCGCGCTGCTGGCCGTGCTGTATGCGCTGGCCGACTTCGGCGCGGTGGCCATCCTGCAGTTCGACAGCTTCGCGCGCGCGATCTACGTGCAGTACCGGTCATCCTTCGACCGCTCGATGGCGGCCGTGCTGGCGCTGATGCTGGTGGCGATCACACTGCTCGTCGCATGGCTTGAATCGCGCGTGCGCAGGCGGGTGGCCACTCTTCCCCAGTCGCCGCGACGCCCACCTTCGACGGTGCGTCTGGGGCGGTGGCGTTGGCCGGCGCTCGCGTTCTGCGCGTCGATCGTCACCCTTGGCGTGGTCGTGCCGGCCGGCACGGTGATTTTCTGGCTGATGCGTGGCATGGCCCAGGGGGAACCTCTGCGCATCCTGCCCGCTGCAGCGGCCGGCTCGCTGATCGGTGGCTCGCTGGCCGCGCTGGTGGCCCTGGCGATGGCACTGCCGGTGGCCGTGCTGGCGGTGCGCTACTCGGGGCGGTTGCAGTCCTGGATCGAGCGGGTGCTGTACAGCGCCTTTGCCATGCCGGGCATCGTCATTGCCCTGGCCACGGTCGTGTTCGTGCTGAATGTGACGCCGGTCATCTACCAGACCCTTGGTGTGCTGATCCTCGCCTATGCCGTGCGCTTCCTGCCCCAGGCGGTCGCGCCACTGCGCAGCTCGCTCGGGCAGGTCAGTCCTCGGGTCGTCGAGGCCGCCCGCGTCCTCGGCGATTCGCCTGCCACTGCCTTCCGACGCGTAACCTTCCCTTTGCTCCGTCCCGGCCTGATTGCCGGCATGGCGCTCGTCTTCCTGACCACCGTCAAGGAGCTGCCCCTGACCCTGCTGCTATCTCCGACCGGCTTCGACACCCTGGCCACCGCGATCTGGGGCGCCGCCAGCGAAGGCTTCTATGCCCGTGCCGCGGGTCCGGCAGCGATGCTGATGCTGCTCGCCGGGGCGACCGTCGGGCTGCTGTTTCGAGCCGAGCGAGTTCAGCAGTGAGCGTTGCGGTCCGGATGACGGGCATTGCCAAGCGCTTTGGCCCGGTTCTGGCGCTGGACGGCTTTGAGCTGGAGGTGCGAAGCGGTCGCATTCTCTGCCTGCTCGGACCGTCTGGCTGTGGCAAGACGACCGCTCTGCGACTGCTGTGCGGGTTCGAGCAGCCCGACCAGGGCACGGTGGAGATCAGCGGTCGGCGCGTGTCGACACCGACCGAATCCGTGCCGCCGGAGCGTCGGCGGGTTGGGATGGTCTTCCAGGACTTCGCGCTGTTCCCGCATCTTTCGGTGCGCGACAACGTGGGCTACGGCATCCGGCGCGACGCCGACCGGCGCGTACGTGTGGCCGAGCTGCTCGACATGGTCGGCCTGGCCGACGAGGCAGACCGCCTGCCGCACCAGCTTTCGGGCGGCATGCAGCAGCGCGTGGCGCTGGCGCGCGCACTTGCTCCCCGTCCCGACGTGGTCCTGCTCGACGAGCCCTTCTCGAACCTCGATCAGGCGCTCCGCACGCAGCTGCGCGGCGAGGTCCGCGAGATCCTGCGCCAGGCGCAGGCCACGGCGGTCTTCGTGACGCACGACCAGGACGAAGCATTGACCATCGCCGACGACGTCTGCGTCATGTCGCGCGGACGTGTCGAGCAGTGCGCGACGCCGGAGCTGATCTACTCCGAGCCGGCGACGCCATTCGTGGCTTCCTTCGTCGGTACCGCGAACTTCATGCATGCCGAGTGCCGAGAAGGCGTGGCCAGTACCCGCCTGGGCCGAGTGCGGCTGATCGGCCCACGGATCGGGCGGCCTGAGGGACGAGCGCTGGTCGTGCTTCGGCCGGAGCATCTCGATGTCGCCGAGGCTCCCGACGGCCCGGTCGGCAACGACAGCTGGCGCGTCGTCGCCCGCCGCTTCGCCGGCTCGGAGCTGCTCTACCTGGTTGCCGCCGCGGACGGGGAGCAGCTGTGGGCGGAGGCCGGCCCCCAGGCCCGGCGACTGTCGATCGGTGACAGCGTCCGGCTCAGCCTGCGTGACGTCGAGAGCGTGGCCTTCGTACCGCAGCCGGCTCGGCGCACGCCCGTCGGCGCGCCAGCCACCAGCGCTGCAGGCGGGCCGCCCGAGGAGCTGGACGGGGAGGCCGAGGGCCTGCCCTCCGTCGAGCAGGCACCGGACCGGGCGGCGGGCCCACCGCCGTAAACTGGTTGCGATGAGCCGGCTGGTCGAATGCGTGCCCAACTTCTCCGAAGGCCGGCGCGGCAACGTCGTCGATGCGCTCGTCAAGGCAGTCGAATCGGTCGAAGGCGTACAGCTGCTTGATCGCGGCTCCGACGTCGATCACAACCGCAGCGTGCTGACCTTTGCCGGCGAGGCCGGTGCGGTCAGCGAGGCTGCTGCCCGTGCGGCGGCGGTTGCCATCGAGCTGATCGACATGAACGGTCATGACGGCCAGCACCCCCGGCTGGGCGCGGTCGATGTGGTGCCGTTCGTGCCGCTGGGCGACACGTCCATCGACGAGTGCGTCGAGGTGGCCCGCGCGTTTGGCCGGCGGATCGCCGACGAGCACGGATTGCCGGTCTACCTCTACGCCCGGGCTGCCACGCGGCCGGAGCGCGAGGTGCTGGCGGACATCCGGCGCCCGCAGTTCGAGGGACTGCGCGATCTGATCGACCAGCCGGAGCACGAGCCGGACTTCGGCCCCGCCCGGATCCACCCCACGGCGGGGGCCACCGTGGTCGGCGCACGACCGTTCCTGATCGCCTACAACATCAACCTCGAGTCGGGCGACGTCGAGTTGGCCAAGCGCATCGCTCGGCGAGTCCGCGAGCGCTCGGGCGGGCTGCCGCGAGTCCAGGCGCTGGGCCTGTACCTGGACGATCTGCGCTGTGCGCAGGTGTCGATGAACCTGCTCGATCACGAGGTCACGCCGATCTGGCTGGTTTGGCAGACGGTCAGCGAGCTGGCTCGCGATGAGGGAGTCGAGGTGCGCGAGTCCGAGCTGATCGGGCTGTGTCCGCTGGCGGCCATGCTCGCAGTCGCCGACCATGCCGGCGTAGAACCCGGTTTGGACGAAGCTCAGCGGGCGACTGCCGCCGCAGAGTGGCTGCGCGTTCGCGGCTTCCGTCCGGGAATGGTGCTCGAGCTCCGCATGGCGGAGCTGAGCGGAGGCTCCGTCTGACCACCTTCGAGGGGGGCGACGTGGCGGCTCAGCCGCCCGGGCTGCTGGTGATCGGCGCGTCCGAGATCCTGACCATGGCCGGCGGGCCGCGAGGCGGTACGGCGCAGGCTGAGACCGCGTCCATCCGACTCGAGCCGGCCGCCGCGAGCGAAGTCTCGGTCGCGCCGGCGGTGGCAGTCTTCGAGGGCCGGATCGTGGGCGTGGGCACACGGCGCGAGGTGGAGGGCGCGCTGCGCGAGCACGGAGTTGAGCCCGCCGGCATCGGTATCGTGGATGCGAAGGGCGGTGTGTTGACCCCCGGCCTGATCGATCCCCACAGCCACCTGCTGTTTGCCGGCACGCGTCACGCGGAGCTGGTCATGCGTCAGCGAGGCTTCAGCTATCTCGACATCCTGGCGGCCGGCGGCGGCATCCTGCAGACGGTGCGGCACACGCGTACGGCCAGCGATGATCAGCTGCTGGAGCACGGCAGGCGCTGGCTGTCCGAGATGCTCAGCCACGGCGTCACCACGGTCGAGGCCAAGTCGGGCTACGGGTTGGATACGGCCAGCGAGCTGCGGCTGCTCGAGCTGGCCGGGCGTCTCGGCGCCGTGGGCCCGATCGAGGTCGTGCCGACGTTCCTCGGTGCCCACGCCGTCGCACAGGAGTACCGCGATCGGCCAGACGCGGTGGCCGCGTACCTCGCCCACGTCATCGAGGACCAACTACCGGCGGTGGCTGACCAGGGAATCGCCCAGAGCTGCGATGTCTTCTGCGAGAGGGGAGTCTTCGAGCCTGTCCACGCTCGGCGACTGCTCGAAGCCGCCCGCAAGCGGGATCTGGCTGTTCGATTGCATGCCGACGAGCTGCATGAGTCCGGCGGCGCCGAGCTCGCCGCCGAGATCGGCGCCCTGTCAGCCGACCACCTGGCGGCGGTCGGCGACCACGGCCTGGATGCGCTTGGCCGGACGGCGGACGTTGGTCGACCGGTCGTTGCCACGCTGCTGCCGGCGACGACGTTCTACCTGCTTTCGGAGCGCTATGCGCCGGCCCGCCGGCTGATCGAGCGGGGAGTGCCGGTGGCCTTGGGCACGGACTTCAACCCCGGCACGTCGCCAACGCCAAACATCCAGCTGGCGCTGTCACTGGCCACGCTGCGCCTCGGCATGAGCGCCGCCGAGGCGCTGGTGGGCGCGACGATCAACGCCGCCGCTGCGCTCGGCCTGCAGGAGAGTCACGGTTCTCTCGAGCCGGGCAAGCACGCCGACATGGTGGTGTGGGACGTCGAGTCGTACGAGCAGATCCCGTATTGGCTCGGCGCGCGGCTTGCGCGCACGGTCATCAAGCGCGGCCGAGTGGTCCTCGATACCTGAGGTTTCGGCCGGGCAGGGACGCCTGTTCAGGCCCGACCGCGCTGCTCCAGCTCGACGACGGTGGTCTCGTGCGGCACGGAGGAGATCGTCACCGACAGGCGCGCCACCGGCTCGCCCGGCTGGACACCCATCTCATGGCGGAAGCGGTCGAGCTCGGGCTCGTAGCTGCCATTGGCCGCGTAGGGCACGATCAGGTGCGCCTCGAGCTGGGCGACCACCTCCGCCGCACGGCTGGCTGTCAGCGTTCCTCCAAGCGGCACACACACCAGCTGCACCGCCCCGATCTCGCCGAGCGCCTCCTCGTTGAGGGTGTGCGCCAGATCGCCGAGGTGCACCGCGCGCAAACCGTCCAGCTCGTAGACGAAGCAAGTGTTGGCGCCGCGCTGGCTGCCCCTGCTCTCGTCGCGGTAGGTGCGTACGCCGCTGATGAGGACCCCGTGGACTTCGTACTCGCCCGGCCCATCGATCAGGAACGCCGAGCTCAGGCTGGTCGGGATCTTGATGCCCTCGCCGCGCTGATGCCCCTGGCGTCCGTCGAGTCCCAGCGCCGCCTGCTTGTCGGGATGGCTGTAGGTGACGATGTCGGCAGTCAGTCCGCGACCGGTCGGGCCGACGACGGAGGTGTACGCGTTGGCCGCGACGACGCCCTCGCGACCCTTGAACCGCAGGCAGCTGCCACCGAAGGACGTGATCTCCACCACCGGATTGTCCACAAAAAGAACGGGGGGCGCCTGCCCAATTGGCGCCCCCCGTTCCGAGGGAGGGAGAGGGAACAGGAAGCGTTGCTTCAGTTCCGCAATGCCAAGGCTAGTCGGCGTGCGTGAAGGGTCCAGCCGCGGATCGGTGAAGAAACCGACATCATTCGTCCCGGCGACCCCATCAGCGCCCCCGCTCGGCGCAGCGCTGGCACAATCGCCAGGTGAGCCAGCCACCGCGCGAGGGGCCCTGGCTGGGCCAGGTCCAGACGCCGCCGCCCGAGCCACGCCGCCGGATCCCCGTCGTTGCCCTGGCCGTGGCTGCCCTCTTGGTCGTGGCCGTGGCTATCGGTGCGCTGCTCATGAACAACCCCGGACCGCCGCCGTCGCCCGCCCCGACAGCCATCGCCGGCTCGCCGCCGGCCGCGACGGCGACTCCGGCTCTTGCCACGCCGCGGGCCACGCCTGCCCGGCCGACGCCGTCGGCCGGCCCCACGGCGTCCCCCGCCACGCCGGATCCGGGTCAGAGCCCGACGATCGGCCGTCGGCCGCCACCAGAGATTGCTTCCCAGATCGACGAGGTGGTCGAGCAGGTGCCACTCATCCGCGACCTGCAACCGCTGCGCGACGTGCCCTACGTGCTGCTGTCGCGCGAGGAGTTCCAGAGCGAGCTCGAGGCGATGCTGGAAGACGAGGTCGACCTGTCCGAGCTGGACATCGAGGGCCGGTTGCTGCAGCGCCTGGGAATGCTGCCTGACGATACCGACCTGTACGAGCTGATGCTGCAGCTTTACGGCAGCCAGGTGGCCGCCTATTACCGGCCGGACACGGGCACCTTCTACATCATCGAGCGGGACGAGCCCTTTGCCGCTGTCGACCGGATGATCGTTGCCCATGAGTACACCCACGCCCTGCAGGACCAGCACTTCGACCTGGAGGGCAGCCGGATCTCCGATCCGAGCGAAGGCGACGCGGCACTCGCCCAGCTTGCCGCCATCGAGGGTGACGCGACGCTGCTCATGTTCCAGTGGGCGCTGGAAGCGTTGACCATGCGTGAGCAGCTGGAGCTCTTCGCCGGGCTTGTTCCGAGCCCGACCGACCAGGAGATCCTCGAGAACATGCCGCCGGTCCTCCGACGCCAGCTCGAGTTTCCGTACAACGACGGCTTCATCTTCTCGACCGAGGTCCAGCGCCGCGGCGGCTGGTCGGCCATCGACGACACCTTGGCCGAGCCGCCTGCTTCGACAGAGCAGATCCTCCACCCGGAGAAGTACTTCGCCGGCGAGCAGCCGGTCATGGTGTTCGTGCCCGACCCGCTGCCGGCGCTGGGAGACGAGTGGCAGGACATCTACCAGCAGACGATGGGCGAGCTGAACCTCCAGATCTGGCTGGCTGACGGCGAGAGCCCGCCGATGGTCATACCCGGGATCGAGATCGAGCCCGTGCCGTGGCAGGCAGCTGCCGCCGGCTGGGGCGGCGATCGGCTGCACATGTACGAGAACGAAGACGGTGGCTGGGCGATCGTCTGGCTGACGGCGTGGGATAGCGTCGCCGACGCCGAGGAGTTCGAGGCGGCTGCGCAACCGCTGCTGGCCGGGCTGGATGGCCCGGCAGACCTGTCGGAAGGCCCCGAGGGCGAGCTGTACCGGCTGCTGCTCGTCGCCAGCGACGAGGACACACTGAGGGCTTTACGCAGCGGGCTGCGCTGATCGGCTACATCGAGTCCGGCGCCGAGATGCCCAGCAGGCCGAGCGCCGCCGCCAGAGTGAGGCGAGTCGCGTCGACCAGCGCGAGGCGGGCCGCGGAGGCATCCGGATCGGCGGGATCGACCACGCGTCGATCGCGGTAGAACGCATGGAACCGCGTCGCCAGCGCGGTGGCATAGGTGGTGATCGCCTGGGTCTCGCGAGCCTCCGCGGCGGCCCGTACCACGTCGGGGAGATCGAGCAGGTCACGAGCCAGCCCGCGGGCCACCTCGTCACCGGTCAGGGCGCCGGCCAGGGATGGGGCAGGCGACAGGCCTTCCTCGGCCGCCCGGCGCAGGATCGAGCTGATCCGGGCATGGGCGTACTGGACGTAGTAGACCGGGTTCTCGCTCGATTGCTTGCGCGCCAGCTCGATGTCGAAGTCGATGCCGGTCGAGGGCGAGCGCGAGGCAAAAAACCAGCGCGCAGCGTCGACGCCGACCTCTTCGAGCAGCTCATCGAGGGTGATGAACTCGCCGCTGCGCTTGGACATTGAGATCTCGCGGCCTTCACGGACGAAGCGGACCCACGCGATCAGCAGCACCTGCACCTGCTCGCGATCGAAGCCGAGCGCCTCGGCCGCCCCGCGCAGGCGGACGACCGTGCCGTGGTGGTCGGCGCCCCAGACGTACACCAGCTCGTCGAACCCGCGGCTGAACTTCTCCGCGAGGTAACCAATGTCGGCTGCGAAGTAGGTGGGCTGTCCATTGGAGCGGATGACCACGCGATCCTTGTCGTCCCCGAAGGTCGTCGAGCGGAACCACAGTGCGCCCTCGTGCTCATAAGCATGGCCGCTCTGGCGGACCTGCTCGACGCCGCGCTCGACCCAGCCCTCGGTGTGTAGAGAGCCCTCGCTCTTCCACACGTCGAAGTGCACGCCCAGCCGTTCCAGGCTGGCCTCGATACCGGCACGCACCCGCTCCGAGGCCCACTCGCCCACCAGGCGGGGCCCTTCGGCCGGCGTCTGCTGCACGCGGTCAGCGAGCTCAGCCGGCAGGTCCGCCGCGAGATCGCTGACGTAGGCGCCGCGATAGCCATCCTCCGGCACCGGCTCCTCACGGCTTACGGCCAGCACCGACTTGCCGAGGTTCTCGACCTGCGTGCCGAAGTCGTTGAAGTAGTACTCCCGCGTGGTCCGATGGCCGACCGCCTCGAGCACCCGGCAGAGCAGGTCGCCGACGAAGGCGCCGCGGGCATTGCCGATGGTCAGCGGCCCGGTGGGATTGGCCGAGACGAACTCCACGTTGAGATGGCGCGGAGCAGCCGACCGGCTGCGGCCGTATTCCAGCCCGGCGGCACGGATCCGGTCGACGGCCTCCTCGAGGTAGCCGGCCGAGAGGCGCAGGTTGACGAAGCCCGGTCCAGCCACCTCGGCGGTGTCGATCGCGGGGCCGCCGACGGCGACCAGCCGAGCCGCCACTGCCGCGGCGATGTCGCGCGGCGGCCGGCGCAGAGGGCCGGCCAGCTTGAGGGCGACGTTGCTGGCCAGGTCGCCGTGCTCCGGGTTGTCCGGACGCCTCACCTCGATCGCGACGGGCACGTGACCGCCTGCGAAGTCAGGCAGCTCGCCGGCACGCTGGGCGTCGGCCAACGCATCGCCGATCGAGCGACGTGCAATCTCGAGCAGGGTCGGCCTGTCCGGTGGGCTCATGGGCGAACTAGGTTAGCCGAACGGCTCAGCCGACCTGGTCACACAGCCGGCCACCAGCCCGGCTGCTCACGGCACATCCAGAACGAGCCCCGGTCGGGCGATCATGATCTCTCCGCCGTAGGCTCGAGCCGCGCTGCGCGCGACCTCGTCACCCGCGTAGGGGTCGAGGACATGTGTCAGGACCAGTCGACCGGCGCCGCCGCGGGCTGCCACAGATGCCGCCTGGCGGGCAGTCAGATGGCCGCCCCCGCCAGGCTCGTCCTCGTCGCCGAACGCCGCCTCACACAGAAGCGTGTCGCCCGCCCGCAGCAGCGGCAGGAGGTCGTCGGCCTCCCCGCAGTCGCCCGAGTAGACCAGCCCGGTGCCGCCTTCAGTCCGGGAGACGCGGAAGGCGAAGCTGTCAGGGATGTGGGTGACGTGTACGGCCTCCACCTTGAAGCCGCCGACCGTCAGCTGACCGGGCGCCAGCGGGTCGCCGTGCAGCGGTGCGAGGAAGTCGGACTCAGCCTGTAGAGCGTCCACCCGCGAGCGCAACGCCATTGGGCCGTGAAGCCTCGGCGAACCCGCTCCGTCCGCTACCCCGTAGCGCAGATAGTGGCGCAGCGGGATCAGGTCCACGAGGTGGTCGGCGTGAAGATGGCTGATCAGCACGGCGGCCAGCGTCTGGGGCGCGCGGTAGCGACACAGCTCGGCGAACGAGCCCTGGCCCATATCCATCACGAGCGCCTCGTCGCCTGCCTCGACCAGGTAGCAGGACGACACCCAGCCCGGCCGGCGGCTGGTGTAGGCGGGCGCGCAGCCCACGATCGTCAACCGCAGTGCCGGTGCGTTCGCGCGGCCCCTCAAGCCCACGCCTCTTCAATGCGGTCGACGAGCTCGGCCAGCGAGCGCACGACCAGCGTTGCCTGCGGTGCCTCGGGCCAGATGACCCCCCACGGGCCACGTCGCAGCCAGACCGCGCGCATGCCGGCCGCCGCCGCGGGCGCCACGTCGTTGTCGGGCCGATCGCCGACGTAGGCAACCTCAGACGGCGGTGGCTGCCCCATCATTTCCAGCGCGCGCTGGAAGAAGGCCGGCTCTGGCTTGCGCAGCCCGAGCTCCTCGCTCATTGCCATCACCTCCGGATCGATGCCCAGCGCGCGCAGCTCCGGGGTCCGCCGCGCCGGCTGGTTAGCCAGGACGGCGAGCCGGTAGCCCAACCGCCGGAGATCGGCCAGCGCGGGCAGCGCATCCGGGTAGAGGTCGTCGCGCCTGAAAGCGCCGTACTCGTCCAGGACGGCCGGCATGTGCGCACGCCAGTCCGGCCGGTCGACGACCTCGAAGACGTCGCTGTGCTCGGCGCCGCCGGCGACGACGCTGCCGAAGGCCGCCATGAAGGTGAGCCGGGGGACGTCCAGCCGATCGGCCCACAGCGACCAGACGCGCGTCTCGTCCACCAGCGTCTCGCCGACATCGAGGCAGATCCAGCGCTGCCTCATCAGATCAGGCGCAGCTCGCGGCCCACTCGCTCGAACGCGTCGAGGCAGAGCTGGAGCTCCTCGCGCGTGTGCTCGCTGGTGACGATGGTCCGCACCCGCGCCTTGCCCAGGGCTACCGTCGGGTAGACCACCGACGTGGCGTACACGCCCTGCTCGAAGAGCCCGGCCGCCAGGCGCTGGGCCTTTTCCTCCTCGCCGGCGATGACCGGGGTGATGGGGGTCTCGCTCGCGCCGGTATCGAAGCCCATGCCGTGCAGCCCAGCCTTGAAGAAACGCGTGTTGTCCCAAAGCCGGTCGATGCGCTCCGGCTCCTGCTCCAGGACGTCGATCGCGGCAATGCAGGCGGCCGCCACCGCCGGCGGCTGCGAGGTTGAGAAGAGAAGGGTGCGGCACCGCTGGATGAGAAGGTCCTTGAGGTGCTGGCGCCCAGCGATGTAGCCGCCCAACACGCCGACGGCCTTGGACAGGGTGCCCACCTGGATGTCCACGCGCCCGTGGAGGTCGAAGTGGTCGACCGTGCCGCGCCCGTTGCGGCCGAGGACACCCGAGGCGTGAGCGTCATCGACCATCACCGCCGCCTCATAGCGGTCGGCGACATCGCAGATGTCGGCCAGCGGGGCGATGTCGCCGTCCATCGAGAAGACCCCGTCGGTGATCACCAGGATGCTCCTGTGCCGGCCGCCGCCGCTGCCCTTTTCGCGCGCCTCACGCAGCACCTGCTCCAGTCCATCGACGTCGCGGTGAGGAAAGACGGCCCGCGCCGCCTTCGAAAGCCGGACGCCGTCGATGATCGACGCGTGGTTGAGCTCGTCGCTGATGATCAGGTCACGCTCGCCGGTGACGGCCGGGATGGTGCCGCTGTTCGCGGTCAGCCCCGACTGGAGGGTAAGCACCGCTTCGACCTGCTTGAAGTCGGCCAGCCGGCGCTCGAGCTCACCGATCAACTCTGCGTCACCGGCGATGGTGCGCACGGCGCCGGTTCCCACGCCCAGCTCGCGGACGGCGTCCAGCGCAGCTTCCACCAGGCGCGGATGGGTGGCCAGCCCGAGGTAGTTGTTCGAGGACAGGCTGATCACGGGACGGCCGTCCATGATCGTGCGAGGCGCCTGCGGACCGGTCATCGGGCGCAGCGGCCGGAACAGGTTCTGCCGACGCAGAGCGTCGATCTCTTCGGCCAGATAGGCGAGGGGGTCGGGGCGGTCGCTCATCAGGGCATTGTGCGTTGGCTACGGTTCCTGGGGCAGCAGGACGACCTTGCCCGCATGCCCGGCTGCGACCAGGTCGAAGGCCTGCTGGTACTGGGACAGCGGCAGGCGGTGCGTGATGATCGGGCTCAGGTCGACGCCCTCCTCGAGGAGTGCCGTCGTGCGGTACCACGTGCCCCACATCTGGCGGCCGGTGATGCCGTAGATGCGGATCCCCTTGAAGATCACTTCCTGCGAGAGGTCGACCGTGGCTGGTGCGGTGTGGGTGCCGAGCAGCGAGATCCGCCCGCCGTTGGTCAACGCCGCCAGCCCCTGGTGCAGCGCAGGCTCCGCACCCGACATCTCGAGCACAACGTCGACCCCGTTGCCGTCGGTCTCCGCGCGGAGCCGGCCGACAACGTCGTCACGCGCGTCGATGGCCGCGTCGGCGCCCATCTGCCGGGCCAGCGCCAGCCGCTCGGGGTTGATGTCAGTGGCGAATATGCGACGCGCGCCGGCGGTGCGCAGCACCGCCAGGGCCATCAGGCCGATCGGCCCGCACCCGAGCACGGCCACGGTCTGGCCGGCGATCTCCTCGACGAAGGCGGCGTGGACGGCGTTGCCCATCGGCTCCTGCAGCGCCGCTATCTCGGCCGGGAGGCCCTCGTATACCCACGCGTTCAGCTCCGGGATGACGGCGTACTCGGCAAAGCTGCCCGGCGCGTGGACGCCGAGGATGCGCAGCGACTGGCAGACGTGGGCCCGGCCCGTCCGGCACTGGTAGCAGCTCCAGTCGACGATGTGCGTTTCGGCGGCCACCATGTCGCCAACGCGCACGCGTCCCGCCCCGGGCCCTAAGGCCACGACGGTGCCGGCCATCTCGTGGCCGAAGATCATCGGTGGCGGTGCAAAGTTTTCCTGCGCCCACGGGTCCCAGCGCTCGATATGGACATCGGTCCCGCAGACGCTGGCGGCCTCAACCCGCACCAGCAGCTCGCCCGGGCCGGGCTCCGGCACGGGAACCTCGCGCACCGCGGCACCCGGACCGGCGCTTTCCTTCACCAGCGCACGCATGGCCGTTCCCGGCGGCGGGGCGTGGAGCGCTGGCGCCGGTCGCGTGCTCATCGGAGAGCTGGCGCCGCTCCGGTCAGCAGGCCTGCCGCTCGGGCAGGACGATGGGGTCGTACTCCATCCACTGCTCGGCGAAGGTCAATGCCTGTTCCAGGTCGAACTCGTCCACCAGGAGGACCCGATCCCACGCCAGGTAGGCGAAGCGCGTCGTCATCGAGTCGAAGCGGGCGACCATCGTCTTGTTGGGACAGGTGGAGACGGGCGGGTCTGGAGCCTGTGCGTGGAAGGCCTCCAGCTGGCTCAGCTCCTCCCGCGTGATGCAGTCGCCCTGCCCGAGCTGGCCGCTCGGGCAGCGATACAGCACCACCACGTAGCCATGCTCCAGGTTGTGCACCCAGTAGCCGGGCGCGCGCTCCTGCGCCGGCTGGTAGACGGCCGGCGGCATCGGAGCGACACCGGCCTGGTTGTAGTGAGGGCCCGAGGCGGGCGGGCAGTACTGGAAGGTGATCGGTTGGCCGGTCGGGACGTGCACGCGCCCCATATCGGCGGTCGGGAAGCCGAGTCGAGCGGTCGGCTCGGGCGCCGGGCTGGGCTCGGGGCTCGGATCCGGGCTCGGCACGGGCGAGGGAGATGGCTCGACCGGGGGCGAGGCCTCCGCGGTCGGGCTCGCGCCCGGTGCCGGGCTCGAACCTGTGTCAGGTGTTGTCTGGGGCGTGGCCGCCGGCGCCGGCGATGGCGTGAGGGTGGGTGTGGCCGGCGGCGGCGTACGCGGGGTCTCGACCGGCCCTGGAGTGAGCAGCTGGTGGCACTCGTAGGCCGCCCGTGTGGCGCCCTGGAAGAAGAGGAAGCCGATGATCAGCACGCCCAGGACGGCAACGCCGATGATCAGTGGCGTCCGGTAGCGGTCGAGCACCCCCTCGTCGGCGCGGCTGGCGGGACGGCGGCGCGAACGAGTCGCACGCGAGGATGCGGCTGTGCCGGTGCTCGGCGCACGTCCGCGGTCTCTCTTGGCCACAGGCTGGTGGTTCTCCTACTCGAGCAGAGGACGGCCGCTGCGCGCGGCAACGGCACGCGAGCCAGCGTCGCCCAAGGTTAAGCCAGAAAGGCCTGTGCTGCCGCCGCGCGTTGCCCGCGTCACGGCTCGCTGAACCATTGGCGCACCGTGGGACGCCGCAGCGTCCAGAAGAGAAGCACAGCCAGCGCGGTACCGGCCAGCGCCCCGACCAACCCTGCCCACCAGAAGGCCAATGCGATCAGTGGGAGGCTGAGCGTGGCCAATCCGATGGTCAGCCCCCAACCCGCCTGCTTGCGCTGGAGGATCAGCGTGAGCGTGAAGATCAGGTAGGCGAGCAGCAGCATCCACAGGAGCCCGAGCGCCGAGATCGGCGCTTCCACGGCCAGGTTGACGACCAGTGGCAGCGTGATCGCCAGGCCGGCAAGCAGCACGAAACCGTAGGCCAGCAGCAGCCGCACGCCGTTGGGCATCTCACGCAGCAGTTCGAGCATCCACGGCCGATTGTGCAGCGCCCTGACGATGCCGTCACGGGGTCACATCGATTGGCCCTTGACAACGCCGCATCCATCAACCTAGTTTCTGCTAAACCGGTTTGCTAAACCGGTTGAATGTCTGTCCGGTCGGAGCGACGACCGTGCGGCGTGAGGAGGACTGCCGATCAGCGTCTCAGACGCTCCGACCCAGCGCGCGCGTATCGCGGATGTGGCCCGCGAGGCGGGGGTCAGCAAGGCCGCTGTGTCCTTTGCCTTCAACAACCCCGAGCGACTGGCCGCCGAGACTGCCGAGCGTATTCGGCGGGTGGCGGCTGAGCTGGGCTACCGGCCCCATCCCGTGGCGCGCATGCTGACGGCCGGCTCGACGGCGACGATCGGGATACTTTCGCCCCAGGCGCTGGCGCAGGTGTTCGCCAACCCCTTCTTTCCGCTCTTCGCCGAAGGCGTCGCGACCGTCACGGAAGATCGGGGCTTCGGTGTGCTCTTCATCTCGCCTCTGCACGGATCGCTCGAGCGTGCGCTGGAACGAGCGACCGTGGACGGGGTGATCGTGATCGGGCTCGACCAGCGCCACCCGGAGATGGAGTTCGTGCGCCGGGCGGCGCTGCCGGTCGTGCTGGTCGACGCCGCCGCCTGGCCTGAGCGCGGCGCCATCGAGATCGACGACACCGCCGGCGCGCTCGCCGCGGCGCGACACCTGCTGGAGCTTGGTCATCGAGACCTGCTGGTGCTTACGATGGAGCCTTCGCAGGGCCAGGACGATGGCACGAGCGTGATGGGGCGGCGCATGCGCGGCTACCGGATGGCGCTGGAGGAGTTCAACGTCGAGCTCGGGCCAGGGCGCGTGATCGTCGGCCCGGCGACCTTTGAAGCCGGCGAGGCGGCCCTGCTGCGTGCCTGGGAGGACGGCCTGCGTCCGACCGGCATCCTCTCGATGAGCGACGCTGCCGCGGCCGGTGCGCTGCAGGCGGCGCGCCACCTCGGGCTCCGCGTCCCCGACGACCTGTCGGTGGTGGGGTTCGACGACCTTCCGCTCACCCGTTTCACCGATCCGCCCCTGACCACGGTCCACCAGCCGGTGCGCCGTAAAGGCGAGGAGGCGGCCCGGATGCTGCTCGCGGCGCTCGGGCGGGAAACCGCCCGCGCAGCCGAGCACCGAGTCCTGGATACACGCCTGGTGGTTCGCCGCTCGACGGCTCCACCGGCGACGGCGACAGGAGGTGATTGACGACGGCTGAAGCGAGTGAGGTAAAGCGGTCGATCGACCGCGTCGGTGGAGCGATCTTCGCTGCCACCGGAGTCCATTCAGCACCGGCCACCAGGGCCGGGCGACGAGGAGGAACTTTCCAGGAATGAAACTGAGCATCCAGCTGGGTGCCCTGCTGGTAGCGTTCGCGATGCTGTTCGCGGCCTGCCAGCCGGGGGCGGCCCCAACCCCTCAACCACCAGCCGACACGCCGGCGCCGGTCGACACGCCGGCCCAGACCCCACCGGCCGCGGAAACGCCTCCGGCCGAGGAAACGCCTCCGGCCGAGGAAACTCCTCCGGCCGAGGAGACACCGCCTGGCGAGGAGACCCCTGAGCCGAGTCCCAGTCCGGCCCCCGGTGCCGAAGCAGGCACGCTGACGATTTGGGCGGCGGGTGAAACGGCAGATGCGCTCACCGACATCGGTGCCACCTTCACAGAGCAGTACGACGTTCCCGTCCAGGTCTATGAACTTGGCTTCGGCGACATCCGCGACCAGCTCCTGCTTCGCGGCCCGGCCGGCGAGGGTCCGGACATCATCGTTGGTGCCCACGACTGGCTTGGTCAGCTGACTGCCGCAGGCGTCGTTGAGCCACTGGATCTTGGCGCCAAGGAGGATCAGTTTGCGCAGGTCGGCGTTGACGCGTTTACCTATGACGGCACGCTGTATGGCATGCCCTACGGCAGCGAGGCCATCGCGCTCTACTACAACCGCGATCTTGTCCCTGAGCCACCGGCCACCTGGGACGAGCTGAAGGAGACCGCACGCCAGCTCCAGGAGGACGGCACGGTCGAGCAGGGCTACTGCCTGCAGAAGGGCGATCCCTACCACTCGTATCCCATTCTGACCGGCCACGGCGGCTACATCTTTGGCCCGGATCCCGAGACGGGCGCCTACAACCCCGATGATGTCGGCCTCGATAGCCCGGGTGGTCTGGCCTATGGGAACGAACTCAACGACCTAGTCGCCGAAGGACTTCTTCGCGACAACGTCGACTACAGCGCGTGCATCACGATGATGACCGAGGGCCGAGCGGCATTCTGGATGACCGGACCTTGGGCGCTCAACGACTTCCGCACTTCCGGCGTCAACTATGGTGTTGCTCCCATCCCGATGATGGAGGAGCAGCCCCGCCCGTTCGTCGGAGTGCAGGGCATGATGGTCAGCTCTTTCGCCCCGAACATGCTTCTGGCGCAGTCGTTCCTGACCGAGTTCATCGCGACCGACGAGGGCATGGACGCCCTGTATGAGGCTGACCCCCGACTGCCCGTCTGGCTGCCGCTGGCCGAGCGGGTGGAGGATCCAGACACCGCCGCATTCACCGAGAGCGCTTCGCATGGTGATCCCATGCCGGCGATTCCGGAGATGTCGGCTGTCTGGGAACACTGGACGACCGCTATCAACCTGGTATTCGAGCAGGCTCAGGATCCCGACGAGGCCTTCGAAGCGGCTGCTGAGAGGATCCGCGAGACAATCGCACAGCCCTAGATCCGAGTTACGAAGGTGACGACAGGGCAGCAGGAGGCGCCGCGCGTTAGCGGCGCCTCCTCGCCCGTCATGTCGGTCATCTGGCGCCTGATCGCGCTCGCGTTCATTGATGCGATCGCGATCGTGTTCGCGTATTCGTTCTGGTCGGGCGGCCTCGCGCTGGCGGCTGTCGTGCTGCTGGTCGTCACAGCCGCGATCAACGTTGTGTTCTTGGTACCCGGACTCTATCCGCTTCGCTGGATCTCTCCGGGGGTCTTCCTGCTGATGCTGATGGTGGTCTATCCGGTGATGTTCACCGTGTACGCCGCCTTCACCAACTACAGCGCCCAGCACATCCTGAGCAAGCAGCAGGTCGTCGAGCGCTTCGAACGGCAGTTCTACACCCCCGAAGATCAGGCCAGCCTGACCTGGCGCGCTTTTCGTTCACCGGCCGATGAGTTCCTGATCTGGCTGGAGGACCCTACCGGCCGGCAGTTGATCGGTGACCCCCAGCGTGGAGTCATTCCGGCTGACGACTACGACGCTGAGTTCGGTCAGATCGACCAGGCAGACGGCCTGCCCACCCGGATCGACGATTACGTCAAGCTGAGTCGCATCGAGTCATTCCGTCACCTGACGGCGCTGTCGCGGCTGGACATCCGCGATGAAGCGGCTCAACTCCGCATCGTCTCACTTGACCGGGCGGAGCTTGGCATACAGCGATACACGTACGACCCGGCGCGGGATGTGTTGACCGATCATCTCACCGACACCGAGTACGAGTCCCGCCGAGGTTTCTTCGTGGCCGAGGACGGACTCCGTGCGCCTGGGCCAGGGTTCGTCGACGTGATCGGCCCTGACAACTTCCTGCGCGTAGTACACGACCATCGCATCAGGGACGCTTTCTTTGGACTGTTTGTTTGGAACTTCGCCTTTGCGTTTCTCAGCGTCGCGTTCACCTTTGCGTTGGGACTTGCACTCGCACTCGTGTTCAACGATCAGCGACTTCCGCTGAAGGGCATATTTCGGACGCTGGCAATCATTCCATACACAATCCCAGGGTTCATCAGCATTCTCGTCTGGGCCGGTCTGCTCAACCCGACCTTTGGACCGATAAACGCATTTCTACAAGAATTCTTTGGTATCAGCCCACCCTGGTTCGCAGACGGCACGCTCGCGAAGTCCGCGGTCCTGATGGTCAACCTCTGGCTCGGCTACCCATATATGCTTATCGTGACTCTTGGGGCACTCCAATCCATCCCGGGCGATCTGTACGAGGCGGCCGAGATTGACGGAGCGAACGTCTTCCAACGGTTCAAGACCATCACGCTGCCACTCCTGCTCGTGGCAGTCGCGCCACTGTTGATTGGTGCCTTCGCGTTCAATTTCAACAACTTTGCCATCATCGAGCTACTCACCGCCGGTGGGCCGGCGAACCCCAATGCGGTCACACCCGCAGGGCAGACCGATATCCTCATCAGCTATTCGTATCGATTGGCGTTTGCATCTGGACGCGGCCAGGACTATGCGTTTGCGGCCGCGATTTCGGTATTCATCTTCGCGATCGTCGCAATGATCACGCTTGTCAATTTCCGCATCAGCCGCCGATTGGAGAACATGATCTGATGGCTAGTCGTAGCGGCAAGGTCAAGCGCGTCCGGCGCCCGGAGCTCGGACTTCGGGCGCGCAGGCGGATCTCCATCTTGTTCAAAGTCCTGGTTGCCATCGCGACGGCGATCTTCGCGCTCATTCCGGTAGCCTTTGTGATCACGGCGGCGCTCAACCCCTTGAACACGATCACGGCGGCGTCGCTGCTGCCGACTCGCATAACCTTCGAGCACTTCGAGACGATCTTCAGCAGCCCCAGCCATCCCTGGCCAACCTGGATCCTCAACTCGGCGACGGTCGCCGGCATCACCGCCGTTGTAGTCACGGCGCTGTGTGCGCTGGCCGCCTACTCGTTCTCTCGCTTCCGTTTCCGGGGCCGTCGTGCGGGATTGATCTCGCTGGTGATCATCCAGCTGTTCCCCAACATGCTGGCCATGGTTGCGCTCTTCCTCCTGCTTCAGGCCGTGGGCCAGGCGATGCCGACGAGTGCCGTCGTGCCTGTACTGGGCGAGATTGAGCTGCCGCGCCTTGGCCTCAACAGTCTGGGTGGCCTGATCCTGATCTACAGCGGCGGGGCACTCGGCTTCAACACCTGGCTGATGAAGGCGTACTTCGACACCGTCCCCTATGACCTCGATGAGTCGGCGCTGGTCGACGGGGCCTCGCATACCCAGGTCTTCCGGATGGTCGTCCTGCCGCTGGTCCGGCCGATTCTGGCCGTTATCGGCATCCTGACCTTCATTGGCACCTACAGCGATTTCCTCATCGCGAGGATCATGCTGAGCAGCCCGGAGAACTACACGGTGGCCGTTGGCATGAGCCTGTTCATCACCGGGCAGTTCACGCAGCGCTGGGGAGTATTCGCGGCGGCGGCAGTCATCAGTGCGCTGCCCATCGTGATCACGTTCCTGATCCTGCAGCGCCAGCTCATCGGCGGCCTGGCGCAGGGCGGCGTCAAGGGTTGACGAGGGCCAGGCGCTGAGCGTCCCGCTCACCGAGGCGTCGCTCCTCCACTTCCCCGACCAGCCGTTCGCCTACGGCACCGGGCGCTCGACGCTGCGTGTCGTGCTGCGCACGCCGCGCGGCTCGCTCGCTGGCGGCAAGGTGCTGTACAACGACCGCTACGCCTGGCAGGGCGACGACTATCAGCCGCTGCGCTACACGGCCGCCCTGGAGCGCTACGCGCTGGACGGCGAGCTCGAGTACTGGGCCGCCGACCTCCAGCTTCACCCGCCGCGGTTGCGCTATCGCTTTGGCCTCGAGACGGCAGATGGGTTGCGCTGGTTCGGCGCCGACGGCCTGCGTGACACTCCCGCCCCGCGCTACGCCTTTGAGTTCGACTACATAGGCGAGGGCGACCTGCCCGACACCCCCGAGTGGGCCCGCGGCGCGACCTTCTACCACATCTTCCCCGACCGATTCGCGCGCGGGCAGGCCGGCCAGCGCACTGCCACGATTGACCCATGGGACGAGCCGGTTGGCCCCAAGAGCGTGCTGGGCGGGGACCTCGATGGCATCGCCGAGCGACTCGATCACCTGGCCTCGCTGTCGGTCGACGCGCTGTACCTGACGCCGATCTTCAGCTCGCCGTCGAACCACAAGTACGACACGGCCGACTACTTCACGGTTGACCCTGACTTCGGCGGCAATGCCGCCCTGCGCCGCCTGGTTGCGGTGCTCCACGGACGTGGCATGCGGCTCGTCCTCGACGGCGTCTTCAACCACGCGGGTCGCGAGTGGCCACCTTTCGTCGACTTCCGGCAGCGAGGCGGCGAGTCGGCGTACGCCGACTGGTTCTACGCCGCCGATGACGAGGTCGGCTACGAGACGTGGGGCCCCAAGCTGCCCTGGATGCCCAAGCTGCGCACGAGCGAGCCAGAGGTGCGCGACTACATCTGCCGTGTCGGGCGCTTCTGGGTGCAGGAGTTCGGCGTCGACGGCTGGCGCCTGGACGTGGCCAAGGAAGTCGACCACGCGACCTGGCGTGCCTTTCGGGCCGCCGTGCGGGCGTTCCGGCCTGATGCTTTTCTCATCGGTGAGATCTGGACCACCGGGCTGCCCTGGCTGCGCGGCGACCAGTTCGACTCGGTCATGAACTACCCCTGGCGCGAGGCCACGCTCGACTTCGCCGGCCGGGCGGAGCCCGACGGTGCGAGCTTCCTCGACGCCATCGACCGCGTTCGGGCGGCCTACCCTGAGGCGACGCTCGACGTGCTCTACAACCTGATCGGCAGCCACGATGAGGACCGACCGTTGACTGCCCTGGACGGCGACGTCGCCAAAGCCGCCTTCGCGGCCGGCCTGCTCTTCGCGCTGCCCGGCATGGCCTCGATCTATTACGGCGATGAGGTCGGCATGGCCGGCGGCAGCGGACACGCTAACCGCAATGGGATGGTCTGGGACGAGGGGCGCCAGGACCGACGGCTGCTCGAGGTCTACCGTCGCTTGGGCCAGCTGCGCCGCCAGCATCCTGCGCTGCGCAACGGCCGATACGAGCGCCTTGCCGCCGACGGCACGATGGCCGCCTTTGCCCGCCACGCCAACCGAGAGCGCCTGGTGGTAGTGGCGAACGCCGACCCGCAGCCGATGGCCGTTGATGCCGGGCAGGTCGGTGACTGGATCGGTGCCGGTGCGAGCGTGGCCGGGACCGTCGCCTATGGCGATGACCAGGCGGAGATCAAGAAGGGCGCGCTGACCCTCCCGCCGCGGGCCCTCGCCATTCTTCGCTCCACGAGCAGCGATCCTGGAGGTAACGGGTGACTGAGCTGTCGGCGCCGCCGGCGTGGGTTCGCGATGCGGTCTTCTACCAGATATTTCCCGACCGCTTCGCGGGCAGCGAGCGGGTGGCCAAGCCCGGGCCGCTCGAGCCGTGGTACGCGCCGCCGACCCACCATGGCTACAAGGGCGGCGACCTGCTCGGCATCGTCGAGCGATTGGACTACCTGGCCGAGCTGGGCATCACCGCGCTCTACCTCAACCCGATCTTCGCCTCGGCATCCAACCACCGCTATCACACGTTCGATTTCTATCGCGTCGATCCGCTGCTCGGCGGCGACGAGGCGCTGCGCGAGCTGCTCGACGCGTGCCATGCGCGCGGCATGCGCGTCGTCCTCGATGGCGTCTTCAACCACGCCAGCCGGGGCTTCTGGCCCTTCCATCACGTGGCCGAGAGCGGCCTGGCCTCGCCCTACCTGGACTGGATCTTCGTTGACCGACAGCGGCTGGCCGACGGCGGCAGCCTGGTCCTCTATCCATCGGCCGCCGAGCGGCGTGAGATCGACCGGCTGAAGGAGGGCGGCATGCCGGCCGGCCAGGCGTCGGTGCAGGTGCTCGGCTACGAGGCCTGGTGGGACCTGCCCGCGCTGCCCAAGCTCAACACGGACAACCCCCAGATGCGCGAACACCTGCTCGGCGCGGCCGAGCATTGGCTGCGCTTCGGCATCGACGGCTGGCGGCTGGACGTGGCGGAGGAGATCGATGCTGGCTTCTGGCGCGAGTTTCGCCAGCGGGTGCGGGCGGTCAACCCCGACGCCTACATCGTCGCCGAGATCTGGCGGGCAAAGCCGCAGTGGTGCACCGGCGACACATTCGATGCGCTGATGAACTACCCGCTGACCGAGGCGATCATCTCGTTCGTCGCCGCGCGTGAGATGGACCGCGAGGTGGTCGCCACCCAGCACGAGTACCGCGAATTCGTCTCACCCACCGACGGGCGCGGCTTTGCCGAGCGGCTGGAGAAGGTCCTGGGCACCTTCCGCCCCGAGACCAACGAGGTCCAGCTCAACCTGCTGGGCAGCCACGACACGGCCCGCTTCCTGACCGTCGCCGGCGGCGACGTCGCCTCGCTGCGCCTGGCCCTGCTGGCGATCATGACGCTGCCCGGCGCGCCGTGCATCTACTACGGCGACGAGATCGGCATGTCCGGTCGGCACGATCCAGATTGCCGGCGCACCTTCCCGTGGGACGAGTCGAACTGGGACCACGACCTCCTCGGCTTCGTCAAGGGCGTGGTGGCTCTCCGCCATCAGCAGCCCGTCCTGCGCCACGGCGGCTATCGCACGCTGGCGGCCGAAGGCGACGCCGTTGCCTATGCCCGCGATGGGGATGGCAGTGCCGCGATCGTGCTGCTCAACGCCGGCCGGGGGGAATCCACGATCAGCATCGAGCTCGGGCCCCTGGCCGGTGGCTCGGTGGAGCCGGTGCCCCTACCCGGCCATCCGGCGCCACACGTGGAGCTGTTCAGGGCGGATGGTCGCGCAGCGATCAGCCTGGCCGGCCGAGCGGGCGCCGTGCTGCTGGCGCACCACTGACGCCGGCGCACGCTAACCTCCGGCCATGAGCGCACGACAGGCCCGCAGCGCCGAGCCCTACCAGTGGCAGCCAACGCACGGCGATCGTTGGGAGGACTGGGAGGAGTACGAGCAGCGCCAGCCGCGCAAGAAAATAAGGATCGTCTCGTTCACACGCGTGCTGCTGTTCCTTCTGGTGCTCATCGCGGGTGCCGTCGCGTTGTACGGGCTTTTCTTCGAGCAGTCAGCGCTGCAGCTGCCGCTGAGCATGACCGGGCTCGGGCTGCTGGCCGTTGCGCTGTTGCTGCTGTCCCTCTCGCTGGCACGGGTGGCCATGCAGCTCGGACGGCGGGGCCATGGCGGAAGGGCGTTCCTCGCCGCCTTCCTTGGCGGGCTCTTCATCATCGGGGCGGCCGGCGCTGGAAGCGGAGCGATCGTACTGGGGCTCCTGACCGCCCTCTAAATTCCCTGCAGCCTCGCGCCGAAAGGCGGGAGGCGAGGGCAACGTCCTGATCCTCCCCGCGCGGGGCCGCTGCTAAACTCGAGAGGCGCCCGCCCCCATCGTCTAGAGGCCTAGGACGCCACCCTTTCAAGGTGGAGATCAGGGGTTCGAATCCCCTTGGGGGCACCACACTCCCACTCGACCCTGTCGTCTCACGGCTGCTCTCTTGCGCATCGCTTGCCGCAGGGCCGGCACCGGCAGCGGCCAGCGAGGCCAGCATGATGACCGTGTTCGAATTGCGGGCCGCGATAACGACCCAATCGTTCCTCACGGAGCAGCGGCCTGGGGCTCGACGCAGGTCGGCCATCGACAGTCTCCTGACGGCGCCCAGGTTCACTCCACGAGCAACGCGACGTAGGTCGTCATCGCCGCATTCTGTCGGCACGGCCAAGGCTCCGTGGCCGGATACAATCCGAGCGATGTCCAGCAAGTTCCGCGGTGGCGAGATCTACGGCATCCCGATCCCCACCCTCTTCGACGAGAACGACTCCATCCGCTGTGCTGGCTGCGGCGACCTCATCCCCGGCACGCCATTTCGAGTAACGCTGCTCGACATCGTGGCGCCAGAAACACCGCCCAGCTGGGCAGTCGGGGCCCGGCTCAATCCCGGTCCGCACCAGTTCCACGCGCTGCCTGATCACTTTCGCGCCTGGGCCCGGCAGCGTGGTCACTTCTTCTGTCGCCTCTCGGACGTGCGCGAGATCATGCGTCCGGTGCCGCTGCCGGGCGATGAGCCGCGCTGGGGCCTGTGCGACGGACTTCACCGACAGGCGCACGAGTTCGTCCCAGCCTGATCGATGGCGCTTCCGATCCTCCTGCCCGGCGCTGCCGCGGTGCTGGCGTTCGTCTTCGCCCTGGCCCTGCTTGACCAGTGGCGCGAGCGGCGCCGGCCCTTCCAGCTCATCTGGGCCATCGGCATGGTCTTCTTCGGCATCGGGGCCGGGGCTGAGGCGGTGGGTGCCGCTGCCGGGTGGAACGAAGCCTTGTACCGAACGTGGTACCTGACTGGCGCCGTCTTCACCGCCGCCTGGCTTGGCTTGGGCACGGCCTTCCTGCTGGCCAAGACTCGCTTCGGGCTGACCTACGGGCTGCTGCTGGCGCTGGGCGGGCTGGTCGCATTCATGGCCCGCCGCGCATACCCGGATGCCGGTGACTTCGGCATGCTGCTGATGATCGGCGCGCTCGTTCTCGGCCTGGCCATCGCGATCGAGACGTACTTCCAGAACGAGCGATGGCCGCTCATCGCGGCCATCGGCGTCGTCTCGTTCAGCCTGCTCGCGACCTACGTTGCCTTCTTCATGCCACTGGCCTCGAGCACCATCGCAATTGACCCGCACACCGGCGTCCCGACAGGTGCGGCGATTGCCGGCCCGGAGCGGCTCATCTCGTTGCTCATGAACATCTCGGGCGGCCTCGCGCTGATCCTCGGCGCGCTCTTTTCGGCCTACGTCTTCATGCCCAAGAGGCGCGTGCTTGACTACTCGCTTGATCCGGGCCAGCCGGGGGACCAGTTCGTCTTCAACCTGATCATCGCGCCCGTGGCCATCGCGGTGAACTTCGTCGCCTCTCTGCCCGGCGCCGCGCGGGCGCTGGCCACGGGACGGATCCACAGTCGCGTGCCAGCGACGATGCTCATCGCGATCGGCGGCTTCGCGGCGGGCGCCGGAGACCTGCTCTCGCGGCTGGGCTCCACCGATCTCTTCCAGGCAGCCAAGCTGCTGGCTGTGATGCTGATCTTCCTTGGCTTCCTGGTCTCAATCGAGGCCTTCCGCGAGGTTCGCATCCCCTTCACCCGCGTGGTACTGCGCACCGCCCGGCGGGAGCGCGCCGAGGCTGCCGGCTCGGGCCAGGGCGCCTGACGGCGCGGGGCGCCGGCTTTTGACGAGAATTCGGTGAACCGTCCGATCGTGTTCGGCAGTCTGCTGGTGGCGGTTGCCGCCTCCCTTTTCGGCACGCTCGGCATCGTCTCCCGACTGGCCGACGAGGAGGGGATCGGCGCCTTTGCCTTCGTCTTCTGGCGCGGCGCGCTGGCCACGACCCTGCTCGTCGGCGTCATCGCCGGTGGGCTGGCCCTGCGCCGGACGGCTTTCCCCCACCCACGCCTCGTGCCGCCCCGCAAGCGAGCTCTCCTGCTCGTCGCCTGCCTGGCCGGCGCAACGCTCAACATCGCCATGTTCGTGGCGTTCCTGCGGACGGAGATCGCCGTCGTCCTGATCGTCTTCTACACCTTTCCCGCGATGGTCACGCTGGCCGCCGTGCGGCTCTACGGCGAGCGGCTGGACCTCATTCGCGGCGGGGCGCTGATCCTTGCCTCGGCCGGCCTGGCCCTCGTGCTGCTGGGCCCGGCGCTTGAGTCGGGGCGGCTGGACATCGATGCCATCGGCGTCGGGCTGGCCCTGTTGGCAGCCGTCTGCCAGGCGGCGTTCATCCTGGTCAGCGCCCGCGGCTTCGCGCCATTCCACGCCATCCATGTGGGGACCTATGTCATAGCCGCGGCAGCCATCACGGCGCTGCCGCTCGCGCTGCTCGCCGGGGATCCGGCGGCGCTCGTTCAACCGTTCGTCGATGGCGCGGCGTGGCCCTGGTTGCTGGCCGGCGGTATCACCGGGGCGGCCATCCCCACCACGCTGCTGCTGACCGGCATGCGCGTAATCGGCCCCTCGCGCACGGCCATCCTGATGACCTTCGAGCCGGTCGTCGGGGTTGCCCTGGCCGGCTTGCTGCTCGCCGAAACGCCGGTGCCGCTACAGCTGGCCGGTGGCGCGGCCGTGCTCGTGGCGGCGGCCATCCTGCAGGCCGGCCCGCGGGAGGGCCCGCGCGCCGTACCGGAGGAAGGGGAGTACCAGCAGGTCGTCTGAACCTGCAAGGAAAGGCTGCACGGGTGGCCTCTGAGGCGAGCTCTCAGGGCCGTCAACGGCCGGTGGAGCGCCCGGGTCTATACTGCCTGCGGCCCGCCGCCCGCTCTGGACATGGGCAGCCCGCCATCGTCATTTGCTCTTATAGAGGTCCGATTTGCGCGTCCGCAAGGCCGTCTTCCCAGCCGCGGGCTGGGGCACGCGGTTCCTGCCGGCCACCAAGGCGCAGCCCAAGGAAATGCTGCCGCTGGTGGACAAGCCGGTCATCCAATACGGAGTCGAAGAGGCCGTCGCGGCCGGTGTCGAACAGGTGATCATCGTCACCAGCAGCCAGAAGCGGCCGATAGAGGACCACTTTGATCACTCGTACGAGCTGGAGCACCTGCTCGAGACCAAGGGCGACATCGAGATGCTTCGCCGGGTCAGGCAGATCGGCGACATGGCTCAGATCAGCTACGTTCGCCAGAAGGAGCAGCTCGGCTTGGGCCACGCGGTGCTGATGGCCAAGGAGCTGGTCGGTCACGAGCCCTTCGCGGTGATCCTCTCCGACGACGTCGTGGTCGGCGACCGCCCGTGCATCGGTCAGCTGATCGAGTCCTACCGTGCGACCCATGGCTCCGTGGTGGCCGTGATGGAGGTGCCCCAGGACGAGGTCAGTCGCTACGGCGTCATCGACCCCGACCCGGAGCCCGCCGGCCACGACGACCGGCTCTACCGCGTCCGCGGCCTGGTCGAGAAGCCGCCGGCTGACAGCGCCCCGAGCAACCTGGCGATCATCGGCCGCTACGTGCTGACGCCGAAGATCTTCGAGAAGCTCGAGCAGACACCGCGCGGCGCCAATGGCGAGATCCAGCTGACCGACGCGATCGAGCAGCTGATGACCGAGCAGGATGTCTATGCGTATGCCTTCGAAGGCAAGCGCTACGACGCCGGCACGACCATGGGCTGGCTCAAGGCCGGCGTCGAGATCGCCCTCGATCGCCCCGACGTGGGGCCAGAGTTCCGCCGCTACCTGCAGGGCCTGGACCTGAGCTGATGGCCCGCGTCGGCCAGGTGCTGAATGAGCGATATCGCCTCGTCGAGCTGCTCGGCGAGGGTGGCATGGCCACCATCTACCGCGCTCATGACTCTCAGCTTGGGCGCGACGTGGCGGTCAAGGTCCTCCGCGCCGAGTACGGTCGGGACGCGGCCTTCGTCGCTCGCTTCCGTCAGGAAGCGCAGGCGGCGGCTGCTCTCAACCATCCCAACGTCGTCAACGTCTTCGACTTCGGCATGGAAGCCGGTGACCCGTACATCGTCATGGAGCTGGTCGAAGGCGGCGACCTGGCCGAGGTCGTGCGTGAGCGCGGGGCTCTTGAGCCGGTGGCGGCGGCGCGGATCGCGCAGCAGGTGGCCGACGCGCTGGACGCCGCCCACGGCCGCGGCATCGTCCACCGGGACATCAAGACGACGAATGTGCTCATCAACCGCGGCGGCCGGATCAAGGTGGGCGACTTCGGCATTGCGCGCGCCTTCGCCGAGGCGCAGATCACGATGCCCGGGACCACCCTCGGCAGCGTGCACTACTTCAGCCCCGAGCAGGCTCGAGGCGAGCTGGTCACGACCGCCTCCGACATCTATTCGCTCGGCCTCGTCCTGTTCGAGATGCTTACCGGCAGGCGTGCCTGGACCGGTGACTCCGCTGGCGCGGTCGCCGTCGCGCGCCTGGCCGGAGACCCGCCTGCCCCGTCGTCGCTGCAGCCCGGCGTGCCACCGGCCCTCGATGCGATCGTCAGGCGGGCGCTGGCGCGCGCCCCTGGGGACAGGCCCACGGCGGCCGACCTGTCGGCCGCCCTCGGACGCTTCCTGGCCGATCCTGCCGCCCCGGCGGCGGCCATCCTGGGCACCGCCGCGGGCGGGGCCGCCGTGGCCGCTGCGCAGGCGCCACAACCTCCGCCGCCGATGCCGCCGCCGGTTGGCAGCGCGCCGGCATACGGGACTTTCAGCGGCCGCGGCGGCGGGCGACCGCCGATGGCGCCGCCGCCATACGCGGATGACGAGGAGGACGAGGGCGGTGGCCCGTGGGGTTGGATCGCCGCGGTCCTCGGTCTGCTCGTGCTGCTGGCCGGCGGCGTCCTGGTCTTCCTGCTGCTGAGCAACCAGGGCAACAACCCCGATGCGACGCCCACGGCCGGCCTGGCCGAGGTTCCCGAGCTGGTCGGGCGGGAGCTTGCCGAGGCGCGCCAGCTGGCGACGTCGGCCGGCCTGGTGCTGACGGTCGGCGGCTATCGCCAGACCGATGAGCAGCCTGAGAACACGGTCCTCGAGCAGGACCGACCGGCTGGCGACCGGGTGAGCACGGGCACCGAGATCTCCGTCTTCGTCGCCACCCAGCGCGCCACCGTCTCCGTGCCCGACCTCCGCCTGCGAACCGAATCGGAGCTGGCCTCGATACTGCTGGCCAGCGACCTGGTTCGCGGCGCCCGGGCGGAGGAGTACGACGCCGAGGTGCCGGCCGGCCTTGTCATCCGGACCAACCCGCGCTTCGGTGTCGACGTTGCGCGCGGCACCGTCGTTGATTACTGGCTCTCGCTCGGGCCCGAGCCGACTC
>DATLGJ010000005.1:0-1648 GCA_035540555.1 Candidatus Limnocylindrales bacterium | reverse complement strand
GCCGGCATCGAGGATCGCCCAGGCCCACCACAGCGCGGCTGCGAGCACGGCCAGGCCGGCCAGCGCAGCGTAGGCCGGCACCAGCAGATAGGCGACGAAGACCGCCGGCCCGAGCAGCACCACCAGCACGCCCACCGCGAGGAGCGCGAGCAGCGGCAGCATCGCGAAACGCAGCCCGCGCCTGCCTTCGCCGCGGTACGCCTGGCCGAGCCCGGGCCAGGCGAGCGAGAGCAGCATGGCAAGCACGGGGTTGCGTCGCTTTGAGCTTTCCACCTCGCCCGCAGTCTAGGCCGGGCGGCTGATCAGCGACGGTTGTAGAACTCCACCCGCCAGCGCCACTCACGACCGTCCTCGGCGTTCCACCATTCGACCAGCGTGCCCACCTCGCCGCCGGGCAGGATGACCAGCGCGCCGATATCGTCCTGGTTGGGCCAGCGATCCTCGCGCTCGATCGCGTCGCCGGCGACCTCCAGCCTGGTCATGGGCATGTACTCACCGTCGCGCGAGACCTCGCCCCGAGCGCGCATTTTGCCGTCCCAGCCGCGGACGGTGACCTCCAGCTTGCGCGGGGCGGCGTGGACCCACATCACGTCCGTGCTGTCAAGGCGACCGCGGGCGAATGGGATGCCGGTCGCCCCGGCGCCGGGGTACCAGAGGTCCCACGTCTCGATTGGCTTCAGCTGATCCATGTGTCCTCCTGAGAACGGGTCGTGCTGCGTGTCATCTGGTCCAGCCCCGGCCAGAGAAGGACAGCACGGCCGCTGCCCCGGCGGAAGGCGAGTCTACGCGTGCTCAGCCCTCTGCGTGGCGAACCAGCCGACCGTCTGGAGGAGGCCGGCGCCAATCTCGACCCGTGGCTCGAAGCCGAACGCATCGCGCGCCCGAGACGTGTCAGCCAGGGAGTGGAGCACGTCGCCGGTGCGGAAGGGCTCGTAGATTGGCTCGGCGCTCTCGATCTCCGGCCGGCGGGTGGCTGCTGCGACCGCGGCGCGAAGCAGGCGGTAAAGCTCGTTGAGCGTGGTCGCGCGGCCTTGTGCGACGTTGTACACGCCGCTCGGGGCGTTGCTCATGGCCGCGGCGAGGTTGGCCGCGACGACGTCGCCAACGTAGGTGAAGTCGCGGCTGGTGGAGCCATCACCAAAGATCTGGCAGCGCTGGCCGGCGAGCAGGCGTCCGATCCAGCGCGGGATCACCGCCGCGTACTGGCCGGCCGGGTCCTGGCGTGGGCCGTAGACGTTGAAGTAGCGCAGGCCGATCAGCTTCATGCCGTAGACCGCGGCGAAGGCTGCGGCGTAGTCCTCGTTGGCGCGCTTGCTTGCGGCATAGGGCGAGATCGGCCGGCCTTCGTCGCCTTCCTTCTTCGGACTCGTGGGAGAGTCGCCGTAGACGGCGCTGGAGGACGCGTAGACGAAGCTGCTCACGCGGGCCCCGCGGGCCGCGACCATCATGTTCAGGTGACCGGTGACGTTGACCTCGTTGGTCGTGAGCGGATCGTCGATCGAGCGCGGCACTGAGCCGATCGCGGCCTGGTGCAGCACCCGCGTCACGCCGGCACACGCCCGCCGGCAGTCGTCCGGGTCACGGATGTCGCCATCGATCAGCCGGAAACGGTCGCGCTGGTGGCCGGTCAGGGATGACAGGACGTCGT
>DATLGJ010000004.1:0-26742 GCA_035540555.1 Candidatus Limnocylindrales bacterium | reverse complement strand
GCACAACGCCGCCGCCCACCGCCGAACCCACCGCCAGCCCGACCCCTGCGCCGACCGCCACGCCGGTGCCGCCGCCCCAGCCGTGGACGGTCAACGAGGTCCGCGGCATCTACTTCACCAACCAGAAGTCGACGGCGAGCTACTTCTCCGAGGTGTCCAACGGCCGCATTTCGGTCACCGGCGACGTCTACGGCTGGTTCACGCTTACCGCCAGCACCAGCACCTGCGACTACAACGCGTGGGGCAACGCGGCGCGCAGCGCAGCCAGCGCAGCCGGCATCAACATGGGCAGCTTCACGAACTACGTGTACGCCTTCCCGAAGGTCGATGCCTGCCCCTGGGGTGGCCTGGGCAGCGTCAATGGGCCGCACAGCTGGATCAATGGCAAGGTCAAGATGAACCTGTACGTGGCGACCCACGAGCTGGGTCACAACTTCGGTGCGCACCATGCGGCGACGCTGCGCTGCACGCAGAACGGGACCCGCGTGGCCTTCTCCAGGAGCTGCACCAGCGACGAGTACGGCGACCCCTTCGACATCATGGGCGGTGCCGGCTCATACGCCAACACGTTCCACCTGAACAACTGGCACCGCCGCCAGGTCGGTGGGCTGACGACCGCCGACCAACAGACGATCACTGCCAACGGCAACTACACCGTCGCGGTGGCCCAGGTCGCGGGCGGCACGCCGCGCATCCTGCGCGTGGCCCGGCCAGGGGGCGACTTCTACCACCTCGAGTACCGCCGACCGTACGGGCTGTTCGATCCCTTCAGCGGAACGGCGCCGGTGGTCAACGGCGTTAGCATCCGAATCGCTCCCAACACCCAGCGCATTCCCTCGCAGCTGATCGACACCACGCCGGAAACGACGAGCTTCAGCGATGCCGCTCTGGCCGCGGGCCGTACGTTCCATGATCCGGTCAACGGCATTACCATCACCACCCTCTCGATCGGCTCCAGCAGCGCGCGGGTGCGGGTGCAGGTCGGGCCGGACATCGTGGCGCCGAGCGCGCCGACCGGGCTGGCTGCAACGGTCTCCGGAACGTCCTCCATCACCCTGAGCTGGAACGAGGCGATCGACGACCTCGAGGTCGCCGGATACATCGTCCGGCGCAACGGCGTGCAGGTGGCCAATCTGACGAGCCTCAGCTACCTCGACATCAACCTGGCCCAGGGCGTGACCCACACGTACAGCGTCGCCGCCTACGACCGGGCCGGCAACATCGGACCCGCGGCCAGCGTCAGCCGGCTGCTTCCCGACACCTTCCCGCCGACCTCTCCGGCCGGCCTCCAGGTCGGCCAGGTTGGCCCGCGCCAGGTCCAGCTCAACTGGGGTCCGGCCACCGACAACGTCGGCGTGACCGGCTACCGGGTCCTGCGCAACGGCCTGCGCATTGCCACGGTGGCCGGGCTCGAGTACCTCGACACTGCTGTCGTCGACGGCCACAGCTACAGCTACGCCATCCGGGCCGTCGACGCCGCCGGCAACCTCGGGCCGATCCTGGCCGCCGATGCAATCGGACTGCCGGACGTTACGCCGCCGACCCAGCCCGGCACGATCGGCCAGTCGTCGACCGCCTCCAGCGCCCTGATCGACTGGGCGCCGGCCACCGACAACGTTGCCGTCGCCGGATATCGAGTGATGCGCGACGGCACCCCGCTCGCCACCCTGCCCGCGAGCCAGCTCAGCTTCAGCGAGAGCGGGCTCGCCGACGGCACGTACGTTTACGAGGTGGTGGCGTTCGACGCCGCGGGCAATCATGGCCCGGCTGCCGCGGTCTCGGCGATCGTGCTGAGCCGCGATGTGACGCCGCCCAGCGTGCCCCAGGCCCTGACCGCCCGAGCCGCCGATAACCGCGTCATCGAGCTGTCATGGCAGCCCAGCACGGACGACCGCGCAGGCACGGTCAGGTATCGCCTGTTCCGCGATGGCACCGCCATCGGCAGCCTGCAGGCCGGCCTCACCTTCACCGATCAGCCCGCCACCGTTGGCAGCTATCAGTACCAGGTTCGCGCCATTGACGCGGCAGGTAACCGAAGCGCTCTGTCGGCGCCGATCAGCGCGACTGCGGTCGACCGGGTCAGCGTCCCCGTGAGCGGCCCGACCGTGCCGCAGGGCCTGACGGCCACCCGCGGCGACAACTTCGTCGTGCGCCTGTCGTGGCAGCCGAGCACTGCTTCGGTTGGCGGCACCATTCGCTACCGCGTCTTCCGCGATGGCACGGCGATCGGCACTCTCCAGACCGGGCTGACGTTGACCGACCAGCGCGGCACGGCGGGCACTTTCAAGTACCAGGTGCGGGCAGTGGACTCGGCAGGCAACAGGAGCGCCCTCTCGCCCGCGATCTCGGTCACCACGGTCAAGAGCGTCAGCACCTCCGGCTCGTCGGCGCCGGACACGACGCCGCCGAGCGTGCCGCAGGGCCTGACGGCGACCGCAGAGGGCTACCGCTACGTCAAGCTGGCCTGGCAGGCTTCAACTGATGATCGCGCGGGCACGATCGAGTACCGAGTCTTCCGCAATGACGTCCGGATCGCCACCCTGAAGGGCACGACCGGGTTCATGGACCGGCCCGCCTCGCCGGGCACGTACCGGTACAAGGTGCGGGCCATCGACGCGGCAGGCAACCGGAGCGCCTTCTCTGTCGTGGTCAACGGCGACGCCGTGCGGGGTCCCATCTAGCCCGAGGATTTCCCCGAGCCGGCATGGAGGATTGACAGCCCAGCCGGCTGGCGCCATGTTGTCGTCGGCGATGGGGCTCGCCGACTGAACCGCCCGCCGGGCTGATAGCTCCTACCGATCAAGCGATCGCCGTGGGAGATGGGCTTGCTCGAAGCACTGCTGATAGGTGGCGGCGGCTTCCTCGGCTCGATATGCCGGTACCTCGTGGACGGCCGGCTGGTCAGCCTGACCGGCCGGGCGCTGCCGTGGGGCACGTTCTCGATCAACGTCAGCGGCTCAGTCCTGCTGGGAGTGCTCTTCGCCCTGCTCACCGAGCGAAGCCTCCTGCCGGCGGCGCTGGTCGAGCCGGTGATGCTGGGCTTCATCGGCGCCTACACCACGTTCTCCACGCTGATGCTGGAGAGCTGGCGGCTGGCCCAGCGCGGCGCGTGGCGTGGTGCGCTGCTCAACCTGGGTGGCTCCATGCTGATCGGGCTGGCAGCCGTGCTGGCAGGCCTGGTGCTGGGACGAGCGCTGCCATGAGCTCGCTGGAGGCCGCCGCACCTCCCTCTCTGTTGGGCATCGGCCTGGGCGGGATGTTTGGCTCGCTGGCCCGCTATCTGGTCGACCCCGGCGTGATCTATTCAACCGGGCAGCCGGTCGCAACGCCCACCTTCGTCGTCAATATCAGTGGGTCACTGCTCATCGGGCTGCTGTTCGCCCTGTGCGTCGAGCGTGCGGCGCTGCCGACCAGCCTCCGTGGTCCGCTGATGATCGGCTTTGTCGGGTCTTACACCACCTTCGCCACCGTCGTCCTCGCCAGCTGGCGCCTGGTCGAGCTCGGACAGCTCGGGGCCGCGGTGCTGAACCTGGCCGGCTCCGTCGTCGTCGGCATGGTGGCTGTCGTGGCGGGCATCGTGCTCGGCAGAAAGCTCACCGGCAAAGCCCCGGACGCTTCTTGACGGTTGTCGTGACAATCGCGACATTGGCGTCGTGAGCGACGCCGTCGGTCCCGGAGAAGCGGCACGACGCCTGGGCGTGAGCACGCGCACGGTCCAGCGCTGGCTGCGCGAGGGCCGACTGCCGGCCACGCGGGTCGGCAGCCGGCTGAAGGTTGACGCCAGCGCGCTGCCCAGCCTCCGCCCGAAGGATCACGCGTCTTCACCGCCCCGCCCCATCCGCCGGCTGCTCATCGCCAACCGCGGGGAGCTGGTCGTCCGCATAGCCCGCACCTGCCGTTCGCTGGGGATCACCAGCATCGCCCTGGTGACGCCAGACCAGGAGAAGGCCTGGTGGACGGGCGCGCCCGACGAGCGGACCGCGCTTCCGGGCAGCTATCTCGATGCGACCGCGGTCGTCCGAGCAGCTCGCAGCGCAGGCGCCGAGGCCGTTCATCCCGGCTACGGCTTCCTCGCCGAAAGCGCGGACTTCGCCCAGGCCGTCATCGACGAGGGACTGGTCTGGGTCGGCCCGCCGCCCGCGGCCATGCGTGCGCTGGGCGACAAGGCAGCCGCTCGGCGGCTGGCGGCAGCGGAGGGCGTCGAGCTCCTGCCGGGCTACGACGGCGAGGACCAGTCGGACGCCGCCCTGGAGCGGTCAGCGGCGCGCATCGGCTATCCGCTGCTGGTAAAGCCCAGCGCCGGCGGTGGCGGCAAGGGCATGCACATCGTTCGCGCCCGCGAGGAGCTCGGCGAATTGCTCGCCCGAGCCCGGCGTGAGGCTGCCGCCGCATTCAGCGACGAGCGCCTCATCCTGGAGCGGCACCTGGAACGCCCCAGGCACATCGAGGTCCAGCTGCTGATGGACAGCCAGGGCGGGGCAGTCCACCTGGGCGAACGCGAGTGCTCGCTCCAGCGCCGCCACCAGAAGGTGATCGAGGAAGCGCCCTCCCCGGTCATCAACGCGGCGCTGCGCGCAGCCATGGGCGAGGCCGCCATCCGGTTGGCGCGTGCCGGCGGCTACGTCGGCGCCGGCACGGCCGAGTTCCTGCTCGACAGCGACGGGCATTACTACTTCCTCGAGCTGAACGCCCGGCTGCAGGTCGAGCATCCGGTGACGGAAATGGTGACGGGCCGAGACCTGGTCGCCGACCAGCTGCGCATCGCCGTCGGTGAGCCACTCGGCTTCGGGCAGTCGGAGGTCCGGCTGAATGGCCACGCCATCGAAGCGCGCCTGTACGCCGAGGACCCGTGGGCCGACTTCCTGCCTGCCACCGGCCGGCTGCTCGATGTTCGCTGGCCCATCGGCGACGGCATCCGCGTCGATGCCGGCGTCGGGGTCGGTGATGACGTCGGCGCGCGCTACGACCCGCTGCTGGCCAAGCTGGTTGCCCACGGCCCTGACCGGCGCACCGCGCTGGAGCGTCTGCTCTACTCGATCACTGGAACAACGACCATCGGCGTGACCACGAATCGCGGCTTCTTGGCCTGGCTGCTGGGGAGGCCGGACGTGGCGGGGGGCCGCCTGGACACAGACATGATCGACCGCGAGTGGGTGCCGGAAGCCCAAGAGGCTCTACCAGCGATGTGGCAGGCGGCCGCTCGACTGCTGCGACCCTCATCCCGCGGGGGCTTCCGCCTCAACCAGACGCCCAGTCTCCGCATCGAGCTCGACGGTCAGGCTCGACAGGTGCAGCTGCTCCCTGCGACCGACGAGCAGCCGCCGGCGCATGCCTGGGCCGACCCAGAGACCCTCGTGCTCGACCAGGACGGTCGCTCGCTGGCGGCCCGGCTGGCACCGCCGCCTACAGTCGAGACGGCCGTGCGTCGCGCCAGCGAGGCAGCAGGCGGGCAGCAGGCGGTCAATGCGCCGATGCCCGGGCAGGTCCTTCAGATCCGGGTGGCCGAAGGCGACCACGTCGAGGCGGGCCAGGTACTTCTCGTGCTGGAGGCGATGAAGATGGAGAACGCGGTGGTCGCTCCGGCGCCCGCGCGCGTCGAGCGGCTGCTGGTGACCGCTGGTGCACAGGTCCAGCGCGGCCAGCCGCTCGTCGAGCTGGCCTAGACTCGCTGCGTGGTGACTCTTCCCGCGCGCGTTCGGATCTACGAGGTCGGCCCGCGTGACGGGCTGCAGAACGAGACTGCGCTCGTCCCGGCCGAGATCAAGCTCGAGTACGTCCGGCTGCTGCGCTCGGCGGGCCTGCGTGAGATCGAGGTCACCAGCTTCGTCTCCCCGCGGGCCGTGCCGCAGCTGGCCGACGCGGACGAGGTGATGCGGCGGGTCGTGGCGGAGGACGCCGACGAGGCCGTGCGCTATCCGGTGCTGGTGCCGAATGAACGCGGCTTCGACCGCGCCGAGAGGGCCGGTGCGCGGGCGCTCGCCGTGTTCACAGCGGCCAGCGATGCGTTCACCCAGCGCAACATCGGCATGTCCGTGAGCGAGTCGCTGGATGCCTTTCGACCGGTGCTGGCGCGCGCCCGGGCGGCAGGGTGGTGGACGCGAGCCTACGTGTCGACCGCTTTCGGTTGCCCTTTCACCGGGCGGGTGGACCCGGCAGCCGTGGTTGACGTCGCCCGACGCCTGGACGACCTCGGCGCTCACGAGCTGTGCATCGGCGACACGATCGGCGTGGGCGTGCCGAGCCAGGTGACCGAGCTGACGGGGCAGCTCACCACGGCGGGCCTGCCCGTCCAGCGACTGGCCTACCACTTCCACGACACCCGCGGGACGGCGCTGGCCAATGTGCTCGCTGGGTTGCAGGCAGGCGTTCACTGCTTCGACGCCTCCACCGGCGGCACCGGCGGCTGCCCGTACGCACCCGGCGCCGCCGGCAACCTTGCCACCGAGGACCTGGTCTACATGCTCGACGGCATGGGCATCGAGCACGGGGTGGACCTGCCAGCGGTCCGCGCCGCCGCGAGGTTCATCGCCGAGGCGCTGGGCCGGCCGCTGGCGTCGAAGGTCGGCCAGTCCGGCGGCTGGGACCCGACCTCGGGCCGGCAGCTCGCCTAGCTCTCCGGAGGTGAGGCGGCGGCTCGGCGAACAGGCTCAAAACACTGAGTCTGCCAAGCGGGCTCCGAGCGTGGCTCCTGCTACCATTCGCCCGTCGCCCGGTCGAGTCCCGGCCGGCTTCAGGGAGCGATGGATAGCGTCGTACTGCTGCTCAACTCCGATTACGAGCCGCTCAACGTCTGCACCGTCAGGCGAGCGTTTCGACTCCTCTTCGTCGAGAAGGCGGAGGTGATCGAGTACGACCATCACGACATCCGCACGACCAGCCAGGTCTTCCGCGCACCGAGCATCATCCGGCTTCAGCACCACATCAAGCGGCCGCGGCCTCGAGTGCGGCTGTCGCGCAAGGAGGTCTTCCTGCGCGACAAGCACACCTGCCAGTACTGCGGCCGGCAGACCCACGACCTCACCCTTGACCACGTCGTTCCGCGCCACCGCGGCGGCGGGCACAGCTGGGACAACCTCGTCGCGGCCTGCAAGGCATGTAACCACCGCAAGGGCGGAAAGCTGCTGGAAGAGGCGCGGATGCGCCTGCTCCGCCCGCCCTTTGAGCCACGCTGCGACATCTACACGCTGTTCACGCCGTACCTGACCGACCCGCGCAACGACGCGTGGCGGGATTACCTGTTCGTCGGGGCCGCCTGACGGATCGGCCAGCGTTCACACCGCCGGCACCGGAGCTGCCGACCGGCGTCAAGCAGCTGCTGGACCGGTTGTGGCACAGCGGCCACGCGGCGTACGTCGTCGGGGGCGGCCTGCGTGACCAGCTGCTCGGCCGCCCCGCTGCGGACTGGGACATCGCCACCGACGCCCGCCCGGAGCGGATCGTTGAGCTGTTCCCCCAGGGCCGCTACGAGAACCGCTTTGGCACCGTGACGGTTGACGGGATCGAGGCAACCACCTTCCGGCGTGACCACCAGTACGGCGACCATCGTCGGCCCGACGCGGTGACCTTCACCGACGACGTGATCAGCGACCTCTCCCGGCGCGACTTCACCGTCAATGCCATCGCCTGGGGCCGATCCGGCCACGAGACCGACGACTCGCTCGGGCCCGATTGGGTCGATCCCAGTGGCGGCCTGGTGGACCTGCAACGGAGGCTGATACGAGCCGTCGGCGAACCGGCCAGGCGTTTCGACGAGGATGCGCTGCGCCTGCTGCGCGCGGCACGCCTGTCGGCGCAGCTCGGCTTCGAAATCGAGCCCGCGACGCTGGCCGGCATGCGCGAGGCGGCGCACCTGGTCGGCCACGTCTCGGCGGAGCGGGTCGGCGCAGAGCTGGGCAAGATGCTGCGCTCGGAGGCCCCCTCGCGCGGCTTCGCGCTGCTCGAGGAGACGGGGCTGCTGGAGCCGCTCTTTCCTGAGCTGGCTGCCCAGGTCGGGCTGGCGCAGGACAAGATCCCCGGCCACGACCTTTGGCAGCACAGCCTGCTCACTCTGGACGCGGCCGCCCAGCTCGATCCGCCCAATGAGCGACTGCGGCTGGCAGCGTTGCTGCACGATCTGGGCAAGCCGACCACATACGCCGAGGGCAGGTTCATCGGCCATGACATCGAGGGCGCGCGAATGGCCGCCGCCCTGCTTGCGCGGCTGGCCTGGCCACGCCGCGAGATCGAACCGGTGGTCGCGCTCATCGCCGGCCACATGTTCAGCTACGAGCGCCGCTGGAGCGACGCCGCCGTGCGACGGTTCGTCCACAGGACCGGTCGTGATCTCGTCGCCGACCAGCTGCGCCTGCGCCAGGCGGACAACGTCGGCAGCGGCCTGCCGCCGGACACTGGCCATGTCGATGAGCTGCAGGCGCGGGTGAATGCCGTGCTGCGCGAGCAGCCCGCGCTTTCCCTGGCCGAGCTGGCAGTCAATGGGCGCGACCTGATGGCCGAGCTGCAGCTAGGGCCGAGTCCGCTGGTCGGCGAGCTGCTCGAACGGCTGCTCGAGATCGTCATCGAGCGTCCCGAGCGCAACACCAGGCCGGAGCTGCTGCAGACGGCCCGCCAGATCGTCGCCACCCGGCGGCAAGCGACGGGAGGCGCCGCCCCATGATCGAGCCACTGCTCCAGGCCGAGCGGCTGTTGCTTCACGGCCTGGTCGACCAGGCCGAACAGATCTACCGGCGGACCCTCGAGAGCGACCCGCGCAACGCGATTGCGGCCGTCGGGCTGGCCAAGGTGGCCCTCGAACGCGACGACTTCGCGGGTGCCTACGGGCACGCGTGCCACGCGCTCGAGATCGATCGCGACAACCCATCGGCGCTGCGCCTCGAGGCTCGACTCAGCGAGGTGTTGAGCGCGCGTGGGCAGCCGGTCGAGCGCCCGCCCTGGTTGCTGTCCGCATCTGCTGCAACGAGCAATCCTCAGGCGCCAACGAGCGAAGAGCAAGCTGCCGGCGGTGTGCCGCCGATCGCTGAGCGGGGTTCGGGCGAGTCGTCTACCGGCGGCCGGGCGCCGGGCTCGGAACGGGCAGTCTTCGCGCGAAATCGGTCGATGTCCGATCATCAGCGGATGGAGATTGACCGCCGGCCGGCCGACGACGAGCCGGTCCTCCCGCCATCGCCGCAGCCGGCCACGCCACCACGGCGCGGCATCCTGCGCCGCCTGTTGGGGCGCTGATTTGCGCGTTCTGGTGACCGGCGGCGCGGGCTACGTCGGCAGCGTCAGCGTCGAGCACCTTCTGGCGCAGGGCCACAGCGTGACCGTGCTCGACTCGCTCGCAACCGGCTACCGGGCAGCGCTGCCCGATGGCGCCAGCTTCGTGGAGGGCAGCGTGCTCGACGCCGGAGTCGTCGAGCGGGCATTGCGCGAGGACGGCATCGAGGCAGTACTGCACTGCGCCGCCCGGGCGCAGGTCGGCGAATCGGTCGCCGACCCCGCGCTGTACTACCGCGAGAACGTCGTCGGCGGCGTGTCGCTGCTCGACACGATGCGCAGGGCGGGCGTCACGCGCATCGTCTTCAGCTCTACGGCAGCCGTCTACGGTGCGCCCGAGTCGACGCCGATCGAGGAGACCCAGCTGCCCCGCCCGATCAACCCGTACGGGGACACGAAGGTTGCCTTCGAGCGCGCGCTCGATTGGTACGGCCGGGCCTACGGCCTGCGGGCGCTGGCGCTGCGCTACTTCAACGTGGCCGGTGCGACCGAGCAGCGCGGCGAGGATCATCAGCCCGAGACCCACCTCATCCCGAACCTGCTGCGCGCCGTGGCCACCGGCGAGCCGGTGACCATCTTCGGCGATGACTACCCCACGCCGGATGGGACCTGCATCCGTGACTACATCCACGTCAGCGACCTGGCCGACGCACATCTCGCCGCGCTCGAGCTTACCGGCTCGGCGGAGCCGGGCCTCGAGGTATGCAACCTCGGCTCGGGCAGCGGCTTCAGTGTTGCGCAGGTGGTCGAGGCTGCCGAGCGGGTGACCGGCCGCGACGTCCCGCGGACGGTGGGTCCGCGTCGCCCTGGTGACCCACCGGTGCTGGTCGCCTCGAACGAAAAGGCGCGCAAGCTGCTGGGTTGGACTCCTCGGCGAGGCACGCTCGAAGAGATGATCGGCTCGGCATGGAGGTGGCGGCAGGGCCAGCCTGGAGGGTACGGCGGGTGATGCCGGCCACGCTCAGCCGGCGCGATTGGCGCCCGCTCAAGCCACGATCCGGGCGCCGCCCTGCAGCTGTCACCGACCCGGTGCTCGAGCCGTTCTGGAGCGGACTGCGCGTGCTCGCCCACTTCGACGCCCAACCGGACAGTGGCCAGCCGCCAGGACTGGCGCTGATTGACGAGGCCGGCGAGGACGCGACGCGGATCGCGCCCGCGGCAGCGGATGCCCTGCGCAACTCGGTGATGGCCCTGGAGGCCGTCATCGATGGCGTGCTGACTGTCCAGCCGAACCTGGGCAGCGCCGGCACGGCACTCGTCGGCGAAGCCCGTGTGCCGGGCATGTCGATGGTCCTGCCGCGCGCACCGCAGGTGGTCTACGAGCGGCAGCTGCCAGCGCACGCCGCCGATGCGGACATAGCTTTCGTCGCCGTCGACCTGCTCAGCGTCGACAACCAGCCGCTGCTCGACCTCCCGCTGCTCGAGCGGCGCCGACACCTCGACGGCCTGTTCATCGAGAACCACCTGCTGCGCCTCTCGCCGGTGGTCCGTCCGCCGATCGGCCCGTGGCTAAGCTCGTGGCAGGCGGCCGGCTTCGTCGGCCTGGTGATGAAGGCGGCCAACAGTCGGTATCGGCCGGGCGAGCAGACGCTCGACTGGGTCGTCGTCCGACGGGGCCTGCAGCGCACCTGAGCGAGCCGCCGGCGCGCACCTGGCCGCTGCTGGTCCGCCGCGCGCGCGAGGACGACCGAGCAGCTGTCCTTTCCTTCGCCAGCACGACGTGGGATGGCTGGGACTACATACCCAACGCCTGGCACCATTGGCTGGCCGCCGAGGACGGGGTCGTCCTGGTGGCAACCGCCGGCACCACCCCCGACGGAGGACCGCCGAGGGATGCCGACGGCAGGGAGATCGAAGCCGAGCAACCGGTCGCGGTTGCGCGAGTGGCCATGCTTGCCGAGGGCGAGGCGTGGCTCGAAGGCATCCGCGTCGACCCGCGCATGCGCGGCTTGGGCGTCGCGACGGACCTGCAGGTGGCCGAGCTCCGCTGGGCGGCGGCCAGTGGCGCAGCCGTCGTCCGCTATGCCACCGGCGAGCGCAACGAGGCTTCCCACCGACTCGGCGCTCGGCATGGCTTCAGCCAGGTTGCCGCCTTCCGCCTCTGGCAGTGGCACGCTCAGCCGCCCACCGAGGAAGGTGCCGACGAAGACGAGACCTCAGGCTTTGACGACGCGGCACGGGCGCAGGCCAACGCGGTTCGCAAGGCCGCGCTCGAGGCGCTGGCGAGGGATGGCCTCGTCGCCCGGCCGGAGGACGGCGATCGATGGTGGGCGCGATTGGTCGAGGATCCGACGTTCCGTGCCGGGGAGCAGCTGTGCGAGCACCGCGGCTGGGCGATGCAGCGGATGACGCGCGAGCTCTTCGCCTTCCACCTGGCAAGGGGGGAGGTGCTCGTCGCGCACGACGCCGGCGGCTGGGCCCTGGCCATTCTTCATGGTGACGCCCCGCCGGCCGAGGACGCGGACGTCAAGCTGGGGCTGCTGGTCGGGGCCGGCGATGCGGCGACTCGGCTCGCTGACCGGGTGCGCCGGCTGGCCGGCCAGAGGATCGGCTTCTGGCTGCCCGACCCGGACCCGCCTGTTCTCGCCGAGGGCTCGGACCGACTGATCGAGGCCGGGTTCCACCCGCGGCCTTGGGGCCTGCACGTGCTGGCCCGCCCGATCGACCAGGACAGTCCGTTACCTGAGCCGGACGTGAGCGGGTCGCTGGTCATGGCCGAGCCGCCCTCCGCTGTGCGCCCGCCCGCCTTCGGGTAAGGTGAACCCGATGCCCACCAACGCCCTGCCCAGCGCGCTGCGTGACGAGGTCGCAGCGCTCGGCAGCGCCGACATCATGGTCGGCATCCCGTCCTTCAAGAACGCGGCAACGATCGGCTATGTGGCCCGCGCCGCTCAGGCCGGGCTGGTGCAGTACTTCCCCGACCTGCGGCCCGTGCTGGTCAACGCCGATGCCGGTTCCCCCGACGGCACCCAGCGTGTCGTCGTCGAGACGGAACCGCCGGACTACGTAGAGCGCATCCTCCTCGTGCGCCCGCGCAACCGCCTGCAGCGGATCAGCCTGACCTATCCCGAGATCGACGGGGTCGGCGGCAAGGGCGCAGCGCTGCGCACGATCTTCGAGATCGCCGACGCGCTGGGTGTCGAGGCGCTGGTCGTGGTCGACTCGGACCTGCGCTCGATCATCCCCGAGTGGATCGAGCTGCTGGCCGGCCCCGTGCTCAAGGGCGGCTTCGACTTCGTCAGCCCGCTCTACTCCCGCTACAAGTACGACGGCACCATCACCAACACCGTCACCTACCCGCTCAACCGCGCGCTCTACGGCCTGCGCATGCGCCAGCCGATCGGTGGCGACTTCGGAGTCAGCGGCGACCTGGTCAAGCACTACCTGGCGCAGGACGACTGGGACCAGGACACGTCCAAGTTCGGCGTCGACATCTGGATGACGACCAAGGCAATCACCGGAGGCTTCGCCGTCTGCCAGACGCGCCTGGGGGCGAAGGTGCACGATCCCAAGGACCCGGGCGCCGACCTCGGGCCAATGTTCAGTCAGGTGGTCAGCACCATCCTGCGCCTGACCGAGCAGCACGCCGAGCGCTGGCTCAACGTCGTCGGCTCGCACGACGTTCCGGTCTATGGCTTCGAGCGCATCCTCGAGCCACCTCCTCTGACCGTCGATGCGCGCCGTCTGCTGGAGGAGTTCGCCAAGGGCCGACTGACCGTCGGCGACGAGTGGCAGGCGACACTCTCGCCCGAGAACTACGCGGCGCTGGAGCGCCTGTCGCGAGAGGCTGGTGAAGCCGTCGACTCCAACACCCGCGCCGATGCGCCGACGGCCCTCGAACGGAGCGGCTTCCACCTGCCCGACGAGACGTGGGCACGAGTCATCTACGACGTCTGCCTGGCCTATCGGGACCGGGTCATCGACAAGGACCGCCTGATCGCCTCACTCATCCCGATCTACTTCGGCCGAGTCGCCAGCCTGATCATCGAGACGCACGAGCTGACCACCGACCAGGCCGAGGCGTTCGTCGAGCGCCAGGCTCGCGCGTTCGAGCTGGCCAAGCCCTACCTGGTCGAGAGGTGGACGCGCAATGGCCAAGGCTGACGCCCCCCGCAACATCGTCCTGCCGCTGGCCAACCCGCGTACCGCGGCGGACCTGGTCCGCATCGGCGCGGCTCTGATGCGACACGGCGGCACGCTGACCGCGCTGGGCATCGTCGAGGTGCCGGAGGGCATGCCCCTGTCGGAGGGCGCGACCAGGGCTCGCCAGGCGCGGCGCCTGCTTCAGCGCGTGCTCGAGTTCGCCCCGCCGGGTATCGAGCTGCGGACCGTCGTGCGCATCGGTCGACGAGCGGCCGAAGGCATCGTCGAGCTCGCCGCGGAGGAGGAGGCTGACCTGATCATCTTCGGCTGGGGCGGTCGGCCCGGCGGCAGGAAGAGCAGCTCCGCGGTCTTCTCGCCGACCATTGACGAGGTGGTGCGCGACTCGCCGTGCGACATCTGCGTGGTCAAGCAGCGTGGCTTCAAGAACGTCGAGCGCATCCTGACCCCGGTCCGGGGCGGACCCCATGCCGAGTTGGCGCTGAGCTACGCTGCCGCGCTGGGTCGTTACTTCGAGGCCTCGGTCGACGTCATGCACGTGGTCCCACCGGACATCACGCCCGTCGTTCGAGCACAGGCCGAGCGGGCGCTGGCGATTTTCGTTCGCCAGCACGGGGGCGACCCGGCCAGGCCCCTGCTCGTCGACGGCAACAACGTCGCCGGCTCGATCATCAGGGAAGCGGAGAGCGCTCAGCTGGTAGTGATGGGCGCGGCGGCCATCGAGCAGGCGGCAGTTGGTGGCGACGGCGCGCTGTTCGGTGTGCTGCCCGAGACGGTCGCCCAGCATGCCCGCCCGACGGTCATCGTGGTCAAGACCAAGGAACCGCTGACCCGCACGACCTTCGAGCGGCGCGCCGAGCAGGCCGAGACGCTGGAGGCGGCCGAGCGAGCCGCCGAGTCGGGGCGCAGCATCCCGGCCCGCGTAGAGCGGTGGTTTGCCGAATCAAACTTCCACCACGCCGAGTTCGCCGACATGGAGCGGCTGGTCGCGCTCAAGGAGAAGCAGGGCCTGACGATCAGCGCCGTGCTGCCGACGCTCAACGAGTCAGCAACCATCGGCCCGATCGTGCGCGCTGCCCGGCGCGAGCTGATCGAGCGCTTCCCGCTCCTGGATGAGCTGCTGGTGATCGACTCTGAATCGGACGACGACACCCGCGAGATAGCCGAGGCGGAGGGCGCGCGGGTGGTCATCCACAGTGAGGTGCTGCCGCGCTACGGCTCCTACCGGGGCAAGGGTGAAGCCCTATGGAAGAGCCTCTATGAGACCAGCGGTGACCTCGTCGTCTGGTCGGACACCGACATCAGCGACTGGCACCCTCGCTTCATCTACGGCACGCTCGGGCCGATGCTGGTCGAGCCGCGGATCGGCTATGTGAAGGGCTACTACCAGCGGCCTATCGTCGAAGGCGGCCAGCTGAAGGAAGGCGGCGGGGGGCGCGTCACCGAGCTGGTCGCGAGACCCCTGATCAACCTCTTCTTCCCCGAGCTGTCCGGCTACATCCAGCCGCTGGCGGGCGAGTATGCCGGACGCAGGACCCACCTCGAGCAGATCCCGTTCTTCACCGGCTATGCGGTCGAGATCGGCCACCTGATCGACCTGACCGATCGGCTCGGGCTGAACGGTTTCGGCCAGACCGATCTGGAGCTGCGCATCCACCGCAACCAGGAGCTGGCCGGGCTATCGAAGATGAGCTTTGTCATCCTGCAGGCTGTCATGAAGCGACTCGAGGAGCGCCACCGGGCACGGCTCTTCCCCGAGATCGGCTCGACGATGAAGCTGCCCCGCTCGGGCCTCAACCAGCTGTCGCTCGAGGTCATCGACCTGGCCGACCAGGAGCGGCCGCCGATGATCCGCATCCCGGAGTACACCGAACGGCGGGCAGCGGTCGCTGCCGGCCGCTGACGAACGATGGCCGCAGGCGGCTTGCAGGTCCTGGTCGCGCCTGATTCCTTCAAGGGTTCGCTGGACCCGCTGCAGGTCGCGCGGGCGCTGGCCGAGGGCTGGCGCCGGGCCAGGCCGCTCGACGAAATCCGGCTGATCCCGTTGGCCGACGGCGGCGAGGGCACCCTCGAGGCGGTCAAGGCCAGCGGTGGGGAGTGGCTCGAGCTGCCGGTCCATGCGCGCGACCCACTCGGCCGACCCCTGCGGGCGACCTTCCTGCGCCGGGGGGACCAGGCAATCGTCGAGATGGCCAGCGCCTCTGGTCTCTCTCGCCTGGCTCCGGGCGAGCGGGACGCGATGGCCGCCTCAACGCTGGGCACCGGCCAGGTGCTGGCTGCCGCCATCGGGCTTGGCGTGCGCGAGGTTGTGATCGGCCTGGGCGGCAGCGCAACGACCGACGGCGGCACCGGCCTGCTCACCGCGCTGGGAGCACGGTTTCTCGATGACGCCGGCAAGGACCTGCCGCCGGGCGGTGGCGCGCTCGATCGGCTGGCGGCGATCGAGCTGGACGAGCTCAGCCCGGTGCTCGCCGAGGTCAAGCTGACGGTTGCCTCGGACGTGACCAATCCACTGCTGGGGGAGCGCGGCGCAGCGGCCACCTACGGGCCGCAGAAGGGCGCCGATGACGAGCAGGTCAGCCGTCTGGACACCAACCTTGCCCACTACGCCGACCTGCTCGAGCAGGTGGTCGGGCGCTCGGTGCGAGACCAGGCGGGCTCCGGCGCGGCGGGCGGCACGACCGCCGGCCTTTTGGCGATCGCCGACCGCTTCGCGTCGTTCGAGGTCAGGCCGGGCGTGGACGTCGTGATGGAGCTGACCGGCTTCGACGGCGCCCTCGCGACGAGCGACGTGGTGCTGACCGGCGAGGGTCGGATCGACGCTCAGACCGCGTTCGGCAAGACCGCGATGGGCGTGGCAAGGCGTGCCGGCGCTTCGGGCGTGGCCTGTATCTGTTTCGGTGGCGGCGTGCTGCCCGAAGGCATTGCCGCGCTGGCCGAGCACGGGGCAGTGGTCATGCCCGTGACCGAGCGGCCGATGAGCCTGGAGGAGGCCCTGGCCGCCGGACCGCACCCACTCCAGCGCGCCGCCGAGCGAGTCGCGCGGCTGGTTGGCCTGCCCGGCCGCCAAGCGGCTGGATGACGCAAGCTCGGCCGCGCACGGGGGTCCGTACCGGCCGCAGACGCCCACCCGATCCGTCACCGGCCTGGCGCCGGCGGCTCGATCGCTACCGGCCTGGCCTCGTCGATGACACCCTCGCGGCGATGCGTTCGATGTACGGCGTGCCCAGCTGGCAGCGTGTCCACGACCCCACCAGCGAGCTGATACTGACGATCCTTTCGCAGAACTCAGCCGACATCAACGCCGAGCGTGCCTTCGACGCCCTGCGCACACGCTGGCCCTCGCAGGCATCCGACACCCCCGCGACGAAGGTCAACCGGCCGGGCTGGGGTGGGCTGGGCATCGGCCAGGCCCCTCCCCCGGACTGGACCGCCGTCGCCGGCGCCAGCCCCTCAGAGCTGATCGAAGTGATCCGGCCCGGCGGCCTGGCGCCACAGAAGGCGCCGACCATCCACGCCGCGCTGCATCGCATCCATGCTGAGCGGGGCGATTTCTCGCTCGAGTTCCTTGGCGAGATGGAGCCACGCGCCGCGCTCGACTGGCTGATGAGCATTCCAGGCATCGGTCGCAAGACCGCTTCGGTTGTGCTGCTGTTCAGCTTCGGCATGCCGCTCATGCCCGTCGACCGCCACGTGGAGAGAGTCTCCAAGAGGATCGGGCTCCTGCCGCCGAAGGCGACCGCGTTGCAGGCGCACGACTACTGGCTTGCGCTGCTCGAGCCGGGCCGGGCCCACGAAGCGCACGTCAACCTGATCACCCACGGGCGCCAGACGTGCCATGCCCTGCGGCCGGCGTGCCAGCGCTGCACCATCGCCTCGCGCTGCCGCTTCGTGGACCGCCGCGCGCCATGACCGGGTTGACCGAGCCGCCGCCCGGAGTGCCGAGCGCGCCTCGACCAGTGCGCCCGATGGCCCCATCGTTATCGACGACTTTCCCGATGTGATGCGCCTGCTTCGTCTGCCTGACGGAGCAGCGCCCGAAGAGGAGGTGCCATGGCCGCCATCAGCCAGCTGATCAACGACTTTCTGGCCAACGAGTGGGAGCTTTGGCCTGTCAAGGCCAGCTCCGTTGGTCTGACCCAACACGACGAGCGGCTGGACGACATGTCGGCCGAGGCTTTCCGCCGACGTGATGACGATGCGGCGGATTGGATGCGGCGCTTCGAGGCGGTGCCGGACGACGACCTGCAGCCGGACGAACAGATTGACCGCGACCTTGTCGTGGCCATGCTTCGCGGCCGTCTGATCCAGGCCGAGTGGCAGGGCTGGCGGCGCGACCCGCTGGTCTACAGCGCGCCGATCATGGATGGGCTGTTCACACTCTTCCTGCACCGGCTTCGGCCGGAAGGGGATCTCGTCGACGCCGCGGTGGCCCGCCTTGAGCAGGTCCCGCGCGCTCTCGAGCAGGGCAAGGCCAACCTCGATCCGGCCATGGCACCGCGGCTGTTCGTGGAGCGCGGCCTGGCCTCTGCCCGTGGCGGCGGGCGCTACCTGCGCGAGCTGCTGCCCGAGGAGGCCCAGTCGGCGGACGGCCAGCGGCGACTGCGCGCGGCGGGCGCCGTTGCGGCCGATGCGCTGGCCGAGTGGGTCAGTCACCTGGAGCGACTGGCCGAGCAGGCCTCGGGCGACTGGGTCTACGGGGAAGAGCGGTACACGCGGCTGCTGCGCGAGCGGGAGAGCCTCGCCCACGACGCTCGCTCACTGCGCGAGATGGGCCAGGCGGAGTACGACCGACTCGACCGCGAGATGGCCCAGGTTGCCCGCGAGGCGGACGGATCGGACGACTGGCGAGCGGTCCTTGAACGGGCCAACCAGGACCATCCCGAAACCGAGCAGGAGATGCGCGAGACATACGCTGAGTGGACGGAGCGGGCACGCACGTTCCTCGTCGAGCGGGGGCTGGTCAGCCTGCCCGAGGGGGAGTCCTGCCGGGTCGATCCCTCACCCGTCTTCATGCGGCCAGTCCTTGGCGTGGCTTTTTACATCGCGCCGCCGACCTTCGCCGAGACCATGGCCGGCTATTACTTCGTGCCGTACGCACCGGACGGAGCGTCCGCCGATGAGGTGCAGAAGCGACTCGCTTCCAACTCCTTCGGCAGCATCCCGAGCACGTCCGTGCATGAGGCATACCCGGGGCACCACTGGCACCTGGCCTGGGCAAAGCAGCAGTCCTCGCCCTTGCGCAACGTCCTCGGCACGCCCTACTTCGTAGAAGGCTGGGCGCTCTATGCCGAGCGACTCATGCGCGAGCAGGGCTTCTTCACCGAGCCGATGCAGGTGCTCTACCACCTCGAGGCGACGATCTTCCGGGCGGCGCGCATCGTCGTGGATACGAGCCTTCACCTCGGCGAGATGAGCTTTGAGGATGCGGTCCAATTCATGGTCCGCAACGTCTCGATGCCCGAGCCGACGGCCCGGGCCGAGGTTGGCCGATATTGCTGGTGGCCGACCCAGGCCTCCTCGTACCTGACCGGCTGCCTCGAGATCCTCGCCATGCGCGACCGGTACGTGGCGGCCAACGCGGAGCCGGGCGCATCCGCAGCAAACGCTGACATCGGCCTGCTCAGGCGCTTCCACGATCGACTGGCCGGGTCCGGCAGGCTACCGCTCGGGCTGGCTGAGCGAGCGCTCAACGCGGAGTAGCCACGTTATGTGACTGAAACGTCCGCTCGCCGCAGGGCGATAAGGTATCCAGCCTCCGGCCGGATACAGTGCAACTATCAAATCGAACACCCCGAATGCGAAGCGTCTGGTGACGGGGCGCTACCGCATCACTGGCACGGCCCGAGCCCCCTCCTCGGGCCGTGCTTGCTTTTGTGCGCGCGTTTCGCGCACCGGCACGGACGGCAGATGGTCTTCGTCTGTGCGACCGGGAACCTCCTCGGGCCCATTTGCGAGAGTTACGCAAACTCTGTACATATCTCCCCGGCCCCTCTTGACACCCTCTTCTAAAGCACCTACATTGGCTGCGAACACTTTACAAACGCTTCACGACGCCTTAGAGAACAAGTATCAGCCAAATGGGTTGCCGCTCGCGCTGCTCGGCGCGGCCGCGTTCACCCTCAAGAGTCGCGCGCACTCGCGTCGCGACGGAACCTCGCTAACCTCTCCTCCCCCTCTGCCGGAACGGGCCGTGGCGCAAGCCACGGCCCGTTCACTCTGTTCACCGCAGCGCAACCACGACTGCCAGCGCCAACACACCCATGACGGTCAGGCCGAGCAAGGCGACACGGGGCTCAAAGGCGCGCAGCTCGACGAACGTGGCCAGCAGTCCGGCCGGCGGCGTGAGCAGGAGGACGATCACCCCCAGCATCGTCCAGCCCCATGGGCGCAGCCGGCCCAGGTCACCAGCGATGGCGCCGAGGTCCAACGGATCTCCCGCGTCTGCCGGCTGGCCCGCGGCCTGAAGCAGCAGGCCGACCAGCAGGCATGCAGCTGCCGCCGTCGTGCCGACCGTGTAGGCGAGGTTCGTCCATCGCCTCTCTGGCGCGACCAGCCCGGGCTCGATCATCAGCCTGCCATGCCACGCATCAGCATCTGGGCGGCGAACACCAGCGCGACCAGGGCAAAGGCGAGCTGCAACGCGCGCCGGGGCAGGTGCGCCGCGAGGCGAGCGCCCACCCGCGCCCCGACCAGGACGCCGACCACGACCGGCGCTGCAAGCAGTCCGTCGACCTCCCCGCGCGAGTAGTACAGCACCGCGCTGGCCACCGCCGTGGCCCCCAGCATGTAGGTGCTGGTGCTGGTGGCGACCCTGATCGGAACGCCCATCAGCGCGTTCATCGTCGGCACGTTGACGACACCGCCGCCGATTCCCAGCAGCCCTGACAGCGCCCCCGCGCCGACCGATATCGCGCCCCCGAGCGGAACCCGTCCAACCCGGTAGCGGACCTCTGTGCCCGTGGTCGGCTCCAGGTAGGCGGAGTCGAACTCGAAACGGCCGGGCAGCGTCTCGGGCGGTGGGCGATCGACGCGGCGGCGTGCCATCTGGCCCGCGACCACCAGCAGCACCACACTGAAGATGCCGGCCAGCACACGACCGTCGAGGAGACCGGCCAGGTAGCCGCCAAGGATCCCGCCAGACGCAGTCGCTACCAGCAACACGAGTCCCAGGCGGCGGTCCGCCCAGCCCCGAGCGAGGTACGTGGTGGAGGCAGTAGTGGAAACGGCGATGACTCCCAGCAGGCTCGCCGCGATGGCCAGCTTGATGTCCACGCCCAGGAAGCCGGTCAACAGCGGCACGAGAATCAGCCCGCCTCCGACCCCGACCACGGCACCGAAGGCGCCGGCCCCAACTGCCGCCAGCAGCACGACCAGCTCGAACTCGATCAGCCCAGGCTCAGCCATCGGGCCGATTATCAGGGCCACGAGCGCTTAGGATCGAGCTGTGGAGAGCGAAGCCAGCGGTTCACGAGGTCGGGTCGGCCCTCTGGCGGGCGTGCGGGTGTGCGACCTCTCGACTGTGCTCGCCGGGCCGTACTGCACGATGATCCTCGGCGACCTTGGCGCCGACGTCATCAAGGTCGAGCCGCCGGGCGGAGACGCCACACGCGGCTACGGACCACCCTGGGTCGGCACGGGCGACCAGCGCGTGGCGGCATACTTCCTATCGATCAACCGCAACAAGCGCAGCCTGCGTCTCGACCTCCGCAGCGAGGCTGGGCGCGAGGTGGTGCGCCGGCTGATCGCTCGATCGGACGTGCTCGTCGAGAATTTCCGGCCCGGCGGGTTGGATCGACTCGGCCTGGGTGAGGAGGCGCTGCGAACCCTGAACCCTCGCCTGGTCCACCTCGCCATAAGCGGCTTCGGCCCGACCGGCCCGGATGCGACCAAGCCGGGCTACGACTTCATCGCCCAGGCGGTCGGTGGCCTGATGTCGGTGACGGGTCGCCCGGACGGCGAGGGCGGCGGGCCGACCAAGGTGGGCGTCGCAATCAGCGATATCGTCACCGGGCTCTTCGGCTGCATCGCCGTCCTTGCCGCGCTGCGCCGTGAGCAGGCCGAGCGGATCGACGTGTCGCTGCTCGAGAGCACTCTGGCGGTGCTGATCAACCAGGCTCAGAACGCGTTCGTCGAGGGCGCACCGCCGGCCCGTCGCGGCAATGCCCATCCGAACATCGTCCCGTACGAGACCTTCGCCACCGCCGACGGCGAGATCGCGATCGCGGTGGGTAGCGAGCGGCAGTGGCGGCGCTTTTGCCGCGCGCTCGAGCTGGAAAACCTCGCTGACGATCCGCGTTTCGCCGACAACGACGCCCGCGTGCGCAACCGCGACCAACTGCGGCCCCTGCTCGCGACGCGCCTGGCCGAACGCAGCTCGGCGGTGTGGCTGGAACTCCTCGACGCGGCCGAGGTGCCTGCCGGTCCGGTCAACGACGTGGTCGCCGCATTTGAGGCTCCGCAGGCAGTCGCCCGTGATATGAGCACGAGCGTCAGCCACCCCCTGCTCGGCGAGCTGCGTCAGGTCGGTTTGCCCTACAAGCTCGCGGGTGGCGGCGTGAGCATCGAGCTGCCACCGCCGCTGCTTGGCGAGCATTCCGTCGAGATCCTCACCGAACTCGGGTACGACCGGGCCGAGATAGTGCGGCTCGGTGGGACCGGCGCCATCTGAGGACATTGCAAGGGCGTATCAAATCAGCGCCCGAAGATTGACACCCTCGTAAGTGGTTGCATAGCCTCCTTTGTGACTCCACGGCGCGTGGTGGCACGCGCGTGGTCGACAGGGAGGGTGAGATGCACCGCCGGCTGGCACTCCTGCTTTCGGCGCTGCTCGTAGCAGCGCTCATGCCCACCATCACGATGGCGGCGCCGCAACGCTACATCGTGGTTCAGGCGACCCCACCTCTGGCCCTGTACCAGGGCGGGGTGCCGGGCCTGGCGGCTACCAATCCGGAGGCGCGCGGCGAGCTGCGGCTCGACGTGGACAGCGCGGCCAGCGTCGCCTACCTGCGCTATCTGCGTGCTGATCGGGCCGCCCTGCTGGACACCATCGCGGCGCTCCTCGGGCGCGAGCTGCGCATCACCCACCGCTACAGCGTGGCCCTCAACGGCTTCGCCACCACCCTGACCCCCGCCGAGGCGGCGCGCATCGAGGCGTTGCCCGGCGTCGCCTTTGTCGCCCGCGACGAGACGCTCCATACCCTGACGGACGCCAGCCCCGGCTGGATGGATGCAGACCGCGTGTGGGACGGCAGCGGGGTCTCCGGCGCGCCTTCCAAGGGCGAGCGCATCGTGGCCGGCATCATCGATACCGGCGTCAACACCGACCATCCCTCCTTCGCGGGGGTGGGCCCGGTCGACGGCTACGTCCACCAGAACCCCCGCGGCCGCTTCTACGGCGAGTGCGCCGCCACTCCGCCACCACTGCCTGGCTCCCGGTGCAACAACAAGCTCATCGGCCTCTATGACTTCACTTCAAGCGCCTCCGGCGTGGAGGACGACACCGGCCACGGCAGCCATGTCGCGAGCACCGTCGCCGGCAACGTCGTCGACGCGACCATCCATGCGCCAACAGCCAGCTTCGGCCCCAAGCGCATCTCCGGTGTGGCGCCTCACGCGAACGTCATCTCGTACAAGGCATGCCGGGCGACTGAGTTCAACACGCCCGCGATCAACCTCGGGGCCTGCCCCATCCACGCGCTGCTTGCCGCCATCGATCAGGCCACCGCCGACACAGTCGACGTGGTCAACTTCTCGATCGGCGGCGGGTCGGTCGACCCGTGGACGGATCCCCTGGGCCAGTCGTTCTTCGGTGCCCGCGCGGCGGGCGTCTTCGTGGCCACCTCGGCCGGCAACTCCGGCCCCAACCCGGGTACTGTCGGCCGCCCGGCCAACTCGCCCTGGATTATGGCCGTCGGTGCCAGCACCTCCAATCGGCTCCCCGTTGGCAGCGTCACCGCCACGGCGGGCGCAGCGACGGTCACCTACAGCGGGCTATCGCTGACCAGCGGGGTCGGCCCGGCCGCGCTCATCGATGCAGCGGCGATCGGCAACGAGCTGTGCGAGCCGTTCGGTTCCAGCCAGCGCGCGCAGATCGCAGGCAAGGTCGTCATCTGCACCCAGGGCGTGATCGCGCGCGTGGCCAAGAGCGCCAACGTCGGCGATGCCGGCGGCGCCGGCATGGTCCTGGTCACTCAGGCCGGCGGCAAGAACAGCGTTCTGGCCGACACGCACAGCGTGCCGGCGGTCCAAATCGGCGAATGGGATGGAGCTGCCCTGCGCTCGTGGCTCGCCGCACATCCGGGTGCGCAAGCGACGATCCATGGCGGGGAGCTGCAGACCGACGCGCAGTTCGCCGACCGCATGGCGTATTTCAGCTCGCGCGGCCCCGACAACAACATGCCTGACGTGATCAAGCCGGACGTCACCGCGCCCGGCCTCGCGATCACGGCCGCCTACCACGCCCACTCGGGGCCCGCCAACGAGCCCGAGTACAACATGATCCAGGGAACCTCAATGTCGAGCCCCAACGCAGCCGGCGCAGCGGCGCTGCTGCGTGCGCTGCATCGTCAGTGGAACCCGGACCAGGTCCGGTCGGCACTGATGTCGACCGCCTTCACCGTCCCGACCGGTGGCAAGGAGCAGGTCGCCGTGACCAAGGAGGACCACTCCACGCGAGCCGACGCCTGGGACATGGGCGCCGGCCGGATCAGCGTGGCCGCCGCCGCACGCGCCGGCTTCACGGTCAGCGAGAGCGTCATCTCCTACCAGGCCGCCAATCCGCTGGCGGGCGGTCGAGCGCCGGCCCTGAACCTGGCCAGCTTGGCCGATTCCCGCTGCGCGCCGAGCTGCACCTTCACCCGCACGATCGTCAGCACAGCCAGCCGACCGGTGACCTACGACGTCAGCGTGAGCGGCGGTCCCGGGGTCTCGATCCAGGTCAGCCCTTCGACGTTCACCCTCGAGCCCCTTCAGGGTCCGACCATCGTGCCCGGCCTGCCCGATCCGGGCTTGCCCGGCGTGCAGCAGCTGACCATCACCGTCAGCACCAGCGGCCTCGGCACCGGCTGGGGTTTTGGTGAAGTCCGGTTCAGCCCGCGGGCAGCTGGCCTGCCCCAGCAACACTTCCCGGTCGCGGTCAAGGCGGGCAGCGGTGCGGCACTCACGCCAGACTGCCAGGTGTCCGAGACGGTCGTCGCCGAGGCGTCCGCGGACAGCGCCGTGCCGGCGTACAACGACATCCGACAGATCGCCATGGCCGGCCTGTCGCAGGTCAATGGCCAGCCGATGATCGACGTCCGGCTGCGCGTGAGCGGGCTGGCCGTGGCGGGCGCGTTGCCGCCGAACCAGCACTGGCGGGTCAGGTTCGTCCCGCCCGGCGCGCCGGCGGGCACGAGCTACTTCGTCTCGCTCGCGACGAGCAGCACGGGCGACCCGAGCTACACCTACGGCACGATCGCCGGCACCAGCTTCACCACGCTCGGCCCCGTCGACAGTGGCTCACACGACCTCCAGTCGAACGACATCCGCTGGTCGATCGCCGCGGCGAAGGTGCTCAACCCGCGCAGCGGACAGGTGCTGAGCGACGTCCAGGCCAATTCCGGCGCTGCTCAGCCCGGCCTGCTGACGACAAACCTCAAGACAGTCGTCGGTGACAGCTACACGCTTGCGGATTGCGAGCCGGGCTCGAGCCCGACCCCGACGCCGACTGCCGGCCCGACGGCAAGCCCGTCGCCTACGCCGACCCCAACCGATCCCGTCGCGTGCACGCCCGAGACGGCTGACAACGTCCACTTCGTCGGCATCGTCTACGACGACGAGCTGCGCCAGGACTTCCGCTCCGACGTGCGCAATTTCGAGTTCTACCTGTCGACCCTGCGCGAGACGTATTGCATTCCCGACTCGCAGGCGGTCATCTTCGCCATGGCCGACGGCTACAGCGACCAGGGCAAGACCTATCCGACGGCCTCCGAAGCAGCCCTCAAGGCCGAGCTGCGGCGCCTCGCCGCCCTGACCGCCGACCAGGACGATGCCCTGCTGTTCTTCTTCCTGAGCAGCCACGGCATGATTGACAGCGGCGTTCGGACGGTCTGCCCACCGACGCGCACGGTCCACTCCTTCGCCGCCCTGCATGGCGGCGGTGGCGAGGATGGCTACCTCGAGGACTGCGAGCTGGGCGACGAGCTCAACCGCTTCGGCGAACACGTGACCATGTTCGTCGCCGTCGACTGCTCGTTCTGCGGTGGCTTCAGCGATAGCCTGACCGCAGCCAGCGGCACCCTCCCTGACAACAGCGTGCCCGAGTCGAGCGGGGTTCCCGCGCAGAACCGGGTCGTCATCACCGGCTGTGCCATAACGACCGAATGCTTCGGCTCGCAGCCGGCAACCAACGGTGGAGTGACCTACCACCACCTGCGCCGGGTGCTCGAGGGAGAGGTCGGCTGTGACGGCTGGACGGCTCCCGGTTTCCCCGACATTCAGGGCTTCGACGTGCCGGTCAACGGCGAGCCGCACCGATCGCTCGACGGCGACTGCACCGCCAGCGAGTGGTTCTTCGCCGCCGTCTGGAGCGCCTACTCCAGCGGCGACGTGATCGGCATCCAGCAGCAGTTCCGGATCAAGTACGGGCTCGACTCGCTGGCCGACGACATCCTGATCGTGGCCAGCGACAGTGGTCCCGCTCCGACGCCGACCCCCACCCCCACTCCGACCGATCCCGGCACGTGCGTGACCACGACCTGGTTCGACGACCTCGAGCCGCGCGCCCATCCCGACTGGCGCACGGGCACGGCAAGCAACGAGTTGACGGTGACCAGCCCGACCTGGTCGGTGGTGGTCGATCCGAAGGCGAAGAGCCCGACCAACTCCTGGAGCAACGATGCCCGCACCCTCGGACTGAAGGACACGCGGCTGATCGCGCCGACACAGCCGATCACCCGCGCCACAGAGCTGCGCTTCTGGCACCGGTTCCTGATGGAGGCAGGCTACGACGGCGGCGTTCTCGAAATCAGCGTGGACGGCGGCCTGACCTGGCAGGACGTGACCGCGTACGGCTCGTTCGCCAGCGGCGGCTACAACGGCACGATCAGCGACAGCGACGGCAGCGCCATCGCGGGCCGCCAGGCCTGGACCGGCGGGTCGCCGACAGCACGCCTGGATGACATGACGCAGGTCGTCGCCCGCCTCGGCGGGTTCGTGCCCGCCGGCGAGCAGACGGTCGACGCTCAGGTCCGCTGGCGCTTCGTCGGGGACCCGATCGCGGCAGGTTCGACGCCCGGCGACGAGTGGTGGATCGACGACGTCGAGTTCACCCACGTAGCGGTCAGCTGCGCCGACCCCACGCCCACTCCGACGCCCACTCCGACGCCCACTCCGACGCCCACTCCG
>DATLGJ010000003.1:0-2190 GCA_035540555.1 Candidatus Limnocylindrales bacterium | reverse complement strand
CCACGCTCGGTGGGCGGTTGGTAGACTAGCCCCGGTGCCGACATAGCTCAGCGGTAGAGCAGCTGTTTCGTAAACAGCAGGTCCTCGGTTCGAATCCGAGTGTCGGCTCCACTTCTCTGTCATCCTCCCGCCGATGATTTCTCGGCCCCATGTCTGCCTGGCAACGTGCGCCGCGCTGCCCGAACTGGACGAGGACGAGCGGCTGGCCATCGGCCCGCTGCAGGCGCGCGGCATGCGCGTCAGCACGGCGGTCTGGGACGACCCCTCGGTCGACTGGGCAGGGTTCGACCTCGTGGTCATTCGCTCGACTTGGGACTACACGACCCGGCGCGACGAGTTCGTCGCCTGGGCGCGATCGGTCGAGCAGGTCGCCCGGCTGGCCAACCGGGCCGACGTGATCGCCTGGAACACGGACAAGCGCTACCTGCGCGAGCTCGAGGCGGCCGGCGTGCCGGTGGTGCTCACGAGCTGGCTGGAGCCCGGTGCGTCGGTCGGGCTGCCCAGCGCGGGCATCCACGTCATCAAGCCCGCCATCGGTGCCGGGTCGCTCGACGCCGAGCGCTTCGACCTCGCCAATCCGGCCGACGCGGTCGCCGCGCGCTCGCATGCCGAGCGCCTGCTTGCCTCCGGCCAGACGGTGATGGTCCAGCCATACGTCTCGAGCGTTGACGAGCACGGCGAGGCCGGCCTGGTATTCCTGCGCGGCGAGTACAGCCATGCCATCACCAAGAGCGCCATGCTCGGTGCGCCAAAGGAGTCGATCGCGGGCTTGTACAAGGCGGAGGTGATCACCGAGCGCGTGCCCTCGGCGGCGGAGCTTGCGCTGGCCCGGCGCACGATTGATGCCCTGCCCTGGCCGGCGGATGAGCTGCTCTACGCCCGCACCGACCTGCTCGCCGATGCCGGTGGGGCACCGATGCTCATCGAGCTCGAGCTGACCGAGCCCTCGCTCTTCATGGCCAAGGCGCCTGGATCGGCCGAGCGGCTCGCCGAGGCGATCGCCGGGCTGCTCGGGTAACTCGGCCGGCGAGCAAGAAGAAGCCGGGCGCGCGCCCCAGCGCAGCAGGCCCGGCCTCTTCAGCAGGAGAGAGAGGGTTTCTCCTGTGGCGTCGACGGGGAGGGAGGGAATCTCCTCGTCTGGCGCTTGGACGCAGTGTCGGCCGGCGCGGTTCCATCGATCAATCCGTGAGTCACGGATCCGGCCACTGGTCGCGCGCTCCGTACCCTGAAGCCACACGCATCGAGCAGCGGTAAGCGACCCTGCTGGCGGTTGCGGTGGCATGTAGGGCCCTCCGGCCGCAGCTGACACCGCCCAAGACCCCACCCGACGCCCCAGCGCTAGGACCCTTCTCCCCGGAGGCCAGTCCTTAGGGGTGATACTGCCGCGCCCCCTCCGCTCCGACTCTCCGAAGTGCGAACTCGACACGTCGCGCGCACTGCCAGCCCCGCACCGGGCTGGAGCGGAGGGATTCATAGGTCGTGGACAGCCGGACCACGCAGCGCATGGCAGCGCTCGCGCTCCTGACCTTCATCTTCGCGGCCGCGGCCTTCATGCCGGCCGCCGACGCCGCGCACGCAGGGCCGGACCACGCATGTCCGTTCTGCGCCACCCGGCCCCAGCCAATCGCCGCGATGCCCCAGCCCGAGGCGTATCCCACTCCCGCCGCGACCCAGGCCGCCACGGCGGTGACGCTCGGCGCGACGACGGTCCGGCTGCGCGCGGCTGTCTACCAGGTCTATCGCTTTGGCGCGCGCGGCAAGCTGCTCGAGCAGCGCACGGTCCGCTTCGCCAGCCCGCGTGTCTGGCGCGCGCCGGCCGAGGAGGTCACGCTCGGCACCGGCCGCTACGTCAAGCTGGCCAGCGGCCCGTACAGCGGCTGGTACGTGCCAGCCGCCAGCACAGTGTCCGCAGCGACGACCCATTTCACTCCGCACCTGAATGTCACGCTGCGGTCGGGGCCGCTCGTCGCGCGGCGCTTCTTCGGCCCGGTCGTGACCCGGCGAATCGCCACGCTGGCAACGACGGCAACCTTCAAGTCGTCCAAGCGCGCGCTGTTCAACGGCGCCACCCATTACCTCATCGAGACCGGCCCGCTCGCCGGGCGCTGGGTGGCCGCCAGCCGGATCATCGTGCCCAGCGCGACCGATTCGCAGAAAGCCACGCCCACTCCCGCCGCATCACCAACCGCC
>DATLGJ010000002.1:0-6923 GCA_035540555.1 Candidatus Limnocylindrales bacterium | reverse complement strand
CCGGCGGCCGGGACGCGGTCGCGCGGAGGTGCTGCGGTTAAGGGCGGTCACCGCTCTCCTCCATGTGCTGCAGCCACTGGCCCGGCTGCGTGGTCGGCAGGCGCACGGCCTGACGCCGTGGCGCGGGCGCGGCCCACGGCGACTTGCGCTGCCCGTGCCGCAGCGTCTCGAGCGCTGGAGCGAGACTTGGCGCTCGCTCGATGACCGTCTGGCCGCTTTGATGGAGCACCTGCGAAAAGAGGGTGCGATTGCCGTCGCCGGAGGCGACTTCGATCGATGGGACCTGGAGGACCGCGGTGCCCTGCTCGCCCGGGCGCGCATGCAGGTGACTGTCGAGGAGCATGGCGCCGGCCGCCAGATGATGCGCTACCGGCTATGGCCTCGGTTCTCGTCGGTGGGAATAGCCGTACTGCTTGGGCTGGGCATGGCTGCCGCCGTCGCCGCGGCGCAACAGGGCATCCTGGCCGCGCTGGCCCTCTTTACGGTCGCGGCCGGGTTGGTGCTGGCCGCCATCATCTCGGCCGCGCACGCAGTGGGCCGCCTCAAAGCGGCGATTGACGGGTGCGACGAAGCGGCACCATGACCACGCGCGAACGCCCCAATGACGGCCGCGTCTACCGCGCGCTGGCCGGCTTCGCCCGGCCATACGCGCCGGCAGTGCTGATGGTTCTGCTGCTCGACCTGCTCGCCGTGCCGCTGGCGCTGATCGCGCCGGTGCCGCTCAAGATCGCGGTCGACAGCGTGCTCCAGGGGATGCCCTTGCCCGCGCTGCTCCAGGACGCCTTTGGAGGGCTGTCGCCTGAGGGGCTGCTCCTCGCCGCGGCCGCCGCCGTCGTCATCATCGCGCTGCTAACGCAATTGCAGGTGCTCGCGCGGAGCGTCGCGCGCACGGCCGTCGGTGAGCGGTTGGTGCTCGCCGTCAGGGCACATCTCTTCCGCCACGTCCAGCGTCTGTCGCTCGCCTATCACGACACGCGCGGGTCGAGCGATTCGGCATACCGCATCCAGTACGACGCGCCGGCAATCCAGTGGATCCTGATCGACACGCTCATCCCGCTCGTCACGGCCAGCCTGACGCTGGTCGGGATGTTCCTTGTCGCCGCCTCGATCCACCTGCCGCTTGCGCTCGCCGCGCTGCTAATCGTGCCGGCCCTGGTGCTGCTCGTGCGCTGGCACACCCGGCGGGTTCGGAGTCGCTGGAAGGGCGTTTACGAGCTCGAGAGCTCGGCCTACTCGCTGGTCGAGCAGGCTCTTGGCGCTCTGCGCGTGGTGAAGGCGTTCGGCCAGGAGGAGCGCGAAGAGCGCCAGTACATCGATCGGTCGCGCGTTGGCGTACGCGAGCGGCTGCGCGTGACTGTCTCGGAGTCGATATTCGGTCTGCTTGTCGGGCTCGCGACCGCCATTGGCACGGCGCTGGTGCTGGTCCTCGGCGTCAGCGCCGTCCGCACCGGCACGCTGACCCTGGGTGATCTGTTGCTGGTGCTGGCCTACCTGGCCCAGCTGTACGCCCCGCTGGCCGCGCTGAGCACGTCGGCGGTGACGCTGCAGGCATCGCTCGCCAGCGCCGAGCGCGTCGTATCGGTGCTCGAGCATGAGCCGGAGGTAGCAGAGCGCTCGGCCGCCCATGCCCGCGGACGCGCGCGCGGCGCGATCGAGTTCCGCAGCGTCTCGTTTCGCTACCCATCCGGCGAACCAGTGCTGCAGGGACTCTCGTTCACCGTGCCGCCGGGACGAGCGCTCGGGATCGCAGGCACGACCGGCGCCGGCAAGACGACGCTTCTGTCGCTGCTGATGCGCTTCTACGACCCTGACGACGGGCAGGTCATGCTCGACGGCGTGGATCTGCGCGACTGGCGACTGGCCGATCTGCGGGCACAGTTCGGCCTCGTGCTCCAGGAGCCAGTGCTGTTCGCGGCGAGCATCGGCGAGAACATCGCCTACGCCCGCCCAGAGGCGACCTCCGACCAGATCGAGCTCGCCGCCCGCGATGCCGGCGCCCATGACTTCATCTCGCGTCTCCCGCGCGGGTATGAGACACCCGTCGGCCAGCGCGGGATGACGTTGTCCGGCGGCGAACGTCAGCGGCTCGGGCTGGCCCGGGCGTTTTTGCGAGATGCTCCGATCCTGCTCCTCGATGAGCCGACGAGCGCGGTGGACACGCGCACGGAAGAGGCGATCATGAGCGCCCTGCGACGGCTGATGGAGGGGCGAACGACGCTGATGATCGCCCACCGCCTGAGCACGCTCGAGAGCTGCGATGCGGTGCTCGAGGTCGGCGACGGGCGGGTGGCCTCGTTCCGTTTGGCCAACCGCGCCGCGCGGGCCCAGGGAGCGGGTGGTCTCGCCGCAACAGCCAGACCGCACTCCACGTCCAGCCAATGAAAGCGGTCGTCAGCGGCATGATCGCCACGTTCCCTCTGGGCGGCGTGGCCTGGGACTATGGCCAATATGCGCTCGGCCTCGAGCGACTCGGGTACGAGGTCACCTACCTTGAGGACACCGGCGTGCCGTCGTACTCGCGTGATCCAGCGAGCGGCCTCTACCGCGAGGACCCCAGCGACGGCATCGAATTCCTACGCTCATCGCTGGCGCGCCTCTCGCCAACGCTGGCGCTGCGCTGGCACGTCCGCGCCGCAGATGGCACGACCTATGGAATGGCGCTCGCTGCCCTTCTCGATACGCTCGCTGAAGCCGACGTGCTGATAAACGTTTCCGGCTCATGCCTGCTGCGCCCGGAATATCGGCGTGCGGTGCGGCGCGCGATCTTCATTGACACGGACCCGGGTTGGAACCACCTGGTCATCCTCCCCCGCTGGGACGAGAAGCCGCCCTTGGAGCGAGAGATGGGCTTCCGCGGCCACGATGCCCATTTCACCTATGCCGGGCGGCTGGGCGCGGCCGACTGCCCGTTGCCCGACCTGGGGCTTGCCTGGCGGCCGACGCGGCCGCCGGTCGTAGTCGACGAGTGGTCGGCTGAACCATCGACCGGGCGCTGGACGACCGTCACAATGTGGGGCAACTACCTCGACACGGTCCAGCACGGCGGTCGGACCTATGGCTCCAAGGACATCGAGTTCCGGCGGTTCGAGGATGTGCCGCAGCGAACCTCGGCGCAGCTCGAGCTGGCGATCTATGGCGACCCTCAACGCAGCACACACTTCGGTGACGCGCCGCGTGAGCGGTGGCGCGAGATGGGCTGGTCGGTGATCAACGGCGCCGATGTTTCGGCTTCACTCGACGACTACCGCGGCTACATCGAGCGATCGCGCGGCGAGTTCAGCGTTGCCAAGAACGTATACGTTGACACTCGTTCAGGCTGGTTCAGCTGCCGCTCGGTCTGCTACCTGGCAGCCGGCCTGCCGGTAGTGCTGCAGGACACCGGCTGGAGCCATCTGTATCCGGCTGGCGAGGGGCTGCTCGCGTTCGACTCGGTCGCTACGGCCGCCGCTGCGCTGAATGCTGTAGAGGCGGACTATGAGCGGCACGCTGCATCGGCTGCGCAGCTGGTGCGAGAGCACTTCGACGCGCGCACAGTGCTCGAGGAGCTGGTCGAGCAGGCAGTGTCCGCATGATAGACGCGTCGCAGTTCACCGGGGCCTGGGACTACGCCACTCTCCCGGCCAACATCCGGCTCGGCGAGGACTGCTGGATCGAGCGGCGTGACAGCTTCTCGCGATTCGTCAGCGAGCGCGACCCGGCATTAGTGCTGGGCGATCGTGTCCGCGTCTACACGTGGTCATCCTTCAGTCTCGACCGGACCGGCTACGTAGAGGTAGGCGAGGATAGCGTCCTGGTGGGTGCGCAATTCATGTCCGCAGAGCGGATCTCGATCGGCCGGCGGGTGCTCATCTCGTACAACGTGCTGATCGCTGACTGCGACTTCCATCCGCGCGACCCGGATCTGCGCCGCTTGGACGCTATCGCCAACGCACCAGGGCCCGGCCGTCCCCCGCGGCCACCGATCTCGTCCCGCGCGGTGGTGATCGACGATGACGTCGTCATCGGCGCCGGGGCGATGATCCTCAAGGGCGTGACCCTAGGCCGCGGCGCGTACGTCGCCGCGGGCGCCGTCGTCACGATCGACGTGCCGCCGGGCGGGCGCGTGGCTGGTAATCCGGCGCGCTTGGAGGCAGCCTGATGCAGACAGCCGGAACAGGACGCTACCTCGAACATGACTGGTTCCCACGCCTCCTGCCGCCCAACGTATTGCTCGGCCCACGCAGCTGGCTGTACAGCTCGTACGCGCTTCTCCACTTCCGCAGTCGGCGCCCGGTGGGGCTACGCATCGGCGCCGACACCGGTGTCTACATCGGTAGCCAGCTCGAGGTGGGGCCCTCTGGCGAGGTCTCGATCGGCGCGTTCGGCGCGATCGCCGGCCCGATCATCGCCACCAACTCGCGCATAACGATTGGTGACTACGCCCTTATCTCCTACGGCGTGGTAATCGCCGAGGAACCGGCGATGATCCCACCGGGGCCGCCGAGCGCCACGCCCAACGGACGCGGCCGTGCGGCCAGACCGATCGACATCGGCGACAACGTGTGGATCGGCGCCCGCGCCATCGTCCTCGGCGGCGCGCGCATCGGCGAAGGAGCGATCATCGGCGCGGGCGCCGTCGTGGACTTCGAAGTCGAGCCGTTCGCGATCGTGGCCGGCAACCCGGCGCGGGTGGTAGGCCACGCTTCCGCGGGCGGGGCCAGACGGTGACACGCAACCCCGGTTCCGAAGGCCACCGGGGACGATGATGGACACCATGTCGCGTCGCCGGCGCTCACCCGCCGACAGGCTGCAAATCGTCGTGCTGGGATATCTCGTCCGCGGCCCGTTCGGCGGCGGAGCGTGGCACCACCTCCAGTACGTGCTGGGATTGCATCTGCTGGGCCACGACGTGGCATTCATCGAGGACAGCGACGATTATGAGTCGTGCTACGACCCGGACCTGGGAGCGATGACCACCGACCCGTCATACGGGCTGCGTTTCGCGCAGGATGCGCTCGGCCGCCTAGGGTTCGGCGAGCGGTGGGCGTACCACGACGCCCATACGTGTAGGTGGCACGGCCCACTGGGCGATCGCGCCGTCGACTGGTGCCGGCAGGCCGACATGGTGCTCAACGTATCGGGCGTCAACCCGCTCCGGCCCTGGCTAGACTCGGTGCCCGCCCGCGTTCTGGTCGATACCGACCCTGGCTTCACCCAGCTGCGCCACTTGGCGGACCCGGCGGCGCGCGAGCGCGCGGCGTCCCATACGGCGTTCGCGACCTTCGCCGAGAACTACGGGCAGCCCGAGTGTCTGGTGCCCAGCGACGGGTTTCCATGGCAGCCGACCCGCCAGCCGGTGGTGCTCGAGGCCTGGCCCTTGACGCCACACCCAATGGGAAGCCACATGACGACGGTCATGGCCTGGGAGAGCTACCCCGATCTGGAGCACGCCGGGCGACGACTGGGGACCAAGTCGGCCTCCTTCGCGCCCTATATGTCGCTTCCCTCCGAGTCGCCGGTCGCCCTCGAGCTGGCCGTAGCGGGACCTGCGGCGCCGCGCGCAGAGCTGGCCCGGCACGGCTGGCTGATCGCGGATCCGGCGGTCGTCGCTGTCGACCCGTGGACGTACCGGCAGTACCTGCAGGCTTCGCTCGGGGAGTTCAGCGTGGCCAAGCATGGCTACGTCACAACGAACAGCGGCTGGTTCAGCGAGCGCAGCGCCGCCTATCTCGCCAGCGGCCGCGCGGTGGTGACGCAGGAGACGGGGTTCTCGCGAACGCTCCCGACCGGCAGCGGGCTGCTCGCGTTCCGTGATCGGGACGAGTCCTTGGCCGCGCTCACCGAGGTGGCCGCGCGCCCGGAGCACCACGGACGGGCTGCACGCGATCTAGCCGCCGCGCATTTCGCCGCGGAAGTGGTGCTGAGCGAGCTGCTGGCGACGGTCGCCGCGTCGACTTCAGCGGCGGCCGCCGTGGAAGGCTCGCCGGGATGGCCCGGCTAGAGGACTATTCGGCGGCCTTCTACGAGCGCCACCGCGAGGGAGCGCGCAGCTCGGCACGCATCATCGTGCCGCTGGTCGCCGAGCTCGTCCGGCCGGCCAGCGCCGTCGACGTGGGCTGCGGGACCGGCACGTGGCTGGCCGTGTTCCGCGACCACGGCGTGAGCGAGATCACCGGCGTCGACGGTGAGCACGTCGAGCTTGCGGCCCTGGAGATCCCGCTGAATGCGTTCGTCGCGCACGACCTGACCAGGCCCCTCCGGCTCGGACGCCGTTTTGACCTTGCAGCCTGCCTGGAGGTGGCCGAGCACCTCGCAGCCGACTACGCCGAGCAGCTCATAGCCTCGCTGGTAGAACTCAGCGACGTGGTCCTGTTCTCGGCGGCCATCCCTGGGCAAGGCGGCGCTCACCACGTGAACGAGCAGTGGCCAGGCTACTGGGCCGCGCGCTTTGGCAAGCATGGGTACGTTCCCGTCGACTGCCTGCGGCGGCAGCTCTGGGCCAACCCCGACGTCGACTACTGGTATGCGCAGAACGCGCTGATCTACGTCCGCCGCACCAGGCTCGAGGACTACCCTGCACTGGCCCGCGAGCATGAGCTCATGGGTGGCAGCGCGCATGCGCTGGTGCACCCGCGCAAGTACCAGGAGGTGATCGATTGGGCGATGTCGCTCCACGAGGCCGGCTGAGGGGGCAATCCGTGCGCATCTTACTTACGGGCGCGGCCGGCTTCGTCGGTAGCCACCTCGTTGACCGGCTGCTCGTCGACGGCCACGAGGTCATTGGCGTCGACAACCTGGCTACCGGGCGCGAGGGCAACCTCGCTCATCTCGGCAATAACCCCCGTTTCCGCCTGGTGCGCGCGGACGCGAGCCGGCCGCTCGACATCGATGGACCAGTCGATTGGATCCTCCACCTGGCCAGCCCGGCCTCGCCGCCGCGCTAC
>DATLGJ010000001.1:0-152052 GCA_035540555.1 Candidatus Limnocylindrales bacterium | reverse complement strand
GGGGTGGCGTCCGAGCCGCCCGTCTGTGCAGCAGTGGGAGTCGCAGACGCATGCGCGGGAGCGGCTGTCGGCGGTGGTGGTGTCACCGGCACAGGCGACGCACAGGCGATGCCCACCGGCAATAGGAGCACGCTGGCGAGGAGGAGACGTAGCCGTGACACGTCGCCAGAATAGGGAACAAAGCCACCGCGACCTGTCAAAACGCCCTGCCGGCCGCTGCCGGGCGTGGCAATCTCACGGGTGCAGGGGCGCACGAGGCAACGGGAGGTCTGGATCCGGATGGGCTGGCTCTCAGGGCAGTTCACGACGCGGGTCATCGTGCTGATGCCGGTGGCCATCGCCATCAACATCGTCCTTGGCTACACGGTGCAGTCGGTGCTCCGGCTGCCGATCTACCTCGATTCCATAGGCACCATCTTCGTCGGCGTGCTGGCCGGCCCGATCGCGGGGCTGCTGACCGGGGTGTTGACCAACCTGATCTGGCAGTACGCGCCGGTCATCGGCGGCGGCACCATCGGTCCGTTCGCAATCACCGCCGGGGTGATCGGCCTGCTGGCCGGCGTCTGGGGACAGCTGGGAGTGTTCCGGTCGCGGCCGGCCAGTGGCACGCAGCTGATCATCGCCGCGCTGGTCGCCGCCGCCATCGTCGTGCTGGTCATCCTGCCGATCGTCAACAACCCCATCTACCTCGATCCGGAACAGGGCGGGTTCATCGAGTGGGCTGTGCCGGCAGCGATCGTCATCGGCATCGTGGTGGCCGCGTTCGTGGCCGGCTTCATCTACCTGCGTCGTGACCTGGCCGGACTGTGGGTGGCCGGCGCCGGCCTGTTTACGGGCATAGTTGCCGCAATCGTTTCCGCACCGATCGCGGCGATCGTATTCGAGGGCGTCACCGGTTCAGGCACCGACCTGATCGTCGCCGCCCTGCGCCAGGGCGGCGCGGACGTCCTGCAGGCATCGCTCGGCCAGGGCTTCATCTCCGACCCGATCGACAAGATCATCACCAGCTTCGTGGTCTTCCTCATCCTGGCCAACCTGTCGCCGCGCTTCCTCGCGCGCTTCCCGCTTGGCGAGAAGCTCGTCCGACCGGCGCCGGCGAGCTCGGCCGACTAGCCGGCCGCGGGGGACGCATAGCGGCGTCGGATCAGGCAGCGCCGTCAGCGCGCGGGCTGCCGGAATTCGTCGGGCGGCGGCAGGAGGGCGCGTACCGCGGCCTGGCGCCCACGACGAAACTGGTCATCGCCTTCTCGGCGGCACTGATCGCCTTCGGCGTTCGGGGCTGGACGGCCCCGCTGATCGTGCTGGCTCTGACCATCGCTCTCGCCTTCTGGTCGGGCACCTGGCGCGGCTTCAGGCCGTACCTGATCGTGCTCACGCCGCTGGTTGGTTCGATCATGTTGATCAACACCTTCCTCTACCCCGGCGCCGAGCAGGTGCTGCTCAGCGTGGGGCCCTTCGACGCGACCCGGGAAGGGCTGACCGCCGCGGCCCAGGCCGCGCTTCGGGTGATCGCCTTCGCCGTGTCCGTTGGCCTCTTCGCGCTGTCGACCCGGACCGATGAGCTGGTCGACGACCTCGAGCAGCGCGGGCTGGGCCGGCGACCCGTCTTTGTGGTCAGCGCGGCCGTTGGAACCGTACCGCGCCTGGCCGAGCGCGCTAGGGAGATCGTCGATTCCCAGCGCGCGCGGGGCATGGACACGGAGGGCAGCGTGCTGCGCCGCGTGCGTGGCCTGCTGCCGCTGGCCGGGCCGTTGGTGCTGTCGGCGCTGACCGAGGTGGAGCAGCGAACGATGGCACTCGAGGCGCGGGCCTTCGGCGCGCCGGGAAGGCGGACAATCCTCCGCCACCACCCGGACACGCCGGCACAGCGTGCCCTGCGCTGGGGGTTGGCGGCGCTGACGGTGGCGCTGATCGGGCTGGCCCTGGGCGGGCACCTCGCCTGGCTGCCATGAGCCTGGAGCTGCACGACGTCAGCTACCGCTACGCCGGTGCCGCCGAGCCCAGCCTGCGGCGCGTCACGCTGCGGCTGGAGAGAGGCGAGGTGCTGGGCGTGGTCGGACCCAACGGGGCGGGCAAGTCGACCCTGGGCCTGGTTGCGGTGGGCCTCGCCCCGGCGACCATCGGCGGCCGTCTCGGCGGCCGCGTCAGCATCGATGGGATGGTCACGTCCGGCAAGCACCAGCACGAGCTGGCCGTCCGTGCCGGCATCCTGTTCCAGCAGCCTGAAGCTCAGCTGTCGGGCAGCGCACCAACGGTGTGGGAGGAGGTGGCCTTCGGCCCGCGCAACCTCGGCTTGCCGCTCGACGACGTCATCGCGCGAGCCTGGACGGCGATCGACGACCTGGCCATCGGCCACCTCGTCGAGCGCGACCCGGGTCGATTGTCGGGTGGGCAGGCTCAGCTGGTGGCCCTGGCGTCGGTCCTGGCGCTCCGGCCGGCGTACCTGATCCTCGATGAGCCGACCAGCCAGCTCGACCCGGAGGGCGCCACGCTGGTGGGCGCAGCCATCCAACGTGCAGCCGAACGGACGGGCGCAGGAGTGCTGCTCGTCGAGCACCGCACCGACCTGATCGAACGGCTGTGCCATCGGGCGGCCCTGCTGGTCGAGGGCGCATTGCGCATTGTCGGGCCGGCGACTGAGGTGCTCGCCGAAAGCGACCTCGACGAGGCCGGCGTGGGGCCCCCGTCCGCGGTCAGGCTGCGGCGTGCGATAGAGGGAGCCGGCATCGCCTGGCGGGCGGAGTGGCGGGCGTGAGCGAGCCGGTGCTGGAGGTGCGCGGTCTCACTTTCACGTACTCCGACGGAACACGCGCACTCAGCGGAGTCGACCTGGCCGTTGGCCCCGGGGAGCGACTGGCGATCATCGGCCAGAACGGCTCGGGCAAGTCGACGCTGGTGCGGCACTTCAATGGCCTGCTCAGGGCCACCGACGGGCAGGTCGATGTTGCCGGGCAACCGGTCGGCCGACGCCACGTCGCCGAGCTGGCACGCACCGTCGGGATCAGCTTCCAGAACCCGGACCGGCAGATCTTTGCCGGTTCGGTCCGAGCCGAGGTTGGCTTCGGCCCGCGCAACCTCGGCCTGCGCGGGAAAGAACTCGACACGGCCGTGAGGTCAGCGCTCGAGATGGTCGGGCTGGCGGATGAGCTCGAGACCAACCCTTATGACCTGGGCTACTCGCGACGGAAGCTGCTCTCGATCGCGTCTGTGCTGGCGATGGGAACAGCGGTCGTCGTGCTCGACGAGCCGACCACCGGTCAGGACGCTCGCGGCGTGGCCACGATCGAGGCAATCGTCGCGCGGCTCCACGCCGAGGGCCGGACGGTGATCGCGATCAGCCACGACCTGCGCTTCGTCGCCGAGGCATTCGAGCGAGTGGTGGTCATGCGGCAGGGGCGGGTCATCCTTGACGGCCCGCCTGACCAGGTCTTCGCCGAGGAGAGCTGGCCGGCGCTGCGCTCGACCAACCTCGAGCCGCCGTACGCGGCCCGCTTCGGGGCCCGTCTCGGTCTGGGCTCGACAGCGACCGAGGCCTCGGTTGTGGCAGCGCTTGCGGGACGCCGCGATCGCGGCTAATCTCGGCCGAAGATGATCAGCCCCCGGTCGAGCAGCCGCTGCACCTGTAGCTAGGCGGGAGGAACCTCTCGCCGCACAGACGTGCGCCTGCCCTTGGGGCCATCGTCTCCGGAGCGGTCCTCCTTCCGCCGAAACCCTGCGTCGATGCGGCCCGCCGTGCGGCCGCCACTTCCTTCCTCGAGGCTGAGCTCGTGACCGACATCTCCCTTCGTGCCCCGACCTTCCGCAGCGCCGACCCGTACCGCGACACCGACGTTATCGACGCCCGCGCGCCGCGCTTCAATCAGGCCTTCGTTGGCGCCCTCTCACTGGTTGCCGTGGTCACCGGCTGGTGGCCTCTCCTGGCGTTGCTTGCCGGCCAGCTGGCCATCGGGCTCTACATCGGGCGGCGCTACTGCCTGCCCTGCCTTTTCTATTTCGAGGTGGTGCAGCCACGGTTCGGCGAAGGGCCTCTCGAGGACAGCCGACCACCGCGCTTTGCCAATCACGTCGGCCTGGCGGTGCTGACCCTGGCCGCGGTGGCCTTCGTGTCCGGGCTGCCGCTGCTCGGCGCGGCGCTCGGCGCGCTAGTGGCCGGCTTGGCCCTGCTCGCCGCCGCAACCGGCTTCTGCCTGGGCTGCTGGATGTATCGCCTCGTGGCACCACGGCTGGGTGTCAGCCTCCGCCACCTGGACCCCGCCACCATGTGCGCCGACTGCGCCGTCCCACCGGCGGACGGCGACCAGCGCCGCGGCTGCTGAGCCTGCGCTCCCTGTGCGGCCCTAGCCGACCCCGAGCGGGACCTCGCTGACCTCCCCGTCCTGGATCGTCCAGGCGCGCACCACCGGCGCCGGCTCGGCAAGCGAGCAGATCAGGTAGAGGCTGTCCGGGTAATAGGCCAGGCCGACGTCGGTCACGGAGGGCTCAGCGGGCGTTGCCACGTGGGAGTGGACGACGCCCCAGATGACCTCATTCGCATCGTCGATCTCGAGCATCACGCGCAGCTGCTCGTCAGGGTCGAGCAGGTAGCGGTACGGCGAGGCGGCCGCATTGGCCAATCGCACGTAGCGCGTCGGCACACCACCGTCGGCGGCATGTGCGGGCGCGACCAGAAGCCCCACGGTCTCGTTCGGCGCATCCTCTCGAGCAGCGTCGATGACCTCCTGGAGCAGGCCTGCGGGCAGCGTCGCGCTCTGGCCGGGCACGGGTGACAGCCGACGCCGGGCAGTCCCAGCCGCCGCCGCCGCCTGCCAGTCCTCCTGTCCGGGTTGATCGCTCACCACAGGTTCAGTGCCTCCATCCTCTCCTCGTCGATCTCCCGCGTCCAGACCTCCTCCGACAGATACTTCCACCCGCCATCGGCGAGCAGGGCAACGATGGTGCCTGCCTGGAGCTCGTGCGCCACGCGCAGGGCGACGGCGAGCACGCCACCAGCCGAGACGCCGGCGAAGATGCCCTCGAGCGCGATCAGCCGACGCAGCGCGTCGATCGACTCCTCGGTCGTGACCAGGTGCTTGTCGTCGAGCACGCGCGGATCGAAGACCTCCGGCACGAAGCCCTCCTCCAGCGAGCGCAGGCCCTGGACGCGCTCGCCCGGCATTGGCTCAGCCGCCACGATCCGCACGCCCGGCTTCTCTTCGCGCAGCCGTCGCCCGACACCGGTCAGCGTGCCACCCGTGCCCAGGCCGGCGACGAAGACGTCGATCTCGGGGCAGTCGGCAAGGATCTCCGGGCCGGTCGTCTCGTAGTGAGCCTGCGGGTTGGCTCGGTTGGCGTATTGATCGGGCAGGACATAGCGCGAGTCATCGCGGGCGAGCCGGCGGGCCAGTGCAACCGCACCGTTGGAGCCGAGCTCGCCCGGCGAGTCAATGACCTCGACGCCATAGATCTGGAGCATCTGCCGGCGCTCGCGGGTGACGTTGTCGGGCATGACCACTGCCAGCCGATAGCCCTTCAGGCGGCAGATCATCGCCAGCGCGATGCCGGTGTTGCCGCTCGACGGCTCGAGGATGACGCTGTCCGGACCGATTCGCCCCTCTCGCTCGAGCGCTTCAACCAGGTACCGCGCGACGCGGTCCTTGACCGAGCCCGTGGGGTTGGCGCCTTCGAGCTTGGCCAGCAGCCGCACGGTGGGCTGGGGGCAGAAGCGGGTTAGCTCGACCAGCGGCGTCCGCCCGATCGCATCGAGCAGCGAGCCCGTCCGCCTGCCGGCCGCCAGGGCGCCGCTCAGGGCCTTGTCACGCGACGTTGCCGCCGGCCATGGCGGGCAGGATGACCAGCGCGTCGTTCTCGCCTACGGGCGTCTGGAGACCGTCGAGATAGCGCACGTCGCGCCCGTTGAGGTACACGTTCACGAAGCGATGCAGGCCGCCGTCGTCCGCGCGCAGCTGGTCGGCCAGCCCGGGATACCGTCCGATCAGGTCGTCGACAAGCTCGCCGACCGTGGCCCCGGACGCCTCCACCTGCTTGGCCCCGTCCACATGCCTGCGCAGCACCGGGGGGATGCGAACCTGGCTCATGCCGAGACTGCCTCTCGCTCAGACCGCTGGGCATCGCCTGCTCCGGCGCCGCAGGCCGGACAGCGCGGGTCCCGCTGCAGGGTCAGCTCGCTGAAGCTGGCGTCCAGGGCATCCCAGACCAGCAGGCGACCCACCAGCGGGTCACCGATGCCCAGGATCAGCTTGACCGTCTCAGTCGCCTGCAGCAGGCCCATCACGCCGGGAACCACGCCCAGCACGCCGGCCACCGAGCAGCCGGGGGCCAGCTCGGGCGGCGGCGGGGTGGGGTAGAGGCACCGGTAGCACGGCCCTTCAAAGGGCACGAACACGGTCAGCTGGCCCTCGAAGCGGAATACCGACGCGTGGACGACCGGGATTGCGGCGCGAACGGCGGCATCGTTCAGCCAGTAGCGGGTCTCGAAGGTGTCGGTGCCGTCCAGGACGACGTCATAGCCGTCGATCAGCCGGTCGACGCTATCGGCCGTCAGCATCTCGGTGTGCCGGACAACTCTCGTGTCCGGGTTCAGAGCTCGGATCGACCGGGCGGCGGACTCGGTCTTCTTCATGCCGACGCGGTCGTCGGCGTGGACGACCTGCCGCTGCAGGTTGGAGATCTCGACCACGTCGAAGTCGACGATGCCGATCGTGCCCACCCCGGCGGCCGCCAGGTAGAGCAGGGCCGGCGAGCCGAGACCGCCGGCCCCAATGACCAGGACCTTGGCCTGCGCCAACCGTGCCTGGCCCTCCGGCCCGACCTCCTCCATCACCAGGTGACGGCTGTAGCGCGGGTTGTTGACCACCGCCGGCGCGCCGCTCGGCATCGCCACCGGCCTGCCCTCGCCCCGCCAGGCGATGATCCCGCCCGCCATCGAGACCACGTCGCGGTAGCCGAGCGCCGCCATCTGACGGGCGGCGAAGAGTGACCGGACGCCGGAGGCGCAGTACACGACCACCGGCCGATCGCGATCAGGCAGCACCTCACGGATGCGCGGCATGACCTCCGCCGGTGGGACAAGCGTCGCGCCCGGCAGGTGGCCCGAACGCCACTCGTGCTGCTCACGCGTGTCGATCAGCGCCGCGCCGCGATCGATCAGCTCGGCCGCCTCGGCCGGTGTCACCTCGCCGAGGCGGGCCCCGCGGTCACTCATCGGTCGCGCCCTGCCATGCCACGCGCTCGCCCAGCGCGCCGCGCAGCGTCTGCAGTGAGAGCAGCGCGCACTTGAGCCGGGCTGGGCTGATCTCGATGCCGAGGTTCTCGAGCACCGCATCCCGGTCCAGCCGAGCAATCTCGTCGAGCTTCATGCCCCGAATCTGGTCGGTCAGCATGCTGGCCGACGCCTGGCTGATCGCGCAGCCGCGGCCGGTGAACGCGACCTGCTCGATCGTCCCCTGGTCGTTGATGCCGAGCATCAGCGTGATGCGGTCGCCGCACAGCGGATTGGCCAATTCCTGCACCGCGTCGGGCTCGCTGAGCGTGCCGAAGTTGTGCGGGTTGCGGTAGTGCTCGAGGATCTCGTCGCGGTAGAGGTCGTCCATCAGATCTCGATTGTGGACCAGACTGCCGATCAGGCTCGGCCGAACAGGCGCTCGGCGCGGGCCAGTGCGTCGGCCAGCCGGTCGATGTCCTCGCGATCGCTGTAGACATTGAAGCTGGCGCGCAGCGTCGCCGCCTCGTCGAGGCGTTCGTGCAGCGGCATCGTGCAGTGGTGTCCGGCCCGCACACAGATCGCCTCGCGGTCGAGCAGGGTGGCCACGTCGTGCGGGTGCGCCGAGGGCAGGTTGAAGGTGACGATGCCGGCCCGACGCTCGGCGTCCGGTGGCCCGTGAAGCCTGATGCTGGGCACCGTCTCGCGCAGCACCGTCAGCGCGTACTCGGTCAGCTCGCGCTCGTGCTCGCGAACGTTCTCCATGCCGATCCCCGACAGGTAGTCAAGCGCCGCGCCGAGACCGATGGCGGCGGCGATGTCCGGCGTGCCGGCCTCGAACTTGTAAGGCACCCGGTTGAAGACGGTGCGGCGGAGGTGCACCTCCGTGATCATCTCGCCGCCCGACATGAACGGCGGCATCTCCTCGAGCAGCTCCATGCGCGCCCACAGCGCGCCTGAGCCGGGCGGGGCAAGCGTCTTGTGGCCTGAGAACACGTAGAAGTCGCATCCGAGCGCCTGGACGTCGACCGGACCGTGAGGTACCGCCTGCGCGCCGTCGACGAGCACCAGCGCGCCCGCCTCGTGCGCCATGTCGATCATCTGCCGGACCGGGTTGATCGTGCCCAGCCCGTTCGAGACGTGGCCGAAGGCAACCAGCTTGGGCTCGGTGCGCAGGAGCGCCTCGTAGCTCTCGAGGTTGAGGGTGCCGTCATCGTCGACCGCGACGAACTCGAGGTCGGCGTCCTTCTCCTGTGTCAGAAGCTGCCACGGCACGATGTTGGAATGGTGCTCGAGCTCGGTCGCCACGATCGTGTCTGCCCGGCCGATATGCCGGCGCCCCCACGAGTACGCGACCAGGTTGATCGCCTCGGTGGCATTGCGGACCATCACGATCTCGCGCGCGGTCGGTGCGTTGAGGAAGCGGCCGACCTTGACACGCGACTGCTCGTAGGCGGCGGTCGCTTCCTCGCCGATGGAGTAGACGCCGCGATGGACGTTGGCGCTGTAACGGGTCAGGTAGTCGGCCACGGCGTCCGCCACGACACGTGGCTTGAGGCTCGTGGCGGCACTGTCCAGGTAGGCCAGCCGGCGGCCGTTGAAGTCTCGTTCGAATATGGGGAAGTCGGCGCGTATGGCGCTCGGGTCGAGCGCCCTGACGAGGGTCATGGTTCGATTCGCCAGCTCAGTGCTGCTCGGCCTGGTCGTCGCGCTGGCGCCCGTCCGCGTCGGTCTCCGGGCCGGCCTCGGCCTCGCTCGGCTCCATGCCGGCCTCGCGCATGATCGGCGCGTAGCCTTCCTGCTCGAGCCTCAGAGCGAGGTCCTTGCCACCGGAGGCGATGATCCGGCCGGCAGCCAGGACATGGACGAAGTCTGGCGTGATGTAGTTGAGCATGCGCTGGTAGTGCGTGATCAGCAGCACGCCGAGGTTGGGGTTCAGCTGGGCGTTGAGGCCCTCCGCGACGATCCGCAGGGCGTCGATGTCCAGCCCGGAGTCGGTCTCATCGAGGACCGCCATCTCGGGCTGCAGCACGGCCATCTGGAGCATCTCCAGGCGCTTCTTCTCGCCGCCCGAGAAGCCCTCGTTGAGGTAGCGCGCGGCAAAGCTGTCGTCGAGCTTCAGCAGGCCCATCTTCTCGCGCATCAGCCGGCGAAAGTCGGCCATCTTGATGCCGCCCTTGAGCGGGTCGGAAGGGTCGACCGGCGCGCCGTCAGCGCCGTCACCGGCGGGAGCATCAAGCGGGCGCATCCGGGCGTTGAGCGCGGTGCGCAGGAAGCTGGCCACCGACAGGCCGGGCACCGAGGTGGGGTACTGGAAGGCCAGGAACATGCCCAGACGGCCACGCTTATCTGGCGTCAGCTCGACCAAGTTGCGGCCCTTCCACAGGATCTCCCCGTGGGTCACCTCGTAGGCCGGATGGCCCATCAGCGCGTAGGCCAGAGTCGTCTTGCCGGAGCCGTTGCGGCCCATGATCGCGTGGACCTCGCCCTTGCGAACGGTCAGGTCGATGCCCTTCAAGATCTCCCGGCTGCGATCGGCCGTGGGCACCACCCGCAGGTCGCGGATGACAAGCTCCTCATCGGTGGCTGAGCTGCCCGACGGCTGGGACCGCGTGCTATCGAGCGTCTGGGTGTCGGTCATGGGTCTCCTAGGAGTCGAGGCTGGGGGATTGGACTGATGCGATAACGGGCTGCCGCCGACCAGACGGGACGGCGGGCGGGTGATACGGATGGTCCGGGCGCGGCGTGGCCAGGTCGGCAAGGGTGACCGAGTCGAGCGCATCGGTGATCGCGTCGCGAACCTTGACCCAGAGCATGTTGACGTTGCAGAAGCCCGACCGGCCACAGACGCCTGCGTGGGTCGGCTCTTCGCTGGCGCAGACCATCGGCGCGATGGGTCCCTCGAGAGCACGAATGACCTCGCCCATGCGGATCTGGTCCGGATCGCGTGCCAGGCGGTAGCCACCGCGCGCGCCGCGTGTGCTCTGGACCAGCCCGGCAGCGCGCAGGCTCACGACCAGCTGCTCGAGGTACGGTCGGGGCAGCTCCTCATGGGCAGCCATCTCGGCCAGGCTGATCGGCCCGGCGCCGTGATGGCGCGCCAGCTCGACCATCATCCGCACGCCGTACTCGCCGCGCGTGGAGAAGTGCACGGCCCCGGTGCCGGGAAAGATGGAGCGCCCGCCTGAATTCCGAGTAATCACGTCAGGATTAAGTCTAGTCGCTGGACGCCGGGGTGGCAACGATGGCGCGTCAGCCAGCCGGGTCCTCTGTCACCTTCTCGGCCGCATCGAGGAAAGAGGAAAGGATCGGCAGCAGCTGCTCGGCCTGGCGCGGAGGCATGGCAGCAAGCGCTTCTTCGATCGCCTGGCCGATCAGCGCGCGGGCGCGCTCGAGCATGGAACGTCCGGCTGGCGTCAGCCCCAGCACGACCGCCCTTCGATCGCGCTCATCGGTGTTGCGCTCGACCAGGCCATCGCGGACCAGCCGTTCGATCAGGCGCGAGGCGCCGGATACCGGCTGGCCGGTGGCGTGCGCGACGGCGCCGACGCTCAGTGCACCGTCATCCACGGCAGCCAGCAGGCCGACCTGATAGATCGACACGCCCAGGCGCGCCTGCAACAGGCGGGAATGGCGGTTGCTCAGGCGACGAACGCGCTCGATCGACGCCATGAGCTCGGCGGCTGCCGGGTCGTGCGTGCTCAACTCGTTGACGATGGTAACATTTCACACCAGCAACAGATCCTGACCTCGCGACTCCCCGCGCCCATGAAGGAATCCCTTGTACCGACTGCTTCGCCTGCTGGCCGGCGCCAGCGCTCGCCGCCCGTTGACTGTCCTGCTGGTCCTGGGCCTGGTCACCGGGGCACTCGGCCTGCTGGCCGCCCAGCAGCGTGTTGACGCGGACCTGACCGCCTTCGCCCCAGAAACCGAGCTGAATGCGGCCTACCAGCGGGTCCAGGATGAGTTCGGCGTCGGCACCGGAGCGGTACAGATCGTGCTGGACGCCGGTGCGCGCGGCGACCTGCTGTCGTCGGCGGCGCTGGCCGAGGCACGCGACCTCCTGGGGGCGCTGGAGGGCGATGAGCGCGTCCGGGCCGTGCTGGCCGAGCCGACCAGCGCCGGCCCACCGATCCTGTCCTATGCCGCTCCCATCCTGGCCGCGCTGGAGATGCAGGGCGCCCGGCCGGAGGACCTCACTGAAGACGAGCTCGATGCGCTGGTGGGCCAGGTGTTCGCCTCCCCTCGGGCCAGCGACCTCGCGCTGCTGCTCTCCCGCGACCGAGACCTGCAGGCAGCCGAGGCGCAGGGCGGCCTGATCATCGTCCAGCTTGACCCCGCGCTCGATGAGGCCGAGACCGGCGAAGCCGCGCTGATGATGCGCGAGATCCTCGCCGAAGTCGGCCCGAGCGAATTCGAGGCGATGGCCTTCAACCGGGCGTCGCTGATCGCCGACCTGGAGGGTGGCCTGACCGACGAGCTGCCCTTCCTGCTCGGGCTGAGCATGCTGCTGATCATCGGCATCCTGCTCGTTGTCTTTCGGACGGTCGTCGATGTCGTGCTCGGCCTGCTCGGTCTGGTCATCACGATCACCTGGATGTACGGCATCGGCGTGCTGCTCGGGCCGGATTACCTGGGGGTGGCCGGCTACTTCAGCCAGATCAGCGTTGTCGTGCCAGTGCTGCTCGTCGGCCTTGGCATCGACTACGCCATTCACCTGACCTCGCGCTACCGCGAGGAGCGAGCCAATCGGGCCGCGCCCGACGAGGCGGCCTCGCGGGCCATCCTGTCGGTCGGAGGGGCGCTCGTGCTGGCCACGGTCACCACCGTGGTCGCCTTTTTGACCAACATCTTCACGCCCGTCCCGCCCGTGCGCGACTTCGGCATCTTCACGGCCGTCGGCGTGGTCTCGGCGTTCGTCGTGATGGGCCTGCTGGTGCCGTCGGGGCGCAGCGTGATCGACCGCCTGCGGGGCGCCTCACCGGACTCTGGTGTCGTCGTCCGTGATGCGGGCGGCACCGGACCGTTGGCCCTGCGCGCGACGATGTCGCGGGCTGCGCTGCTGACCGAGCGCGCGCCTCGCGCGACGCTCGCCGTCGCGGCGGTGATCACAGTGCTGGCCACGATCGCTGCCTTCCAGGTGCCGACGTCGTTCGCGCAGGACGAGTTCATCCCGGAGAACACCTACGCCGCACGGGCCATCGACACCACGCGCGAGCTGTTCGGCGGCGACCTGACCGAGCAGACTTTCGTGCTGGTGGACAACAACCTGGCCGATCCGGCTGCCGCGAACGCGGTGCTCGACGCGGAGCGTCGGATCGCGATCGAAGTGGATGGTGACCTCATCCGGGGCGAGGGAGAGCGCGTCGACGTGACCTCAGCGCCCGGACTGGTCGTCCGGCTGGCCGCTCTGGCCGACGCGCCACCGGATCCGGAGTTCCCGGCCGATCGGCTGCGCGCCGCCCTGGCCATGAACGGCTGGAATGGCAGCGGCTTCAGCGAGGGAGCAGACATGGCCGCTCTCTACGGCATCGTCGACCGGGCGCTTCCGGGCCAGCTGGAGACGGTCCGATCCGAGGACAGCAGCCTGTTGATCGTGGGCACAACCGCCGGCGAGGAACGGGCGATGGAACTGCGCGACCAGCTGCTCGCTGCCACCCGGCCGGTAGCGGACTACGGCGCCGGCCGCACGGTCGTCAGCGAGCAGCTGGTCTTCGGCGAGGTGCTGCAGTCGATGAACGAGTCGCAGACGCGCTCCATCCTGATCACGCTCATTGCGGCGCTGCTGCTGCTGGTCGGCTACTACGGCATCGCCCACCGCCAGCCGCTGCTGGGCGTGCTGACGATGGTGCCGTCGACCCTGGCGGCGGCATGGGTGATCGGCTCCATGTGGCTGCTCGGGCTGTCATTCAACGTGCTGACCACGACCATCGCCGCGCTGGCCATCGGCATCGGCGTGCCGTACGGCATCCACATCACCCATCGCTTTGTCGAGGACCGCCGTCGCTACGACGGCGCTGAGGAGCCGATGCGCCAGACGATGCTTCACACCGGCGGGGCACTGGCCGGGTCTGCGATCACCACCGCAGCCGGCTTCGGCGTGCTGGTATTTGCCAGCCTGACGCCGATCCAGCAGTTCGGCGGCGTGACGGCGCTGACGATCATGTACGCGCTGGTCGGTGGCGTGCTGGTGCAGCCCAGCCTCCTGACACTGTGGCACCGCTGGCAGCTCCGGCGGGCCGAGCGCGGCACGGCGCAAGCCGAGCCGGTCGCGTAATTCGACGCTGCGGTCGGCTATCGTCGGCCGATGGAGCTGCAGCAGGCGATCCGCCGCCGACGGATGGTGCGCAACTACGATCCGGCGCGTCAGGTCGAGCGAGCTGCCGTAGAACGGATCGTGAGCGCCGCCCAGCGCGCGCCTAGCGCCGGGTTCAGCCAGGGCCAGCGGCTGGTAGTCGTGCTGGACCCAGAGCGACGGCGGCGCATCGCCGAGATCTGCGACGAGCCTGAGTACGTGGCCGCCGGCTTTGACCCGTGGGTTTCCCGCGCCCCGGTGCTGATCGTGCCCTGCGTCAGCGAGCAGGTCTATCGGGCGCGCTATCGCGAGCCGGACAAACGCAGGCCCGGCGAGCCCGAGATGGAATGGCCGATCCCCTACTGGTGGGTGGACGTCGGCGCGACGCTGATGCTCGTCCTGCTGGCCTCGGTCGACGAGGGACTGGCGGCGGGCTTCCTGGGCACCGACCGGCTGGCCGACCTGCAGGCCGAGCTGGAGCTGGCGGCTGACATGGTCCCAATCGGCGTGGTGACGATCGGCCACCCGCTGCCCGATCGGCGCTCCGGCTCGCTCAAGCGGGGCCGAGTTCCGCCAGGGGACTTCGCCACCTGGAAGTGAGCAACGGCCATCACGCGAACGCTTGACCACGCTGGGTCGCGAGCGCATACTCGATACCCAGTTGTAACTCGTTGCGAGAGACCGTCATGGCCGCCGCGCCGAAGCTGGCAGACCCATTCGATTCGACTCGACCCGCGCTCGGATGCCTCGGCGCGACGACGACACTGCGCGACTTCGCCCTGGTCACCTACGACGTTGATGCCGCACGACTCGCCGCGCTGCTGCCGACTGGCTGTGGGATGGAGCCGGAGACCGTTACGCTGCCCGGCGCGGGAACACGCGCGCTGGTTTCGGCCGTCAACTTCCGTGACGTGGACTTTCGCTTCAGGCTGGCGCCGTCCCTCCGCGCCACCTTCGTTCAGACCAACTATCGGGCGTACGTACGGCGGGGTCCGGAGCGCGCAGTGTGGTTCTTCGGGACCACGCTGGCCAGCCATCTCTCGGCCCTCCCCCGTCTCGCTTGGGGCATGCCCTGGCACCGCGTGCGGGCCGACCTCGAGGCGGTCTGGGACGGCGAACGCTGCCTGGCATACGAGTCGTCGAGCCACGGTGCGTGGGGATCGGCTCGCATGACGCTGGCCGGCGATGAAGGGGCCGCCCCGGGCCTGACTGGTTTTGCCAACGAGGCTGAGGCGCTGCTGGTGCTGACGCATCCACTCATCGGCTACTTCGCCCATCGGAGGGGCGGCATAGGCCGGTACACCGTCTGGCACGAGCGCCTGGAGCCGACCGCGGGCCGAGTGCTGGACGCGCGTTTCGACGTCTTTGAGAAGCTCGGCCTGGTTGCCCCCGACCAGCAGCCACACTCGGTGCTGCTGCAACGCGAGACCGAGTTCCTCGTCGAGCTACCGCCCGGGCGTCCGCGCGGACGGGCGCTGGCGGCACCTACCTGATGCCGGTGTCGTAGTTGATCTCCACCTCGGCGTACTCGCCGGCAACGACGGTCACGGCAAGTGGCTGGGCCATCGGGAAGGGATCACCCCCTAGCGGCGTGATCACGTAGTCGCCCGGCGGCAGGTCGACCTCGAAGCGGCCGTCCTCACCCGAGCCCATTCGGGCGGCGACGCCGTTGTCGCTGTCCAGGATCACCAGCTGCGCCGCGTAAGGGGTCAGGCACGGCACGGGGTTGAGCGGGTCGGGCTCGTCACTGATCGGACAGGTCGGCGCCAGGATGACCACGCCACGGATCCCGGACGGTGGGGCAGGCGTGGCGTCGACCGCGACCGGTGCCGGTCCCAGGTCGCAGCCGCCAACCACCACGCTGGCGACCAGCGCGGCCAGTGCGACCAGCTGGATCATCGCCCGCGGGCTGGCGTCGCGTCGCGATGCTCGCCCTGCTCGGCGGCCCGGGCCAGCACCCATAGCAGGTCCGCCAGGCGGTTGATGTAGGCGACTATCCAGCCGCCCTTGACGTCGGCCACACGCTCCAGCGAGATGACCCGCCGCTCGGCGCGACGCAGGATCGTTCGCGCCAGCTCGAGCGCCGCGGACGCGCGCGTCTCACCGGGCACGACGAACTCCCTGGGCATCTCGATGGTGGATTCCCAGCGCGCGAGCTCCTGCTCGACGCCCTCGAGCATCTGCTCGGTCACCCGGGTGACTCCGTCCGTCAGCCGGTCCGTGGCGTCAGGGTTGGTGGCCAGCTCAGCACCGACCACAAACAGCTCGCGCTGCCAGCGCAGGACCGATGAGGCCAGCTCCGTCAGGTCGGCGGCAGCCAGCTCGACACGGGCGAGGCCGAGCGCCGCGATCGCCTCATCCGTCGTCCCGTAGGCCTCGGTGCGTAAGTCGTCCTTGGCGATACGACCGCCATAGAGCAGGCCTGTCGTTCCGTCATCGCCGCGGCCGGTGGCGACGACACTGGCCGAGATGGCAGGCCGCCGCTCGGCCACCTCAGAACCGGGCTACCACACCAGGCCGGCGTCGCGCGGATCCCAGCGCTCGGCCAGCAGGGTCACCTTGACGTCATGCTCGACCACGCTCTCCGTCTGCTCCTTTACCTGCTGGATCATCGAGCCGGCATAGGGGCAGAAGGGGGTGGTCAGGATCATCTTCACCTCGGTCTGGTTCTGGCCGAGGATGATCTGCTTGATCAGCGCGAGCTCGACCACGTTCATGCCGATCTCCGGGTCGACGACGGCGCGCAGCGCGTCGAGGATGGCCAGCTCGGTCGCCCGCGCCTGAGGATCGACGGTGGCCGTGGCGGTCGCGGTGGCTGACGGTTCGCTGGCGGTCGGAGTGGCCGCAGCCTCATCAGCGCTCGCGGAAGGCTGACTCTGGGCCTGCTGGTCGGGGGTCGGCTGCTGATCGCTCATTGGCTGTTCATGCTATCAGCAGGTGCATGCGACCTCGTCCGGTACCGCCGCTTCAACCGCTGACGACGACTCCCCGCAGCTCGCGCAGGTAGGGCGGCAGCTCGGCCGCCTCGTCCGTGCTGAAGCCCGGTCCGGCCAGCTGCTCGCCACCCTCGAAGAACTCGCTGTAACGATCGCGATTATCGGCCGCAAAGCGGAAGGCCTCGGCGATCCCGACGCGACGAAGCTCCGGATGCTGGGCCAGGATTGCCCCCGGGCTGAGGCCGTTGCGTCGCATCTCGAGCAGGTTGCGCACCGTGAGCCGGGTCGCGTAGCAGAAGGGCTCGCCGTTCATGATCAGCGGGTCGACCTTGACCCATTTGATGGTCATCAGACGACCCCGTCGTCCAGGATGCCGGCGCCCTTCCAGAAAAAACGGACGTACTTGTTGCCGACGTGGTCGCCGGGCAGCCGACCGTGGTGCTTCAACAGCTGCGCGGCACGCTCGAACATGGGCTCGGCGAACTCGACCTCCTCGGGCGAGAGCACCGTCGCGGCGGCGTGGCGAAGGCCGTCGAACATTGCCAGGAAGTCGCGCATGGGGACCTTGCGTCGACGGTAGACGGGCACCAGCCACTCGGCGTAGTTGACCAGGAAGCTGTCCGCGCCCGTCTCCATCGCCCGGGCCAGCTGCTCGACGTGGCGCTCGTAGTCGCGCAGGAAGACGCGCAGCGTCAGCTCGGGGTACTTGTCCGGGAACTGCGGTGCCAGACGGATGGTGTTCTCGAGGGCGAGGCGCGCGAGACGGTGCCGGTTGGCGCGCAGCCGGCGCGCGGCGTCGGGATGGCCGTCGGTGATGCTCGGGGGCGGCAGCCCCAGGCTTGGGTGCGTCATTGCGCGGCAAGTCTAGCGCCGGGGCGCCGATCGGCTCCATCCGTCGGCGCAAGCCTCCCTAGGGCGCAAGCCTCCCTAGATGGACCGATGCCTGGGCGGGTGGCAGCCTAGATGCGGCCCCGCCTACCGTGACATCCATGGGACGACTACCTCGTACGCTGGTCGCGCTGCCCCTGGCCCTGCTCTTCGCCATCGCGGCGGCGGGGTGCGGCGGCGCCGATGCCTCACCCCCACCCGAGCCGACACCCGGGCAGGTGCCGTCGCCGGTGCCCGAGCCAGAGATGCCGCACGGCTTCGTCGAGGCGATCCTGGCCGACGCCGCGCAGGTCACGGGCAGGCCACAGGAGGAGCACCGCGTCGAGCGGGCAGATCCGGCCACCTTCACCGACGAGAGCCTGAACTGTCCGACGGATCTGGCGACTGGAGCAACCCCTCCAGCGGCGACCGAGCCGGTCGACGGCTACAACGCAATCGTCCTGCTGGAAGACGTCGAGAGCGGGCTGCAGCAGCGACTGGACTACCGCATCCGAGCAGAGGACGGCAGCTTCATCCGGTGCGAGACGCTGCCGGACGACCAGCTTCCCTCTCCGATCAGCACCCCGGTCGCCACGCCCGAGGCCTGACCTTGGCTGCGAGCACCGGCGTCACGGAGTCGACGCATCCCGGCGCTACATTGGCCGGGTGACCGATCACCGCTCCGGCCGCGACCGTCCGCTGGCCGATCAACCCGAGACGAGCGAGTTCGTCACCCTCGATCGGCAGCGGGCACTGAAGGCCTTCGACTGGGGCCTCCTGGCGATGCTCGGCGTGGGCTTCGCCTACGGCGTGCTGACGTATCCGGTCGAGCTCGAGTGGGGACTGATTGCGGTCGCCATCGGCGGCGGATGGATCATCGGCCGGGCCATCAATCACGGAGCCTGGCAGGGTCGGCCACATCCGCGTAACTGGTCCTTGCGGATCCTCGCCGTCGTGCTGGCCATAGTCGCGTGGTTGGTGGGCATGTTCGTGTCATACGTCTTTGGCCAGCTGCTGCTCGAAGGGGCAACGCAGCCGCTGCTGGAACGCATCTCACCGGCCGGCTTCAGCGAGTACATGGCCCAGGTCTATGCCATCCACCACGGCATAGCAATGGCAGCGCTGGCGATCATGGCCTGGCGCACCACGCGCTGATCGCGCTGCGCCCGAGCTGACCGGGCCGGCCTCGGCCGAGGTCATTGCTCCGGCGTCTCCCCCACGAAGGGCATGTGCTGCTCCTCCACTGCCTTGAGGCTCATGCGCAGGGCGGCTGTCTTCTGGCCGGCAACCAGCCGGACGTAGTCGGCCTCCTCCTGAGGTGTCATCGGCCGGCCGCGCACGGCATCGTCCGGGCGACCGACCATAAGCCAGGCGAGGTGATAGCGGTCCATCCTGCCCCAGGCGCTGCTGAGCAGCTCGTCCGAAAGCTGAAGCCACAGCCGCAGGCCACCGAGCGATGGCGACGCGGCCAGGCGCTCACCCTCGGCAATCAGGCGGCGGGTCTCGCTGATCAGCTGGCTGCGCTTCATGGCCAGCCCGATTATCGTCAGGGACGTGCGACTGACTGCCGAGGCGCTCGACGGCGTCTTCGAGGGCCTCGCTCGCGACGCGGCGGAGGGACGAACAGCGCTGAGTGCGCTTGCCATCGGCGATGACCGTGGCCTCGTGCGCAAGGGCGTCGCCGGCTCCGACGCGCTGCCCCGCCGCGGCCGACCTTCGATCGACGCTGACAGCCTTTTCTTCCTCGCCTCGGTCACCAAGCCGATCTTCGCCACTGCTTTCATGCAGCTGGTCGAGGACGGTCGGGTGGAGCTGGACGCGCCTGTCGCCCGTTGGCTCCCCGAGTTCGACACCCCCGAGAAGCGAGCGGTGACCGTGCGTCATCTGCTCAGCCACACGTCGGGGGTTCCCGATGCGCTGCCCGAGGTGATCCGGCGCGAGCGCCCCAGCGCCGCCAGGCTGACGCGCCTTGCGCTGCAAGCGCCGCTCGACTTCGAACCGGGAAGTCGCTGGCAGTACTCGAGCAGCACCTTCTACCTGCTCGGACTCATCGCCGAGCGGGTCTCTGGAATGGCCGCCGGCCCCTTCCTGAAGCAGCGGCTGCTCGATCCGCTGGGCATGCGCGACACCGCCTTCGATCCGCGGCGTCGACGGCGAACCATCGTGCCGGTGCACGGAGTGGGCGCCGACAATGCGATCAAGCGCTGGTTCCTGCTCCGCTTCGTCGTCGCTCTGGCCCACCCGGGCGGGGGGCTATGGGGCACGCTGGACGACCTTGTGCGCTTCGGCTCATCGCTGCTGGCGCCGCGCAGGGTCGGCCAGCGCTGGATGCCCCTTGCTCCAGAGACGATCGAGCTGATGGGCAGCGACCACGCGGGGGGCGTGCCGGGCGCGTCGTCGACGACCGAAGACGACGTGCGGCCGGTGCGTCATGGCCTTGCCTGGGGCAAGCCCACCCTGAACGCGGAGGTGCCCGGCTCGCCGAGGGTGATTGACCACGGGGGTGCGACGGGTACGCGGCTATGGATCGATCCCGACGCGCGGCTTGTCTTCGTTTACTTCACCAACCAATGGGCGGGCCAGCGCGAGCCTGAGTTCAACGCGCTCTACGGCGTGTACCGCGCAATGGGCGTCTCGCTTCCGGAGCGGGCTGAGCGCAGCACGGACGTGCGGCCGGTGGGCGCCTAGGGCAGCTCGCCCTCCTGCCTTGAGAAATCGCGCAGCCGCTGTTGGCACTCGGCCGCCAGCCGCTCGGCCTGCCTGACCAGCCACGGCTCCAGTCGACTCGTGTCCTCAAGGGTCAGCTCCTCGCCAGCCGGACCGCCCTCCAGCAGGATGCCGGCCCGGGTCCGATAGTCGGTCTGCCAGTTGGCCTGCAGTTGGACGATCACGTCGAGGACGACACGCCGCGAGAAGGCCCAGTCGAGGTGCTCCGCGTTGAGGCGATCGACCACATCGCGTACGCGCAGCGCCCGGCCACGGGGGAGTCGTGCCACCAGATGAGTCACGCGGAGCGCGGCAAAGGGGTCGCCCGACTCCGCCACAACCGGCGGGTTGACGTTCACATCCGGCAGTCCGGGGACTTCGCGAAGCTCCAGCTCGTGCGCCTCCGCCGATGCATCCGCCGGGCCGTGCCCGGCGCGGCCGGAAGTAGGCAGCCGCAGGCCCATGCTGCCCCATTCGGCGACTTCGTGTTGCGCTGGGCGAGGCGGACCCCATCAGCCAGGGGATCCGGATCGAGGCGGCAACGCACTCGAGAAGGAGACGTGGATGCCGCGCGGCCAGCGGAGCTGATCCCCGCGTCGGTGGCCGCCTAGCGCGGCTCCAGGCGCAGCGTGGTGTCGATAACCGCCTCGCCGACCATCGCCGGGGTGGATGGGTCGCAGGCGTATTTCCGCTCCAGCGCGCTGGAGCAACGCGCGACCGACAGGTCATCGGTGGCAGGCACGGGCCGAACAGGGAGGCGCAACTCGGCAACCTGCAGCTCGACTCCGTCGGGGCGCTCGAGCGCGTCGCGATACCAGAGCGCACGATCACCCCGATAGGAGCGGATGTAGGGCTCGCCGTCGTCCACGACCACCCAGATCGTCGTCGATGGGCGCTTTCCGTCGGGCCGCGTGGTCACGATCTGGACCTCGCGAGTGCGGTCGAGCAGCTCGAGCGTGCCAGGGTCGAAGGCCCGGCTCACTTCGACGGGCCGTCTTCCTGCTGGTCGGCGGGGGCCGTGCCCGCTCCGCCTTCGAGCACCGGCAACGAGCGCGGCTGGCCCTCGATCGCACCGACGCCGTAGGGCATCCACTTGTCGGGCCGCTGCAGCCGGTGCGCCTCGACGTTGCCGCGTGAGTGGACTTCGCTGAAGCCCTCCGGCTCGATCCACATTCGCTCGCCCTGCAGGAGGCCATGGACGCCCGACTGGCCCGGCTCGGGTCGCGTGCTGCGGCAGGCCGAGCACGACGCCTTGTCATGCGGGCGGTAGTCGAGCGGCTCCTCGTAGGTCGTGATGTAGCCCTCGTAGTTGCGCAGCACGACCTTGTGATCCGAGTAGCTGATCAGGTAGTTGGGCATGACCGGGATCTTCCCGCCGCCGCCCGGCGCGTCGACGACGTAGGTCGGCACGGCATAGCCGCTGGTGTGGCCACGCAGGCCCTCGATGATCTCGAGTCCCTTTCCGACCGGCGTGCGGAAGTGGCCGGAGCCCTCGACCAGGTCGCACTGGTAGAGGTAATAGGGCCGGACCCGGATCTCGACCAGCCGCTGGACCAGCTCCCGCTGGATATTGACGCAGTCGTTTACTCCCGCCAGCAGCACGGACTGGTTGCCGATCGGGATCCCGGCGCGGGTCAGCCTGTCGACCGCGCGGGCGACCTCGGGGGTGATCTCCTGCGCGTGGTTGAAGTGGAGGTTCATCCAGATGGGGTGGTAGCGAGAGAGCATCTCGCACAGCTCGTCGTCAACGCGCTGGGGCAGGAACACGGGCACGCGCGTGCCAATCCGGATGACCTCGATGTGCGGGATCTCGCGCAGGCCACGAATGATGCGCTCGAAAAGCTTCGGGGCGAGGGTCATGCCATCGCCGCCGGAGATCAGCACGTCACGAACCTGGGGCGTGCGGCGCAGGTAGTCCAGCTGGGCTTCGTGCTCGCGGGAGTTGAAGTTCTGCGTGGGATCTCCGACGATCCGGGATCGGGTGCAATAGCGGCAGTAGGAGGCGCACTGAGTCGTGACCAGCATCAGCACGCGGTCGGGGTAGCGATGGACGAGGCCCGGCACGGGCGAGTGGCGGTCCTCGGCGAGCGAGTCCTCCATCATTGCGGTGAAGGCCTGGTGCTCGCGGCCGAGCGGGATGACCTGGCGACGGATCGGATCGTTGGGATTGTCAGGGTCGATCAGGCTGGCGAAGTAGGGGGTGATGTCGACGCGGAACTTGTCGTCGGCGGAAAGGCCCTCGCGCTCCTCATCGGTCAGGTTGAGGACCTGCTCGACCTCCTCCAGCGTGTTGATCCGCTTGGACAGCTGCCATCGCCAGTCGTTCCACTTCTCGTCGGGGACGTCCGCCCAGATGGGTGCGCGACGGCTGATCGCCGGCCGGCCGTCAGGCCCCAACCGTCGGGCGGGATCGCGCTGGTTGACGAAGGGGGCTTCCTCGACGGCCGAGTGCCCGTTGACGGCGCGAGTGTCCGGTTGTGCAGGTTCGACGGCCATCAGCCCGCCTCCGACCTCCGAATATGCGCTATGCAGCCTGCATAGCAGGCTCCGATGATAGCCCCGACCGAGGACCACCGACGAGCACGACCCCGACCCGACCCTTTGATAGACTCGGCCGCGATGGAGAGGTTGCGCACCCTGGGCATCGTCTTTGCCTTTCTGCTCGCCGGCATCGTCGCCGTCTCGACCTTGCACCCCTTCCAGTCGCTGATCGCCGAGCCCTTCGCCCTGTTCGGCTCGGTGGCCATGGCGGCGGTGATGATGTACATCTTCATCCGCGCCGCGCTGGTCCCGGAGCGCCGCTACACGGGCTGGGTTCGGGCGCTGACCAGCGTCAACACGCGCTGGCTGTTCTTCCTGCTCTTCATCGGTTGGGCTGTCGGCATGTTCCTGCTGGCCAGCCTGGGCCTTGGGCCCCAGCAGATGGGCGCGCCGGCCTTCGTGATGCTGCTGGTCGGTATCTTCATCCTGATGGGCCTGATCTGGGCAGTCATCGGCGAGTAGCCGTCGCCTGGCAATCCGCTGAGGGCCGATTCGTCTCGACCGGCAGCCACGCCGGCTACACGATCCAGATCAACGCCCCCGCCCCGCCCGGCGACGATGCCCGTCCGCCAACCGGCTACTCGCCGATCGAGCTGCTGCTGGCCAGCGCCGGTGCCTGCGCCGCCTGGGATGTCGTCCAGATGCTGCGCAAGCGGCGGCTCAGCCTGCTCGCCGTCGATGTCGAGGTCGAGGGGTTCCAGGCCGATCAGCCGCCGTGGGAGTACGAGCGCATTGCGCTGCACTTCGTCGTCCGCTGTCAGCGGCTGACCGTCGGCGTGCTTGAGCGCGTCGTTCGACTGGCGGTGGTGCGCTATTGCGGTGCGCTGGCCACCGTTCGCGGCGTGGCGACGGTCGAGGCCTCGCTGGAGCTGGTCGGCGGCGATGGCGAGAGCAGCGGGCGCCAGCCGGTACGACTGGATGTGGCGGTGGTCGAGCCGCTCGACGAGCCGCGCGCCGACGAGGGCTGAGCCGCCGCGGCGCACTCGCCGACGACGGCGCATGCTGCGCGCAGGAACTTTCTGCTGACCGATGAACCTTTTCTACCGCCTGGGCTACTTCTGCGCGCTTCGCCGGCGGCTGGTCGCCGGCGCGTGGCTGTTCGCCCTTCTCGCCGCGCTGCCGCTGGCCCCGCAGCTGCCCGGCGCGCTGAGCGCCGGGGGCTTCACCACCGACGACCTCGAAGCGTCGCGGGCGCGGATCGTGCTCGAAGAGGAGCTCGGACTTGCGCCGTCGGCCATGGTCGTCGTGCTGCAGAGCGAGACGGACGCTCGCGCCGGTGACCCACAGTTCGAGCTGTCCGTAGCGCGAGCCCTGAGCCGGGTGCCCCAGGCCGAACACGTCGACGAGGTGCTGACCCACCACCTCGCACCACGACAGGTCAGTGCCGACGGCCGAACCGTGTACGCGATCGTCACCCTTGACCTTTCGCCCGACCAGTCGCCGCTCGCCCTGGAGCCCGTCCAGCAGGCGCTGGTCGATGTCCCCGGGATGCGCTCCTTCCTCGCCGGTGGCCCGGCCTTCTACGGCGACATCCAGGTGGTCTCGGAACGTGACCTGCAGCGCAGCGAGCTCATCTCGCTGCCCCTTGCGGCGCTGGCCCTGCTGCTCGTCTTCGGCAGCGTCGTGGCCGCCGGCGTGCCGATCGTCGTTGGCGGCGGTGCCGTCGTCGTGGCGCTGGGACTGATTTTCATCGCCACGCATCTGACTCCCTTCTCGATTTTCGTGCTCAACCTGGCGACCCTGCTCGGGCTGGGCCTCGGCGTCGACTACGCGCTCCTGCTGACGAGCCGCTTTCGCGAGGAGCTCAGCCATGGCAGTCACCCGACACGCGAGCACGCGGTGGCGATGACCGTGGCCACCGCCGGCCGAGCGGTGTTCTTCTCTGGACTGACCGTGCTGCTCGGGTTGATCGGCCTGATGCTGTTCGACTTCATGGTCCTGCGCTCGGTCGGCATCGCCGGCGCCATCGTGGTGGCCATGGCCGTGGTCGGGGCGCTGACATTGCTGCCCGCGGTGCTGGCCTTCCTGGGGCCGCGCGTCAACTCGTTGCCGGTCATGCGCGGCCCGCTTCGGCTGAGCGGCGACGGCGCCTGGGCACGGCTGGCCAATCGGGTGATGGACAGACCGCTGCTCTTCTTCGTGCCGACGCTGGCCTTCCTGCTGCTGCTCGGCACGCCGTTCCTGCATGCTCGATTCAACGCTCCCGACGCGTCGATCCTGCCGCCCGGCGTACCATCCCGGGAGGCCTATGACGTCCTGGTGGACAACTTCGGAGAGGGCCAGTTCGCGCCGCTGGTGATGGCCATCCGGACGACCGGTCGGGCCACCGAGCCGGCCAACGTGGGCGCGCTCTATGACTGGTCGCGCCGCCTGGCCGACGATCCGCGAGTCGCCCATGTGGATGGAATGGTTGACGTGGACCCACGCTTGCAACGCGAGCAGTACCAACTGCTCTACGGTGCCCCCGGCGGGCCGGCGGACCGCTTCGTCGCCGACGCGCTTGCCCGGACCACGCGCGGCAACCTGACCGCCTTCACGCTCTACACCTGGTACGGCCCCAACAGGGAGGAAGGCCAGGCGCTGGTCGACGACCTGCGCGACCCGACCTCCACCCTCGCCCCGCCGACGGGCATGAGCGTGCTGGTCGGTGGCGGTGCGGCCGAGGTGGGCGACGTTGTCGATCGGATCGCGGCGGACTTCCCGCGCACGGCCGCCTTCATCCTGCTGACCACCTTCGTGGTGCTGTTCGTGCTGTTGCGCTGCCTGGTCCTGCCGATCAAGGCCATCCTCGTCAACGCGCTGTCGATCACGGCCGCCTTCGGCGCGCTCGTGTGGGTGTTCCAGGACGGCAACCTCTCCGCGCTGCTCGGGTTCACGCCTCTGGGCTTCGTCGAGACCACGCTGCCCGTAATTCTCTTCTGCGTCCTGTTCGGGCTGTCGATGGATTACGAGGTCTTCCTGCTCAGCCGCATGAAAGAGGTCTACGACCGGGCCGGCAACAACCGCGAGGCGGTGGCGCGCGGGATGGAGCGCTCGGGCCGGATCGTAACCTCGGCCGCGCTGATCGTGGTCGTCGTGGCGGGATCGTTTGCCTTCGCCGACATCGTGCTGATCAAGGCGCTGGGGCTGGGCGTGGCCATCGCCGTGGCGCTCGATGCGTCGGTCGTGCGGGCGCTGCTCGTGCCCTCGACGATGCGCCTGCTGGGCGACCGCAACTGGTGGCTGCCGGCGCGTGTCCGGCGCTTCATCTCGACCCGTTTGCACCTGCCCGAGACGGCGGCCCTGGCGCTCGTCGTGGTGCTGGTTGCGGGGGCCTGCTCGCCGGAAGGACGGCTGCTGGGCGTGGATCCGCCGGCGCGGCCGTCGCCGCCGCCGGCTCAACCCGCGCCCACGCCGGCCGCTGACCCTCAGCCGATCAACCTGCCGCGCGACGAGGCACCCCACGCCCGGCTGACGGAGTGGTGGTACTACACGGGCCACCTGCGCGCAGACGATGGCCGCCGCTTCGGCTTCGAGTTCGTCATCTTCCGCGCCGAGCGCGGCTCCTTCCCCGTCACCTGGGCCTCCCACCTGGCCCTGACCGATGAGGCGGGCGATCGATTCCTGTACGAGCAGCGGGCGGAGATCGGGCCGCAGGTGGACCGGGGCGCGGCGGCCGGTCTGGACGGCGGCTTCGATCTGGCCATCGCCGGCGGCGATCCACTCAGCCAGATGATCGGGGCGCCGGTGGCCGAGCAGCCGCCGACGGTCACTGCCGGCGAACCGTGGCGGATGGCCGGCCGCCTGGGAAATGACCGCCTTTCCGCGTCGGCAGCGGAGGCCGGCTTTGCCATCCAGCTGGCGCTCCAGTCGACCCGAGCCGAGCCGCTGCTGCACGACGGCGACGGCTGGGTCGACTTCGGCCCGGCCGGCGGCTCGTACTACTACTCGTGGCCGCGCATGCTGGCAGGCGGCACGCTGACACTAGACGACGAGAGCATCCCGGTCGAGGGAACGGCCTGGTTCGACCACCAGTGGGGCGACTTCATCGCCGTCGGTGGCGGAGGCTGGGACTGGTTCGCGATCAACCTCGAGGACGGTACTGACCTGACGGTCTCGATGGTCCGGGACGCGGAGGGTGACTTCCCGCTCATCTACGGCACGCTGGTCCAGCCCGACGGCGAGGCGCTCCACCTGCCGCGCGAGGAGCTGGTAATCGAGGAGACCGGCGAGTGGACGAGCCCTCGCACCGGCATCACCTGGCCGGCGGGCTGGCGCATCTCGATCCCGAGCCAGCAGCTGATCGTCGAGCTGGCGCCCACCGTGGCCGACCAGGAGCTCGACACACGCCCCACCACCGGGGTCATCTACTGGGAGGGTTCTCAGCACGTCTCGGCCACACGCGCGGGCTCCCCGCTGGCCGGCGATGCCTACGTGGAGCTGACCGGCTACACGCCCTGAGCCGACCGCCGGTCGCGAGGTCAGGCCCCGGCGGGGCGGCTGGTGAGCAGGAACGCGGCGACCACCACCGACCCCAACACGACGGCTGCGACCAGCGCCAGATGCAGTCCGATGGACGGGTGATAACGGCCGGCGAGCATCTCGCGTCGCGCCCGCAGAAAGGACCATCCGCCGGCCGCACCGATCAGGCCGCCGATGATGACCAGCGCGATGCCGAGCAGCGCTTCAGGCCGGCCCGCCACCCCCTCGAGGGCCAGCCGGTCGACGATGAAACCGAGGCCGACGACCGTGAGAGCGGTCCGGACCCAGGCCAGCAGGGTGCGCTCGTTGGCCAGGTGGTCGCGGACGGACGGCGGCTCGACGTCCGGCAACCGCCGCTCCGCGCCCGGCTGGCTCACCTCGTTGATCAGCCGCTGACCAGCTCGCCGCCGTCGACGCCGATCACGTTGCCCGTGATCCAGTGCGTTCCCTCGCCGGACAGCCGAACGAGGGCCTGTGCCACGTCGTCGACGGTCGTCATGCGGCCCATCGGGTTGCGGTTGGTTGCATGCTCGATCAGCTCCCGGGCCTCGGGGATCTGCATCAGCGCCGGGGTCATCGTCACGCCGGCGCGGATGGCATTGACCGTCACACCGGTCCCCAGCCTCGCGAACTCCATGGCCAGCTGTCGGCAGTGGGACTCCAGCGCCGACTTCGCGGCGCTGACCGCACCGTAGCTGCCGATCACGCGCGAGGAGCCTTCGCTGGTCATCGCGTACACCTTCGATCCCTCGCCGAACAGCTCCGCGCGCCAGACGTCCTGTGCCCAATAGACGAGGCTGTGGGCCATCACGTCAAGAGTCATGTCCATGTTCTTGCGATTGATCGCGTCGCCCGGGTCCTGGGCCAGAAACGGCTTGAGCGTGCCGAACGCCAGCGAGTGCATCAGCACGCGCACGTATGGTCGGGCGCCGGCCGATGACTGGAACCGCGCCGCGAGCTCAGCGACGACCTTGGCCCGCTGGCCTTCGTCGGCCGCGTTGGCATTGAAGAAAAGCGCCTCCCGACCGTGGCCGGCGATGCGCGACTTGATCTCCTCCACGCGCGCCATCCCCTGCCGCCGGTCGAGGTGCACCCCACAGATGTTGTAGCCGTCGGCGGCGAGGGCCAACGCGGCAGCCTCACCAAAGCCACTGCTGGCGCCCAGAATCAGCGCCCAGCGCTCACGTTCGTCGCTCAAAGGACCTCCCTTATCCGGCCGATCCTATCATCGGCAGATGGCCGACCGACCCACCCTGCTGCTGGTACACGCCCACCCTGACGACGAGTCGATCTCGACGGGCGGCGTGATGGCGCGCTATGCCGCGGAGGGCGCCCACGTCGTGTGCGTGACCTGCACCGGGGGCGAGCACGGCGAGATCGTCCTGCCCGAGCTGGACACGCCCGAGAACCACGCCCGCCTGGCCGAGCTCAGGCGCCTCGAGATTGCCCGCGCGCTTGCCCATCTCGGCGCGATCGACCACCGTTGGCTGGGCTATGTCGACTCGGGAATGATGGGCACGCCCGAGAACGACGCGTCGGACTCCTTCTGGCAGGCGCACTTCGACGAGGCGGTCGACCGCCTGCTGGCCATCGTTCGCGACACCCGCCCTCAGGTCATGGTCTCGTACAACGACTTCGGCGGCTACGGCCACCCCGATCATATCCGCGCCGCGCTGATCACCAAAGCGGCGTTCGAGCGAGCGGCGGACGACGCCGAGCCGCCGCTCAAGCTGTACGAGGTTGCGACCGAGTTCGCCCGCCTGGAGGAGGTTCGTCAGCGCGCCATCGAGCGTGGCGCGCAGGCATGGTGGCAGCCAGCGGCCGACGAGACCGACGAACAGCGGCGTGAACGCGAGGCACAGCTTGCCCGCATGGCGGCCGCCCAGGGGCCCGTTACCACGCGGGTCGATGTGGCCCACCACCTCGAGGCAAAGCACCGCGCGATGAGCGAGCACGTGACCCAGCTGGCGCGGACCTTCCCGCTGCTTGCGCTGACACCGGACGACTGGCGCGAGCTGATGCCGACAGAAGCTTTCACGCTGCGCGCCTCGCGGGTCGGCGTGCGCATACCGGAAGACGACCTCTTCGCCGGCCTCCGCTAGTAAGGCAGCAAGCCCCGCGAGCCGTCGCGCACCTGATCGATCACGCGCTGCCGGTCCTCCGGCTCGTCGAGCAGGTTCGGCTGCGCCTGGTCGACGATGATCGTCGGGTGCAACCGAGCCTGGACCAGCCGGTCAGCGTGGAATGTCAGCTCCAGCATCAGCCCCAGCTGGGTCTCGGTCTGCCAGTACTGGTCGAAGACGAAGTTTCCCAGCGAGTAGAAGACGAGCCGGCCGTCCACCTCCTCGATCGCGCCGGCCCAGTGCGAGTGGGCCCCGATGATTACGTCGGCGCCGGCGGCCACCCAATCGCGCGCCATCGCGCGCTGGTACGGACGCGGCTCGGCGCGGTACTCGCGGCCCCAATGGGGGAAGACGATGATCACGTCGCTGTCGGCGCGCTGGCGCTCAATCTCGGCAACCACGCGCTCGTCGCGGCAGGCCAGTGATCCGGTGCGCTCCGAGCTGACCCCGTAACGGCGCTGGATGGCGTCGCACGCCACGATCGCGACCCTCTGACCATTGACCACCGTCTCCGCAGCTCGGCGCGCCTCGCGCGGGGTGCGACCGGCCCCGGCGTGCAAAATGCCGCGGGCGTCTAGCTCGCGCATTGCCCTGAGGATCCCCTCCTCGCCCGCGTCGCCGATGTGGTTGTTGGCCAGCGACAGGAAGTCGAACCCCGCATTGGCGATTCCATCGAGCATCTCCGGACGCCCATGGAAGCGGAAGCCGCCGCTGGCGATACGCGCGTTGGGCACGACCGCCGACTCGAGGTTGCCGATGGTCAGGTCGCCGGCCTGAAGCAGCGCGCGGACGGCGCCATCGTTGCCCGTCTTCTCGACCGTCGGTATCGGCCAGCCGAAGTCGGAGCAACAGAGGATTGCGGTGATCCGGGCCGTACCGCCATCGTACGGGTAGTCGACGCCCTGGCCGCGTGTGAACACACGGTTGGCCACGCCGCGGTCGATCAGGATGTCGCCGACGGCGACGATCGTCCACGCGTTCGCCGGGTCGAAAGGCTGATCCTCCGCCACCCGGGCCGTCAGCGGCCAGTCGGCCAGGTCCTTGAGCCGATCGTTGCCGAACAGGCTGGCGCCGTCAATCGACAGGGCACGGACGGCCGGCGTCACGTCGGTCGCGCGCAGGACACCGAAGCCGCCGTCGCGCACAGCCGCCCTGACCTCGTCGACATCGCCCGACGCGACACTGGGGTGGATGCTGATGCCGAGCGCCTTGGCGATGGCCTCGCGGTCTTGAGCAGGGACAATCAGGTGGCCGCCGCCGCGCGTCAGCCCGTCGCGCATGCTCGCAAGCAAACCTGCCAGCGGGACGTCGGACTGGTCCGACCAGAACGACACGACCGGGACGAAGGCCATGTCGACCTCTGCCGGCTCGGGGGTGGGAGCCGCCGGGTCGGGCGAGGTCGCGGCGGTCGGCTCGGCACTCGGCGAGGCAGTGGCCTCACCGACGCGGGTTCCCGCGGGGGTCGTCGTGCCCGGCGAGGAGATGGCAGGGCCGGCCAGCGTGGGCGTGGCCAACGGCGCGACGGGCGGGCGCGTGCCCAACGCGTCCAGGATCAGCCACACCGTCACGAGGAGGACACCGGCCACCGCCAGGGCGGCGAGCGGGAAGCGCCGATCGCCGACTGATCGGGAGATCTCGGATACCTCGTGGACGGAAAGGAGAGTGGCGGACCCGACCGGATTCGAACCGGCGATCTCCAGCGTGACAGGCTGGCATGTTGGGCCGCTACACCACGGGTCCTTGCGGCGAGTCATGAGGATAGCAGGAGGCACTCGACCTGTCAGTCGGGCACCTTGGCTGACGAGTGGGTACGGCCTGCTGAACGTATACTCGGGCCTCCCCATGACCCGACTCAAGATCGATCTGCGCTCCGATACGGTTACCCATCCGACGCCCGAGATGCGCCGCGCGATGGCTGAAGCCGAGCTGGGTGACGACGTCTTCGGTGACGACCCCACCGTCATCGCGCTCGAAGAGCGGGCCGCCGAGCTGGCCGGCAAGGAAGCCGGCCTGTTCGTCCCGAGCGGCACGATGGGCAACCTCGTCTGCCTGATGGCCCACGTGCCGCGAGGCGGCGAGATCATCGGCGGCGACGGCAATCACTCGTTTGCCCACGAGGCGGCCAACTACGCCGTCGTCGTCGGCGCCTCGATGAAGCTTCTGCCGTGGGACACCGACGGCCGGATGGAGCTGAGCGCCATTCGCGCCGCCTTTCGCGAGCCGAGCGACCCGCACGACCCGATCACGGCGCTGGTGACGGTCGAGAACACGCACGCCGACTCGATGGCCCAGCCGCTGCCGGCCGAGTACGTTGACGCGGTCGGCGCGGTCGCACGAGATGGCGGCGTACCGCTGCACGTCGACGGGGCGCGAATCTTCAACGCTTCGGTGGCGCTGGGCCAGCCCGTCCGCAGGCTGTTGGAGGCGGCGGATTCGGCGACGTTCTGCCTTTCAAAGGGGCTGTCGTGCCCGGTCGGCTCGATCGTCGTCGGCAGCCGTGACTTCGTCTGGCGTGCGCGGCGCGCGCGCAAGCTGCTCGGCGGCGGGATGCGCCAGGTCGGCGTCCTTGCCGCTGCCGGCCTGGTGGCCCTTCGCGACGGTTCGGCAGGCATGATCGAGCGGTTGGCCGAGGATCACGCCAACGCCCGGCGCCTGGCCGAGGGCCTGGTCGGCCTGCCCGGCGTGACCGACCTGAACCCGGCTCGGGTCCGGACCAACTTCGTCTTCTTCGAGCTGACCAGGCCCGAGCTGCGCAGCGCCTTTCTCGAGGCACTCTCATCGGAAGGCGTGGGGATGCTGGACTACCCGGGCGGAACGCGCGTCCGGGCAGTGACCCATTACGGCATCACCCAGGAGGACATCGAGTCGACGCTGGCCGCCGTCCAGCGTGCCCTGGCAGAGGTGGGCCTGGCGCCGACGACCGTCGCGGCCTGATGGAGATCGTCCCCAGCCTGGATCTCGTCAACGGTCGCTCGCGGCTCGTCTTCTGGCCGGGCGCGGCGACCGGCGAAGGGGCTCCGACGGATCGGCCGGAGCGCATCTGCCGCCACTTCGTGGAGGCCGGGGCGCGGCAGGTTCACCTGGTCGACATCGACGGCGCCAAGCGCGGCGCACCGGTCAACACCGCTGCCATCCAGGCGGTCGCCCGAACAGTTGCCGTACCCCTGCAGCTGGCCGGCGGCGTGGACGGGCCCGAGCAGGTCGAGCTGGCCTTCGCGGCTGGAGCAACACGAGTCGTCATTCCGCTTTGGGTCGCCGCCGAGTCGCCTCAACGCCTGCGCGAGTGCGTCCGCATCGGCGGGGCCTGGCTGGCGGTCGGCCTGGACCCGCGACCTGACCGGCTCGCCGCATATCCGTGGCCGGATGGACGGGCCCCGTCCATTGATCAGCTCGTCGAATGGCTGGCGGCTGAGGGCGTGCAGCGGCTGGTGCTGTCGCACGGAGGTGCCCGGCCGGATGTCACACTGCTCAGGCAGCTGTCCAGCCGGGACGTCGAGCTGCAGCTCGCCGGCGGAGTAACCGATCCGGCGATGCTGCCCGAGCTGGCTGCGGCCGGAGTAAGCGCCATCATCCTGGGCGAGGCGCTGCTCAATGGGTCGATCGAGTTCTCGTCCGCGCTGGAGGCAGCGCGGAGCAGCGCAACCGGAGGTGGAGCCAGATGAGCACCAACCGCGACGCCCGCCATCGGACGCCGCGCGACGCGCGCCACGAGCCGCGCCAGAAGGAGCGAGCGAACCCGGCCTGGGCGACGGAGCCCAACAGCCCCCGCGCCCTGGCGACAGCAGCGATGGCCGTCGGCGGCTCGATGGCCGCAGTGCTGCTGGTCATCGTCGTGCTCATGTCCGGTGTGCTCGACAGCTTCGTGCCCGGTCCCGAGCCGACACCGGTACGGACGCCCATCGCCGGACTCACTCCGCCGGCGGTCACCCCGCTGGCCAGCCCGCCCGCAGCGCCGGCCGGTGACGGCACCACCGCAACGGTCAGCACCGAGCTGGGCGATATCGTCATTGAGCTGTTCACCGACTCGGCGCCGGTCGCCAGCCGGAACTTCATCAATCTTGCTCAGGCAGGTTTCTACGAGGGCGTCGGCTTCCATCGGATCATTCCCGGCTTCATGATCCAGGGCGGCGACCCGCAGGGTGACGGAAGCGGAGGCCCGGGCTACACCATCCCTGACGAGCCGGTCGTCGGCGAGTACACGCGCGGCATGGTGGCGATGGCCCGCACGGTGGCGCCGAACTCTCAAGGCTCGCAGTTCTTCATCCTGGTCGGCGATGCGCCCCACCTCGAAGGCGGCGGATACGTGATCTTCGGCGAGGTGCTCGAGGGCATGGATGTGGCCGATGACATCGTGGAGGGCGAGACGACCGGGCCAAACCAGGACCTGGCCGTTGATCCCGTTCTGATGACCGGCGTCACCGTCGAGACAGGCGAGTGATGCCTTGCGACGGTCCGAAGAGATTACGGAATGTTAACTATGCAGCCTGCATAACCCCTTGAGATGGGCCGCGACCGAAGGTAGACTATGGGCGATGCCGCTTCGGCGGTAGTCGCTGCCCCAGGCGCAAGGTCATGGGTAGGCTGGGTTAGGGTAGCCGGTGCAGCCGGCGTGATAGATGCCCTTGTGGCGTGGCAGAGCACCGATGGCTCCGGTCATCGGATCGGCCGGGACAGTGCGGCGGCCCCTCTTCGGAGGGGCCGCTTCGATTCCACGGCCAGGGCATTGGGCGGTGATACGCTTCACGGCAAGCGCCCGTAGCTCAGCGGATAGAGCGTCTGCCTCCGGAGCAGAAGGTCGTGGGTTCGAGTCCCGCCGGGCGCGCCAATCTTCCTGGAGCGAGCCGTCCTGTTCGCAGCCGGCTACTCCTCGGCGCCCCGGCGCTTGAGCAGCAGGAAGATGTCGGCGATGACCAGGCCGATGAAGCCGGCCGCTGCGGCGCGCTGGAGCAGATGGCCCCGGCCGCCGCCTGACGGCTCGTCCGCGGCGCGGTCCGGCTGGCCCGGGCTCGAGCGCTGGCGAAGCAGATCGCGCTCCAGCTGCAGGCGCTGGCGGTAGGTGGTCTCCCAGTCCTCGAAGGACACGAGCAGCGCTGCCAGCTTCTGGTCGAGGTCCGCAATGGTGTGTTCGTCGGCGTCGCGGCCCGCGCCGGGCACGGCCAGGGCGTGAATCTGGATCTGGTCCTCGATTGCCTGCGCGGCAGGGTCGCCGGTCATGTACGCGGGCGCGTAGGTGAGCCGCGAGACGATCGCCGCGCGGGCCGCGGCCACCTTCTGCTTGGTGCCCGACATGGCCAGATCTGACGGATAGACCAGGATCTCGAGCTCGGGCGAGGAGAGCAGCATCAGGTTGTCCGGCACCAGCGCGCCGAGCGCCTTCCCCGCCGCCTGATCCAGCACCTTCGGTGGCAGCGAGACGATCTTCGGTGCCGGCGTGACGGTCGTCTGCATGCCCGCCTGGCCAAGGACGCCGTGGATGCGCGCAAGCACGTCGTCGTACTCACCAGGCTTGACGATCACCGGCAGATGGGTGTCCTCCCAGCGTTTGGCGAGCGCGCGCAGGCGGCGGAAGGTGGCGACCCCGGCCAGAACGACAATGGTCAGCGCGAGCGCGAAGGTGAAGGGGTAGCCACGCAACACCGCCTTGATGAGCGACGCCGCACCACTCGGTCGGCGCTCGGCCGGCGTGACGAAGACCGCCGCGGCGCCGACAGCCAGCGGCAGGATCAACGCGCCGGCGAGCATGGCCAGCCGGATCCATGTCTCCTCGACGAAATCGGGAATCGGCACGAACGCAAGCAGCATCGTGCCGATTTCCGGCACGATCACTCCGGCGATCAGGACGATCCAGCCAAGCGACGCGAAGACGACGACCAGCAGGACGGTCTGCTGTGTTGCCGAGACCTTGCCGAACAGGAGCGTGGTCGCCCAGCCGAGGGTGGTGTTCAGGAGACGCCCGGCAAAACGCCCCAGAATGCCGGCCAGGCCGGCCAGAATTGCCATCGCCGCGATGGTGGCGGCGCAGCACCGACGCTGTGAATGCCGCGCCCGCGCGGGCGTCTTGCAGCCGCGCTTCGGTCGGCGGCTGTAGCTGGGTTAGCCGGCGGTCAGCCGCGCAGGGTTCCCTGACGCAGGATGGCGATGATGCCCGTGGCCCCGAGGGGCTTGCTGAAGAAGAACCCCTGGCCGTAGCGACAGCCGAGCTCGGCCAGCCGCCAGGCCTGCTCGCGCGATTCGATGCCCTTGGCCACCGCCTCTGCCCCGCGCGCCTCGGCCAGGCGAAGCACGGCCAGGGCAAACGCCGAATCTGCCGGCGGGCCGTCCACATCGACCACGAACTCGCGGTCCAACTTGACGAAGTCGACGCCAAGCTGCTTCAGGTCGCGCAGCGACGTCGCGCTGCCGAAGTCATCGAGCGCGACGCGAATGCCGGCCTCGCGCAGCGCACTGACCGTCTGCGCTACGCGCGCCCCGTCCGGGCCGACGTTGCTGGTCACCTCCAGCACCAGCTGCTCTGGCGCCAGGCCGGTGGCCGAGGTGGCCGCCACTATCGACTCCACGGCCGAGTCCGCCTCGAGCTGGTCGACCGAGAAGTTGACGCTGACGAAGTAGGAGGTGCGACTCGACGGCCTGGGCCAGCCGGCCGCCGTCCGGCACGCCTGCTCGAGGACCATCTGACCCAACCGGTCGAGGATGCCGCTGCGCTTGGCGACGGGCAGGAAGTCGCTCGGGTTCAGCATCCCCCGGCGGGGGTGGCGCCAGCGCACGAGCGCCTCGGCCCCGGCGACCTGCCCGCTTCCCAGCCGCACGACCGGTTGGTATTCGAGCCGTATCTCGTCGCTGCCCAGCGCATGCTCGAGCTCCTGGGCGAGGTCGTCTTCCTCTCGGCGCACGGTTCGACCGGCCATATGCTCCCCGCTGCGGATCTGCGCGGCGGGACGGCGACCCACGCGCATCGTCCCCACGATACCCCTTCCAGCGGCCGAGTGCGGGCGCCCGGCCGCGGGCGGGTGCCTTCTCAGGTGGCCGCCAGCCGGCGGGCATGACCGAATACGTCGACCATCATCGGCAGCGTCAGCCGGCCGGTAAACGTGTTCTGCTGGCTCGGGTGATAGGCACCGAGCAGTCGGAACGGCCCGACGCGCGCCTCCCGGCCGTGGCCAAAGACTGGCTTCGGGCGGGCAGCGAGGCCGAGCTCAGCGAGGGCCAGCAGCGTTCCCTGCCAGGCCATGCCACCCAGGCAGACGATGACCTGCAGCCGCTCGAGAGCGGCAATCTGAGCTACCAGGTACGGCCGGCAGTTGGCCCGCTCCTCGAGCGTAGGCAGGTTGGCGGGCGGAGCGCAGCGGTTGATGGCCGCAATGTAGAGGTCGATGACCGCCAGCCCGTCGCCGATGTGGGTCGAGGTGGGCTGGTTGGCGAAGCCGGTCGCGTGAAGGGCCTGGAAGAGGAAGTCGCCCGACCGATCACCGGTGAAGATGCGGCCGGTCCGATTGCCACCGTGGGCGGCCGGCGCAAGGCCGACCACCAGGACTCTGGCTGCCGGGTCGCCGAACCCGGGGAGGGGCCGGGCCCAGTACCGGTGGCCGGCGAATCGACGTGGCGGGGTGCGGGCAGCAGCCTCCCGCCACGCCACCAAACGCGCGCAGCGCGTGCACCCGACAATGCTCGAGTTGATCTCGTCGAGCCGCTCCGCGCTCACCGGATCGCCCCGCTGGTGGCCTCCTTGAGCAGGCTGGCCATCTGGGCCCGGTTCGCCGGCGTTCGAAAGTCGTGCAGCGGGTCGGACTCGAGCAGGGTCTCGACTGCGGGTCGGTTGGCCGGCCTGACGTAGACCGCCGGATGGATGTCGCCGCTGTCGTCCGTCTCGACCGCGATGGCAACCGCGGCAACGCCCTCCCGGTCGACGAAGTCGGCCAAGGGCATGACGCCGAGGTCGCGGCTGCCGGAGGAGGGATCGAGCGCCACCGCACGGCACAGATAAGACTTCTGGTTCCACAGCTCGGGGGAACGGGTGGCGGCCTGGAGCAGCATCTCGACGATCCGCTCGGGCTCGACCACGGGCTGATGCCTGGCCACGCCGAAGTGGGTTTCGGCCAGGTGCTCGACCATCACTCGTGCGTTGTAGCGAGCGCCATGGACCGCGCCCGAGTTGGCCGGCATGCCGTACTTCTTCATCCCTGCCACGCCCTGGCCGATGGTGCCCGCGAAGTAGATCCCCGGAACGCTGGCCGACTGCCAGTAGTTGGTCATCGACGGCAGCAGGCTCCGGCCGAAGACGGAGACGCCGAGCTCGGACAGATCGTTCAACGGGCAGGTCCAGCCGGTGGCGGCAATCACCTCGTCTGCGTCCACGTTGAGCTCACCACCGCCGTCCGAGCGCAGGCACCGGACGCGGTAGCCACCCGCCGAGCGGTCGATGCGGTCGATGGATGCATTGATGATGAACACGCCGCCGCCCAGGACCTCGTCCTCGACGGGCTGGATGTAGCGGGCACGCACCCCAGCCAGCGAGTGAAGGTTGACCGACAGCTTCGCCGGGCGTGGCGAGGCGAGCACGATCCGCTGCGCCCAGGGCAGCAGCCCGGTGGCCAGCTCGAAGGCAGAGTTCTCCTTGCCCACGATGAACAGCTTCCGGCCGGCGTATTCGGCGGCGTCGCGCGTCTCCGCGTAATGCGGCACGTGCTCGAATCCGGGCGTCTCGGGCTTCCACGGCTGGGCTACCCCGACCGCGAAGATGGCGACCTGACAGCGGTAGTCGCCGTCGGTCGTCTCGAGCACGAAGCGATCTTCATCGCGGCGGGTTCCGCGCCACGTGCAGCCGTAGCGAACGCTCACGCCAGTGCGGTGGGCGAACGTGGACAGGTTCAGCTCCATCTCCGGGCGCGATGGGAACGACGAGGAGCCATCCATCAGCTCGGCCATGATCGAGCGGTTCTGCGGCTCGTCGGCGAGCAGGCTGTTCCAGTCGTACCACTCGTACCACCGGTCGTCGCGCGGGGCGGGTGCGTAGGGCTTCGTCCACGACAGCAGGCGCTGGAAGAACGGAAAGCGCCGGAACATGCCGCCGGGTCGCTCATCGGCGGAGATGACCGCATGGGCGATGCCCAGTCGCCTGAGGAAGTAGCTGGCCTGCAGCCCGCCCGGGCCGCTGCCGACCACCACGACCGGGTAATCGCCCGGTGGGAACGGCCGGTCTGCTAGCTCCGCCACCGGCTCGCGTTCCGCAGCCGCAGGGCGACCGTCCTGAGCATCCGAAGCATCACCGCCGGATGCTCGCGCAGGAAGCCCTCGAGCTCCGGCCCGCCCAGGTGCAGAACGTGCAGCTGGCGCAGGGCGACCACATCGGCCACGGGCGGCTCGCCCAGCAACACGGACATCTCCCCGAAGAAGTCGCCTTTGCCGAGCCTGGCGCGCTCCTCGCCGTCGATGCGGATGGCCACCTCGCCCTCGAGGATGACGTAGAAGCCGGTGCCGGTGAATCCCTGGCGCAGGATCCGCTGTCCGGCGGGGTAGGACTCCTCGGCCAATCGGTGGGCGACCTGCTCGAGCTGGGTCGGTGTGAGGTCGGCGAACAGCGACAGCCCGCCGATCGTGTCCACCAGCTGCTGCCGTGACAGCGCCATCGTCAGTGGCGGTGACTCTCGCCGAAGGCGCGGATCCGGGCGACGAGGCCGTGAATGAGGTTGAGCGCCAGGGCACTGTCCTCCTCGAGCTGCCTGAGCAGGTCCCACGACGCGATGGCGAGGCAGCGAGTCTGCGACTCGGCCCGAACGCTGGCCATGCGCGGCTGCTGGTCGAGCACGGCCATTTCGCCGAAGAACTCGCCCGGCCCGAGCCGGGCCAGCTCGGTTGACCCGCGCAGGACGCTCGCCTCGCCCTCGAGGATGACGTAGAGGCCGGAGCCCAGCTGCCCCTGGCGGACTATGAACTCACCCGGCCCGAATTCCTGCTCGCCGGCGGCCTCGGACAGACGTCGGAGTGATTCCTCGCTGATGCCAGCAAATAGCGGCAGCCGGCTCAACGCCTCCGACTTCTGCTGGCTGGTGATGGGCACCCGGCCACGATAGCAAACGCCGGTCAGTCGCCGCCGTGAGCGGAGGCCCTGACGACGAACCCGGTGAACGAGCCGGACGCCGGCAGGCGCACGGCATCCACCCGATCGACGCGAGCACCGGCCGGTCCGTGCGAGATGATTTCGGCCAGCCGTTCGAGCACCTCATCCGGTCCCTCTGCGACCAGCCGTACCGAGCCGTCGGCCTGGTTGGCGACCCAGCCGGTGAGCCCCAGTCGCGACGCGCGCCGGACGACGTACCAGCGAAAGCCGACCCCCTGCACGTGGCCGTGGACAGTCGCCTCGAGGCGCGTCATGCGGCGTTCTTGCCGGCTGACGGTGCCTGCGCCGAGGGCCAGACCAGGAGCAGCACGTCCAGCAGCAGCTCGGGGTTGGCGTACGCATCCAGCGCGCGGCTGGCGACGTCGAGCCGCTCCGTGAAGCGCGCCAGCAGCGCGGCATCGGTCCGAGCGGCAATGTCCGCGATCTCTTCCAGCAGCTCGTGCTGGCGAATCTCCGCACGGGCACCGCGGGCGGCCAACGCGGCGTCACGTGCGAGGTCGCGCCAGACAGCCAGGACCTGGCTGACTGCGGCGCGCCGCTCAGCCGGCGAAGTCTTCGCCGAACGGCCCCCGCGAGACGGTAGATCGACCGGCGTCGCCGCGGCCTCAGACGGATCGGCTGCGTCGCTGGTCGGAGGTCCGTCGGCCGGCGGAGCGACGGCGGTCATCTCGACTCCGTCAGCGAGCAGCCCCGCCGCGGCGGCCAGCCGCGCCCGGCGATCGGCGCCGACGAGGTCGAGGAGGGTACGGGCGATGCGGTCACGGGCCAGCAGCAGCTCGGGTTGAGCGGCAAGGTCGAGCGCCACCCCAACCATGCCTCCGCTGACTCGACCAAGCGCCTCGGCCCGTAGCCGGTCAACGGCCGCCCTCTCGACGATTATCCCGGCCACCACCGCTGGGGCAACGGGGCCCAGCCGGATCCGCGCGCAGCGGCTTACCACGGTTGGCAGCAGTCCGGCTGGCTCGTCGGCGCAGAGCATGATGGTAACGCCGGCCGGCGGCTCCTCGAGCGTCTTGAGCAGGGCGTTCTGAGCGTCGTCATTGAGCCGCTGGGCGTGCTCCACGATCGCCACCCGACAGCGCCCCTCGAGTGGCAGCAGCGCCAGCTCGCTCGCCAGCTCCTGCACCTGCCCGATCCGGATCTGGCGCCCGGCACCCTCAGGGGCGAGACGGTGGACGTCAGGGTGTCCGCCGGACTCGACACGACGGCAGGCGGTGCAGGCGCGGCACGGCCGCGAACCCGGATCGCGCGCCAGGCACAGCAGTCCCGCCGCGAGATCCAGGGCAAGGGTCGACTTGCCCACCCGCGGCGGTCCGCTGAAGAGAAGCGCGTGAGGCGCCCGTTCGTTCGCTATCGCCCGCTGGACGATCGCCAGCGCCGTTGGCTGGCCGCGCGTCCGGAAAGTGGAGCCCAAGGCTTCGATCAGCCCTCGGCCGCGTCGTCCTTTGGCTTGGCCCGCGATCGGGTGGCCCGCTTGGGCTTCTCCTCGCCGTCGGGCGCTGGCTCGGCGGCGTCGTCCTTTGGCTTGGCCCGCGATCGGGTCGCCCGCTTGGGCTTCTCCTCGCCGTCGGGCGCTGCCTCGGCGGCTTCGTCCGTGGGCTTGGCCCGCGATCGGGTCGCGCGCTTGGGCTTCTCCTCGCCGTCGGGCGCTGCCTCGGCGGCGGGCGCCGGCTCGTCGGCCGCGGCCTCGGGGGCAGGCGCCGGTTGGCCGCTCGGCGGCCGACCGTCCGCGGAACCGTTGGTCAACTTGCGTGTCAGCTCTGCCCGGAGCAGCTCCTCGAGATCCTCGGGGACCTCCGTCCAGGGGTCACCGGACGGGGCGCTGGCACGGGCCTCGGCCGGGCGCCGCTCGGGTGCCGGCCGGTCACGGTCCTGGCGCGGCGGACGCTGGCCTGCGCCGGCGGGCGGCCCACCACGGCGTCGGTCCTGGCGGGGCGGCCTGTCGAGCAGGCGGGAACCGCCGAAGCTGCCGCCTGTGCGGCCATAACGCTCGCGCTCGAGCGCTGCCTGATAGGCGCCCTGGCGACCGCCGCGCTGCATCCGACCGCGACCGCCGCGCTGGCGCTGGCGACGCTCGGCGAGGAGATACTCGGGCACTTCGGGCTCCTCGTAGTCCTCCTCTTCCTCGCCGGGCTCGTACGAGCCCTGGACGGGCACTGCGCTGGGCACGCCCAGCTGGCTGTCCCAGACCGACCCGAACGTCGTGTGATGGGGCAGCTGCGCGGGCACCTCCTCGAAGTCGTCTTCCTCCTCGTCCAGGTTGCCTTCGGCCGCAACGGCGGACTCACCCACAGGCATCTCGTCACGGCGACCGCGGCCACGACCGCGGCCACCCCGTCGCCGACGACGGCGACGCTCGGCCGCCTCGCCCTGCGCTGCCTCGTCCCCTTCGTCTACCGTCGCGCCGTTCTCGTCGTCCACCTCGTCCTCGGGCGCCCGTGACAGGCGCTCGCCGGGGAGGACGATGAGGTTGCCGGCGGTACCCGTCTCCGCCACCTCGGGTGTCCGCTCGGCGGCGAGGCGTCCTCGGCGCCGGCGCGGAGCACCTTCGGTCTCCTTCTCGGGCACCGCGGTCATCGACAGGTCACCCTCGGCAGCGACCCGTCGGCCGCTGCGTGCAGAGCCCTTCTCGACGCGCGCGACCTGTGCGATGTCGGTGAACTGGTCGGCAACCTCGATCAGGTCGGAGCTGGTGTTGCCTCGGAAGCTGATCACCTCGACGCGCACGCCCATCTCCTGGACGGCGCGTATCGCCGGCGCAAAGTCTCCGTCGCCGGACACGACCACCGCGATGTCGAGGTTGCGTGCCAGTCGCATCAAATCGACCACGAGCTCGATGTCGAGGTTGGCCTTGATCCGGCCATCGCCGTACTTGCGGATGTCCTTGCTGACGACCTTGTAGCCACTGCGCGCCAGAAATGAGTGGAACTGGCGCTGGTTCTCGTTCTCCGGATCGAGGCCGGTGTAGGCGTACGCGCGCACGAAGTCACGGCCGGCGACGGCGGACTTGAGCAGTGTCACGTAATCGATGTCCACGCCGCCCGCCTTGGCAGCGTAGAAAATGTTCGCCACGTCGACGAAGACGGCGACGTTCTTGCTCACCCGGTTACTCCTGTGTTGGCGCGGCGATGGCCGCGCATGTCTGGCCCGCAGGCGCGGGCGGCTCGCTCAGCCGACGCTTGCCCGAGCAGCCGTCAGTGACAGGCTGATCATGCCCGGGGCCGGGGCGAAACCAAGGCTCTCGAGCGCCGCCTGCAGGGCAGGCTCAGCGGGCGGCACCATCTCGATAGCCACGCAACCCTTGTTGCGAGCGGATCGAATGATCTCCTTGAGCAGCGCCTCGACCGAGCCAGCCAGCTCGTGGCCAGGCTCGATCGCGATCAGGTCGATCGTTCCGACGAAGCCGCGGGCGACGACCGAGGGCCGCAGCGACAGGATCGCCGCTCCCTCGACCTGGCGTCCCTCGAGCGCAACCATCACCGACGCACTGGGCATATAGATCAGCTGGCGCAACAAATCCGACGCGTACGAAATCCGATCGTCCGTCCAGGACGGATCGGCTCGCTGGATCAACTCGCTGACTCGATCGATGTCGGTCAGCCGCGCGTCACGGACCTGATACTCCACGCTGTCTCATCCCTCGTGGGCGATGGGCGCTCCGGGCCGGAGCCGCCTGCGGCACCTCACTCCCGCCGGATCCGATCGAGTCAGCCGCACGGAACCGCACACCACTCCTGCACTCGGCACGAGGGGCGCGACCCGGGCAACTCGACGCATCTTGTTGCAAACGAGGCGCTGTTGGCTATCATACGGCATCGCGTCTGCAGCCCGCGCGCTGCTGATCGTGCGCCCGGCACACCACGCCGAGCGTCTGGCTCGATTGTCCGCGGACCCTATCCGTGGCGGGCCAGATGCGATCAGAACGGACGACGCGGCGCGTCCACCGATCACCGGTTGACGCCAGGTCCAGATAGAGGAGGAATCAGCCAATGCTGCTGAGGAGACTCGCGGCGATCGCGCTACTTGCGCTGTTCGTCGTCGCGGCCTGCCAGCCTGGAGCCCAGCCGACGCCCGGCCAGGGAACGCCGGGCACGGGGGAGACCCCGGGCACGGGCCAGGAGACACCGGGCACGGGTGAGACCCCCGGCACGGGTGAGACACCGGGCACGGGTGAGACCCCGGGCACGGGTGAGACCCCCGGCACGGGTGAAACCCCGGGCACGGGCGAGATCCCGGACGACCCGCTGGGCGTCGTCGAGATCCCGGCCGGTGAGCCCATCCACATCGCCTTCTGGGGCGTCATCTCGGGCCCCGACGCGGCGCTCGGCGAGGACTCCCGTCGTGGCGTCGAGATCGCCATCAACGATCGAGGCGAGCTCCACGGCCGTGAGATCCGGCTGAGCTCGCAGGACGCCCTTTGTACGCCCGAGGGCGGCGCCACCGCCGCCACGGCCCTGGTCGCCGACCAGACCATCGTCGGCCTGATCGGCTCGACCTGCTCGGCGGAGACCGCCGGCGGCATCGGCACGATCACCGACGCCGGCTTCACGACCATCTCGCCGTCGAACACTCGACCCGCCTTCACCGATCCGGAGCAGCGCGGCCCCGAGCTCGATGGCTACCTGCGAACGGCCCACTCCGATGCCATCCAGGGCGTCGTGGCGGCCGACTTCGTCTACAACGAGCTGGGCATCACCGAGGCTGCCACGATCCACATGAGCGAGGCCTACTCTGAGGCCCTCGTGGGTGTGTTCGAGGCCCGCTTCCAGGAGCTCGGCGGCACGATCACCGGCAGCGGTGCCACGCAGCGCGGCGAGACCGACATGCGTCCTCTGCTGACCGACCTGGCCGCCGGCAACCCCGGTGCCATCTACTACCCGCTGTTCACCGCCGAGTTCGGCTTCGTGACGGCACAGGTGCGCGACATCCAGGGCCTGGAGGAGACCGTTCTCCTTGGCGCGGATGCCGGCTTCTCGGCCGAGGCGATGAACGCCTCCGGTCCGAACGTCGAGGGCGCCTACCTGTCGAGCCCTGACTTCACCGCCTTCGGTGGCGGCTACCAGGAGTTCCTGCAGAAGTACGAGGAGTCCTTCGGCAGCGCTCCCATCCAGATCTTCCACGCTCACGCCTACGACGCAACCAACATCCTGCTGGATGCGGTCGAGCAGGTCGGCGTGGAGGTCGACGGCACTCTGTACGTTGGTCGCCAGGCTCTGCGAGACGCCATCTTTGCGACCTCCAACTTCGAGGGCATTACTGGCACGCTGTCGTGCGACGAGTACGGCGACTGCAGCGCACCGGTCATCGCCATCTACCAGATCACGCCGGAGATCGCTCAGGATCCCGACGCGAACTGGCCCCCGGATCCGTTCTGGCGGCCGGAGGAGTAACAACAGGCCAACAGGACCTGCTTGAGAAGATGAGCCGGGCGTACATCGCCCGGCTCATCGACTAACCCCCGTCGACCGTCACCGGAGCAGGGATGTACGCACGCAACGTCGAGCGTTTCACCGATCTGGCCATCGCGGCCTTCATGTGGACGTTCAGGATGAGCGTCGTGGCGATCGTCGTGATCGGCTCCGCCGCGACCCTGACCCAGGGTCGTTTTCCCTTCGACATCTGGCTGAGACTGGTCGTTGATGGCCTGACGCTGGGCAGCATCTATGCCCTCATCGCCTTGGGCTACACGATGGTCTACGGCATCCTGCGCATGATCAACTTCGCCCACGGCGAGATCTTCATGGCGGGCGCCATGGGCGGCTACTTCACCGCGATCACGCTCAGCGGCATGGGCCTGCTGAACGCGAACCCGCTTCTGTCGCTGGTGTCGGTCGGGATCATGATGCTCGTGGCGGCGGCGGTTTCGGTCACCATCGCGCTGCTCGTCGAGCGGCTCGCGTACCGGCCTCTCCGAAACGCTCCCCGGCTGGTACCGCTGATCGCCGCCATCGGAGCGTCATTCTTCATCCAGTACACCTTCCGCGGTTTCCTGGGCCCGGGCATCTTTCCCTACCCGCAGGTGACCTTCCTGGCGCAGGATGTGGGCCTTCCCTTCGTGCGCATGCGCTGGGTCGAGGTACTGGTCATCGTGGCGGCGGTGATCATGATGGCTGCCCTCTACGCGTTCGTGATGCGGACCAAGGTCGGCACGGCCATCCGCGCTGTGTCGGAAGACAAGGCAACCGCGGCGCTGATGGGCATCAACGTCGATCGCTCGATTGTGACCACGTTCGCCCTGGGCGCGGCGATGGCCGGCGCAGCGGGCGTGTTGTACGGGCTGATGTTCCGCCAGGTGTTCTACTTCACCGGCTTCATCCCGGGCATCAAGGCCTTCACATCAGCTGTGCTCGGTGGCATCGGCAACATCCCGGGCGCAATGCTGGGCGGCCTCTTCCTGGGCCAGGTCGAGTCGATCGGACCACAGCTCTTCTTCACCGGCCTGGGGGTGCCGGTCCCCAACCAGCTGCGTGACGTGATCGCCTTCACGATGCTCGTGATGATCCTCATCTTCCGCCCGTCGGGCATTCTCGGCGAGCGCCTGGCGAGGCAGCGCGCATGACCGCGGTCGCAGTCGGAGCGCGCCGAAATCGCGACATGCTGGGGGCCTGGCGACCGGTGCTGTGGCTGGGCTTCGTGGGCGGGGTCGCCGCCATCTACCTGGCGCTGGTCGGCATCGTGCCGGTCTTCCACGGCCAGAGCCTCGTTGCCGGCGTGATCACGCTCGGCGAGGCGGCCATCCTGGCAGTGCCCGTGGTGATCGGGTACATCGCCACCCGTCACGCGGCGACGCGCTCACAGATAGTCGCCTACGGCGCGGTTGCCGGCCTGGTGACCGGGGCGATGATCACGGCGCTGGTCGTGATCGGCCCGCTGGTCAACCTGCGAACGTTCTCGCAGCATGCGGTGCCCGGGCTCTGGCAGCTGCTGACGTTCTTCACCTACGACCAGGTCTGGGGCCCGCTTCTGCCGACGGTGCTGGGCCTGGCCATGGGCCTCGGTGGAGCCGTGATCGCCCTGCTTCCGGCCCCCGTCCGCAGGTCGGTGGTGGTGGCTGCGCTGGCGATTGCCGTGCTCGGCCTGTTCGCCGGACTGCTGCGCACGCCGATGCTGGCCAGCCCATATGCGTGGGCCGGGCGGGAGCTCTTCGCGGTCAGGGGCCTGAGCCTTTACGGCGCAGCGATCGTGCTGAGCGGAGCCCTCGGTGCCGGAATCGGAGGATTCATCGGTGAACGGTTCGGCCCGGGTTCGGCCTTCCGACGCGGCGGCGTCATCGGCGGCGTGGTGGGTGGAGCCGTTCTCGCCTTCCTCGGCGGCCAGCTGCTCGCAACCCTGACCCGGCCGGAGCTTCCCGCGACGGAAGGGCTGGCCATCGGCGGTCTCGTCGGAGGCGCGATTGGGATCGCCGCGGGCGGCCTGCTCGGGGCCACGATCCATCGCCAGCTTCACCGCTCGCGCGTCGAGGAACGCTTCGCGGCAATGCCCAAGCGACGACGTCAGGTGGCGCTCTCGCCGCTGTTCATCCTGGCCTTCCTGTTCGTGCTCGTCCTGCCCCATGGCCTGGGACCGTTCTTTGCCCAGGTAGTGGCACTGGTCGTGCTCTACATGATGATGTCCTTCGGACTCAACATCACCCTGGGCATGGCCGGCCTGCTGGACCTCGGCTTCGTCGCTTTCTTTGCCGTCGGCGCCTACACCGTTGGCGTCCTCACATCGGCCGGCCCCCTCGGTCTCAACATCGCTCCGTTCAGCGAGCCGGGCGGCTGGTGGTTCGCCGTGCCGATCGCCGTCCTCTTCGCGTTCATCTTCGGGGCCTTCCTCGGCCTGCCAGTCCTCGGGATCAGGGGCGACTACCTGGCCATTGCGACGCTCGGCTTCGGTGAGATCGTGCGCATCCTCGTCGGGTCGGCGCTGCTGCAGGACTTTCTCGGTGGTCCGCAGGGCATGACGCTGATCCCGCGGCCGATCCCCCTGCCACCGGCCAACCCGTTCTCGGGGCCGACGCAGATCTACTACATCGCGCTCGCCGGAGCTGCGCTGATTGCCTTCCTGTCGTATCGGCTTCGCGATTCCCGGCTTGGCCGTGCCTGGCTGGCGATCCGTGAGGACGAGGACGTGGCCGAGGCCCTGGGCATCAACCTGGTCCAGACCAAGCTGCTGGCGTACTCCCTCGGCGCCGCCTTCGCCGGGCTGGGAGGGGCCGTCTTCGCCGGCCTGGTCGGCTCCATCTTCAACACGAGCATCAGCCTGATCGTCTCGATCAACGTCGCCGCCATCGTGATCATCGGCGGCATGGGCAGCATCCCGGGAGTGGTCCTTGGTGCGATCTTCCTCATCGGCCTGCCCGAGCTCTTCCGCGAGTTCAGCGAGTACCGCTTCCTCTTCTACGGTGCCGCGCTGATCCTGATGATGCGCTTCCGGCCCGAGGGGCTGCTGCCTTCACGGGTCGTCCAGCGCGAGCTTCACGTCGAGGAAGAAAACGTGGAGCCCGCCGAGAACCCGGTCGGCACGGCCGTCGCCGCCCGCACGCAGGCCCAGACCGGCACTGAGCGGGAGCCAACGGTGGCCGAGGCACGCAGCGCCGACCCCGCCACCGAGTCAAACGCGGGCGACGACGCCACGTCCCGCTATCCAGCCGACGCCACCGAGCTTGAGTTGGACGCGCGGCATCGCGCAACGGATGACAGGAGCTGAGCGGTGCCGCTGCTGACTGCCAACCAGATCACCAAGAACTTCGGCGGCCTCGTCGCCGTCAACAAGCTCGACTTCACGATCGAGCCCGGATCGATCGTCAGCGTCATCGGGCCGAACGGAGCCGGCAAGACGACGTTCTTTAACTGCATCGCCGGGTTCTACAAGATCGACGAGGGCGAGATCATCTTCGACGGCACGCCGATCCACGGCCTCCGTTCGGACAAGATCGCCCAGCTCGGCATCAACCGGACCTACCAGAACATCCGGCTCTTCGGCAACATGACCGCGCTGGAGAACATCCTGGTCGGCCAGCACATCCATCTGGCCGGCACCTGGATGGGCACGGTCCTCAAGACCAAGCGCATTCGCGATGAAGAAGAGAAGGCGTTCGCGGAAGGCCGTCGCCTGCTCAACTACGTCGGACTGCAGGGCCGCGGGGACTGGCTGGCCAAGAACCTGCCCTACGGTGACCAGCGCCGTCTTGAGATCGGGCGTGCGCTGGCCACCCAACCCAAGCTGCTCCTCCTTGACGAGCCGACTGCAGGCATGAACCCCTCCGAGAAGGCCGGCATGACCGAGTTCATCCGCCGCCTGCGCGATGAGCTGGGCATGACCGTACTGTTGATCGAGCACGAGATGCGTGTGGTGATGGGCATCAGCGAGCGGATCACGGTGCTCGACTACGGCGAGAAGATCGCCGAGGGCCCGCCTGCCGCGATCCAGAGCGACGCGCGCGTGATCGAGGCATATCTCGGTCGAGCCGCGGCGGCGGCAGAGGCCGAGCGCGTGCAGGCCGCCGGGCCGCCGCAGGCAGGGGAGGCCTGAGATGGCGCTGCTCGAGATCATTGACCTGCATACGTACTACGGCAACATCCATGCCCTCAACGGCATCTCCCTGACGGTGGGCGAGGGCGAGATCGTGACCCTCATCGGCGCCAACGGAGCGGGCAAGACCACGACCCTCAACAGCATCAGCGGCATCGTCCGTCCGCGCAGCGGCCAGATCATGTACGAGGGCCGCGACGTGACCGTCGTGGCGTCGCACGAGATGGTCCCGATGGGCATCATCCAGGTGCCAGAAGGACGGCGCGTGTTTGCCCGCCTGACCGTCGAGGAAAACCTGCGCATGGGCGGCTTCACGCTCAAGAGCAAGACCGAGGTAAACGACGGCGTTGAACGCGCCTACGTGATGTTCCCGCGCCTCAGAGAGCGGCGCACGCAGATCGCCGGCACGCTCTCCGGCGGCGAGCAGCAGATGCTGGCAATGGGCCGGGCGCTGATGGCCAAGCCGCGGGTGCTGCTGCTGGACGAGCCTTCGATGGGCCTGGCGCCCAACCTCGTCGAGCAGATCTTCGACACCATCGTCACGATCCACAAGGACGGCACGGCGATCCTGCTCGTGGAGCAGAACGCGCACATGGCGCTCGAGATCGCCCACCGCGGCTACATCCTGCAGACGGGCGAGATCGTTCTGGCCGACGCAGCTGATCAGCTGCGCAACAACGACGAGGTCAGGCGGGCCTACCTGGGCGTCTGAGCTCCCTATCGGCGCTTGCCGGCGCGGCGCTCAGTCGGCGCCCGGGCCTCCGCCGGAATCAAGGAAGCGGCGCAGGAACTGCTTGGTCCGCGGGTCCCGCGGGTCGTTGAGCATCGTCTCCGGCGGTCCCTGCTCGATGATCTGGCCGTCCTCCATGAAGACGACCCTGTCAGCGGCCTCGCGTGCAAAGTGCATCTCATGGGTGACCACGATCATGGTCGTGCCCTCGTGAGCCAGATCCTCCATCACCCGCAGCACCTCCCCGATGAGCTCCGGGTCGAGGGCGCTGGTCGGCTCGTCGAACATCAATACCTTCGGCTGCATGCACAGGGCGCGGGCGATGGCCACTCGCTGCTTCTGCCCGCCGGAGAGCCGCGCCGGGTACTCCTCGCGCTTGTCCATCAAGCCGACCTTGTCGAGGAACTGATCGGCCAGTGAGACTGCCTCGTCGCGCGACATGCCCTTCACCCGCATGGGCGCCTCGATCAGGTTCTGCAGAACGCTCATGTGCGGGAACAGGTTGAAGTCCTGGAAGAGCATTCCCGCCCGCAGCCGGATCTGGCGAATCTCCTCGCCGTGCCCGCGGCCGCGCCGGCCAAGCGGATCCGCCTCCACCCTCAGGCCGTCCACCTCGATCGCCCCCAGCGTCGGCTCCTCGAGGAAGTTGAGGCAGCGCAACAGCGTCGTCTTGCCGCTGCCCGAACGCCCGACGAGCATCACCGCTTCCGCCTGCCAGACGTCGAGGTCCACGCCGCGCAGGACGTGCAGCTCGCCAAAGAACTTGTGCACGCCGCGCGCCCGGACGATGACGTCCCCGAGATGGCGCGGCATGGTCCCGGCCGGATAGCGCGGCTGCTGGTCGCTCATCGATCGCCCCTCGCCATGCGTCGCTCCAGCCTCTCCTGGAAGAACGAGAACAGGATCGTCAGCGTCCAGTAGACGACCGCCGCGACCAGCAGCGCCTGGAGCGTTTCGAAGTCACGCACCCCCACCCGCCGCGCGCGCCAGAGCAGCTCGGTCACCGCCACCACCGAGAGTAGCGACGAGTCCTTGATCATCGCGATGAACTCGTTGCCGATCGCCGGCACCACGATGCGGATGGCCTGCGGCATCACGATCCGGCGCATGATCAGCCGCTCCTTCATGCCCAACGCCTGGGCGGCCTCGCGCTGGCCACGCGGCACAGCCTGGATGCCGGCGCGGAAGATCTCGGTCATGTAGGCGCCGTAGTTGAGCCCGAGCGCGAGGATTCCCCCCTCCAGTGGTGGAAGCACAATGCCGAGCTGGGGCAGGGCGAGATAAATGAAGAGGATTTGAACGAGGAGCGGGGTGCCGCGGATGAGAGAGACGTACAGCGACGCCACCGAGTTGACGACGACGTTGCCCGAAAGGCGCGAGACGGAGCCGACCAGGGCCAGCGCCGTCGCCAGGATGATCGAGCTGACGCAGATGATGACCGTGGTCTGCGTGCCCTGGAGGATGAACGGTGAGTTGCGACGCAGCCAGTCCGGGTCGATGTTGCCGGTCGAGTAGAGGGACGCGACCAGGGCTCCCACCAGCACCACCCAGACAGCGAAGAACTTGACCCGGAACCAGCGCCGTCGATGGCGCTGCAGGACCGTGATCTGGTCGAGGATCTCCGGCCGTCCGTAGCTCGGCTGCTGGCTTATCGGGACTTCCCTTCACGCGAGACGGGGACGCGTCAAGCGTCCCCGTCTCATGCTGGTTGCGCCAGGTGGAAACTACTGGGTGGTGGTGTAGTCCACTCCGTCGAACCACTCCTCGCTGAGCCGGGAGAGGGTCCCGTCCTCATGCATCTCGCCAATGATCCGGTCGATCTCGGCGAGCAGCTCGGAGTGCTCGGGGCCGCCCCGGTCGAAGGCTGCGGCCAGTGGCTCGTAGAAGACGGGCTCACCGATCTTGCGCAGGGGCATGCCCTGTGAGATGGCCTCGTCGACGGTCGTCAGCGAGCTCATCCAGACAGTGAACTCCGTTCGACCGGCACGCATCGCTTGGGCGCACTCCGCGTCGGTCGGCAGCGTGGTGGAGGTCATACCCTCCGGCGGCTCCCGGTCAACGACTCCGCCCTCGCCGAGGTTCAGCGTGCCCTCGATCCAGAAGACGTAGGTCGTCGCCTCGCCCGCGCATACGACCTCGCCGGCAAGTTCGTCGATGCTCTGCGCCGGATGGTCCTCCAGGACCGCCAGCTGAGCGGGCGTGTAGTAGTACGGCTGAGTGAAATCGAGGACCTCCATGCGCTCCTCGGTGACCGTCATCGAACCGACACTCACGTCCCAGCGATCGCCCCAGCTGCCGGCCGTGATGGCGTCCCACTCGGGCGTCTCAAAGCGCACCTCGACGCCCAGCCGCTCGGCGATCTCGCGTGCCACGGCGACGTCAAAGCCGTCGTACTCGCCCTCCTCGTTGATGAACGACTGCGGAGCGTAGTTGGGATCGGTCGAGATGCGGATGTAGCCCTGCTCGCGGATGCGGTCGAGCAGATCCTCGCCGCCGCCGCCCGGTGTCTGCGCCGGGCTCCCGCCCGGCGTCTGGGCGGCAGGCGTGTCGCCTGGCGTCTGGCCCGGTGTGGGCTCGGCACCCGGTTGACATGCGCTGAGCATCAGCAGCGCGACGATGGCCAGGGCCATCGCCCGCACGTGGACGGACATGCGGTTCGTGCCTCCTCACTTTCCTTGGTTGTCATGACGGGACCGAAAGGTCGCGTCGGACACGGGCAGGCGCCAAAGGGGATGGCACAGCCCAAGTGCATACACTCTACGGCATGACAGACACCCTTGAGCGAGACGCGACCTCTGCGCTGCTTGCAGATCTGCCGCGCGCGGCCACCCTGCCTGCCGCCTACTACCTCGATCCGGCGATGTACGAGCGCGAGAAGACGGAGATCTTCGGGCGTACCTGGCAGCTCGTAGCGCGCATCGACGACCTCGCCCGCCCGGGCGACTTCGTGCCCGCGACGATTCTCGACGAGCCGATAGTCATCACGCACGGCACGGATGGACTGCTGCGCGGCTTCTACAACGTCTGTCGCCACCGTGCGGGCCAGGTCGCGCTTTCCAAGGGCAACCGCAAAAGCCTGCAGTGCCGCTACCACGGCTGGACGTATGGCCTTGACGGGGCCCTGCGCGCCTGCCCCGAGATGGAGGGCACTGAGGACTTCCGCAAGGAGGACTTCGGCCTGCTGCCAGTTCGCGTGGAACGCTGGGGTCCCTTCGTCTTCGCCAACCTGGACGCCGAAGCGTCGCCGTTGCTCGAGATCCTGGGCGCCATCCCGGCAGAGGTCGCCCGCGCCGGCTACGACGTTGAGCACATGCGCCTGATCGAGCGCCGCGACTACGTCATCGAGTGCAACTGGAAGGTGTACGTCGACAACTACCTCGAGGGATATCACCTGCCGATTGCCCATCCGCAGCTGTTCAAGGAGCTCGACTACGACTCGTACCAGGTCGAGACCTTCCGCTACTACTCCAAGCAGCACGCGCCGATACGAGAGCTCAGGCCAGGAGAGGAGCTGGGTCGCGACCGACGCTACATCCGCTCGCCCGACGGCGAGGACGACGCGCTTTACTACTGGCTCTTCCCGAACACGATGTTCAACATCTACCAGGACAACATGTCCTCCAACGTCATCCTGCCCCTCGGCCCGGATCGCACGCTGACCATCTTCGAATGGTTCTTCGCCGAGCCGGGGTCGGGCGAGGGCTGGGAATCGATGCAGCAGACGATCGCCTTCTCGGACCAGATCCAGCAGGAGGACATCCAGATCTGCGAGCAGGTGCAGCGCGGCCTGCGCTCTCGCGCGTACGACACCGGCAGGTTCTCGGCCAAGCGGGAGAACGGCGTCTATCACTTCCAGCAGCTGGTCAGGGAGTTCCTGGACGGATGAGCCGGCTGACCGTCGCGCTCATCTCGGAGGTCTACTGGCAGGAAGGCGGCGCGGCGCGGCTGACCGAGCGCCTGCGCGAGGCTGCCGACCGGGGCGCAGAGCTGGCCCTGCTGCCCGAGCTGCCGCTGAACCCGTGGCGTCCGGCGACGAAGGATCCGGTCGACGAGGACGCCGAGCAGGAGGGGGGCCGGCGAACCCAGGTCATGGCCCAGGCTGCCCGTGCCACCGGCGTGGGAATCCTCGGCGGGATCATCAATCGCGACCCGGGAACAGGCCGCCGAACGAGTCGCGCTCTGCTGTTCGACCGTGCCGGCGAGGTGGTCGCGCGCTACGAGAAGCTGCACCTGCCGGAGGAACCCGGTTTCTGGGAGACCAGCCACTACCAGCCAGGCACCACCGCGCCTAGACCCAGCGATGCCTTCGCCTTGAATGTCGGCATGCAGATCTGCTCGGACACCAACCGACCGGAAGGCAGTCACCTCCTAGGGGCGCAGGGTGCTGAAGCCATCCTCATCCCGCGTGCCACGGAGCAGGACACGTACCTCCGCTGGAAGGTGGTCTTCCAGGCCAACGCGCTGACGTCCACCGCCTACGTGCTGTCGGTCAACCGCCCGGCGCCGGAGGAAGGGGTCCTCATCGGCGGCCCGTCTGTCGCCATCGATCCGGAGGGTCAGGTGCTGGTCGAGACGACCGAGCCGCTGGCCCTGGTCACGATCGAGCGCGAGGTGGTGCGGAAGGCACGCGTGGACTACCCGGGCTACCTGCCGATCCGGGCAGGGCTCTACGCCAGGGCGTGGGCGGAGCTGGCTGCCACCGACGGCCTGCCGACGGACTGAAAGCGCGTCACCACTCGGTCGGTCGCTCGCCGACCAGCTCAACGAGTGCCCAGCACAGGACGAGCAGCCCGGCACCGGTGACATAAAGGCCCGGTGCGCGATCGGGCAGGCCGAGCCCGCCGAAGGTGCTGATCTGATACAGCCGCACGGCGAAGCCGCCGAGGGCGATCAACAGCAGCAAGCCATACACGAGCGGTCGATCGAGTCCCACCTCGCCGTCGCGGGTGGCGTATGGCAGGACCACGAGGAACAGCATCAGGATGGCAGCGAGGAAGACGAGGATGCCGCTCGCCGGGAAGTCGAAGGCGTTGCCACTGACCTCGGGCTGCGCGGTACCGCCGACCGACCACCAGGCCGGCAGAGATCCGGCGACGACGATCAGCGCGCCGATGACCAGGATCAGCCGGCCGCGCCCCAGGGAGCGGCGGGTCACCGGTCCTCGTATACCTCCGGCTTGAGCACGCCGATGAAGGGCAGGTTGCGGTAGAACTCGCCGTAGTCGAGCCCATAGCCGATCACGAATTGATCGGGGATGGTGAAGCCCACGTAGTCGATCGGGATGTCGACCAGGCGTCGTGCCGGCTTGTCGAGCAGCGCGCAGATGCGCAGGCTTCTGGGGTTCTTGCCGCGCAGGTAGCGCAGCAGGTAGTTGAGCGTCAGGCCGGTGTCGATGATGTCCTCGACGATGAGAACATCCCTGCCCGCAATCGACGAGCTGAGGTCCTTGAGGATGCGCACGAGACCGGACGTCTCCGTGGTCGCGCCACCGTATGAGCTGACCTCCATCAGGTCGATCTGGACCGGTATCGGGATGGCTCGCATCAGGTCTGCCATGAACGGCAGCGAACCCTTCAGAACGCTGACCAGCGTCAGCTCCGTGTCCGCGTAGTCGGTGGCGAGCCGCTGGCCGAGCTCACGAACCTTGGCCTGGATCTGCTCCTCGGTGACGAGCACCTCGGCCACGTCGTGGACCAGGTCCGGGCGGCGCTTCAGCTCAGTCATTCAACTCAGTCATTCAACATTTCCCTCTATCCGACTCTCAGCCAGCCTCCAGCCCGAGCATGGCTGCTCGATAGGTGCGGCGTGCGCGGCGCCTTCGCATGCCGCGTGAAAGCCTCTGCCGGCGCTCGGCCGGCGGATCGGTCGGCTCGCCGGCTGTGGCTGCCGACGGCGCAATCACGTCGACCGGCCCGGCATCCTTGGCGATCCTTGGCTCGCTCGCCACTGCCGTCGCCGCCAGCGCTTCCTGGGCCAGCGTCTGACCGTCCAGGCCGCTCAGCGAGGCAGCTACGTCAAACCGCCCGTACTTGAGCATCAGCGCCTTGAAGTCCTTGCCATAGAACAGCTTGACGCGAATGTCGGGGTAGAGCTCGCGCAAGCGTCGCAGCTTGCGGTTCTTGCGCCGGACGAGGCTCTGCTTGAGCGTCGTCAGCTCCACGTACAGGTCGAGCTCGGGCAGGTAGAAGTCAGGCGAGAAGCTCTCGACGACCGCCCCGTCGAGGTTCCACTGGATCGGAAAGGTGTGCGGCTCGTACTCCCATCGGACGGCGTAGTAGTCGAGTATCCGGGCCAGCTCGGCTTCGCTGGCGTGGGCGAAACGGGGCTGGCCGCTCACCTGTGGTCCATGCCACCTGCCTGCCGTGCGGCGGCTCGGAACATCTCGTCCACGTCGCCCCGGAAGTGAGCGAGAAACTCGTGCATCTCGAGCACATCGTCCGCGCTCACCGGGCCGCCGGCCGAGATCGTCGGGCGGGGCTCAATGTCCTCCGGCCGGTCGACCACAACGGGCACCGAGGCAATCTCCGCTTCCGCGTCTTCCATGCCGAGGGTGACGATGGCCACCGAGTGGCTGCGACAGCCGGCGCAGTCCAGGTCTACGAAGAAGAGGCCATCACGCTCGGCCAGGAGACGGATGCTGCCCGCCTGGTAATGACTCCGACAGGCGGGGCAGGTGAACGCCGTCAACTGGCTGTGGAGCCACTCCGGACCGTTCATGAACCGAGTCTAGCCCGATAGATGACACCACGGGTGGCGGGCGCGGCGCGTCTGTTGCGAACTGGTGACGGCTGTCACACGGTATACTCCCTACCAGTATGAGCGCCGACCGCACTTCCGCCCGCGCCGCCGACCGCACTTCCGCCCGCGCCACCACGCGCGCTGCCGCACCGCCCCGCAGCTACACCAAGGACCGCGCCCAGCTGCTGCGGCGCCTGTCCCGGATGGAGGGCCAGGTGCGCGGCATCGGCCGAATGATCGAGCGCGACGAATACTGCATCGACATCCTGCAGCAGACAGCGGCGCTGCGGGCGGCGGTCGACGCGGTCTCGCTGATGCTGATGGAGGACCATGTTGCGGGCTGCCTGTCGACCGCGGTAAAGACGGGCAAGGCCGAGGCCTACACCGAAGAGGTGATGGAGGTCGTCCGGCGCAGCATGGGACGACCGGTGAGGGCGCGCAGCTCCGACTGACTTTCCACAGCGCGGCTGCCGGCGGCCGGCTTTGTCCACAAAGGGCGGTGCGCCGGCAGATCCGTGGATAAGCCGGTTGAACCCGGCGCGAATGGCGCCGATCCTTCTTTTCCTGTCGCACCGCCGCGCATGGCGCGGGGGAAAAGGAACCCAGGCCAAGTACGGTAACCTCGCCTGACCGGCGGCCGGAGAAATCCGGCCATGAACGACCGACAGGCGAGGGAAAACCGAAAGGTCGCGGTGCCACAAACGTCACGCCGCCGGGAGCGATCCGCGGACACAACAACGGAGCACGCCGGGCACGAGGCCGACTCCGGTCCGCAATCGCTCCCGCGGTCGTCTTCGGACCGCCCGCCATTGCCGCGCGATCCCTCTCAGCTCGATCCGGTCGCGGCCGAGATCTGGCAGATCATCGACGAAGGCTTGCCCCACCTGGCGCTGGCACTCTCGCCGGGCGCCCGAGCCGCACTCGACGCCCAGCTGCGGCTGATGCGGGCCTGGAACCAGCACATCAACCTGACCGCCCTGCGTACGCCTGAGCAGATTGCCCGCGGCCATGTCCTCGACAGCCTGTCCGGCACCGGGCTGCTTCGCCGGCTGCATCGCGAGCGCATCCATGGGGCCGGCGAGCCGGGGGCGGCGGAAGCGCCCGGGCCGACCGTGCTCGACCTGGGCAGCGGCGCGGGCTATCCCGGCCTTCCCCTCGCTGTCGCGGCACCGGCCGGCCGCTGCGCGCTCGTCGATTCGGTCGGCAAGAAGCAGGCATTCCTCGACGCTGCCGCGGCGGCTGCCGCAGCAGCCCTGGCGGCTCACGGCGAGCCGGCGCCCTTCTTCGAGGCGTTGGCCGAGCGGGCAGAGGATCTGGCGGAGGAGCCGGAGCATCGCGAGGGCTGGGATTTCGTCGTCGCCCGTGCGGTCGGCACGCTGGCCGAGGTGGCGGAGCTCGGGCTACCCCTGCTCCGCCCGGGCGGCTACGTGGTTGCCTGGAAGCGCGAGCCGGCGCCGGCCGGCCTGCGCCAGGAGATCAACGATGCGCGACGAGTGGTGGCCGCAGCCGGTGGAGACCATCCCTTCGTGGTTGCGCCGGATCGGCAGGGTCGCGCCGGCCTGGCCGACCATCGGCTGGTCGTGGTGCGCAAGGTCCGCCACACTCCCGACCGCTATCCGCGCCCGCCGGCGGAACGACGGCGCCCCGGGCGCTAGGCTGAGCGTCGATGCGCATCTGCGTACTGTCCGACGTGCACTCCAACCTGCCCGCGCTGGAGGCCATCCTGGCCGCCATGGCGCCATACGATGCGCTGTGGCACCTGGGTGACATCGTCGGCTACGGGCCCCAGCCCAACGAGGTCGTTGCCCGGCTCGCCGCGGAGGGAGCGTTGGGGGTGCGCGGCAATCACGATGCAGCGGCGATAGGCCAGCTCCCCACCGACGCGTTCAACGACGAGGCCCGCGCCGCGGTCGAATGGACGGCCGACCAGCTCTCAGACATCAGCCGTGCGTGGCTGACCGACCTGCCAGAGCGCCGCGAGATCGCCGATTTCACGCTCGTCCATGGCAGTCCGCGCGACCCGACGTGGGAGTACGTGTTCACTGGTCGGACGGCACGCGGCAGCATGGCCCAGGTCACATCCACGCATTGCCTGGTCGGGCACACCCACGTCCCCATGGCATATCTCATCGAAGACAGCACGGTAGAGGCACACAGCCCGGATGGAGCTGCGCTCGAACTCGCCGCACGGCGCGCTCTGCTCAACCCCGGCAGCGTCGGCCAACCGCGGGACGGTGATAAGCGAGCCTCGGGGATGGTTATCGACACGGACAACCACACCGTCGAGTGGCGCCGGGCGGAGTACGACATCGGCAACGTCCAGGAGCTGATGCGCGAGGCCGGCCTGCCCCGACGGCTGGTCCAGCGGCTGGAGCTGGGCCTCTGACCTCGCGGTCGGCCGGGCCGCCGTGCCGGGTGTAGGCTTGCTCATCGATGACTGGAGGTAACCCCGCGCCCCCGTTCAGCCGGGCGGTCGTCGGGCTCAATGGTGGCCCGACCGATGACCTCGTGGTCAGCATGGCCTGCCAGCTGGCCAGGCCGTTGAACGCCGAGCTGTTCGCCGTGCACGTGGTCGAGGTCGACTGGACGCACGAGCTGTCCGATGACGTTGGTCGCGAGCAGGCGATGACCATCCTCGATCGCGCCGACGAGATTGCCGGCCGGCACAAGGTCCGCCTGCAGGGTGAGCTGCTCCAGGCGCGCGACGTCGGTGCCGCCCTCGTCGACGAGGCGATCGAGCTGGGTGCCGACGCGTTGTTCATCGGGCTGCCCTACCGGCAGCGTTTCGGCGGCGATTTCGCCCTTGGCAACACCCTGCCGTACGTGCTCCAGAACGCGCCCGGGCGGGTTGTCGTCGTGCGCGAGGCGGTCGCCACCAGCGAGGAGCGGGGCGGGAAATCAGTCCATCCCTTCCAGGCCGGCATGACCAGCCGGTTGCGGCGCTGATCCGGGCGGCGCCGTGAAGGTGATCATCGTGGGCTGCGGCCGGGTCGGGGCCGGCCTTGCGGAGCGCATGGCGCGGGAAGGCCACGACGTGACGATCCTCGACCTGGAGAGCTCAGCCTTCAACCGCCTCGAGGGGGACTTTCCGGGCCAGGCGCTGCGCGGTGATGGCACCGACGAGGCGGTTCTGCGCCGGGCGGGCACGGACGGCGCGGACATGTTTTTTGCCCTGACCGAGGGTGATAACCGCAACGCCCTCGCCGCCCAGCTCGCCAGCGAGACTTTCGGCGTCCGGCGAGTGGTGGCCAAGATCAATGACCCGGTGCGGGCGGAGGCGTACACCGCCCTTGGCCTGGCCACCATCTGCCGCACGCGCCTGCTCATCGACGCCCTCGCGCGGTACGGCGGCATGGAGCCCGATCCGGGCGCCGATGGCGTGCAGCCGGCGACGGCTCATCACGTCCACGCCGAGGAGCGACGGCAGGCCGCCATCGCGACGGGCCGGGAAGGGCGCTGACGTGTACATCATCGTCGTCGGCGGCGGGCGCGTCGGGTTCTACCTCTCGAAGGAGCTGCTGGAGGCGGGCCACGAGATCGTTGTGCTCGAGAAGAATGAGCGTCGGGCGCGCCAGATTGCGGACGAGCTGGGCAGCATCGTGCTGCCGCGTGATGGCTGTGAGGGCAAGCACCTGGCTGAGGCCGGCGCCAACCGTGCTTCCATCGTCGCCGCCGTGACCGGCGACGACGAGGACAACATGGTCATCTGCCAGATGGCCAAGCACCACTTCCAGGTCCCACGCACGATCGCTCGGGTCAACAACCCACGCAACGAATCGCTCTTTCGCCACCTCGGCGTGGACGAGGTGATCAGCCCGACCAAGATGGCGCTCGGTGCCATCGAGCAGGACATTCCCGTCCACGAGGTGCTGCACCTGGCCCAGCTCGGCGCCGGCGAGATGGAGCTGCTCGAGGCTCAGATAGGGCCTGACTCGCCGGCCATCGGCCGACAGCCCGCCGACATCAACCTGCCCGAAGGCTGCCGGTTGTTCGTGGTTCTGCGGGGTGACGAGGTCATGCCGCTCCGACCGGAGACCGTCTTCCGACAGGGTGACAAGGTACTTGCCGTATCGCGCGCCGACTGCGAGCTCGATCTCCGCCGGCAGCTGATCGGGGACAGCCCAGCGGCAGAGGCCTCGGCAGCCACCTGAACGGCAGCCACCGCGCGGACACCTCGGCGGCGGCCGTCCTCCGCCGCGCGCTGCTGGCCTGGGGCACGGGCCACCTGGCGCTGGGCGATCGGCGTGGCTGGGCGCTGCTGGCCCTTCAGCCATTGGCCATCCTTGGCCTCCTTGGCCTGGCCGCGGTGCTGATGGACAGCAGCCGCTGGATCACCGTCTTCCCGGCGCTCGTGCTGCTGATTGGGGCGTGGCTCGGCCAGGCGATGCATGCACACCGGCTCGCGCTTGCCCGGGGAGCGGCCCCCGGAGGCGAGTTCCAGCTGGCCGTCGTCTTGCCCCTCGTCATCGTGCTGCTCAGCGGCTTTTGGCTGGCCGGCGGGGGCCGCGCGTCACCTGCGGCGACACTCCAGCACTACGTGGCCGCGTGGCAGGCTGGAAGGCCGGAGACCGCCGCGCGCCTCTTCGCCGAGCCGGTCAACCCTACCCGGCTGGCCGACGAGTGGGCCGCCCAGCGCCAGCGCATGGAGACCCTCGTCCGCGATGCCGCCGCTCGCTATGGCGAGCTGTCGGGGCTGGACCCGGCCCGACCGTTCAACAGCCTGCGTTTCGAGCAGGTGGGCCGAGAGGACGGGCAGCGGACCACCGTGGCGGTCGATGTCGTTCGCCGACGGCGGGTCGAGGCCAGCCTCTTCGGGCTCGTTCCCACCGCCACCCAGGAGACCGTCGTGGTCGAACGGCTGGGGTGGGTCACGCTTGCCTCCCGCCCGGCGCCATCGCCGGAATGGCTGCCGATGGACCACCCCGGCGTTGTCTGGCTGATCGAGGAGGTGGCGCTCGAGTGAGCTGGCCGACTGCTCAGCCGGCGGCCGGAGAGGTGGGTACGTGGCGGCAGGCAGTCACCTGTGCACCGCAACTTCGGCAGCCCCCTGTGGACAACTATGTTGACAATGGGATTGTCAACCTTTAGCCTGTCGACGTAGTCAACCAACCACGGGGACTCCATCCCCGCGCTGATGGAGGTAGGAGATGACGCTGATGCGACGAAACAGCCCCTTTGGCGAGCTCCTGTCGCTGCGCCAGGCGATGGACCGCCTGTTCGAGGATTCGTACATCCGACCCGGCGCGCTCGGCGAGGCCCAGCACCCGCTGCCGTTGGACGTCTATAACGAGGACAACGCGGTTGTCATCGAGGCGGCGCTGCCGGGAGTGCGCCCGGACGACGTCGAGATCTCGGTCCTTGGCGACACGCTGACGATCAGCGCCCGGACGAGCGAGGAGAAGAGGTCGGAGGAGTCCGGCTACTCGTATCGCGAGATCCGGCGGGGCAGCTTCAGCCGCAGCGTTGCTCTGCCCGGCGGCCTGGACGCTGACCGCGCAGCAGCGGCTTTCGAGAACGGCCTGCTCAGGCTGAGCATCCCCAAGGCGGAGGCGGCCAAGCCGCGCCAGATCAAGGTCAACGCGAACGGAGACGGGCAGAGCCACGGGTCGATCGGCCAGGGCGAGCAGGGACGTGAGCACGACCAGTCGTCCGACGGCGGCCAGAGCTGAGCCGGTGAGGGCCCGCCTGCGTGCCGACGACAGTCCCGGCCGTGATCCGACCCGGCCCGTCTACGTCATCAGCGTGGCGGCGGAGCTGGTTCGGGTCCACCCGCGCACTCTGCGCATCTACGAGGTAGAAGGCCTGGTCTGTCCGGCACGCACGCGGACCAACATTCGTCTTTACTCGGAGAACGACATCAGGCGGGTCATGTGGATCCGCCACCTGACCCAGAACCTGGGCGTGAACCTGGCCGGGGTGCGCGTCCTGTTCGAGCTCGAGGAGCGTCTCGGAATGCGCATTCTCGAGACCCTCTATCGCGATCGACAGAAAGACAACGAGACCCAGCCCGACGCCGAGCAGGCCGCGGGCTAGCCAGGAGATCTGATGACTGACATCGAAGGCCCGTTCGGGCAGGCCAATGACGACGAGGGGCAGCCGGACGGCGACGTGCGCGAGCTGCCCCTGGTCGCCCTGCGCGAGACGGTGATCTTCCCCGAGATGATCGTGCCCCTCCAGGTGGGCCGCGACAAGTCCGTCCAGGCGCTCAACAAGGCCGTCGCTGACGGCAGCCCGATTGCGCTGGTGACGCAGCGCCAGGCGGAACGCGAGGACATCAACGAGGCCGGCGAGCTTTACGGCGTCGGCACGCTGGCCAAGATCGCCCAGGTCGTCCAGCTGCAGGACGGCACCGTCCGGGCCATCGTCCAGGGCCAGGACCGGCTGCGCCTGCTGGCCTTCGTCAGCCACGAGCCCTACATCCTGGCCCGCGTCGAGGTGGTGCACGATCAGCCGGCGGCCGACCTCGAGGTCCAGGCGCTGGTTCGGACCGTCCAGGCCCAGATCGAGCAGTACGTGCAGTCCGGCGCGCCAGTGCCGCCCGAGGCAGCCGTCGCGGCGCGCAACATCACCGAGCCGGGGCTGCTCGCCGACATGGTCGCTTACAGCCCGGACATGACCACCGAGCAGCGCCAGGAGCTGCTCGAGACGATCGACGTCCATGAGCGGCTTAAGCTCGTTTCGACCTTCCTCGGCCGCCAGATCGAGATTCTGGAGCTGAAGGGCAAGATCCAGTCCGAGGTCAAGTCCGAGATGGACAAGACCCAGCGCGAGTACATCCTGCGCGAGCAGCTGAAGGCCATCCAGCGCGAGCTTGGCGAGGACGACCCGCAGCAGGCGGAGATCAACGAGCTCCGCGAGAAGGTCGAGCAGGCCGGCATGCCCGAGGAGATCAAGGCACGGGCGATCAAGGAGATCGACCGGATGAGCCGCATCCCCTCGGCCTCGCCCGAGGTCGGCGTCATCCGCACCTACGTCGACTGGCTGGTCGGCCTGCCCTGGAACGTATCGACGGAGGACCGGCTCGACATCAAGGAAGCGGCCATGATCCTCGACGAGGACCACTACGGCCTCGAGAAGATCAAGGAGCGCATCCTCGAGTACCTCGCCGTGCGATCGCTGGCCGACACCATCCGCAGCCCGATCCTGGCCTTCGTCGGGCCGCCCGGCGTGGGCAAGACCTCGCTCGGCAAAAGCGTGGCCCGCGCGATGGGCCGCAAGTTCGTGCGCATGAGCCTCGGTGGCATCCACGACGAGGCCGAGATCCGCGGTCATCGACGGACCTACATCGGCGCGCTGCCGGGCCGGGTGATCCAGAACATCAAGACCGCCGGCACCAACAACCCGGTCTTCATGCTCGACGAGGTCGACAAGATCGGCATGGACTTCCGCGGCGATCCGTCGTCGGCCCTGCTCGAGGTGCTCGACCCGGAGCAGAACAACACCTTCCAGGACAACTACCTGGAGGTGCCCTTCGACCTGTCGAAGGTGCTCTTCATCGCGACCGGCAACCTGCTCGACCCGATCCCTGCCCCGCTGCGCGACCGGATGGAGGTAATCCAGCTGCCGGGCTACACCCAGCAGGAGAAGATTGAGATCGGCAAGCGCTTCCTCATCCCGAAGCAGATGGAGAACCACGGGCTGTCCGCGAAGCACGTGACGATCACCGACGAGGCCATGACCGAGCTCGTCCAGGCCTACACCAAGGAGGCCGGCGTCCGTAACCTCGAGCGCGAGATCGCCAACGTCATGCGCAAGGTCGCCCGCACTGTGGCCGAGGGCCGCAAGCGCAAGACGGTCGTCGACACCAAGAAGCTCGCCGCCCTGCTCGGGCCGCCGCGCTTCGAGTACGGCGAGCTCGAGACCGAGGACCAGATCGGTGCCGCTACCGGGCTGGTCGTCACCGAGGTCGGCGGAGACGTGGTCTCGGTCGAGGTGACCAAGATGCCCGGCAAGGAGGACTTCATCCTCACCGGCCAGCTTGGCGAGGTCATGCGCGAGTCGGCTCGGGCGGGGCTGTCGTGGATCCGGGCGCGAGCCGAGGAGCTGGGCATCGCCCGCGACACCTTCGAGAAGAACACCCTTCACATCCACGTGCCTGCAGGTGCCATTCCCAAGGATGGTCCTTCCGCAGGCATCACCATGGCCGTGGCGATGGTCAGCGGCTTCACCGGCATCCCGGTTCGCAGGGACGTGGCGATGACCGGTGAGATCACCCTCCGCGGGCGGGTGCTGCCGATCGGCGGCCTGAAGAGCAAGATCCTCGCCGCGCACCTTTCGGGCGCCCGACGCGTGATCCTGCCGCTGAAGAACGAGAAGGACATCCGCGACGTACCCGAGGAGATCCGCAAGCAGATCAAGCTGGTCATGGTCGAGTCGATGGATCAGGTTCTGGAGCACGCCCTGGTGCGCAAGCCGGTTGCGCTCAAGACCACCCCGGCCGAGATCCTCGAGCGCGGTGAGGAGCCGCGCGAGCAGCCCGCCGCGCCCGACAAGATGCGGCGGGGCTTCCCGGGCACGGACCAGCCGCCGGCCCAGGCGGGCGCCCACGAGGGCGGCCGCTAGGCCGGTGCCGACCGGATGGTGAGCAGCGATGGAGTACCGCGACTACTACGCCGCCCTGGGCGTGCCGCGGAGTGCCAGTCAGGCCGACATCAAGAAGGCCTTCCGCAAGCTCGCCCGGCAGCACCACCCCGACGTCAACAAGGGCAACCCCGAGGCTGAACGACGCTTCAAGGAGATCAGCGAGGCCCACGAGGTGCTCGGTGATCCGGAGAAGCGCAAGCTGTACGACCAGCTCGGCGCCAACTGGCAGGCTTACCAGCAGGCCGGGGCGGCCGGAGGTCGACCCGGTGAGCCATTCGCCGGTTTCCAGGGATCTGGTGGCCCGGGCGGCGTGCGCTTCGAGTTCAGGGGCAATCCGGAGGACCTGGAAGGCTTCTCCGACTTCTTCCGAACCTTCTTCGGCGGCGGTGAGTCACCGTTCGGCGCGGGCTCCTTTCGCCAGCCTGGTGATTTCGCTGAGGCCGGCGGCTTCGCCCAGAGCGGAGGCGGGTCACAGGGACGAGCGGCGAGCGGCTCACTCGAAGACATCCTCGCCGGCCTGGGTGGCACCGAGTTCGGCCGCGAGAACAACGGCCGGCGCACGGCGACGAGGCGCCGGAGTGCGCTGGAAGCGGAGGCCGAGGTCAGCCTGGAAGAGGTCGCGACGGGCAGCAGCCGGCGGCTGGAGATGGAGGGCCGGCGCATCGAGGTGACCATCCCGCCGGGAGTTGCCGACGGCCAGCGCATCCGCTTCTCGGGCGTGGGACCGGAGGGCAGCGACGTCTACCTGAAGGTTCGCGTCCGGTCACACCCGGTCTTCGTGCGCGAAGGCGCCGACCTGCGTCGGGAAGTCCCCGTGACGCTGCACGAGGCGCTGCTGGGCGGCGAAGTCCCGGTTCATACATTGGGCGGCCGGGTGCTGCTGCGGATACCGGCCGAAACGCAGAATGGGCGCACCTTCCGGCTCGCTGGCCAGGGGCTGCCGCGCTTCCGTGGCGAAGGCCGCGGTGACCTTTACGCAAAGGTGCGGGTGGTCCTCCCGACGGGGCTGTCGAGCGAGGCGAGGGCAGCTGCCGAGGCTTTCCTTGAGCTGGCCGATCAGCCCGACCCGCGGACATAGCAAAGAGCGTCAGCTCGCCAGCATCTTCGCTTCGGAAGATTGCCCCGGCCGATGAATCGAACCACACTGGGTGCCATGCGCGACTTGCCCAGCGGGACCGTCACCTTCTTCTTCAGCGACATAGAAGGCTCGACCCGCCTGCTGGAGAGTCTTCCGCACGACTATCCCGAGCTGCTCGAGCGGCACCGTCGGGTGGTCCGCGCCGCGTTCGGGCGCCACGACGGAGTCGAGGTGAGCACCGAGGGTGACTCCTTCTTTGCCGTATTCAGTCGTGCTGCGGACGCCGTCCGCGCGGCGATCGAGATCCAGCGCGGCATGGCTGCCCAGGAATGGGCGGAGGGGGCCGAGGTCAAGGTGCGGATCGGGCTGCACACCGGCGAGGGCCGCTTGAGCGAGGGCGACTATGTCGGTCTGGACGTTCACCGCGCCGCGCGCATCGGAGGCTCGGCAAACGGAGGGCAGATCCTGCTGTCGGCATCGACCCGCTCGTTGGTCGGGGATGGCCTCGATGAGGGCAGCGTGCTGCGCGACCTTGGCGAGTTCCGACTGCGCGACCTGCGCGGTCGCGAGCGGCTCTTCCAGGTCGTCGCTCGCGGCGCCCCGGATGATCTCCGGCCGCCGAGATCGCCCGGCGGCGCTCGGAGCAACGTGCCGGCCCCCTCGTCCCCGCTCGTGGGCAGGGAAGAGGAGCTCGAGACGCTGATCCACATGCTCTCGACCGACGACGTCCGGCTGATCACTCTCACCGGACCGGGTGGCATAGGCAAGACCCGCCTGTCGCTGGCGGCCGCGCCCGCCGTCTCTGGCCGTTTTCCTGACGGGGTGCTCTTCGTGGACCTGTCTGCGACGCGCGACCGGGCTGCCGTGCTCGGTGCCATCGTCGAGGCGCTCGGCCTGTCGATCGGAGCCGACGATGACCTGCGCGACGCGCTCGCTGAGCGGCTGCGCCCGCTGCGTCTGCTGCTCATCCTGGACAACTTCGAGCAGGCGATGGCCGCCGTCAACGACCTCGCCGAGCTTCTCAGGGCGTGCCCCCAGCTCGTGTTTCTCGTCACCAGCCGGGAGGCGCTGCGCATACGCGGAGAGCGCCTGGTTCCGCTGGGGCCGCTGTCCCTGCCCGATCCCGCCACGGGATCCGGCGCAGTTGGCGATCTGGAGCGCTACGAGGCAGTACGCCTGTTCATGTACCGAGCGCGGGAAGCTCGGCCGGGCTTCAGCCTATCCGAGGCGAACGGGCCGCTGGTGGCCGATATCTGCGTTCGGCTTGACGGCCTGCCACTGGCCATCGAGCTGGCCGCCGCGCGGCTGAGCCTCTTCTCGCTGGAGGAGCTGAGCGACCGCCTGCGCAGCCGGCTCGACGCCCTCCGGAGCGGGCAACGGGACCTGCCGGGACGCCAGCGCACGTTGCGTTCGACGATCGAGTGGAGTTACGAGCTTCTGGACGATGACGAGAAGCAGCTCTTCACCGTGCTGTCGCTCTTCGCATCGGCGCGCGTCGATGCGGTCGAGTCGGTCGTCGAGCGGCTCGAGCAGTTGCGAAACGTCGACCCCGTCGAGCGCCTGGCATCGCTGGTTGACAAGAGCCTGCTTCGGTCAGTGGAGGACCCCGGCGGCCGCAGGCTGGTCATGCTCGAGACGATCCGTGAATACGCCGCGGACCGCCTGGCCCAGGATCCCGCCTTGGGCTCGGTCGCGCGCCGCGCACACGCCGAGTACTTCAACGAGTTCGCGGCTAGCCGTCGGGGCTGGTTGCAAGGCGAGCGGCGTGAGGCAGGGCTGGACGACCTGGCTGCCGAGCTGGGCAACCTGCAGCTGGCGTGGCTCTACTTCGTGGAGGCCCAAGAGCTCGCTGCGCTGCATTCCATGCTGGACGTGCTATGGCCGCTGTATGAGGCACGCGGCTCATACCATGCGGCGATCGCGCTGACGAACGATCTGCTGGGCGTTCTATCGGCGTCAGCGCCGGGGCCCGAGCGCGCGCATCAGCAGGCCGTGATCAGCCTCAGCCTCGCGCGCGGCATGCTTGCCCTGCGGGGCTACACCGAGGAGGTGGAGCGGCTTTATCTGCAGGCACTCGCTGCGTCCGACAGGACGGCCTCCCTGCCCAGGCAGCTGCCCGTTCTGCGCAGCCTGGCCAGCTTCTACCTGTACCGAGGCGAGGTGGACAAGACAGCTGCCATTGGCCGCCAGCTGCTCGAGCTGGCTGACGACCAGGGTGATGCCGAGCTCCTCGTCGAAGGCCATCTGCTGGTCGGGCCTCCTCTTGCCCTGACGGGTCAGCCGGAGGAGGGGCTGGGTCACCTCGAGCGAGCGCTCGAGCTGTTCGATCCCGATCGGCATGGAAAGACGCCGTTGCGACTCGGTCCCCGGCCGGGGGTGGCGGCAGCCGCGGTCGCGGCACTGTTGTACTGGCTGTTCGGATACCCCGAGACGTCCGCCGCGCGCGCTGCGACCGCTCTCGAGCTGGCTGCTCGCCTGCGGCATCCGTACTCGTTGGCCTACGCCACCTTCCATGTCGCCTACCTCGACGTCATCGCGGGCAGGTTCGAGAGCGGCGATCGGCATGCGCAGGAAGTGATCAGGATCGCCCAGGAGAACGACTATCGCATCTGGGAAGCGCTCGGGCTGGTCGTTGAGGGGGTATGCCATGCGGCCGTCGACGATGCCCAGGTGGGACTCGAGCGGATGACGCGCGGCATCGCCCTGTACGAAGGCGTGCAGGCACCACCCGTCTTCTGGCCCGCTGTGCTCAGCCTTCGCGCGCAGGCCTGCACGATGGCCGGCCGGCACGCCGAGGCACTGGACCTGCTCGACCGGGCGATCAGCCTTGACGGGGGAGACGCCGCGTCGATCGCCGTGCTCTTGCAGAAGAGCGAGCTGCTGGGCGCGATGGGAGAGCGTCAACAGGCTGAAGCCGGTCTCTGGCTGACGCTTGATCGATCCGCACAGGCCGGCGCCCGCTGGACGGAGCTGCGCGCGGCGACACGGCTCGCTCAGCTCGGCGCAACCAGGGACGGCGTTGATGCGGTCACGCGGCTGCGCGACGTCTACGCCTCCCTCCCTGAGGGCCATGCCACTCCGGACGTGCTGGCCGCTCGCTCAATCCTTGACGCGACGGGGCCCGCACGCCTCGACTAGTCACTACTGGCGCCGCAGCACTAGGCCTTGACGTTGACAGCAATGTTGTCAATACTATTGACAACTCTTGGAGCGGCTCGAGCCGCCTGAACGATCCGAAAGCAGAGCAGACGCGTGAAGCTGGACCGATACACCGAAAAGGCCCAGGAGGCCATCCTCGCCGCCCAGCGCCTGGCAACGGAGGCCGAAAGCCCCGTGCTCGACGCAGAGCACGTGCTTGCGGCGTTGCTGGAGGACGAGCAGGGCATCCCGGTCATGACGCTGCGCGCGCTCGATGCCGATCCCGCGCAGGTGCGCACGGAGGTCGCCGCCGTGCTCGCCCGCCGAGCGAAGATCCAGGGCGGCCAGCTGAGCCTCGATCCCAGAGCACGGCAGCTCCTCGAGCGTGCCGAGGATGAAGCGCGGCGGCTCAACGACGACTACGTCTCGACCGAGCATCTGTTGCTCGCGGCGAGCCAGGCGAGCGGCGACACCCAGCGCATCCTGGAATCGGCTGGCGCCGGCCACGAGCAGCTGCTCGGTGCGCTGCAGCAGGTGCGTGGCGGCCAGCGCGTGACCAGCCAGCACCCCGAGGGCACTTATCAGGCGCTGGAGCGCTACGGCCGCGACCTGACCCGCGACGCCGGCGAGGGCAAGCTCGACCCCGTCGTCGGTCGCGACGAGGAGATCCGCCGGGTGATCCAGGTCCTCAGCCGGCGAACGAAGAACAACCCGGTGCTGATCGGCGAACCCGGCGTGGGCAAGACCGCCATCGCCGAGGGGCTCGCCCAGCGCATCGTCCGCGGTGACGTGCCGGAGGGTTTGAAGAACAAGCGCGTCGTCGGGCTGGACCTCGGTGCGCTCATCGCCGGCGCCAAGTACCGCGGCGAGTTCGAGGAGCGGCTGAAGGCGGTGCTCAAGGAGATCAAGGACTCGGCCGGCCAGATCGTGCTGTTCATCGACGAGCTGCACACCGTCGTCGGTGCCGGCGCGGCCGAGGGCGCGATGGACGCCTCCAATCTCCTCAAGCCGATGCTCGCCCGGGGTGAGCTGCACACGATCGGCGCAACGACGCTCGACGAATACCGTAAGCACATCGAGAAGGACGCCGCCCTGGAGCGACGCTTCCAGCCTGTCTTCGTCGACCAGCCGACCGTCGAGGAGACCATCTCGATCCTCCGCGGCCTGCGCGAGCGCTACGAGAACCATCACGGCGTGCGCATCACCGACTCGGCGCTGGTGGCTGCGGCCGTCCTGTCAAATCGCTACATCACCGAGCGCTTCCTGCCTGACAAGGCGATCGACCTGGTCGACGAAGCCGCCTCGCGCCTGCGCATGGAGATGGACTCGATGCCGGTCGAGCTGGACGAGCTGGAGCGTCGACGCATCCAGCTCGAGATCGAGCGCGAGGCGCTGCGCAAGGAGCGCGACGACGCCTCGAAGGCGCGGCTCGAGGCACTCGAGCGCGAGTTGGCCGACATCGGCGAGCGAGCCGGCGCGCTCAAGGGCCAATGGCAGCAGGAGCAGGCGGCCATCGCCGGCCTGCGCGAGACCAAGAGCGAGCTCGAGAAGCTGCAGCACCAGATCGAGGAAGCCGAGCGTGCGGCCGATTACGGCCGAGCTGCCGAGCTGAAGTACGGCCGCCAGGTGGAGCTGAACCAGCGACTGGCCGAGCAGGAGGCTGCCCTGGGCCAGCGCGACGGCGCCGAGCGCCTGCTCAAGGAGGAGGTCGATGCCGACGACATCGCGCGCATCGTCGCCTCGTGGACAGGCGTCCCCGTTACCCGCCTGCTTGAGGGCGAGCAGGCCAAGCTGGTGCGCATGGAGGAGCGCCTGCACGAGCGTGTGGTCGGCCAGGACGAGGCCGTCGCGGCCGTCTCCGACGCGGTCCGCCGCGCCCGTGCCGGGCTGAAGGATCCGCGCCGACCGATCGGCTCGTTCATCTTCCTTGGGCCGACAGGCGTGGGCAAGACGGAGCTGGCTCGCGCGCTGGCTGAGTTTCTGTTCGACGATGAGCAGGCGATGACGCGCATCGACATGAGCGAGTACATGGAGAAGTTCTCGGTCAGCCGGCTGCTCGGCGCCCCGCCCGGTTACGTCGGCTACGAGGAGGGCGGCCAGCTGACCGAGGCCGTTCGCCGCCGGCCGTACCAGGTGATCCTGCTGGACGAGATCGAGAAGGCGCATCCCGACGTCTTCAACGTCCTGCTGCAGGTGCTGGACGACGGTCGGCTGACCGATGGTCAGGGTCGAACGGTGGACTTCAAGAACACCGTCGTGATCATGACCAGCAACGTCGGCAGCCAGCACATCAGCGCTGCCGCGGGACGCTCCGGCGACTCCGGCTACGACCAGATGCGCGGTCAGGTCATGGAATCGCTGCGCGCCGTCTTTCGGCCCGAGTTCCTGAACCGGGTCGACGAGGTGATCGTCTTCCATGCGCTCACCGACGCCGATCTCTCCGCCATTGTCGACCGTCTTCTGGTCGACCTGGAGCGCCGGCTGGCCGACCACGATTTGCGCATTGGACTGACGCCGGCCGCGCGCCAGCTGGTCGCCAGTGAGGGCAACGACCCGGCCTTCGGTGCCCGCCCGCTCAAGCGTGCGATTCAGCGGCTGGTCGAGAACCCGCTGGCTCGGGCGTTGCTGGAGGGCCGCTTCCCGCCCGGCAGCACCATCAGCGTGGACGCCGACAGCGTCAACGGCACGCTCGTCTTCAGCGCCGGCGAGGAAACGGTGGTGGCCGGGGCTGAGCAACGCCGTGCCGACGCCCGGCGTGCAGACCGCACTGAAGCGACACCCGCCATCGAGCTGACGACCGGCGGGCGCGGCGACGGCTCCGTCCTTCACTGAGCCGGCACGCCGGATGATGGAGGCCGGCCAGCGGCGCGGCGCCGCCCCGCCGCCGCCGACCGACGACCCGGGCCGCCCCGAGCTGGTGGCGCTCATCCGCGAGGAGATCCTGGCCCACGGGCCGATCACCTTCGCCCGTTTCATGGAGCGCACGCTGTACGAGCCCGGGCTGGGCTACTACCGCACGAGCGCTCAGCGCCCGACGCGCGCCGGCGACTTCCTGACCGCACCTGAGCTGCATCCGATCTTCGGCCACGCGCTGGCCCGCCAGATCGAGGAGATCTGGCGGCTCCTGGACCGTCCGACCCCCTTCGTGCTGCGCGAGCACGGCGCCGGCAGAGGATCACTGGGAGCGAGCATTGCCGAGGGCTTGCGCCTGATCGAGTCGCCGTTGGCCGCTCAGCTCCGCTACGAGCCGATCGAAGCCGGCGACCAGGCCGGCGATCGCTTCACGGGCCTGATGCTGGCCAACGAGCTGCTCGATGCGCTGCCGGTGCACCGCACCGTCGTTCGCGGCGGCCGTTTGCGCGAGCTGCTCGTCGACTGGCAGGGTGACCGCTTTGTGGAGGTGGAGGCCGACCCGTCGACCCCCGCTCTCGCCGAGTGGCTGGCCGCCACCGGCGTGCAGCTGACCGAGGGACAGCACGCCGAAGCCTGCCTGGCCATGGGCGACTGGCTGGCCGCAGCGGCCGATCAACTCGAGCACGGCTATCTGCTGCTTATCGACTACGCCGCGGAGCCGTCCGTGCTGTACGGTCCCGGGCGGCCCGAGGGCACGCTGCGCGCTTTCCGTGACCATCACGTGGGCGGAAACCCCCTGACCGGTGTCGGCCACCAGGACCTGACCACGACGGTCGACCTGGGCGCGCTGCGCCGGCTGGCCCGGGCGGCCGGTCTGACGCTTGTCGGCCAGACGTCCCAGGCCGAGCTGCTCGTCGGCTGTGGGCTGGAGGCCACGCTGGAAGCGGCGCGTGAGCGCGCAGGCGCGGACTGGGAGGAGATGTTCGCCCTGCGCTCGGCGGTCGCGCGGTTGCTCGATCCACGCCAGCTGGGGGGCTACGCGGCCGTGTTCCTCGCACGTGGTGTCGAGGCCGCCGAGCCGCTGTGTGGCCTCTCCTTCCGGCTGCCGGCTCGCTGAGAAAGCTCGCGTGCGCCTGACCGAGGCGGCAGCCAGGTTGGCCCGGCTCCCGGCCCGCCTGCCACCGCCACCGACGCAGCTGATCCCCGTCTGGCTCAACCCCGGCCATGGCGACGCGACGCTGCCACCGACACCGGCCGGGCCGCGTCGGGACGCCGCGGTGCTGGTCCTCCTGCACCCGGCCGACGACGAGCAGGCGATGGTCGTGCTCATTGAGCGCTCGGCGGGCGGACACCGTCATGCCGGACAGGTGGCTTTTCCCGGCGGCGCCGTCGACCCCGGCGATGAATCGATCGTGGCGGCGGCCATGCGCGAAGCCCGCGAGGAGGTCGGCCTCGACCCGCAGCAGGCCGGCGTGCGGATCATCGGCAGCACCGCCCCGATCGACGTTCGGGTGTCCGGGTTCCAGGCCCACCCGGTCATTGCCGTTGCCGAACGGGAGCCGCTGCTGACGCCGGACCCGCGCGAGGTCGCCCATGCCTTCAGCGCGCCGCTGGCCGCCTTCCTGCCCGGCGCGCGGATCGAGACGATTACCGCTGAGCGTGATGGCCTGCGCCTGCGCTACGGGGCCTTTCACGTGAGTGGACATGTCGTGTGGGGGCAACCGCGGGCATCCTGGGCGGGCTCGGTCGCTTCCTCGCTGAATCAGCCCCGGCCGATCCTCCGCCCTAGCCGACCAGGATCAGCTTCAGTCCGGCAACCACCAGCACCAGTGCAAGCGCCCGCCGCAGTCCGACCGGCGAAAGCCGTCGAACGCCAAGCTCGGTGCCGATCAGCGCACCGACCAGCACCGCCGGCAGCCAGAGCGCGAGATAGGGCGGCAGCTGCCCGACGACGGCGAAGTTTCCGGCCAGGCCGGCCACCGAGTTCGCTACCACGAAGCCTGCGGACAGACCGGCGGCGCGCCGGGGAGACGCCCAGCCGAGCAGCAGCACGGCCGGGGTCATGAAGATGGCTCCACCGGTGCCAGTCAGGCCAGCCAGCAACCCGAGGCCGCCACCCAGCGGGATCGCTGCCCAGGGCGGCACCGCCGTGGGGCGGTCATCGTCGGCGGTCGCCGCAGTCAGCCACAGCCTCACGGCCGCAACGAGCAGCACCGCTCCAACCAGCAGCTTGTACGTCGTCGCGGGCAGGATCACCGTGCCGCCGAGGAATGCGAGCGGGATGGAGCCGAGCAGCAGCGGAGCCAGGGCCCGCAGCTCGAGCTGGCCCGCACGGTGAAAGCGCAGTGCGGCGATCGAGCCGACGAGGATGTTCAGCACCAGGGCCGTCGGCCGCATGACCAACGGCTCGATACCGGCCAGGGCCATGATCGCGAGGTACGCCGAGGCGCCGCCGTGCCCGACCGCCGAGTAGAGCAGCGCAGCGAGCGCGAAGAGCAATGCGACGGCAAGCAGGACCTCGGCCGACATGTCCCCTTTCCTCGGCGCCGTCGGTCGGGTCGGCGGCTCAGCCGCCTACCAGGGCTCTCCCTCGGAGGAGTCGTACTCGTCGCGCAGCTTTGGTCGCTCGGCCAGTGAGCCCTGGGCTCGCTCCGGTCGGCCCGACGCGATCGGCCCGCCGGCGGAGTGGTCCGCTTTCGGTCCGACCTCGACGGCCCGGCCCTCGAGCAGGCGCGCATCGCCGCCGTGGCCGAGCTCGATGACGATGGCGCGCATCTCGCTGCCGTCGGTGAACGCGCCGTGCGGCAGGTCGGGCGGCAAGACGACCGCTTCGCCATGGTTGATCCGGCTGCGCTCGGTGCCCACCTGGACGTAACCGCCCCCGCTGATGACCACGAACAGGGTCGTGTTCGGGTTGGAGTGGGGCGAGACCATCGCGTAGCGCTGGAAGACCAGCTCGGAGATGCGCGCGCCGCCATCGCTGTGGATGACCTGGCCGGTCACGCCCTGCGAGCCCGGGGGGCCCTCGGCCTTACGGTGGCCCGGGCCGAAGCGCCGGATCTCCATCAGCCGTCAGCGGCGCCGACGGCGCTGCCGACGCTGGCGTACCGTCGCCTCGGGCTGCGCGTAGCGCGACTGGCTGAAAAACCGCGCCCGACGAAGCTGCTGGTTGTACACCGCGATCATCGGCGGGAACCGGAAGAAGCGGATCCAGACGTACGTCGCCAGCCCGATCACGAGCGTCAGCACTATGACGAAGAAGTAGAACGCAAATACTGTCGCCACCAGCACCAGGCCGAAGACGGTCATGCCCGTCCAGAAGAGCCACTCCTGCATGTTCCGCAGCGGCTCGTGGCGGTGCAGTTGCGAGCTGCGAACGTTGTAGAGCACGATCTGGCCGACCAGCAGGACCAGCGCCGCAATCCAGATGGGCGTGAAGATGTCGGGAAAGTTCTGCTGGTTGAACGGGATTGTCAGGTACTCGAGCGGGCCTAGCGCCACCTTGCCTCCACGTTGAATTGCGCCCTCGCCGGCAGGATAGCAAAGGGTCGGCGAGCGGCTGCGAGGAGTGCTCGCCTACCCGGCTGATCGGGGCCAGTTGCTATACTCGCCCGGCCGGCTCGAACCCCTGCCCCAGATGAGCCGCGCAAACGCCGCGAGGGCCCTGGAGGAGACGTTTGCGAGCGCTGCTCTCGGTCGCCAACCGCGAAGGGATTGTCGATTTCGCCCGCGCTTTGCTGGACCTCGAGTGTGAGGTGTTCGCCACCGACGGGACTCGCGAGGTCCTCGCCGGGGAAGGTATCGAGGTCCAGCCGATCAGCGCGCTGACCCAGGTCGACACGCTTGCCGGGGGCCAGGTCAAGACCTTTCACCCGGCCGTCTACGGCGGCATCCTGGCCCATCGCAATCGGCCCGACGAGCTGGCCGAGCTTGCCCGGGCCGGTATCGAGCTGATCGACCTGGTGGTGGTCAACGTCAAACCCTTCGCCCCACAGGTTGGCTGGCGGTCGGTTCCGCTCGACGAGGCGATCGAAATGATCGACGTCGGCGGCAACGCCCTGCTGACCGCGGCTGCGCGCAGCTACGCGGCGGTGACTGCCGTGTCCAGCCCTCATCACTACGAGCGGGTGATCGAGGATCTGCGCGACCGCGGCGCGGTCTCACCCGAACTTCGCCAGCTGCTGGCCGCGAACGCGCTGGCCGACGTGGCGGCCTACTACGCCGAGGTGTCGAGCTACCTCAACCACATCGCCGGCACGCGCTTCCCCGACCGCATGGCGTTGGTGCTGGAGAAGATCCGCGACCTGGACTACGGCGAGAACCCGCACCAGCAGGCGGCGTATTACCGCGAGACGATGCACCGAGGCGGCACGCTGTCGGATGCGAACCTGCTGCAGGGCGGTCAGCCGACTTTCAACGACCTGCTCGACCTCGACGCCGCCTATCGCATCGTGACCGACTTCACGGCCCCCACCTGCTGCATCGCCAAGCAGCGCAACCCGACTGGCCTGGCATCCAACGACCGCCTGTCGGAGGCCTACGTCAAGGCGCTCGAGGGCGACCCCGTGAGCGCCTTCGGCGCGGTCGTGGCGCTCAACCGGCTCGTCGATGCCGAGACGGCCGAACAGATCGCCGGCAATGCTTACGAGGCGGTAGTGGCGCCGGGCTTCAGCGAGGAAGCCCGCCGCGTGCTGGCGGCCAAGGAGAGATTGGCCCTGCTGTCGATCCCCAGCGCGCCCGATGATGCTCTGGCCGAGTACGGCCTGGCCCGGCTCGACTTCCATCGGATCGGTGGTGGCCTGCTGGTCGAGACGCGCGACAGGTCCGAGCTGGATCGGTCGCAGCTGAAGGTGGTCACCCGGCGCCGACCGACCCTCGAGGAGCTGACGGACCTGCTCTTCGCCTGGCGCGCCGTGCGCCACGTCACCAGCAACGCGGTCGTGCTCGCCCGTAACGCAGCGCTTGTCGGTGTCGGGGCCGGACAGGCCAGCCGACTGTCGGCAGTCGAGATCGCCCTCCACCGAGCGGCCGACCGGGCGCCGCTTGCCGTGCTTGCCTCGGACGCTTACTTTCCCTTTGCCGATGCGATCGCGCTGGCGGCCGAGCGCGGCGTGACGGCGATCATCCAGCCCGGCGGCTCTATCCGCGACGAGATGGCCATCGAGGTGGCCGACCGCCACCACATGGCGATGGTCTTCACCGGTCGACGGCACTTCCGCCACTGACCAAGAGGGCGGGGAGAGGAGGCAGATGGAGACGCTGCTCGCGCTCGAGACAGTGCGCGTGACGGAGGCGGCGGCGATCGCCTCGGCGCGCTACATGGGCCGGGGAGACCGCCACGGCGCCGACCATGCCGCCACCGAGGCCATGCGCCGGACGCTGGACGAGGTCGAGGTGCGCGGCACCATCGTCATCGGCGAAGGCGAGCGCGACCAGGCGCCGATGCTCTACATCGGCGAGCAGGTGGGCGAGCAGCATGCCGACCAGCCCGAGGTGGACATCGCCGTCGACCCGCTCGAGGGCACAAACCTCGTGGCGATGGGCCTCGCCAACGCGATCACGGTGATGGCGGCCTCCGAGAAAGGCGGACTGCTCAACGCGCCGGACACGTACATGGAAAAGCTCTGCGTTGGCCCGACGGCGGCCGGCCACGTCGACATCCGCCTGCCTCCGGCCGAGAACCTCGGCCGCATCGCGGAGTCGCTCGGGCGGCGGGTGAGCGACCTTACGGTGATCATTCTCGACCGCCCCCGCCACGCGGAGCTGATCGAAGCGGTGCGCCGGACCGGCGCCCGAATCAAGCTGATCTCGGATGGCGACCTGTCAGCGGCGATCTCGTGCGCGGTCAGCGGCACCGGCGTGCACGCCGTGATGGGCATCGGTGGTGCGCCCGAAGGCGTGATCACGGCGGCCGCGCTGCGCTGCCTCGGTGGTGAGATCCAGGCGCGCTTCCGATTTCGCAACGACGAGGAGCGGGAGCGGGTCGAGCGAATGCGGGAGGGCGGCGCGGACGAGGAGCGCGTCTACGGCACCACCGATCTGGCGCCCGGCGAGAACCTCGTTTTCTCGGCCACCGGGGTGACCGAGGGCGACCTGCTGCAGGGCGTGCGCTTTTTCGGCGGCGGCGCGCGCACGCACTCACTGGTGATGGGCTATCAGACCAAGCAGGTGCGCTTCGTCGACACCGTGCACATGTTCGACCGCGACAAGCCGCCGGCCGTCCGCCTGTAGGAAAGGTTTGGGAAGAGGCCTAATCGGCTAGGTAGTCCAGTCGTGCTCGACGAGCACGACTGCGTCGTCCGCCTCCTGCGCGGCACGCCGGGCGCGCGCCCGGGCAACCGTCTGTCGCCAGCCGGGTGGTCGTAGGCCCGCGACCACGTCGGCCAGCGGGGCCAGCACGAAGAGCCGATCGGCCATCTGCGGATGGGGCACTGTCAGCCAGCGGCCGTTGGGGCGTGCGACATCGATCCGATGGCCGCCGAAGGTGAGCAGGTCAAGGTCGATCTGGCGCGGCCCCCAGCGCTCCCCGGTCTGGCGTCCGATGGCCGACTCGATGTTTTTGAGCACGACGAGCAAGGCCAGCGCGCCCGTCTCCGGGTCGGGCCCCGCCGGCACGTCGAGCCCGACCACCGCGTTCAGGAAGTCCGGCTGGTCGATCACACCAACCGGTCGCGTGCGGTAGAGCGGCGAGACCGAGCGCAGTCGCACCCCGGGCAGCGCGCCGAGCGCTCGAACCGCACGACGCAGGTTCTCGCGTACGTCACCGGCGTTGCCGCCGAGGCCGATGTAGGCCCGCGTGCGCTTGACCAAGCCGCTCCTCAAGTGACTAGACTCGGCCGACCGATGGCCGGCCCTACCGTCCTCATCTTCCATCGTCCGGCCAGCACCGACGATCCCGGTCTGGTGCGGCTGCTGGCCGACGCGCGCAGAAGGCTGGCCGACGACCAGGTCGACCTCTTCCGTCGCGCCGGCGCCGGCGGGGTCCGGCTGTGCGAGCAGCACGGGGCCAGCTTTGGAGAGCTTCTCCGCGCGCACTCGCCGAAGCGCGGTGGCGTGGTGGTGATGGGCAGCGGGGCGGTGCCCCGCCTGACCCTGACCGATGCGCGCCGCCTGGTCGCGACCGCCGCCACGGGCGGACGCAGCGCGCTCTGCAATAACCGCTACTCCTCGGACGTGTGCGCCCTTGGCGACGCGCGCGACCTGGCCGGGCTACCCGCGCTGCCCACGGATAATGCGCTGCCGCGCTGGCTGGAAGAACACGCCGGTTATCGGGTCCGCGAGCTGCCCTCCCGCGATCGGCTCGCGCTCGACATCGATACGCCGCTCGACATCGGCCTGTGGGCGCTCGCGACGGCCGCGCCGCGCTGGGTCAGCGACCTGGTCGACGAGCAGAGGCTCGGCGTGCCTCGCTCGCTTGAGCTGCGCCGCCTCGCACAGGACCCGCACGCAGAGCTGCTCGTCTTCGGGCGCGCGGGATCCAGCACGATGCGCTGGCTGGAGCGCAACGTCCGTTGCCGGGTCCGCTTCCTGGCCGAGGAGCGGGGCCTTCGGGCGTCGACGCCGCTGGCCATCGGAGGCTCAGGGCGGGCCACCGACGGGCGACCGCCGCGAGCCACGCTCGGACTGCTCCTGGAGCGTGACGGGCCCGGCGCTCTCGATCGCGTCGTCGCCCAGCTCGCCGACGGAGCAATCATCGACAGCCGCGTGCTCCTTGCCCACCGCAGTGGAGCGGATGAGGCGGCCTGGCCATCGCCCGCCGACCGCTATGCGAGCGATCTGCTGCGCGCCGCGGACATCAGCGACCGCTGGCTGAGGGAGCTGACTGCCTCGGCCGGGGCCAGCCGTGGCCCCGTGGTACTCGGTGCCCACACGTTGGTCGGCCCGGGCGTGCGACTGCTGCTGGGCGCCAGTCGCGGCGGCCTCGACGCCTAGTCGGACTTCTTCTTGCCGTCCTTGCTGGCCATCTTCTCGAGCTCCTTCTCGGTCATATCGGTGCGGGTCTCCTTGCGTTCCCGCTTGCGCTGGAGCTCGGCGCCCATGAACTTTCGCTGCTTCTCAGTCTTGGCTGGCATTGCTCAACCTCCGTCCCCCGCGCACAACGTGCGCGTTGAGCTCACAGGCTACGTCCGCTCAGGTAGCAGGCCCGTTGCTGGCGAGTCCCCCGACGTGACGCGCGTCATCGGGTTGGCCCGCGCTGCCTCTCCGCTCGGCTGACGTAGAATGATGACGAGCTGCGGTTCGCCCAACATCCCTTGGTCAAACCCCTACCACCGCGGGCCGTGGCGCCTATGAGGCACATGTGACGACAGGACTGTGGTACGTGCTCGGCTTCGCGTTCGCCGGCACTACCTTCGTGCTGATGACCATCGGCGCGGCCTGGCTGCTGAGCCATCGCTGGAAGGGCGATCGGCACAAGGGACTGCCGTATGAATCGGGCATCGACACCTTCGGTTACACCTGGGGCCGCACGGGCCTGTCGTTTTACATCTATGCGCTGTTGTTCGTCGCCTTCGACATCGAGGTCATCTTCATCTACCTATGGGCGCTGGTCTTCCGTGACGTGCTGCTCGGCGGGTTCCTGGCCGTGCTGCTTTTCGTGGTCATCCTGCTCATCGGCCTCGGCTACGCATGGCGCAAGGGAGTTCTGACGTGGAAGTAGATCCTCGCCGCGCCCACCGGCCGGGGCCCAGCGGCCGACCGGAAGACGCCGATCCCGACAACAGAAGCTCGGACGCCGGGCGGGCGGACGCCGGCCGGAGAATGACCGACGAGCCGATCCAGATGCCCTCGGACCAACCGAGCAACGAAGAGGTTGCCCTGGCCACCACCGCCGAGGACGCCGTCGCCGAGCCGATCGTGGTGGACAACACTCTCTGGACCTCGGCGCACCCGGCGGCCTACAGCGGCGGCGCGCCTTCGCAGATCACCCACCTGCGCGAGCTCGAGTTGACCGAGAAGGGTGACAATGGGCGCTGGAGCGCGCTGACGATCATCCCGACCAAGGCCGACTACGTGCTCGACCTGCTGCGCGCCAACAGCCTCTGGCCGCTCCTCTCGGGGCTCGCCTGCTGCGCCATCGAGATGATGTCGGCGGCGACGCCGATGAACGACATGGACCGCTTCAACATGTTCCCCTTCCGCGCGAGCCCGCGCCAGGCGGACGTCCTCATCGCTGCCGGCACGCTCACCACCAAGATGGCCGGGCCGTTCCTGCGACTGTGGGAGCAGATGCCGGAGCCGAAGTGGTGCGTGGCGATGGGCGACTGCACGACCAGCGGCGGTCGCTACAAGCGGTCCTACTCGACGGTCGAGGGGATCGACCGGATCATGCCTGTCGATGTCTACGTGCCCGGCTGCCCACCGCGGCCGGAGGGGCTGATCTACGGGATGATGAAGCTCCAGCAGCTGATCATCGAGCGGCGCGGCCACTGGGCCGAGCGCGCCGTCGGGCCGACCGTCCCACTGGGCGTCTAGGCCGGAGCCAGGACAGAGCCGCCGATGGACAGCCGCCTGCGCCGCCGCCTGGAGCGCGCCTTCGCCGACCGGCTTCAAGGCCCGGTCAACCAGCGCCAGGACACGACCGAGATCCGCATCGGTGCGGAAGGCGTGACCGACGTCATGAGGGCGCTGCACGACGACAGCGAGTTCAAGTTCGAGGTCCTCGCCGACCTGGCCGGCGTCGACACCGGCACAGAGATGTGGGTCGTCTATCACCTCTGGTCCGCGCAGTCGCCGGACTGGTTGAGGGTGATCGTCGGCGGCCTGTCGCGGGATGACCCGCGCGTCCCGTCGGTCACGTTCCTGTGGAACGGAGCAGAGTGGGCCGAGCGCGAGGCCTACGACATGTTCGGCATCATCTTCGAGGGCAACCGCGACCTGCGCCGGATCTACATGCCACCCGACTACACCAGCTTCCCGCTGCGCAAGGACTTTCTGCTGCCCGACGACGCGGCGCGATCGCCGGGCGAGGGCTTCCGGCACATGGAGCAGACACACCAGCCGGCTGAGTTCCTGCGCCAGCCGGTGGTCCGTCGCGGGAAGGACTCGCTCGCTCCGAACAGGGGCCCGCGCCAGTGACGGAGACCACGACCCGCTCCCTCGACGACCCGGATATCTGGGTCGACACGCCGGCAACCATCTACGACGCCGTTCCACCCTATCCGCCCAGGACCGAGCGTGAAGCCGAGTTCTACCACCTCCGTGACGGAGAGATGCTGCTCAACCTGGGCCCCCAGCATCCGTCCACCCATGGCGTGCTGCGCGTCGTACTCAAGATCGACGGGGAGCAGGTGGTGGACCTCGATCCGGTCCTCGGCTACCTGCATCGCGGCGTCGAGAAGATCTGCGAGAACGGCGACTGGCACCACGCCATCAACCAGTGTGACCCGCTTGAGTACGTCGCCTCGATGTTCAGCGAGGCGATGCCCGTGCTGGCCGCCGAGAAGCTGCTCGACCTGCAGGTGCCGCGCCGGGCCGAGTACATCCGCGTGCTCTGCTGGGAGCTCAACCGCATCGCCAGCCACGCACTCTTCATGGGCTGGCTCGCGCTGGACCTCGGCGGGCTGACGCCGATCCTCTATGGCTTCATCGAGCGCGACGAGATCGTCGAGATGCTGGCGGCCGTGACGGGCCAGCGGGTGCTCTTCAACTACCTGCGCATCGGCGGCGTCAACGGCGACATCAATCACGACTTCATGTCGCGGCTGGCCGACTGGATGGGTCGGGCAGGCAAGCAGATCGAGACAACCACGCGTCTGCTCAACGAGAACGAGATCTTCGTTCGTCGAACCAAGGGCCTCGGCGTCCTGGATCGCGAGACCGCCCTGCGCACCCTCTGCACCGGTCCGGTCCTGCGCGCCACCGGCGTGCCGTACGACGTTCGTCGAGCCCACCCATACAGCGTCTATCCGGAGCTCGAATTCGACGTCCCCACTCGGACCGAGGGCGACTCCTACGCCCGCTACCTGCTCCATGTCGACGAGGTGCGCGAGAGCATTCGCATCATCGACCAGATCCTCCACGAGCTGCCCGATGGCCCGGTGATGGCCAAGATCCCGCGGCTGATCCGCATCCCGCCGGCTCGCGCCTTCGTCGCTGTCGAGAGCCCACGTGGTCAGTACGGCTGTTACGCCATGAGCGACGGCACGGACCAGCCCTTCCGGCTGCGCCTGCGCGACCCATCGTTCTTCAACCTGCAGGCGGTCGGCCTGCTGATGCCCGGCAACCTGATCGCTGACACGATGGCGATCATGGCCAGCCTGGACCCGGTCATGGGTGGCATCGACAAGTGAGCGTGATATCCCGGCCCTGGAACCGGCTTACGCTGGCGGGCAAGATCATCCTGCCGCTGCTGGCGCTGATGATCGCCATGCCGATCATCCTGTTGGTCGCATGGGCGAGCGGGCTTCTGCCCTGGCTGCTCGGCATCGGCGGCCAGGTCGTCACCGACAACATCGACGTGGTCCGCTTCCTCATGGCGGCCACCGCCATCCTGCTGTTCACCGTGCCGACGGCCTTCGTGATCATCTTCATGGAGATGAAGATCATCGCCTTCATCAACTCGCGGGTCGGCCCCAACCGCATCGGCCCGTGGGGCACGCTGTCATCGGTCGTGCACGGGCTGAAGGTGCTGGTCAAGGAGGATTACACACCGACCGGCGCGGACCCCATCGTCTTCACGTGGGCACCGGTGGTCACCTATCTGGCCGCCGTACTGGGACTGCTGGTCATCCCCTTCGCGCCGGGCCTGGTCGGCCTGGACATGAACATCGGCCTGCTGTACTTCTTCGCCATCTCCGGCCTCGCCGTGGTCGGGCTGATGATGGGCGGCTGGGCCAGCTTCAACAAGTACTCATTGCTGGGCGCGCTGCGCGCCGCGGCGCAGGTGATCAGCTACGAGCTGCCGCTGCTGCTCGCGCCGGTGGGCGTCGTGATGCTTGCCGGCACGCTGAGCCTCAACCAGATCGTGGCCAATCAGGCGGGCAACTTCTGGGACTGGTACGTCTTCCAGCAGCCACTCGCCTTCCTGATCTTCTTCATCGCCGCCACCGCCGAGGGCAATCGCGCGCCGTTCGACCTGACCGAGGCGGACAGCGAGATCGTGGCCGGCTTCGCCACCGAGTACAGCGGCATGCGCTTCGGGTTCTTCTTCTTCGCCGAGTACGTTGCCGTGTTCATCCTCTCGGCGCTCACCGTGACCCTTTTCCTGGGCGGTTGGAACGCGCCGCTGGACGTGGCTCCGCTGCTGGCCATGCTGGGCATCGAGCTCGCGCCGGCTGCGATCGACCTGGGCGGGCTGGGCATGGGGCTGCTGATCATCGCCGCCTTCGGCGTGCCGCTGGTCATCCTTGGGCTGACCCTGCTGCTGGCGATGCTGTTCAGCCACTGGGGCTGGATCAAGTCGCTGGTCGTCGCGTTCATCCTTTTCAACGTCATCGTCGGCGCCGTGGTCGGGCTGTGGGCCTACATGAGCTTCGAGGTGGTCTCCGGCCTGTTCTGGTTCACGGCCAAGACGTTCACGCTTGCCTTCGTCTTCGTCTGGATGCGCGGCACCCTGCCGCGCGTCCGCATCGACCAGCTGATGGGCTGGGCGTGGAAGTGGCTCGTCGAGATCGCCCTGCTCAACATCTTCCTGACGGCCGGGGCCATCCTGATCATCCAGGAGCTCACGCGACGATGAGCAAGCAACGACCGCAGACCGCTGGCGCAGCGGGATGCGGGCGCTTTGCGCGCAGCAGCGGCCGCAGGCCGACTGCGGAGGGAATGGTTTGAGCAAGCAACGACCGCAGACCGCTGGCGCAGCGGGATGCGGGCGCTTTGCGCGCAGCAGCGGCGGCAGGCCGACTGCGGAGGGAATAGTTTGAGCATCACGCGAAAGGTGCCCGGCCTTGGCATCGCCATGGGCATGCTGGCCGGCCTGGTGCGCTTCTTCCAGGCCAAGGAGACGATCCAGTACCCCGAGCAGCGGACGGACATCTCCAAGCGCCATCGCGGGCGGCTGGTGCTGCTCTACGACGACTTCGGCAACCTCAAGTGCGAGACCTGCTTCCAGTGCGCCATGGCGTGCCCGATCGAGATCATCGACATGGGCGGCGTCGACACGAAGAACCGGATGCACGTGCACTGGGGGCCGCCCGAGCAGTACGCCGAGCGACGCGAGAAGTCAGCCCTGCGCCGCTCCGGACGGCCCGTGCCGGACCGATCCTTCACCGCCTGGGGCGTTATCGACCTGGAGCCGCTCGACCAGATCCTCGCCGAGGAAGATCACGACCCACGGCGGCTGCTGCGCATTCTGCACCGCACGCAGGACCAGTACGGCCACCTGCCCGTCGCCGCGCTGCAGCACATCAGCCACGCCACCGGGGCCTGGTACAGCGAGATCTACGGCGTGGCGACCAGCTACCCGTCGCTCAACTTCGAGCCGGGACGCCCGACGGAAATCGGGATCTGCCGCTGCCCGAACTGCCTTGCGCAGGGCGGTGGCCGTGTCCGGCAGGCTCTGGAGGAGGCGCTCGGCACCGACGTCGGTGGGGTCAGCCCGGACGGCGCCGTGCGCCTGATCGGCGTCGATTGCGGCGGGGACAGCAGCGGTGGGTCGTTCGTGACGATCGACGGTCAGCCGCAACCGGCGATGAGCGCCGACGAGGCCGCTCGCCTGGCGCGTGACCTGCGCGCCCGCCGCCAGCGGCCAGGATCCGCCTGATGCGCGTCCTGCCCGGAGTCCGCAACGCTCCCTCCGTCCTGCTCGCCCGACTCGATCGCTACGACCCTGATGCCGGTCGCCAGGCGGCGGAGGATGCAGGCGCGTGGAGGACCTGGCGGCAGGTGGGCACGACGTCCAGCCCCCAGCAAATCATCCGACTGGTTGGTGAGGCGGGGCTGCGCGGCCGCGGCGGTGCCGGCCACTCGACCGCCGAGAAGTGGCGAGCGGCAGCCGAGATCCAGGCGGAGGAACGCTACCTGGTGGCCAACGGCTTCGAGGCCGATCCCGGCGCCCAGCTTGACCGGACACTCATGGAGCGCGATCCGCATCTCGTCCTCGAGGGCGTGGCCATCGCCGCCTATGCGATCGGCGCCCGACGCGCGTACATCTGCGTCAAGGCCGGTGCCCAAGGGGTCATCCACCGCCTGCAGGCGGCGATCGAGGCGTCCGAGGAGGGCGGGCTGCTCGGCCCTGACGCGCTGGGCAGCGGCTTTGACCTTGATGTCGAGGTGGTCGGCGTGCCCGGCGGCTTCGTGGTCGGCGAGGAGACCGTCCTGCTGCGTGCCCTGGAGAACAAGCGTGCCCAGCCCGAGCAACGGCCGCCGTATCCCTCCCGCAAGGGTCTGTGGGGCCGGCCGACGGTGGTCAACAACGTCGAGACCCTGGCCGCCCTGCCATGGCTGCTGGCCAACGGCCCGGCGGCCTACGCGGGCATCGGCGACGTGGCCATGCCCGGCACGACGCTGGTCCAGGTCACCGGCGCGGTCGGGACGCCTGGCATCGTCGAGGTGCCCACCGGCATGCCCATCGGCTCAATCGTCGACGAGCTCGCCGGTGGAGTTCGCAAGGGCAGTCGGCTGAAGGCAGTGCTTGTCGGCGGCCCGTCCGGCAGCTTCCTGCCGCCAGACCAGCTCGGCGTGGGCTACTCGGCGGCTGCGCTCGGCGCGCACGGAGCGGTGATGGGATCCGGCACGGTCGTGGCCCTGGACGAGGACATCTGCCTTTTCGACATGGCGACGCTGCTTCAGCGCTTCCTTTCCGACGAATCGTGCGGCAAGACCATCCCCTGCCGGATCGGCGTCCGTCGGCTGTACGAGATCGGCGCGCGCGCCGTTGCCGGCCTGGCCCGGCCGACCGATCCGCAGCTCCTGCTCGACCTTGCCGCGGACGTGCGCGATGGCGGAATGTGCGGGCTCGAACGGCTGGCACCAAACTCGTTCCTGAGCGGGATGACATACTTCGGTCAGGAGTTCGAGGACCACTTCGTTCGACGAAGATGCCCAGCCGGCGTGTGCACCCAGCTCGGCCAGTCGGCTCTGTCCGTGCAGACAGCGTAGAGCGGAGCACCGACTGATCGCATGACCGACACCCTCCAGCGCCCCGCCCAGGACATCGCGCCCCAGACGTCTGACGACGCGTCGGACGCGGTCGCCGAGCGCTGGCTGGATACCCAGTCACCGCAGCGGCCACAGGTCACGCCGACGTTCATTGTCGAGATTGACGGCCGCCAACTGACCGGCCGCATCGGCCAGACCATCCTCGAAGTGTGCCGCGACCACGGCATCGAGGTGCCGACCCTTTGCTATGAGCCGAAGCTGCCCGGCTTCGGTGCCTGCCGGATGTGTGTGGTAGAGGTCGAGGGAGAGGACACCCCGCCCATCTCGTGCTCTCGCGCCGCCGAGCCGGGCATGGTCGTGAGCACCCAGACCAAGCGGCTGCGCCAGATCCGCAAGACGAACCTCGAGCTGATCTTCTCCGACCACAACGCCTACTGCCTGCCGCCGTGCCAGAACAAGTGCCCCAGTCACATCGACATCCCCGGCTTCCTGAAGGCGAACACCGAGGGCAACTGGTTCGAGTCCGCGCGCATCTTCAAGCGGACCATCCCTTTCCCGAGCGTCCTGGGTCGGGTTTGCCCTGCGCCGTGCGAGGAGCACTGCCGACGCGACGAAGTCGAGGAGGCGATCGCCATCAGGGACAGTCATCGCTATGCCGGTGACCAGGTCCTGAAGGCACAGGCGGCCGGCACACGCGCACCCGTGCCGTTCGAGATCCAGGCGGCCAGCGGGCGGCGTGTCGCGGTCATCGGATCCGGCCCGACCGGCATGGCCGCCGCTTACTACCTCGCCATCGCGGGCCACGAGGTGACCGTCTTCGAGCGGGATCCCGCGCCCGGCGGGATGCTCCGCTACGGCATCCCACAGTACCGGCTGCCCAAGGTCGAGGTGCTCGAAGGCGAGTACGAGGCCGCCTACCAGCTGGGTGTGAAGGTGGTGACCAACACTGCCCTCGGTCGCGACTTCACCATCGATGACCTGCAGAACCAGGGCTTCGACTCCGTCGTCGTTGCCATCGGCTGCTACAACACCAACAAGCTGGGCGTGCCGGGCGAGGACGGCATTGGGGTGATTGATGGCCTCGAGTACCTGCGCGTGGCCACCCTCGGCCTGCCCTACCCGGAGCACGCCGGCAAGCGCGTCGTCGTGATCGGCGGCGGCTTCACCTCGATGGACTGCGCGCGCACGTCCGTCCGCCAGGGGGCTGCGGAGGTAACGCTGGTCTATCGCCGCGACATGAAGGACATGCCGGCGGCGAACGAGGTCCACGAGATGCTCGAGGAGGGCGCGCGGGCGATCTTCCAGGCTGCCCCGACCCGGGTCGTGACGGACGACGACAACCGGGTCACCGGTGTCGAGTTCCAGCGCATGGCGCTTGGCGCGCCTGACGAGTCCGGCCGCCGCCGCCCGGAGCCCGTGGCCGGCACGGAGTTCATCATCGAGTGCGACCGGGTGCTGCTGGCCATCGGCCAGGGACCGGACCTGAACTGGCTGGAGCGCGGCGCCGAGGGCCTGAGCGCGACGCGGAACCGCCGCCTGGCGGCAGACGCGGTCACCTTTGCCACCGGCCGGCCCGGCGTCTTCGCCACCGGCGATGTGCGCATCGGGGCATCGACCGTGGTGCAGGCGATCGCCGAGGGCCGCCGAGCGGCCTACGCCGTCGACGCCTACCTCAAGGGCAACGACCTCGACGAGATCAGGACGCGCCAGACCCTGGCCGAGCCGCAGCCCGAGTTCCTCTCGATCGTGCCTTACACCGGCGAAGTCAAGGAACCGCGCTACCGGCTCACGGCGATGGAGCCGGAGGTACGCAACTCGTCATACGTCGAATACGAGATCCCCTACACGCAGGCCGACGCGATGGCCGAGTCCAGGCGCTGCCTGCAGTGCACCTGCGAGGCGATCGGCTACTGCGACCTGCGCCGTCAGGGCATCGAGTACGGCACGACGCTGAGAACGCTCGAGCCACAGAGCGGCGGCGCGTTCTCATTCCGCAGCGTCACCGAGAACCGCTTCACCGGCGCCAACCACGACTACATCCGCGACGACAGCCACGCCTTCATCCTGCGGGAGCCGTCGCGCTGCATCGACTGTGGCCGCTGCGCCAACGTCTGCAAGGAGATCGTCGGAGCGGCCTGCTACGACTTCATGCGGACCGGCTTCGACACCCTCGTCACGACGCCCCTCGACATGAGCCTCAACACGACGCCGTGCGTCTCGTGCGGTCGCTGTGCCGAGACCTGTCCGACGGGCGCGCTGATGCCCAAGCCGCGCGTGCTTGAGAAGTACGACGTGGACGAGAGCCGCTGCATCCTGTGCGGCATCTGCGTCGATGCCTGCCCCTACGATGCCCTGCGCTGCGGACCCGACTTCGAGCTGTCGCGCGAGGACCGCTCGGAGCCGATGATCGACCTGATGGCGATCAGCGCGATGGACCGCATCACGGAGGGCACGCTCATCCGCGAGGAGCGCGACTGGCTGGCCCGCGCCCAGGACAAGGGTCGGAGCCTGCCGGTCGGCAAGCTGCTACCGATGCTGCCGCCCGGCGTGACTTCCACGGCCAACGGCAACGGGCACGGTAACGGCCACGCCCATCACCACGACAACGGCCACGCCACGAACCTGGGGCTGGCCGCGGGCCGTGGCCCGCAGGGACAGGCGGGCGGGCACGGCGACACGTCCGGGCCGACTGGGGGCCAGGGCCACTAGATGGCGATACCCCAAGAGATTCCCCTCCTGGGCTGGGCCTGGGACGACCTGATCTTCCTGCTGCTCGGCGGGCTCATGCTCGCGGCTGCGCTGTTCGTCGTCATAGGCCGCGACATCATTCGCTCGGGCCTGGCGATGATCGTCGCCTTTGCTGCCCTGGCCGGCATCTACGTGCTCGCCGGTGCGGTCATCGTCGCCGCAGCACAGGTGCTCATCTACATCGGCGCGATCAGCGTGCTGATCCTGTTTGCGATCATGCTGACCCAGACCAAAGCCGGCCCGGCCAGCCTCGTCTTCCACCGCCAGGCGTGGGTCGGCTTCGTCACGGCGGCGGTGCTCGCCCTGCTGATCATTGCCGCGATCATCAACACCCAGTGGCCCGGGCGCGAGGCCGAGCGCGTTGCCTTCAGCACGATCGAGGTGGCCCAGCTCCTCTTCGGCCCGCTGTACGTCGTCAGCCTGCAGGTCATTGGCGTGATGCTCACCGCGGCGGTCATCGGCGGAGTGTTTCTGGCCAAGCGAGAGGACGCACATGACCCGGGGGATCGCGCAGGCTCGTCGCTCGACCGGCTGACCCGGCCGCCGGCGGCGGCGAGCGAGCCCGGCGGCAGCCGACAGTGAGCGGTTGGCGGGGAGGGCCAGACTGTTGAGCCAGTCGCTGGAGGCGTACCTGGTCCTGTCGGCGCTGCTGTTCGGCATCGGCACCTTCGGCTTCCTGGCCAGGCGGAACGCCATCGCCATGCTGATGTCGATCGAGCTGATGCTCAATGCCGTCAACCTGGCCGTCATCGCCTTCGGCGCCTTCACGCCCGCGCTGGCCGGCCACGCCGCGCTGATCGCGCTGCTGGTGATGGCCGTGGCGGCCGCCGAGGCGACGGTCGGCCTGGCCATCGTCATCGCGATCTACCGCAACCGCCGCACACCGCTGGTGGATGAGTACGCCAGCATGCGCGAGTAGCGAGCGATGCAGCTGACCGTCGACCAGCTCCTGGTGGTGGCCATGCTGGCCCTGCCCCTCCTCGGCTTCGTGGTCACCGGCCTGATCGGTCGCCGGCTCTACGCCAGGGCGTGGATCATCGCGGTGCCGATCATCATCGTCACCTGGCTGATCGGCATGTTCATCGTCTATCAGGCTCTGTTCGCCGGCGCCTACGGCGCGGAAGGGCTCCGCTTCACGCTCTACGAGTGGATCCCCGCCGGCGACTTCTCGATCAGCTTCAACTTCCTGGTCGACAACCTGACCGCCGTGCTGCTCATCGTCGTGACCACGGTGGGAATGCTCGTTCACGTCTATTCGATCGGCTACATGGCGCACGAGCCGGGCCGGTGGCGGTTCTTTGCCTATCTCAACCTGTTCATGTTCAGCATGTTGCTGCTCGTGCTGGCGGGAAACTTCCTGCTGCTGTTCGCCGCCTGGGAGCTGGTCGGACTATCGAGCTTCCTGCTGATCGGGTACTGGTACAACCGACGCACGGCGGCGCTGGCGGCCAAGAAGGCGTTCCTGGTGAACCGCGTTGGTGACTTCGGCTTCGCACTGGGCATCTTCGCCGTGTGGACCACCGTCGGCACGCTGAACTTCGTCGAGATGCCCGGCTTCGGCCCGGGCGCCTTCGAGCTCCTCCCGGGCCAGCTGCAGGCCGGGGCGATCGATCCCTGGATGATGAACGGGATCGCACTGCTCCTGTTCATGGGCGCGATGGGCAAGAGCGCGCAGTTCCCGCTCCACGTCTGGCTGCCCGACGCGATGGAGGGCCCGACGCCGGTCAGTGCGCTGATCCACGCAGCCACGATGGTCAACGCCGGCGTGTACTTCGTTGCCCGCTCGAGCAACCTCTTCGCCCACGCACCGGAGGCGATGGTCATCGTCGCGGCCATCGGCATCTTCACCGCGATACTGGCCGCCTCGATCGCCTTCACGCAGCGCGACATCAAACGCGTGCTGGCGTACTCGACGCTGTCGCAGCTCGGCTACATGTTCGCCGCGCTCGGGGTCGGCGCTTTCACTGCAGCGATCTTCCATTTGCTCACGCATGGATTCTTCAAGGGACTGCTGTTCCTCGGCTCGGGCTCGGTGATCCATGCCGTCCAGGGCGAGCAGGACATGAACCGGATGGGCGGCCTCGCCCGGCGCATCCCGATCACCCACGCGACCATGCTGATCGGCTCGATAGCCATCGCCGGCATTCCCCCGCTCGCCGGCTTCTGGTCGAAGGACGAGATCCTGGCCGAAGCTTTCCTGCTGCACTTCGAGTGGGTCTGGGCGATCGGCGTGGTCGTCGCCGTGATGACCGGCTTCTACATGTTCCGACTGATGGGCAAGACCTTCTACGGGCCCAGCCGAGTCGACCCGGCCGTCGAGCCGCATGTCCACGAGTCCCCATGGAGCATGGCCGGGCCGCTGGTCATCCTGGCCGTGCCATCCGTGCTGCTGGGGCTCGCGATCGGGTTTCCGCCGCTGGACGGCGCACTGCACCACTGGCTCGAGCCGGTCTTCCATGATGCCCTCGAGACGCTCGACATCCACCACCACGAGTTCCAGCTGTTCGGCCTGGACGGGCTGTTGATGCTGGTCGGTGCGACGGCTGGGGCATTGGGCGTGGCCGGCGCAGTCTGGCTGTTCGGTCTGCTGCGCGTCCGATCGCCGCAGGAGCAGCGCGTCGAACGCCTGACCGAGCGCGCCCGGCCCCTGTACCGCGCGTCGTACAACCGCTGGTGGTTCGACGAGCTTAATGACCTCATCTTCGTGCGCATCGGCAGCCTCTTCGCCCGGGCCCTGTGGTGGATCGACGTGCGCATCGTCGACGGCACGGTCAACGGCATTGCGGCCGTCACCCAGCGGACGGGGACCGGCATCCGCCAGATCCAGACCGGTCGCGTCCAGAACTACGCACTCGGCATCGCCGCCGGCCTGCTCGTCATCGCCATCAGTTACCTCTTCCTGGCCCGCTGATGGAAAACCTGCCGCTGCTCTCGATCGTCATCTTCCTGCCCTTGGTCGGGGCGCTCGCGATCGCCTTCATTCCGCGCGAGCGGCTGGCGCTCATCCGCGGCGCCGCGCTGGTGACGGCGCTGGCCACCTTCGTCGTGTCGCTCTTTCTGCTGCTCGGCTTCGACGCCAACGTGGCCGACTTCCAGATGCGCGAGGAGATGGAGTGGATCCCCGCCTTCGGCATCGAGTACAAGCTTGGGCTCGACGGCATGAGCCTGGCGCTGGTAGTGCTCACCACGACGCTGACCTGGATCGCCATCCTGGCCAGCTTCGGGCCGATCGTGGACCGGGTGAAGGAGTACATGATCTCCTTCCTCGTGCTCGAGGTCGGCATGATCGGCGTCTTCCTCGCCCTCGACATGTTCCTCTTCTACATCTTCTGGGAGATCGTGCTCGTCCCGATGTACCTGATCATCGGCATCTGGGGCGGGTCCAACCGCATCTACGCGACGATCAAGTTCGTCCTCTACACGCTCGTCGGCTCGCTGCTGATGCTGGTGGCCATCCTTGGCCTGGCTTTCAACTACCAGGCGGCAACAGGCAGCTGGGCCGGCGCCTTCGACTACGAGACGCTGCGGGCGTTCGGCTTCGACCCGACGCTGCAATTCTTCGCTTTCATCGGCTTCTTCCTGACCTTCGCCATCAAGATCCCGATGTTCCCCTTCCATACCTGGCTGCCCGACGCGCACGTGGAGGCACCGACCGCCGGCTCGGTCATCCTGGCCGGCATCCTGCTCAAGCTTGGCGGCTACGGGCTGATCCGCTTCGCCGTGCCGCTGATGCCGGATGCGGCCCAGGCGTGGGCACCACTGATCATCGTGCTGTCGCTGATAGGCATCGTCTACGGCGCGATCGTGGCGCTGGTCCAGCCCGACCTGAAGAAGCTGGTCGCCTACTCGTCGGTCAGCCACATGGGCTTCGTCACGCTGGGCATCTTCATCTTCACCGAGCAGGGCCTGCTGGGTGCGCTGACGGTGATGATCGCCCACGGCCTGATCACGGGCGGGCTCTTCCTGCTGGTCGGCGTCATCTACGAGCGAACGCACGACCGCACGATCGCGAAGATGGGCGGCCTGGCGGCGACGATGCCGGTCTACGCCGCCGTGCTGGGCTTCTTCGTGATGGCCAGCCTGTCACTGCCGGGGCTGGCGAACTTCGTCGGCGAGATCCTCGTCCTGGTCGGAGCGTTCGAGTACTGGCCGCCCGTCGCCGCTGTCGCCGGCCTGGCGATGATGCTTTCGGCGGCCTACCTGCTGTGGATGTTCCAGCGGGTCATCTTCGGCGAGGTTTCCGACTTCCTGCGTGGCCTGGGCCATCACCTGCGCGACATGGACCGCAATGAGGCGCTGACCCTGGCCCCACTGGTCGTGCTGACGGTCGCTTTCGGCCTGTTCCCCGGCCTGCTGCTGAACCTGTTCGGTGTGCCGGTCAACGACTTCCTCGCCAGCGTCGGCGCCGGAACCCTGGCCGGACGGCCGTGAGGTACCCGACGTGATCGTCTTCGACCAGGCCACCCTTCTTGCCTTCACGCCGCCGGTGCTGGTGGCGCTGCTGGCGTTGGTGCTGGTGGTCGTCGACATCGCTCGACCGGCGCGCGACCGTGCGCTGACGCTGATCGGCGCGGTGGGCATCGCGGCGATCATGGCGATCACCGTCGTGATCGGGCCCTTCGGGCTGGCCGAGGCGCAGGTCGGCCTCATCCCGCAGGCGGGGGGGTATGAGGCCTTCGGCGGCGTCTACGTGCGCGATGCGCTGACAGCCTTCCTCGACCTGCTGCTGCTCTCGATCGCGCTGTTGACCATCCTCTTCGGACCCGACTACCTGCGCCCGCGCGGACTGCCGACAGCTGAGTTCGCGGCAATGCTGCTGTTTGCCATCTGCGGGGCGATGCTCCTGGGCGGCGCGCGCGACCTGGTCCTTCTCTTCCTGGCGCTCGAGCTGCTCGTCCTGCCCGGCTACCTCCTGGCCGGCTACGCCAAGCGTGACGGGCTGGCCACCGAGGGAGCGATCAAGTACTTCCTGCTCGGCTCATTCTCGAGCGCGATCTTCCTGTTCGGACTGGTGCTGGTCTTCGGCTTCGCCGGCACGACACGCATCCCCGAGGTCGCCCAGTCGCTACTGGGGGTCAGCGAGCTCGCCGCCCTGCCGGCCGGCCTGTTGATGGGTATCGCCCTGCTCACGACCGGCGCGGCCTTCAAGATCGCGGCCGTCCCGTTCCACTACTGGACGCCCGATGCCTACCAGGGCTCGCCGACACCTGTCACCGGCTACCTCTCGGTCGGGCCGAAGGTCGCCGCCTTCGCGTTGCTGCTGCGCCTGTTCGTCGAGGCGCTGGGGGGTTTCAAGGAGGACTGGACGCCGTTCGTGATGGTGCTCGCCGTGCTGACCATGTCGGTGGGCAACCTGATCGCCCTGTCGCAGGACAACATCAAGCGGCTGCTCGCATACAGCTCGATCGCGCACACCGGCTACATCCTCGTCGGGCTGGCCGCCTTCGGGGCGGCCACGGTCGGCTCCCCCGCCGAGCAGGCGGGGCTCGAGGCGCTGCTCTTCTACGCCTTCGCCTATGCCTTCATGAACCTCGGCGCCTTCGCTGTCGTGGGTGCGCTTCAGCGCCGACCGGGTGTGACGAGCCAGATCGCCACGTTCGCTGGCCTGGGTCGTCGGGCGCCCCTCCTCGGCGTGCTGATGTTCCTGTTCCTGCTGTCACTGACCGGCATCCCGCCGTTCGCCGGCTTCTGGGCCAAGTGGTACGTCATCCAGGCGGCGCTTCAGGTCGGTGGCTGGCTCAACGTGCTGGCGGTGATCACCGTGGTCAACGCGATGGTCTCCGCGTTCTACTACCTGCGCGTTGCCGTCTACATGTACATGCGTGATCCGGCTGAGGGCGCGCCCCCGATCGAGGTGGGCACGGCGACCCGCATCGGCCTGGCCATCTCTGCGGCGGTGACGTTGTTCATCTGGCTGCCGCCGCTGGCGACGACGCTGATCGACATCACCCGGGAGGCGGCGGCGGTCCTCATCGCGGGCAGCTGAGCCGATGACCGACACGCCCGCCACAGAGGCTCGCCGGCCGCCTGCCGCACAGCCCCTCGTCCCGGACGGCGCCGAGCGGCATCGACGCGCCAGGGAGCGACACGCTCGGCTGCGCGACTACCTGTCGAACCTGCTGTCGGACGGTGAGCGCCTGACGGTCGTATCCAACCGCGGCCCGCTGACCTTCCGTCACGGCAAGAACGGCGACTGGCAGGTGAAGCGTGGCTCGGGCGGGCTGGTAACCGCGCTCGCCGAGCTTGGCCGGTTGGCGCCGATCACCTGGATCAGCGGCGCGATGGACGCCGGTGACCGGGCGGCGGCCGCGCTGCTCAACGGCCGTGACGGCGCTGACACCGGGCGCCTCGGAGAGCGCATCGCCGAGCAGATGCCGGGCCAGGACCTGCGCCTTGGATTGACAGATATGCCGACCGACGCCTGGCAGGCTCACTACACCAAGGTCTCCAACCCGTTTCTGTGGTTCGTCCAGCACCAGCTCTACATGCTGCCCTACGAGCCGGCAGTGGATGACGAGCTGGTTCGCGCCTGGCGGACCGGATACCGAGTGGTCAACGAGAAACTCGCCCTACGCGCGATCGAGGAAACGCGCGGCTTCGAACGACCGGTCGTGATGCTGCAGGACTATCACCTGTATCTTGCCGCCGAGGGCATCCGCGCCGAGCGGCCCGAAAGCCTCCTGCTGCACTTCAACCACATTCCCTGGCCGTCGGTGGACTCCTGGCTCGTGCTGCCCCAGGGGCTGCGCCGCGCGATCTGCCAGGGCCTGCTGGCGAATGACGTGGTGGGCCTCCAGACCGACCGGTACGCCACCAACTTCCTGCAGACGGTCGACGCTTTCGTGCGCGATGCGCGCGTCGATCCGGCCGGCCGGCACGTCCGTTGGCGGGGCCGAACGATCTGGGTGCGGGCGTACCCAATCTCGATCGATCCCGACTCCCTGGCCGAGTTTGCGCGCAGCCCGCAGGTTGCTCGCCATCGCCAGCGTTTGGAGGAGCGCCTGCAGCGCGCGGGAGACCCGAAGCTGATCGTGCGCGTCGACCGACTGGAGCCGTCCAAGAACGCCCTGCGCGGGTTCCTCGCCTACGAGGCGCTGCTTCGTCGCCGCCCGGACCTTCGGCGCAAGGTCCGCTTCCTGGCCATCCAGTCGAGCAGCCGCGAGAAAGTGCCCCAGTACGCCGACTATGCCCAGGCGGTTCGCGAGGTGGTGGCCCGCGTCAACGGCATGGCCGACCCGGACGAGCAGCCGATCTGGCTGCTGGACGGCAGTGAGTACGCGCTTGCCATCGCGGCCATGCAGAAGGCCGATGTGGCGCTGGTCAACCCGGTCGTGGACGGCATGAACCTCGTCGCCAAGGAGGCAGTCGTGGTTGGCACGCCCGTGCTCGTCCTGTCCGAGACAGCCGGCGCGGCCGAGCAGCTGGCCGGCGACTCGCTGATGGTCACCGCCGCCGACGTGGCCGGCACCAGCGAGATGCTCGAACGCGCGCTCGACCTGCCCGACGAGGAGCGCCTCCGCCGGCTGCGCCGACTGCGCAGCAGCGTCCGCAACGAGGACCTGGCCTGGTGGCTGGCCCGCCAGCTGCGTGACCTGTCGGCGATCGCCCAGGGTGGCCGTCCGCCCTCGCGCGCACTGCGCGACACGGTCCGCCGCTTCGATCCAGAGCTGGTGGACGGCGCCTAGGCGCCTGGTCAGAGCACCCGGGCCACCGCCGCCAGGTAGCGCGCCGCGTGCGCCGGGGAGGGCAGCACGAAGTCGGCGGTCTCGGCGACCTCCGGTGGGACCTCTGCCCGCGCCAGGATCGCGACGGCCAGCCCGTCCAGCGTGCCCGCTTCGCGCGCCTGGCGCAGCTCGGCGAAGGCAAGTGCGTCGCTCACATCGTCACCGAGGATCAAGGCTGCGCGCGGCCGCAGCTCGACCAGCAACGATCGCAGAGCATCACCCTTCGCCACGGCTCCGAACGGCCGCAGCTCCAGGACGCGCCGACCGGGAAAGCGCTCGAGGACGCCCTCGGGATCGAGGCTGTCGGCGGCCTCACGCACTCGACGGCCGGCCTCCGCCGTGTCCGGTGCCTGACGAAAGTGGAAAGCCACCGCCGGCGGCTTGCGCTCGACGACGAGCCAGTCGTCCGCCACCAGGCCCGGCAGCGCGGCGGCCATCTCCTCGGCCAGGTGGCCCGCTTCGTGGGCTTCCTCGTCGACGCTGGACACGACGAGCTGCTCAGCACGCGTACCTCGGGGCAGGTAGCCGCGCTCGATGCCATGGTTGCCCAGGTAGTGGACGTTGCCCACCCGAACACGGCGCGCAACGTCGGCGGCGGTTCGTCCGGACAGCACAGAAACGTGAACGCCGTGCGTACCGGCCAGCCGGCGCAAAGCCCGGCGGCCGAGCGGCAGGATCGACGCTCCCCACGGGTCCTGGACGATGTTGCTGAGGGTGCCGTCGAAGTCGGTCACGACCAGCAGCGGCCGGCTCGCGAGCAGGTCGCGCGTGGCCTCGATTGCCCGCCGAACTGCGATCGGCTGTGGCGTGGAGCTGTCGCTCACCCTTCCTGGTCGGGCTCGGGCTCGGCGCCGTCGAGATCCAGGTCGTCGGCATCGACCTCGGGCAGCACCGTCTGGATCGCCTGGACGTAGATTTCTCTCGGCGCGCCGCCGAAGACAACCTCCTGTACCACGCCGTTCTCGTCGATGAAAAAGTGGACGGGCATCGCGAAGGCGCCCCACTGCGCCTGGGTGCGCGCGTCCTGGTCCAGCGCCACCGGCAGGTCCACGCCCAGCTCCAACATGAAGTTGAGCACCTCATCCGGATCTTCGGCCACGTTGACGAGGATGATCTCGATCTCCTGTTCCAGGTCCTGGGTGAGGCGCAGATGGAAGCGTTGCATCATCGGCAGCTCGTCGCGGCATGGCGGGCACCAGGTGGCCATGAAGTTCACCCACAGGGGCTGGCGACTTGCGGTGACGGTGCCGCTGTCGATGGTGCCGCCAGCCAGATGGGGCAGCTGGATGAGCGGCGCTCGCTGGCCCGGCTCCGTCCCGATTGCCACGGTCGCCCCGGGCCGCGGTGTCAGCGAGGGGCTCGCAGCCAGACTCGGTTGTGCTGTCGGCGGTGGCGTGTAGAGGCCGTACTCGCCGGATGCGATCGTCGACGTGGGCGCCGGCGGCACCGTCGGGGCACGAGCAGACAGCGAGGAAAGCAGGCCGGCGACGGCGACGATGCCGATCAGCAGGGCAGCGACGGCGCCGATGAGGATCGGTACCTTCATTCCGCCGGAATGTACTACGGCGGCGAGATCGAGGCTGCGATAGCATCTTCGCTCCTATGTCCCTCCTCGCCAGGCTCTGGAACCGCGCTTTCCCTGCGCTGTTGCTGTCGATCAGCGTCGTACTGCTCGGGGCCGGGCTGCTGGCCTACGCGCCGGCCGGGCCCTCGGGTGATCCGACCCTGGATCCGGGCGACCCCGGGCTCGAGCCGACGGCGCCGGCAATCGGTGGCGTCCCCAGCCCGACCGACTGGCTGACGCCACTGCCGCCTGGAGCTGCCGGTCCCTCACCCGGCGAGGTCGTTAATGGAACAGCGGAGCCCTCCCCGGGCCCTGACGCCAGCCCCTCGCCGGGCACCAGTTTTGGTTACGCCTCGCCGGGCCCGGGCAACGGCGCCACGCCATCGCCCGGCAACCAAGCGACGCCCGACCCTGGCAACGGTGCTACGCCCCCGCCCGCCAACGGTGGGACGCCGCGGCCTGCCCCCACGCGCCCGCCCACCGCCGGGCCCAGTCCCGGCCCGATCACTCTGGGCAATGGGCGTGCCACGCGCATCGTGATACCGGCCATGAACATCGACCTCGCCGTTGTATCCCAGACGCTCAACGTGCCCGGCAACCGCAACCACTACCCGCTGTGCGACGTGGCCCAGTACCTGAACGACTTTGCCCGGCCCGGCGCGAAGGGAACCACGTACATCTACGCCCACGCCCGGCGCGGGATGTTCCTGCCCCTGCTCGAGGCATCGCGACGCAACAACGGCCGAGAGATGATCGGCTACCTGGTCGAGGTCTACACCTCGGACAATCGGCTGCACCTCTATGAGATCTTCAAGGTCAAGCGCCACGCCACCGACCTGTCGCTCGCCTACCAGCTGCCGCGTGAAGGCCGCCAACTCGTGATGCAGACGAGCGAGGGACCGCGCGGCCACGCCCCCAAGCTGCAGGTTGCCGCGCGGCCGATCGGGGTCGTGCCTGCCGACCCGCGCGAGGCCAAGCCAGCCGCCCGTCCACGCGCCTGCCGCTGACGGCCGGCGGCTCCCCTTGACATGTGCTCGGGCCGCGATTAGCATCAACAATGCTTTATATGTATCGGCGTTGATGTATCGCCGGACTTCCAGCCGAGGAACGCGAACCACCGATGCCTTCTCCCGCGCGTATCCGCTCCACGATCGCGACCATCACCGACCCGCCTGACGACCTGCGCGATCTTCGCGCGTTCCATAAGGCGCTGGCTGACACCACGCGATTGCGGCTGCTGCAGCGGCTCGCAGGGGGGCCGGCCACCGTCACCGAGCTGACCATCCACGTGGACCTGTCGCAACCTCTGGTGTCGTGGCATCTGCGGCGGTTGGAGCTGGCCGGCCTGATCGACACCCGGCGCTCCGGGCGCGAGGTCATCTGCTCGCTGCGCCGCGAGGCGCTGGCGCACTTCCGGGCGCGCGAGGGGGCGCTGCTGGGGCTCGCGAGCTAGACGGTGGGCAGCCTCGTCTCTCCGGCCCTGCGCAGCCGCGTGCGCGCCGCCGCCGAACCGCTCGCGCGCACCTTGGGCCGGGCCGGGCTGACGCCAAACGCGCTGACGCTGATTGGCTTTGGCATCGCCGTGCTGGCCGGCCTCATCGCCGCATTCGACTGGTGGATCCTGGCTGGCCTGCTGGTCGCGTTCGGCGCCCTGTTCGACCTTTTCGATGGCGCGCTCGCCCGCGCGACCGGCAGCGCGAACCGCCTGGGGGCGTTCATGGACAGCGTTTTCGATCGGGCAGGAGAGGCAGCCGTCTACGTTGGCGTCGCGGCCGGGTGCCTGGCGGCGGGCTTCGACGCCGGCGCGTTCCTCGCGGTCACGGCGCTGGCCTCGGCGGTGATGGTCAGCTACACACGGGCCAAGTCGGAGAGCCTGGGCTTCACGAACGGCAGCGGCATGGCCAACGTGGGGTTAGCACCGCGGGAGGTGCGCACGGTCATCCTCGTCGTCGGACTTGTCCTGACGGGGTTGGCGGGAGGCGTGAACAGCCCTTTTCTCTACATGGAGGGGGTCGACCTGCCGTTTGGGCTCTTCTTCGACACGAAGCTCGGCCGTGAGTGGCTGCAGCTGACCCTGGGCCTGATCACCGTGCTCGCCACCCTTACCACCATCCAACGCATCGTTCACGTCCACCGGCAAGCGAACAAGGAGCAATAGCAACCCATGGAAATGGAGATCGAGTCAATGAGCAGCAACGGCAACGGACGCCACCCCGAGCGCAATGACGGCAAGATCCGCGTTGCGATCGTCGGCGTCGGCAACTGCGCGTCCAGCCTGGTCCAGGGCCGCTACTACTACGAGGATGCGGCCGAGACCGACTTCGTGCCCGGGCTGATGCACGTGAACCTGGGCGGCTACCACGTCCGCGACATCGAGTTCGTGGCCGCCTTTGACATCGACAAGAACAAGGTCGGCACGGACCTGTCCGAGGCGATCTACGCCAAGCCCAACAACACCTACAAGTTCCAACAGGTTCCCCACCTCGGCGTGCCGGTCGAGCGAGGCATGACTCACGATGGCCTGGGCAAGTACCTGTCGAACATCATCGAGAAGGCCCCCGGCCCCACGGCCGACATTGTCGGCATCCTCAAGGAGCGCCAGGTCGATGTGATGGTCTCGTATCTGCCGGTCGGCTCAGAAGAGGCCACCAAGTGGTACGTCGAGCAGGCGCTGCGCGCCGGCGTGGGCTTCATCAACGCCATCCCGGTGTTCATCGGCCGTGAGCCCTACTGGCAGCGCCGCTTCGCCGAAGAGGGTCTGCCGATCATCGGTGACGACATCAAGAGCCAGGTCGGCGCGACCATCACCCATCGGGTGCTGACCCGCCTGTTCATGGATCGTGCCGTGCGGCTGGACCGAACCTACCAGCTGAACTTCGGCGGCAATACCGACTTCCTGAACATGCTCGAGCGGGAGCGGCTGGAGTCGAAGAAGATCAGCAAGACCAACGCGGTCACCTCGATGCTCGACTACGACATCGAGGAGGACGACGTCCACGTCGGGCCATCCGACCACGTTCCGTGGCTCGAGGACCGCAAGTGGTGCTACATCCGGATGGAGGGCACGACCTTTGGCGACGTGCCGCTCAACGCCGAGCTCAAGCTCGAGGTCTGGGACAGCCCCAACAGCGCCGGCGTCATCACCGACGCCATCCGCTGCCTCAAGCTGGGCCTCGACCGGGGCCTGTCGGGCACGCTCGTCGCGCCTTCGGCGTACTTCATGAAAAGCCCACCGCGGCAGATCCACGACGACATCGCCTACAACCGCGTTGAGGCGTTCATCCGTGGCGAGGACAACGAGACGCTGGTCGGCACGGAGCAGGCTCCGGCGAAGAGCAAGCGCAAGGTGGCCACCGGAAGGCGCAAGCAGGCCGTCGGCGCCAGCAACTAGCCGAGCCTGTGGCGGAGGCGAAAGCCGGGCCCGAGCGCCCGGTGGAGAGTGGCTCCCGGCTTCGCGGCAGCGGAGTCAGCTACGCCCCACACCGCCCGGCGGGCCGGCGCAGCCGCGTCCACTGGGCGGTTCGGCGTGCGCGCGAGCGGTCGGTCGTCCGCAGCTACCGCGCCGCCTCTGCCGCCCTTGGGCGGATCCCGCCGCGGGTGAGCAAGTCGGTCGGTCGCGCGCTCTTCCTCAGCGGTTATCTGGCTTGGCCGGCGAAGCGCAGGGTGATCCTGCACAACGCTTCGCACGTGCTGGGCATGCCGGCCGGTGACCGGCAGGTCCGCCACCTCGCCCGGCGGATCTACAGCACGTATTCCGAGTTCATCATCGAGTTGATGCGGCTGCCCAGCCTGCCACCGGACGAGCCGCTGCGGCTGATGCGTGCCGACCAGGACGCGCATGACTCCTTCCTGGCGCTGCACGAGAAGCTGCGCGCGGCCGGCCGCGGCACGATCGTCGTCTCGGGCCACATCGGCAGCATCGACCTGCTCGCCGGCGCGTATGCCCTGCGCGGCCTGCGCACATTCGGGCTGGCCGACGACTCGGCCTATCCGGAGCTGTTCGACGAGATCAACGCCCAGCGCCGCCGCTGGGGCATCGAGATCATCCCGTGGCGCAACATGCGCCGGGTCTTCGGCGCACTTCGAGAGAGTGCCCTGCTCGGGCTGCTCGTCGACTGGGGCTATCGGCCGGATGGAGTGCCGGTTCGCCTCTTCGGCGAGTGGACGACGCTGCCGGTCGGCCCGGCACTGCTGGCCGGCAAGACCGGCGCCGGCATCGTGCCAGTCGTCAACCGGCGTGGCGAGGACGGCGCCTACAGCGCTCACCACTATGGGCTCATCGAGGTCCCCGACACCAGTCCCGCCGCGCTGCTGCACGCCACCCAGCTGATAGCCGACGCCCTGGAGGAGATGGTTTCGTTCGCGCCCGATCAGTGGTACACCTTCAAGCCGATGTGGCCGGCCAGCACCGAAGAAAAAGCGATGCTGGCCGAGCGTGCCAGCCAGATGGCGGCAGATCGGACGGCGGGGAAAAGAGGTGCCTGGGCACCTCAGACGACCGACCAGCTGACCGGTGCGCCCCACCATGAGGAACCGTCCGGATGACCGCGGGCATCCTGTCCACGCCCCTCGACGGGACGGCAACGGGCAGTCGCCGCCGGCGCCTGCGCAGCCGAGCGATCGTTGGACTGCTCGAGGGACTTGGCTGGGTTCTTCGGCGCCTGCCGGAGCCGCTGCTCCATCGGGTAGCGCACCGGCTGGGCGGGCTGCTCCACCTGGTCCAGCGCCGGCGGCGGCAGTTGGTGCGCCGGAACCTGGCGCGCGTTTGTCGCTGGCTAAGCGAAGAGGGGATCGCCGGCCCGGCCGTTGCCCGTGCGGCCCGGGACGAGGCGGCACTCGACGGGCTGGTGCGCGACGCGTTCGGCCACTACGTACGGTCGTACCTCGAGAGCCTGCTTGTCGAGCGCTATACCGGCTCGCGGCTGGAAGCGCGCCTGACGGCGGACGACCCGGCCCTCGTCGAGCAGCTGTTCGGTCACGCGGGCGAGGGCAATCGGTCATCCCTGGTGTTGGTCGGGCTGCACTACGGTGCGATCGAGATCCCCGGCCTGTGGGCCAGCCGACACGGGATCCGACTGACCAGCCCGATGGAGACGATTGACGATCCCGAGTTGCAAGCCTTTATCCAGCGTCGGCGGGCGGCCAGCGGGCTCACCCTCATCCCGCTTGCCGGAGCTCACCGAGTGCTCGCCGATCGCCTCGCAGCGGGCGAGTCTGTCGCGCTCGTGGCCGACCGACTGGTTGCCGGCAGCGGCGCGCGCGTCGAGCTGTTCGGCTCCCCCGCGCGGCTGCCCATCGGTCCGGCGGTCCTCGCACTGGAGAGCGGTCGCCCGGCATGGGCGGTCGCGGTGCGGCGCACCGGTGCGGGCGAGTACCGTGCTCGACTCGAGCCCATCGAGCTGCCCGCGGCCGGCACACGTCGCGAGCGGCTGGCCGGCTTCATGGCCAACCAGGCGCGCGCCTTCGAGCGGCTCGTGGCGGACGCTCCAGAGCAGTGGTGGACGCTCTTTTTCCCGATCTGGGAGCGTCGTGGGGCGACGCCCAAGGGGAGGCCATGAGCGAGCAGAACGTCGAAGGACGCCAGCGAGGTCGAGCCGACCTGCACATACACTCGCTGGCCTCGGACGGTATCGACGGCGTCGAGCGCATCCTGGCGCGGGCTGAGGAGCTCGAGCTCGATGTCATTGCCATCACTGACCACGAGCGCATCGATGCCGCCTTGGCGGCGCAGGCGATGGCCCGGGCTCGCGGTATGCGCGTTCACGTCATCGTCGGCGAGGAGATCAGCACCCGCGGCGGACACGTGGTTGCGCTGTTCCTCGAGCAGCGCATCCGTCCCTGGCAGTCGCTCCGCTCCTCGATTGCTCAGGTCCACGAGCAGGGCGGGTTGGCGATAGTCGCCCACCCGCTCGTGCCGTATCCGCTCTGCGCCAGCGGCCGGTCGATCCGCCGGCTGCTGGCCGACGCCGATCAGGCGGTTCACCCGGACGCGATCGAGGCTTTCAATCCGACCACCGCCGCCTCGCGCTGGGGCCGCCGCGTGCCTGACTTCGCGCGCCAGCTGGGACTGCCCGAGGTGGCCTCCAGCGATGCCCATCGAGCGGTTGACATCGGCACGGCGGTGACCACGTTCGGTGGCAGCACACCGAACGACCTGCGCCAGGCCATCATCGAGGGAACGACCGAGTGGCAGGGCAGCCCGTACGCGCTCGGCCACCAGCTCAAGACCTTTCGCGGGCAGCTCAGCAAGTACGCTCATGCGGTGCGCGACGAGGTACAGGGCAAGCTGCTTCGCGACGGAACTGGACGCGACCTGGGCTATCCCGGCGGGCGCCGCCGTCCGCCCCGGTTCGACGAGGGGCAGCCGTGAAGATCGGCCTGGTCACGCCGTACATCTATCCCCTGCCCGGCGGCGTCAACGGCCACGTCGAGTACCTCTATCGCAACCTGATCGCGCACGGGCACGACGTGCGCATCATCAGCAGCACCCATGGTCCGCAGCGACAGAGCGAAGGTGACGTGATCAGGCTGGGCTACGGGTTCTCCGTGCCGGCCAACGGCTCGGTCGGCACGCTGACCTTCTCGCCACGCTACGCCAAGCTCGTGCGCGAGATGCTGGAGCGCGAACGCTTCGACGTCCTCCACTTCCACGAGCCTTTCGTGCCCTTCCTCTCGTTGGTGCTGCTGAGAGAGTCCCAGTCGATCAACGTCGCGACCTTCCACGCCTATGCCGGCTGGAGCCCGGCCTACGAGTTCGGCAAGCGCATGCTCCATCGCTTCGCCCGTCGGCTGCACGGCCGCATCGCGGTCAGCGCTGCCGCGCGCCACTTCATCGACCGCTACTTTCCGGGCGACTACAAGGTCATCCCCAACGGCGTCGACCTGCAGCGCTTCGCCACCGCACAGCCCTTCGCCCGCTGGCGCGACGGCACGCTGAACATCTTCTTCGTCGGCCGCTTCGAGAGCCGCAAAGGCCTGCTTCACCTGCTCAAGGCGTACCGCGTGCTGCGCAAGCGCGGCTACGAATGTCGGTTGCTTGTCGCCGGCTCGGGCCCCCAGGAGCGTGAGGTCAGGCGCTACATAGCCACTCGCCGACTCGGTGGCGTCGAACTGCTCGGCAGGGTCAGCGACGAAGACAAGGCGCGCTACTTCGCCACTGCGGACATCTACTGCTCGCCGGCCACCGGCCAGGAATCGTTCGGCATCGTGTTGCTGGAAGCGATGTCAGCCGGAGCGCCCATCGTGTGCAGCGACATCCACGGCTACAAGGGCGTGGTGCGGCGCAACGAGCAGGCCCTGCTCGTGCCGCCGCGCAACGTCAGCGCACTGACCGAGGCCCTCGCGCGCCTGCTCGATGACGCCGAGCTGAGGCGACGGATGTCCGAGTCGGGCCGCGAGCGGGCAGTTCAGTTCAGCTGGGAGAACATCACCGCCAAGGTCGAGGACTACTACGGCTTCGTACTGCGCCGGGCAGCCAGCCACGGGCCATTGCCGGCGCACGTCGATCGGCAGCTCGGGCAGGCGCTCGGCCGCACGGCCCGCTGACCGGTCAGCCCACTTCCCGGGCAGCCCTGAACGGCATCGTCTCCGATTTCGCCTCCCGCCAGTTGCGGGCGGCCTGCACAGCCGAGCCGAGCACGATCAGGACAACCACGCCAAGCGCCAGAACACCCAGCCAGTCGATGCCCGCCCCGGGCGGATCGGTGTTGACGCCGAACTGGAAGCTGTAGTTGAGCGTCGGCAGCATCACCAGGTGCGACTGCGACAGAGGTGTGGGGACGGGCAGCCCGCTGACATTGGGATACCAGACGACGAACCAGGCGAGGGCAGCGATGACCGCTCCCACCGTGAAACGTCGGGCGTCGCGGGCGCGGAGGATGTAGTACGCCGGTACGGCCAGCAGGGCCAGGAAGACTAGCGGTGCGGCCAGCCATAGCAGCGGCATCAGCACCGCGCCGCCGGGCAGCTCGATCGTCCGCGCGCCGGGCAGGAAAGCGCCGCCTAGCGCAGCCAGCAGCCCGGCCCCGACCAACACCATGCCCAGGGACGGCAGCCAGGCGCCGGAGCGGCCTCCCGCATCGGATGGACGGTCGCGCCACCACCAGGCGAGCGCCAGCACCACGACCCCTGTGGCCAGCCCCAGAAGGCCCATCAACTGCAGCTCGCTCAACGCCAGCGGGCGCGCCAGGCCCACCTGGCAGATGTCAGCACCCGGGTTCATCTGGTTGACGCCGGCGATGCCGCACAGGGGCAGCCGCAGCAGCCACAGCAGGGCCGGCAGCAGCAGCGCGCCGGCAGCGGCCAATCGGGCAAAGGCCCATGTGCGCCGGGAGGGCCCGTGCCACAGCTCGGCCAGCAGGTAGGCCAGGCACAGGAAGGCAAAAGGGACCGCGGTGAAGACGTGGTACTGGAAGGTCGCTCGGTCTATTCGGGCCCAGGGCAGCCACAGGCTGGCCACCGCCAGCACGAGCAGGGTCAGCGCCGGGCTCCGCCGGCGCCATGCCATGACCGCCGCAAAGACCACCGCCGGGACGGACAGCCAGAAGAGGACCATGTTGCCGGTGTTGTAGATGGTGCCCGTCGTGCCGCCGGCGAAGTCACGCTGGTAGAACCAGACCGGCTTGAGATCGAGCGGCCACGCCCACCACGGAGAGGAGGCGGCGTGGGTGGCGCGCAGGTTGTTGTGATAGTCGTACATCGACCGGGTCAGGTCAGCGAGCGTCTGGCCGGTGTGCCCGGCGGGCAGATCCGTCGTCCAACGGTTGCCCAGCGCAACCCACGGCGCGTAGCTGAGCACATAGATGAGCAGGGGCACCAGCACCAGGGTGGCCAGGGTGGCCAGCCACGGCAGGCCCAGCACGCCCGACCCGGGTCGGAGCCAGCCGCGCGGCGGAGGCGGGGACGCAAGCGTGCCTTCACGCTCGTCGTCAGACGATGCGATCGGGTCGTTGGCCGCGGCCACGGCGCCGGCCGTGTTGGCCAGCGGCCCATGGCCCCTTTCACCAAGCACTCGACCGGCGAGGTAAGCGCCGCCGCCCAGCACAATGGCGGCGCCGCCGGCGATGGCGAGCCGGGTGGGCGTGATCAGGCCGCCCAGGTCACCGGCCGCGGTCGCGGCCAGCCAGCCTGCACCCAGCAGCAGCAGGACTCCGCCGACCACCGGGCCGACGAACACGAGTCGGAGCTCCTCGCGCGTGAACGGGAGCGGCCGGACGGTCATCGCAACGGCCAGTGCGGCGGTAAGGGCGATCATCAGCGCCAGGAACAGGAAATTGAGCTGTCCCGACTCCGGCCCCGGCGAGATTGCGAGATAGCCCAGCAGCGAGGTCATGGCGATCATTGCCAGCAGGGCCAGCACCCGGCCCAGGGCCGACCTGAGCAGGATGAGCAGCACGATGCCGCCCAGCGCGTAAGCGCCGACCCACTTGCTGGCGAGCGCCAGGCCGAGCAACAGCGCCACGCCGACGACCGCCGCGGCTATGGCCAGGGGAGAGCGCCAGCGGCCCATGTAGAGTGGCGCGAAGAGGGCAAAGGCGGCTGTTATGAACAGAGCAACGTAGGTGTCGTTCATCGCGATGCGCGAGTTGGCAAAGGCCATCCCATCGAGCAGGATCAGCAGTCCCGCCAGCACCGCCACGGAGCGCCGGCGGAATAGCATCCGCGCCAGCAGGTACATCGCCAGGGCCATCAGGGCACCGGCGATCACGCCGGGCAGCCGCCAGGCGAAGGCGTTGCTGCCCACGTCAACCGTTGCAACTCGTCCATCGGCGGCAATGGCCAGCGCGTCCAGGCGGTCGTCGGCAGGCCGGCGGGGCTGGACATCCATCAGCACGGCTAGCGGCTCGAAGGGGAGCACCGCGTCAGCGAAGTAGGCGTTCGAGTGTGGCTCTAGCACGTAGAGCGTGTCCGAAAGGCCGTCAGGTGTGGTGCCCAGCACGTGGACCAGCGCCGTCGCCGGGTTGGCGAAGACGTCGCGCACCGGCGCAGGAAGGCTCAGGCGATCGCCGGCTGCAGGAGCCTCGCCTGAAGGCACCCGGGCGGTCTGCACCGTCGAGCCGGCCGCGGCATATATCGTCGGCTGATCAACACCCTGCTCGACGAGGGCCATTCCGGTGACCGGCGCTGCGGTGGGAATGAGGTGCACCTGCTCCAGCGTGCCGGCCTCCAGGATGACGATTCCGTCAGCCGCGCCTACGGCCAACGCGGGCACGTCCTCGCCGGCGATGCCGATGACCGCGGTTGCCCCGTCGATGACCGTCCGACCGGTCTCCTGCCCGGTCGACGGGTCGACCGCGATCAGCAGGCCACCTTCGCCTCGGACGATCAGTCGGTCATCGGTCGAGGACACTTCCAGCGCGCCGGCGGGCACCTCGAGTCGGGCCAGCAGAGCCGGTTCCAGCGCAGCGCCGGGGTCGATGCGCAGGGTGTCGAGGGCTGCCGTCGGCAGCTGCCACAGCATGCCGTCATCCCCGACCACGTACACCGTTCGCGAGCCCTCATCGACGGCGACCGCCCGCGCGGGCGGCCCGAAGGTGGCGACCGGCTGGTGACCGCTCAGGTCGATCACGAGCACGCCGTCGGGCGTCGCCAGGTAGGCCCGGTCGCCACGTCGCACGGCCCCGTCCTCATCCCAGCGTCGCTCGAGTGTCGCGCCACTTACCGACGTCCTCAGCTCGGACGTGGCCGCCACGCGGTTGTTGCCCAGCCGCTCCACGCCCAGCGCCATGGCGTATTTGGCCAGGTGCGGATGGGTGAACTCGTAGATCGAATGTGGCTGCCCGTAACGCCAGTGCTGTAGGAACTCGATGCCCGTTCGAGCGTGGTAGACCTCATCGAAGTGCATGCCGTGAGGCTGGGCGACGTTGAGGCCGCGGAGGCCGAGCGTGGCCAGGAACAGCGCCAGCAGAAGGACCACGTCCCGCCGGTCAAGGCGCCCGGCTGGCTCGTTGACCAGCTCGGCGCTGCGATCCCGCCGCAGCGGCACGACCGCCAGGGAGCGCTCGAGCCATGCGCGCACCCGTCCCGGGCTCCCCGCCGCCTGCACGCTCGGGCCTGCCGCAGCTTGATCCGGATCACCAGGCTGGATCGTCCCTTCGTCGTGCGCGCCCGCTGCCGCCCACGGATCGGCTCGGCGCGCGAAACGCGGTAGCAGCCGCCAGGCGACGAAGGCGAAGCCGGCGGTGTGCAGCAGCACGCTGGTATAGACGCCGAGGGGCTCGCGGAACAGCTGGCCGAGCGGCAGGTCGGCGATGTTCGGCGTCGCGTACAACGGAGTGGTCAGGATGCCGTGCATGTTGATGAAGGCGGCCGCGGAAAGCGCCACGGTGGCCCAGAGCCAGCGCCGGTCGATCACTGCCATCAGCGGCAGCAGGCCGAAGATCGGGAACATGTAGCGCTCGTGGACTCGCGTCGGCAGGATGAAGAAAGCCAGCGCGACGACGATCAGGGCGATGACGATCGAGCGCCTGTCCGACTTCCAGAGCAGGCGCAGGGCGACCAGCAGGAACGCGCCGGCCAGCAGTGCGGCCCCGATGACCACGCCAGGCAGCGGACCCAATAGCGGGACGCCGTCCGGTGACCAGCCACCGCCCTGAGCCAGCGGTGCGCGACCGTCCGCGCCGACCAGCGCCCAAGGGTTGTAGGCGTTGACGCTGAGCCACGGGTAGCCGCCCGCCGTACCGGACATCAGCTCCACGAAGCCGAACAGGTCGAGCGCGAACGGCACCAGCAGGACCAGCATCAGCGCCATCCCAACGGCTGCCGACGAGACCAGCCGCCACGGGCCCCGCTCGTGTTCGAACCAGTCGCGCACGGCACCGAAACGTTCGGGCACAAGGATCGTGTGACGTGGTCCCGAGCCGATCGCGAAGACGTGCCGGTGCAGCAGCACCGCACCGGTGACCGGCACCATCACCACGCCGAACTGGGGTTTGACCAGCGCCGCCAGGACGGTCAGCGCGGCGGCACCCTCAGAATTGCCGCGAACCAGCGCCGCAACCGCCAGCAGCAGTACCAGCGCGCCGATTGCGTCGGTCTGGCCCCACAGCGCCGAGTCGTACCAGGTGACGGGATTGAAGACGTACACAGCCGCGGCAAGCAGGCCGAGGCGCTCGGCGTCGGGCCGATCTCCGGCCCAGCCGCGCACGAGACGGCAGAGGAGGTAGCCGACGGCGATGTCGGCGAGCATCGGCGGCAGCTTGATCAGGCCGCCGGTGACAGCGTGGGCGTTGCCGTCGGCGAGCGGTGCGAGCAGATTGCCCAGTCCGCCGACGAGCCACAGCACGTACAGATAGCCAGGTGGATAGTCAGCGAAGCCGGCGTTCGCGTAGAAGCCGCCTGGCCCGTGTTCGGCCAGCGTCATCGCCCAGGAGGTGAAGGTCCCGAGGTCTGCGGCGAACCCGGCTCCAGGGAACAACAGGTACGCGATCGAGAGGCGCAGTGCGAGGCCGAGCAGCAGTAGCATGCCGAGCGCCGAGACGGCCGAATCGCCGCGGAGGGGAGCTCGTATGGCCCTGGCGCTTGGCTCGGCCCCACCAGCCTGGGGCGCTGTCAAGTGAAGGACGGCCTCCAGAGTGTGACGAGGTGGAGGGCAGTATAGCAACGGCCCTCGTGGGGCCGGTCCATCTCGGCTACGCTGGCGCCGGTCAGCGGCCGTCACCGCGCGCATGGAGTCCGCCCCATAGACAGTTCCACCACCGGCCCGATCCCGCCGTCCGCGCCGGTGCCAGCGTCACCCGACAAGCCGGTGCCAGCGTCACCTGACAAGAAGGATGGCTGGCTGGAGTCCCTGCGCTCCACGGTGCAGCGCACGGACCCGGCCTTGCTCGGGTTGGTCGTCGCCAGCCTTGCCCTCGGCGTGTACCTCGTCTCCAACTCCGACCGGGGCAACTTCTATAACCACTTCGTCTGGCAGGCCCAGGCTTTCATCGACGGACGTGCGGCCATTGCGTACCCGGTCAGCGAGGGCCCCAACGTCAACGCCTATTTCCAGGACGTGATGCCTGTACCTGGTCAGCCCGGCCGCGGCTGGATCCCGTTCCCTCCCTTGCCTGCCCTTGCGCTCGTGCCGCTGGTGCTGCTGGCAGGGCTGGACGCCGATGCGTCACTGCTGGCCGTGCTGCTGGGAGCGGTAAACGTCGCGCTGGCCTGGCGGATGGCGCTGTTGCTCACGACAAACCGGCTGGCCGCGCTGCTGGCGACCGTCTTCTTCGCCTTCGGCACCGTGCACTGGTACGCGGCGATGCTCGGCAGCACCTGGTTCCTGGCCCATGTCGTGGCCGTCACGTTCGTCATCGCCTCGATCAGCGTCGCCCTCGATGGGGAGCTCAGACCCCGCGCGCGGTCGGCGCTGGCGGCCGGCCGCGGGGCAGTCCGCGGTTGGCTGGCCTGGTTCGAGCCCCGCCAGTTCATCGCCGGCCTTCTGCTCGGCATCGGTGCCCTCGCTCGCCTGCCGGTCATCTTCGGAGCACCCTTCCTGCTTTTCGTGGGAGCCGGCGGATCCTACCGAGCTCGGGCCTTATCGGCCGGGATCGGCGCCGTAATCCCGGTGCTGCTGCTGGTGGGCTACAACCTGGCCACCACCGGACACCTGTTCCATCCGGCATACCAGTTCCTGTACGAGCACGAATACCTGGGCTACCTGCCGCCGGCCGGCTGCCATGAGGCTTTTCCCAGGCAGCTCTGCGAATTCCTGACGATCAACCGTGACTTCGCCATCACCGACCCCCGGCACGTGCCGCTGAACGCTCTGATACTGCTGGCCTGGCCGCCCGTGATACGGCCCGAGTGTGGCCTCGAGCTGCTGGCGCCGTCCTGCTCGGTCGTGCGACCCGACCCCATCGGCATGAGCATCCTGCTCACCAGTCCTGCCTACCTGCTGGCCGCACCGCTGCTGGCTGCCGGCTGGCGCCGGCGGCTGGTGGCGGGCGCAGGGCTCGCCGTGGCGGCCATCGCCCTGGTCAACCTGATGCATTTCAGCCAGGGGTGGGTTCAATTCGGTTATCGGTTCAGCAACGACTTCCTCCCCTTCGGAATGGTCCTCGTGACCATCGCGATAGCCCGCATGGGCGTGCGGCCGCTGGCAGTGGCGCTGGTCGCCGTCTCGGTGCTCGTCAACGCATGGGGAGTGTACTGGGGCGTCAGGCTGGGCTGGTGAGCGCTTCTCAGGCTGCGGCTGCCAGTTCGCGACGAGCTGTGGCTGTGAGCGCGCTGGACCCTCGGCGGTGGCCGCCGGCAGTGCTCGCCGCCGCGGCACCGATGCTGCTCGGGCTGGCCCTCTACATCCGCACGCTCATGCCCGGCTTGGGACTGTGGGATACGGCCGAGTTCCAGGCCATCGGGCCGGTGCTCGGGATCGCCCACCCGACGGGCTACCCGACCTACACGCTGCTGGCCTGGGCCGGATCAGTCGTGCTGCAGCCGTTGGGCGACCCGGCGCTGCGAGCCAACCTGCTCTCGGCGCTGTTGGTCGCCGCTGCCGCGGGGCTGCTTGGCGCCACGGTCACGCTGATCACCAGGCGTGTGGTGGCCGGCATCGCCGCCGGGGTCGCGCTCGTTGTGGCTGAGCAGCCATGGCGGGTGGCACTCTCAGCCGACCCCCACGCGCTGCACGTCTTCTTCGTCGCGCTGCTGCTGTTCATGCTGGTCGTCTGGCTCATGCGCCTGCCCACCGGTCCTCAGGCCGACCGCTGGCTTGTGGGCGCAGCGGTGGTCTATGGACTGGCGCTGGGTAACCATGCGCTCACGATCCTGCTGGCGCCGGGTATTGCCCTGTTCGTGTTCGCGTCCTCGCCGAGTCTGCTGCGACGCCCTCGGACGGTGATCGGCTGCGCTGCCGGGGCGGTCCTGACGGCGGTGGCCGTCTACGCCTACCTGCCCCTCCGCGCGGCGATGGATCCACCGCTCAACTACGCCAATCCGAGCACCTGGGAGGGCTTCTCTTATCTCGTATTCGGTGAGCAGTTTCGCGGCGCCTTCCTCGAGCTGCCGTCGCTGGGTGAGGCAATCAGGCAGATCGTCGAATGGAACGTTGACGCGCTCGGGTTTGTCGCCCTGGCAGCGCCGATCGGCGCGATCTTCCTGGCCCTTCGCTGGCCCGGACTGCTGGGCATGCTCGTGGCCTGGTTCGGCATCACCTGGTGGTTCTCGCTGGGCTACGTCAATGCCGCCATCGAGCGCTACTACCTCGGCCCACTGGTCGTCGTGTCACTGCTCGGTGGGCTGGCCGTCGGCGGGCTCATCGACCTGCTGCTGTACTGGGGCCGCCGACGGCCCGGGCTGAGCGAGCTTCGCTCGCCGGTGGTGGTCATCGGCGCGGTCGGTCTTGTCTTCGTGGGCGGTGCGCTGCTCAGCGTGCCGGCCACGCTGCCCCGAGTCGACCAATCCGGGAACACCGATGGGCGTCGGTGGGTGGACTCGGTGATGCCGATGCTGGAGCGGGATGCGGTCATCGTCAGCTGGTGGAGCTATTCGACACCGATGTGGTACGCCCAGTTCGTGGAGGGCCGTCGCACCGATGTCTTCGTCGTCGACGACCGCACGATGCTCGATCAGCAGCTGGGCCGGGCCGAGGACGTGATCGACCGCTTCCTCGGACAGCGTCCGGTCTACCTCATCAGGCTTGAGGGCGATCTGCCCTACTACCAAGAGCGGTACCGGCTCGAGCCGGTACCCGGGGTCCTGCCAATGTGGAGCGGCCAGGTTTACCGAGTTATCGGGCCGGCCGGCGGCGGCTGACTACAATCGCGGAGTGAGCACCGAGCCTCAACGTTCCGGAGCCGGCCGTGGCGGCTCGCGCGTGCCCGCGCTCAGCCTGTTCTTTCCGGCCCACAACGAGGCCGAGAACATAGAGCCGCTGGTGCGCGAGGCGCTCGGCGCGCTATCGGCGCTCGCCGATCAGTACGAGGTCATCGCGGTCGACGACGGCAGCCGGGACGGGACCGCCGAGCTGGCCGACCAGCTGGCCGAGGAACACCTCTCCTTTCGGGTCGTCCACCACCCCACCAATCGCGGCTACGGCGCTGCCCTGCGCAGCGGATTCGCCGCTGCGCGCTACCCGCTGATCGCCTTCATCGACGGCGACCGCCAGTTCCGGGTGGCCGACCTGGTTCGGCTGATCGACCGACTGAATGCTGCCGAGGCTCCGGACGTTGTCCTTGGCTACCGGCTGCGGCGAGCCGACGCGCCGCTGCGCCTGGCGTACGCGCGGGCTTATCGGCTCGCCCTGCGCCTCTTGTTCGGGCTCAAGGTGCGCGACCCCGATTGCGCCTGCAAGCTGTTCCGCCGGGACGCGCTCGAGGGCATCCGGCTTGAGTCCGGCGGCGCCTTCCTCTCAGCCGAGCTGCTGATCAAGCTGCGTGAGCGAGGTCGCACCCTGGCCGAGGTCGGCGTGCCGCACTACCCCCGGACAGCCGGCAGCGCATCGGGCGCCAACCCCAGGGTGATCCTGCGCGCCGTACGCGACTTCTGGCTGCTCCGTCTGCGCCTGTGGCTGCGGCGCGACGCGGCGCTCGAGCGCGGCCAACCGGTGTTGGGCAGTCTGCGCGACTGACCGGCGCCGGCCGGGGGCGTGCGAGCCTGCGGACCTATTCGCGCAGGCGCGGCGGCTCGGAACCCTCTTCTTCCTCGCCGGGCAGGTCGAACTCGAGCGAGTTGACGAAGTCGCGGAAGGGGGCGAGCTTCTCCTCCTCCTCGCTCTCCGGCACCACCGCCGCCCGATCGAGCACCGCGTCGGTGGCGAAGATCGGCACCCCGGTGCGCACGGCCAGCGCGATGGCGTCCGATGGCCGCGCGTCGACATCGACCGCGCGCCCGTCCAGCTCGAGGTGGAGACGGGCTCGGAAGGTGTCCTCGGCAAGGTCCGACACGACGATCTGGCGGAGGGTCACGCCCAGGTCGGTGAGCGTCTGTGCGAAGAGATCGTGCGTCATCGGCCTCTCGGGCGCCACTCCCTGCAGCCGCATGGCGATGGCGTTGGCTTCCCACGGCCCGATCCAGATTGGCAGATACCGTTCGCGCCGGGCATCGCGCAGGATCACGACGTGCTGCGACGAGAGCATGTGGACGCGCACGCTCTCGACGATCATCTCGTTAAGCCCGGCGGTCATCGATCGATTCTATGCCCGGCTCATGGGCTGGCGCGTGGCGTGCGTCGGGGCCGTTCAGTGGGCTGCCCGGGCGGGTCGATCGGCGAGGCGCCCGGCGACGGGCTGAGCCCGGGCGAAGGTCCGTCGACCGGCTGTTCCTCCGCCTCGAGAATCGTCTGGAAGACGCCGCGGGGGCTGGCCCACACGAGCAGAGGCGCCTCTGCCTCGCCCCGTTCGACGACGAACATGCCGCGCACGTCGCCGAAACCGGGCGCGCCGGCGCCTCCGATCCATTGCTCCTGGTAGCGGCCGTCGGCCTTGTTGAACGAGATTATCCGGCCGTGGCGGGCGTCCCACAGCAGTGCCCGTCCGAAGCCGCGCGCGCCGGTGGCGGCCAGATAGCGGTACTCGTGGCCCGGGCGAAGGTCCTCGTCATCGGGTGGCGTGGCCAGCTCGTAGGTCACCCGACGGCCGTTGAAGTACTTGAGCAAACCGTCTTCGGCCAGTGCGTAGATGTCGCCGTCGATCATCAGCTGGCGGAAGGTGGCTACCGGCTCGTTCTCGCCGACGAAATAGGGCGTGGGTGGCGAGAAGCCGCTGCCGTCGCCCACGGGCTCATAGCGCAGGATCTGGTTGCTCGGTGCGTGAGGCACGTACAGGCGGTACAGGCCCTGGTCTGGGTTGATCAGGAAGGTGCCGATGTCGGGCACATCCCGGCTCCAGTCCTCATCTCCACCGACACGGATCGAGCCGAGTGTGCCGGCGCCCGAGTCGTCCGACGGACGCCACCGCCACAGGCCGCCACGGACGTCAAGGATGAGCAGGTCCGGGCCGCCACGGCTGAGCAGCATCGGCGCGCCCATGCCCGTGCCGGGTCCATCGCCGGCCGATGCCACCGTGACTGCGCTGCCGCTCTCGAGATCGACGCGCACGACCGAGCGAGACGCGATCAGGTAAGCCGCATTGTCCGGACCGCGGACCATGGCCGTCACCTCGACGCCCTCGGGCAAAGTGGTGATGGCGGTCGTGTTGGCAGTGTGAACGCCATAGACCGCATTGAGTCCGCCCGCTGCCTGGTCGCGCAGAGGAGCGATGAGGCTCTCCTCCACGCCCGCCTCCGAGGCGGCCTCGAGCTCTGCCCACGCTTGGCGCAGGAGCGGCTGGGCGCGAGTCGGGTCGTTGGCAAGCATGTTGCCCGAGAACACCTGGCCGAGGCGATCGTGCGCGGCGCGATAGGCCTGCTCGCCGGTCGATATCTGGGTCGGCGGGTTCTCCACGCCGCGTAGCGGCCCGCCCCACAGCCAGAGGCCGGTGCCGAGCACGCCGATAGCACCGATGAAGACCAGCAGGGCCATCGCCGAGCGTCGCTGCGTCTCACGCCGGTGGGCCACCGGCGTGATCCGTCGATAGCCCGTGCGCCGCTGTGGCATGAGCTCGAGCAGCGAGCCGACGGCATTGCCGACGCTCTCGCGGATCACGCTGCGGGCGGCAATAGCCCGGTCCTGCATCGCCGACGCGGCACCGGCGAACTGGTCCGCCAAGGGGATCGGAGAGCGCATCGGAGCACCCGCAAGCGGCTCTGACGGGGTCACCGGCACGAGCCGGTGCTCGACGCGTGAGAGGGCGACCTCGCTCGCTTCGATGGCCAGCACCGCGTCCGAGCCCTCTCCGCCGGCGGCCACGAACAGGTGATGAAGGTGCTCGACGGCAGACTGCGGGTGCAGCGTGACGACGGCGTTCTTCAGCTCCTCCGTGCCAACCACCTCGACCAGGTTCCTCGAGCACAGCACCAGTGAGTCGCCGACCGCGAACTCGCCGCGCCAGACATCCACGCGAATGGCGTCCTCGCTCGGCAGGCCGACCCCCGGGTCGTGCTCGGGCATGAGCAGGCGCGCCGCGCGAACGAGGTACGCGTCGGCTCCGCCCAGGCTCGCGACGTAGATCTCGTTGCCACGCACCACGGCCATGGCCACGCCAAGGGATCCTTCAACCAGGCCGCCGCCCTCGCGCGCGTGGCGCAGCCGGCGGTTGGCCGCACGAACCGCCTTCTCGAGCACGATCGCGATGCCGGCCGACTCGTCGTAGTAGTACTCGCGCCTGATGATGTCGGCGACCAGCTTGCACGCCTCGCGCGTCCGTCCGCCCGGCGTCCGAGCAGTGACGATCACATAGAGGCTGCCCTTGGTACGCGCCTTCGAGCCGGTGGTGGGCTCGGTGACGATCAATGCATCGGCCGAGCCGGAGAGACGATCCTGCTCGGCGACCAGCCCGTACTTGAGCTGAAGTCGGGAACTCATGGGCGGCTCAGTTTACACGCGACCCCGGCCGTCCCCGTGACGGCCCGGCCCACCGCTCGGATGCCTGACGACAATCCGTAGCTCGAGCAATCGTTGGCCATCGGGAGCGTCTGCAAACGCACGCAGCAGCTGGCTGCTGCGCAGCCGCAGCTCCTGGCCGACAATCGCGTTCGACGCGCTGACCAGCAGCGCGGGCGGCTGGACGTCGAGAAGGTGCGACTCGCCAGCGGCCGCCGGCACGAGCTCCGCGACGATCCGCTGCCAGGCGGCCATCCGGCGCGCCTTGCGCAGCTCCCCGCCAATTCCCAGCACGCCTGCGACTTCGGGCAGCAGCTCCCCCAACCGGCGCATCGGACGGCGGCCGGTCACCTCTGCGTCACCCGGCGGTCGGACGTTATACGTCCGTCGGCTGCCGCCCACGCGGTCGAGGCCGCGACCAGGGCCGGATCCAGGTCGTCCAGGGTGGTGGTCGTGACGAACGCCTGCGGCAGCTGGCCGATGCGCTCGACCAGGTGCGCACGTCGCATCGGGTCAAGCTCGGAGAAGACGTCGTCCAGCAACAGCAGCGGCGCGCGGCCCAGCCTGCCGCGGAGCACGTCGAGCTGGCCCAGCTTGAAAGCCAGGATGGCGCTTCGCTGCTGCCCACGCGAAGCGAAGCCCGACAGGTCACGGCCGTCCATCTCGAAGGCAAGGTCGTCGCGATGCGGCCCGACCAGGGTGGCCCCGTTCCAGAGCTCCTTGTCGGCCGTCTCGGCAAGCCGGCGTCGGAGGGCCGCCGGAGGGTCCTCATCGGACCGGGGCTCGGCGTTGCTGAGATAGCGCAGTCCCAGCCTGCCTTCGCCCGGGGCGATCTCTTCGTGGGCGGTGGCCAGCGGCCTGGACAGGTCGGCCAGAGCTGCACGGCGCCAGCTCACGATGCGACCACCCTCGGCGACGATCTGCTCGTTCCAGAACCCAAGCTCGGCCGGGTCAGCCAGGCCCTCGCGGACGGAACGCAGGAGATTGTTACGCTGCACCAGGGCGCGCGCGTAGGTCGACATCGTGGAGCCCGCCGCTGGCTGCAGCTGGGCTACCAAACCATCGAGCGCCGCCCGCCGCAGGGACGGCGAGCCCACGATCAGCAGCATGTCCTCAGGCGAGAAGAGCAGCACCGGCAATGCCGCGCCCAGGCTGGATGGCCTTCGCGGGACGCCGTTGACGCGAACCCGCTTGCGACCGCCACGATCGCCCTCGGAAGGGACGCCGGCAGGGGAGCCGGACGAAGCCGGGCGGCTCATCACCACCTCGAGAGTGGCATTCGGTCCGCCCTCCGCCCGCACCTCGGCCTCCAGTCGAGCGAAGGTGCTCCCCCAGCCGATCATCTCGGCATCAGCCGATGTGCGGTGCGATCGGCCCGTGCCCAGCACGAGGATCGCCTCGATCAGATTGGTCTTGCCGGCGCCGTTTGGCCCGGCGATCACCTGCGGGCCGGGAGGCAGCTCCAGCATGAGCGACCCGTAGTTCCGGAACCCGGCGAGGCTCAACCTTTCAACAAGCATCTGGGATGGCTGCGCGCCGGCCGCCACGCAGCCGCCTCAGGAAGGCGTTCAGGAAGGCGTTCGGACGGGCATGATCACGTGGACGTAGTCGTCGTCCGCCCCCGTCCGGCGCATCACGCCGGGTGATAGCGGGCCGGTGAACTCGAGTGCCACCTGCTCCGCGTCGACATTGCCCAGCGCGTCCTGAAGGTAGCGGGCGTTGAATGCGATCTGAACAGGTTCGCCCTCGATCGCGGCTTCCACCTCCCCCTTCGTGTCACCTACCTCGGCCGCGGCGGCGATGGTGATCGTGCCGCTGCCGGCGTCACCCAGGCTGAGCTTGACGACGTTGGCCGCCGAGCTGGCGATGAGCGCCGACAGGCGGACCGCCTTGAGCAGCTCCTCGCGGTCCACGACCGCTCGCGTCGAGTGGCTGGTGGGCAGCACCTGCTGGTAGTTGGGGAATTGCCCGTCGATCAGCCGGCTGACCAGGTCAACCCCTTCGACGTGGAAGATGACCTGGTTCTTCGAGCCGGCCAGCATCATTTCGATCGGCTCGTCACTGTCGACGAGGACACGCATCAGCTCGAAGTAAGAACGAGCAGGCACGACCAGGCTGGTCTCCTCGACCGCGTCGAGGATCGGCAGGCTGCGCACGGCGATGCGGTAGTTGTCGGCAGCTGCGATCGTCAGGCGATCGCCCGAGAGGCGCGTCAGGACACCGGTCAGGATCGGGCGTGCCTCGTCTGAGGCGGCCGCGAAGACCACCTCCGAGAGGGCCTCGCGCAGCTCGCGCTGAGAGATCCGGGTCGTCGGCCGCTCACCGGGTGGCGGGATGACCGGGAACTCGTCGGCATCTATGCCGCGCAGGTGGGTCTGATAGCGTCCGGCGCTGACCTTCAGCGCCGGACCGTCAGCGCTGAGCTCAACCCGCTCCCCGGCCGGCAGCCCCGAGACGACGTCAGCGAACAGCCGCGCCGGCACGGTCAGCGAGCCATCCCCGTCGATCTTGCCCGGCACCCAGGCGCTGATCGCGATCTCCAGGTTGGTGGCCGTCAGCTTCAGGCCGCCGTCCTCGGTACGCAGCAGGACATTCGACAGCACCGGCAGCGTCGCTCGGCTGCTGACGGCCCGGCTGACCGTCGAAAGGCCGCGGGCCAGGTTCTCCTGCATCGCTGTCAGTTTCACGATGAAGCTGCTCCCTTCAGCAGGCGGCTCCAGCCGCGTTGTCCACCGAGGCGGTGCGCTCGTTGAGTTCGCGAGATATTCAATCTTCTTATCACGTAGTAATCATCATGGTGTGGAGATTGGGGACGCGCCCCTGGGCGGAGCACGCGCCCGTGCTCGGAGCGACCTTGCCGGCGGGGGGCCACACGGTGGATTGACGGCCTTCGGGGCGGGGATGGATTGTGGCCACTAACGGCTGGGCCGTGGAAAGCCGTACCCGCATCGACCGAAGTTCCACAGCAGCAAGTGACTTATCCACCCGCTCGGTAGACGAGTTGCGGCGCTGATAGCACGCTGCAACGGGTATCACTCGGCGTAGATCATCTCCTTAACGGCCGCAATCTCCCGCCGCAATTCCTCGTTGCTCTGCGTTTCGCGGTCGATCTTGTCACAGGCGTGCAGGACGGTGGAATGGTCTCGGCCGCCGAGCTCCTGCCCGATGCGCAGCAGTGATACGTCCGTTTCGGCGCGCATCAGGTACATCGCTATCTGGCGCGGGGTGACGATCGCTCGGTCGCGCTTCTGGCCCTTGAGCGCATCTAGCTCGACGCCGTAGTAATCGGCGACGACCTGGGCGATCCGTTCCGGCGTAGCCATCCGTCGCTTGGGGTTGTACAGCACGTTGGAGAGGACGGCCTGGGCAAGCTCGATGCTGATGGGCATGCCGCCCATCGCGGCGTAGGCGATGATTCGGTTGAGCGCGCCCTCCAGCTCACGGATGTTGCTGGCAACCTTGCGCGCGATGAACTCCAGCACGTCAGATCCGATCGGCATGGTGTGCTCTTCGGCCTTGGCCCGCAGGATCGCGATACGCGTCTCCAGGTCCGGTGCGGTCAGGTCTGCGATCAGGCCCCACTCGAAGCGGCTGCGCAGGCGTTCCTCGAGGGTCGTGATCAGCTTGGGCGGTCGATCGGACGAGAGCACAATCTGCTTGCCGTCCTCGTGGATGGCATTGAACGTGTGGAAGAACTCCTCCTGCGTGCGTTCCTTGTCCGCGATGAACTGGATGTCATCGATCAGCAGCAGATCGATCCGCCGATAGCGCGCCCGGAAGTCGTCTATCCGACCCTGCTGGATGCTGGTGATGAACTCGTTGGTGAACTTCTCACTTGAGGCGTAGACGACTCGCTTGCGCGGGAAGCGGGCGATGACCTGGTTGCCAATGGCGTGCATCAGGTGGGTCTTGCCGAGGCCCACGCCGCCGTACAGGAAAAGCGGGTTGTAGGCCTGGCCAGGTCGCTCGGCGACGGAAAGGCTCGCGGCGTGACCCAGCCGGTTGGCGGAGCCGACGATGAAGTTACGAAACGTGTAGCGGGGATTGATGTTCGCGGTCGTCCCCTCGCCCGTGCTTCTGCCGCCCTCGCCGCGCGAGGCGATGGTCGGCGCGGAGGCGGAGGCCTGGGCTTCGACCTCGCCTCGGGCTGGTCCGTGGTCGGGGTCGACGACCAGTCCCTCCTGCACCTCGAAGTCGACCTGAACGCCGTTGCCGACGATGCGGGCGAGGGTCTGGCTGATCAACGAGCGATAGCGTGTCTCGAGCCAGTCCTTGGCAAATCCATTGGGAACCGCTACCCGGAAGCGGTTGTCGCTGACGGCGATGAGGGCTGTTTCCTTGAGCCAGGTCTCATAGTTCGCCGGCGAAAGCGAAACCTGCAGCTCGCCCAGCGCCGCGCGCCAGACCTGCTTCGCGTCCATCAATACAACGGCCCCGAAAAGTGCTGTGGGTTTTTGTGCGGCGTCACCCACGGATGCCGAAACGGCCCTCCCACGGGCCCCTGCCCGACCCCCGACGAGACGATGCCTCGGTCTCCCGTCGCGTCCGGGGCGGCCTACAGTAGCACCGGCCTTCCGCCATCCGCAACCGATTCCGCGCATACCCCCGGGGAGTATCGCGGCCAGTCCGAGGTAGCCGCCCGATCAGCCGATCGGGTCGCCCGGCTGTGCCCCTTCGTCGACCCCGAGCAGAGGTATCCGACCGTCGGCTGGCAGGGCACCGAGGACGAGAACCTCGCTTTCGAAGCCCGCGATCCGGCGCGGCGGGAAGTTGACCACGGCCACTATCAGCCGCCCGATCAGCGCCTCAGGATCGGGATATGTGGCCACGAGCTGGGCGGACGATCGGCGCGTGCCGTGCGCACCGAAGTCGATCAGCAGGCGGTAGGCCGGGCGTCGAGCGCTTTCCAAAAGCTGCGCCTCGACGACGCGGCCCACCCGCAGGTCGAGCCGGTGAAAATCGTCGATGGTGGCCGTGCCGGGTGGCTTCATCACTGGTTCGGATACAATACCGGCCGCCCCGGCGCGCAGTTGTGTGCCGTCCGAACGCCGGCAGATCGGTCACTGCAGCTCGCCACGACCGTCAGCCGAGCCCCAACCATTTGCAGAGGAAGCGTCACGGCCGCCATGACCAAGCAGACCTATCAGCCCAAGAAGCGCCATCGTGCCAAGGAGCATGGCTTCCGTGCGCGGATGAGGACGAAGGGGGGTCGCCGGGTCCTCGCCGCCCGCCGTACCAAGGGGCGCAAGAAGCTGACCGTCTGACCACAACGGCGCGACCAATGGGCGGTTCACCGCTGATGATCCGCTCGGCGGCCGACTTTGCCGCCCTCCAGGCGAGCAGCCGCAGCCGGGCACACCCGCTGCTCGTCCTGCGCTATCGGAGAAATGACGAGGAGCCGACGCGATATGGCATCTCGACCGGCCGGCGAATGGGCGGCGCAGTGGTGCGCAACCGGGTCCGCCGCAGGCTGCGCAGCCTGCTGCGTCAGCTCGACGCCCGGGTCGCTGGAGGTTGGGACGTGCTGATCGTCTGCCGGCCGCCGGCGGCGACGGCGACACAGGCAGAGCTGGGCACCGCGCTCGAGCGACTGATGATCGGGGCAGGACTGCTGGAACGAAGGACTGACGACGCGTGAAGCGACTTGGCATCGGCCTGATCCATCTCTATCGGATCGTTTTCGCATGGCTGCCGGCCTCGTGCCGCTTCGAGCCGACCTGCTCGCGCTACACCGAGCAGGCCATCGAACGCTACGGGCTGCTGCGGGGCTCGTGGATGGGTGCCCGTCGCATCGCGCGCTGCCACCCGTGGAACCCGGGGGGCTACGATCCTGTCCGCTGACCACGGCGCTGGCCGGCTGATGCGGCCGGCCGCCCGCGTGTTGGTCCTGGTCTGGGCGGCGCTCGCCCTGGCCGGCCTGCTGCTTGTCGGCCAGGCTTCGGCGAACTCCCCGCCCGAGGCGCCTTCGGCCACGCCGCTGCTCGTCGCGCAGGAGCTCACCCCCAGCCCAGCGCCACTCACGCCGGAGCCCGGTACCAGCCCGCTACCGGTCGCCACGCCGCAGCCCACTCCGTGGCCTCCGGGGGCGACCTTCGTGCCCGACGCAACACCCGTGCCCGAGTGCCCGCTGCCGCCTCATGCGGAGCAGCCGACCTATCCACCCGGGCACCCCGAGCAGGGCGCTCCATTGCCGCATCCGCTTTGCCCGGCTCAGCCGAGCGGTAACCCGGTCGACCTGCTGGCCTGGCTCTTCACGCCGATCTTCCAGACCCTGTTCATGGGTCTGGTCGTCTTCTACCAGGTGACCGGCGACGTGGGCCTGGCGATCGTGCTGTTGACGATCGCGCTCAAGACGCTGCTCATCCCTCTCTTCCGCAAGCAGATCGTGGCGCAGCGCCGGATGCAGCTGATCCAGCCCGAGGTGCGGGCAATCCAGCAGAAGTGGAAGGGCAACCGAAACAAGATCAGCGAAGAGACGATGCGTCTCTATCGCGAGCGCGGGGTCAACCCCGCGGCGGGCTGCCTGCCGATGATCCTGCAGCTGTTCCTTCTGCTGCCCATCTACCAGGTCGTCAACCAGGGCCTGCGGGCGACCGAGATCAGCTCGATGCTGCAGATCTTTGGCCAGCCCGTTCTCAACGTCGAGTGTCAGGCGCCGGGCACCTTCGAGCCGTGCATCGACCCGACCATCTGGTGGCTCGGTGGCCTGGATGCGCACCTGCCAGCGGTGCTGTTCGTGGTGCTCGGCTTCCAGTTCAGCATCCTGGCCGCAGTGGCAGCGCTGCTGCAGCTCGTCCAGACCCGGATGATGATGCCGCCCTCGACCGACCCTCAGGCGCGCGCGCAGCAGCGCATCTTCATGATCCTGCCGCTGCTGGTGCTGCTCTGGGGCTTCCTGCCGGCCGGGCTGTTCCTCTACTGGATCGTCTTCAGCGCATATTCCATAGTCCAGCAATACTTCATCGCAGGCTGGGGCAGCCTGTTCCCGCTATTCGGCTGGACGCCAGGCTTTGCTCGAGATCACACACCCCGTTTTCCGGTAGCCATCCCACAACCGAAGCGGGACGCAGAGAACGGCGAGAAGGAAGAGGACAAGCGCAGCCCCTCTGAAAGGGCTGCCGGCACCATCCGGCCGGCGCGCCAGCGAGGCCGCACCAGCCGACGAGGGAGGCGGCGATGAGCGAATACCAGGAGTTCACCGGCAAGACGGTTGAGGAGGCCCTGCGCCAGGCCCTCGAGGAATTCGGCGTCGGCGGGTTTGACGAGCTCGACTTCGAGATCCTGACGCCGGGCAGCCGCGGCGTGCTGGGCATGGGCGCAGAGCCGGCCCGGATTGTTGCCGCGCCACGTTCAGCGCTGGGGGGCGCCGCGCCGCGCCGCGAGGCAGCAGCAGCCACCCCCTTGCCGCCGCGTCCGGCTCGCGATGAGCGCGACCGGGGGGACCGGGGGGATCGGGACGACAGGGAAGGCGCCTTCAGGCGGGATCGGGGGGGCCGAGGTCGGGACGAGCGTCGCGACCGGGGCGATCGCGGCGATCGCAGTGAGCGTTCCGAGCGAAGCCCACGAGCCGAGCGCAGCGAGGCCTCTGAGCACCTGCACTCCGGCTCGGCGGGCGTCGATGGGGCGCGCGAGGATGTTCGCCCAGCCCGGGGGGAGCGCGCGGCCCGGGGCGAGCGCGCGCCGCGAGGCGACCGTCCGGCGCGAAACGATCGGCCACCGCGAGGTGATCGACCGCAGCGCGCCGCGCAGCCCCAGCTGGACGAGCAGGAGGTGACTCGCGCCTCGCGGGCCGCACAGTCGTTCGAGCGCGAGGAGATCCAGGCCGCCGAAGCATCGCCGGAGGCGCTGGCCGCCGCACGCGACATCCTCGAGCAGATGCTCCGCCACATGGGCTATCAGGCGAGCGTCACCGTCAGCACGGGCGACACATCCAAGCTCGATGTCGTTGGCGAGGAGGACGAGAAGGAGGCCCTCGGCGCCCTGATCGGGCGCAAGGGGGAGCGCCTATCCGCGCTCCAGCACCTGGTCAACCTGATGCTCTCTCGCAAGATGGGCAGCTGGACCCGCGTGCTCGTCGATGTGGAGGACTACCGTGGGCGTCGTGAGCGCCAGCTACGTGACATTGCCCTGCGCGCCGCCGAGCGAGTCGTCGAAAGCGGGAAGATGCTCCAGCTCGAGCCCATGCCGCCCCTCGAGCGTCGCTGGGTCCACCTCGCCCTTCGCGGCCATGCCGAGGTGACCACCCAGTCCGTCGGCGAGGAGCCCCAGCGGCGGGTCGTGATCCTGCGCCGCCCAGACTGACGTAGCGCCAGTCGTCCCACCGCGCTGGGCAATTCGTCGGGTCGCTGTAATGCACTGCCGGCAATAACATGAGAGCATGCGCAACCGCAACGCCCGCCCACGCGTCGCTGAGGCGGCCCGCTGAATCCCTGCTGCTAGGATTTTCCCGATGACGACTCGCGTCGAACAGCTGCCCGCCTTCCTGACGCCAGCGCGCCACTTCTCATGGCGCGGCCTGATTTTGTCCTTCGTCCTGACGCTGCTGGCGGTCATCGTCTTCGCCGGTGCTTTCGTCTTCGGTTATGCCGCCGTGCACGCCGGCAAGGCCCTGCCCGGGGTCCACGTTGGTGGCATCTCCCTGGCGGGCCTGGACCGGGCTTCCGCCGAGGCAGCGCTGCGCGAGCGTTTGCCTCAGCTGCACAGCGGCCACCTGACGGTCCAGTTCGCCGATGTGCAGCAGCGCATCACGTATGCCTCGATCGATCGGGACTATGACATGGCGGCAATGCTCGACCAGGCCTTTGCGGTCGGCCATGCCGGCAGCCTGCTCGACCAGGTGCAGGACCAGGTGGCGGTGCTGCTCAATGGCATAGATATCACGCCTCAGATGCGCTGGAACGAGACAGCGCTCGAGGAGCGGTTGGGCGCCATTGCTGCCTCGGCCTACCGTGAGCCACAGGACGCCGTCATCCAGCGCAGTGGAGCCGGCTGGACCGTCATCCCCGCCGCCGACGGACAGACGGTCGATCTGCACGCAGGCCTTTCCCAGGCTGTGGTGGCCGTCGATAGCCTGAGTGCAGCTGATTCGGTCATTCGCGTGCCGGCCACCGTCCTGTCGCCGGCGGTCAGCACCGCCCAGGCACAGGCTGCCGTGGACCGCGCGGAGAGCATCGTCGCGGCCGACCTGGCCGTTGTCGGGGGCGGCACCAGGGAGGCCATCTCGGCCGACATGCTGCGCGGGTGGGTTCGGCTGGACGAGGCCGGCGTCGGCGAATGGAGTGTCGTCCTCGAACGCGACCCCGTTGCTCAGTGGGTGGCGTCAGTCGCCGCAGCTACCAACCAGGAGCCGGTCGACGCCTCGTTCAAGTTCAAGGGCGACGAGGTGACCGCCGTCCCCGGCAAGAACGGCCAGCAGGTCGATGTCGAGGCGACGACCGACGCCGTCTATGCCTCGCTGCTCAGTCGAGCCGAGGGCGGCCCGCCAGCGCCGACGGTGAACATGGCGATCACGGTCGTCGAGCCTGAGTTCACCACGGAAGAAGCCGAGGCTGCGGCACCGCGTGTCGAGATGATCTCGAGCTGGTCGACCAACTACACCATCTACGAAGGCAACAACTTCGGCGGCAACATCACGGCGCCGGCGAAGCACCTCGACGGCACGGTCATCGAGCCGGGTGGCACGTTCGACTTCTGGGGCCTCATGCCGTCCAGCCTGGCGGAGCTCGAAGGCGTGGGCCCGGGGGGCATCATCCGCGGTGGTCGCACCCTGCTGACCGGCGCGATCGGGGGTGGCGTCTGCTCCGTGTCGACCACGGTGTTCAACGCCGCAGCCCGGGCGGGCCTCGAGCTGGGTGACCGGCGCAATCACTCCTACTACATCGAGCGCTACCCGGTCGGCCTCGACGCGACCGTGTGGCGGACCAAGTCGGCCCAGCAGAACCTGACCTTCGTCAACGACACTCAATATCCCGTCATCCTGCGGACGATCAACCAGCGCGGCAAGGTCACCTTCGAGATCTGGAGTTTGCCGAACGGCCGCACGGTCGAGTTCTCCAAGCCGCGGGTCGAAAACCAGGAGCGCGCGAAGGACTACATCGAGTACACCGACGAGCTTGCTGCCGGCCAGACCAAGCGGTTGGAGTATCCGCGCAATGGCTTCGAGTCGTGGGTTACCAGGACAGTACGCGACGCGAGTGGCAAGGTCATCCACCGGGACACCTTCTATTCCAAGTACCGGACGATCAGCGGTATCCTGCTGGTCGGTCGCGGGCCGACGGACCCGGTGGCCGGGACGCGCGTACAGCGGTAGCGCCACTCGGCGATGAGCGGGGTGCCGGATCGGGCACCCGGCGCGACTCAGGCCCCTAACGCCTCGCGGGTCAGCTCGAAGGCGCCGCGGTGGTCGCCGGAGCCGGCCAGGTAATCCGCCCATTCGGTCAGCGCTCGTCGCAGAACTCCGCGCCGCCCGAGTCGGCGGGCGATGTTGGCCGCTTCCTCGAAGGCGTGCCGCGCGGCATCGTTGTCGCCCAGCGCCGCGCGAATGCGGCCGGTGGTCAGCAGCGCGTTGACGATTGCGCGCTGGTTGGCCGTGCTGTGAGCAAGGTCCAGACTCTCTGAGGCGAGCTCCAGGGCTCCCGCGTAATCCCCCTCGACAGCACGGATCCGCGCCTGGGTCTCCAGCGCGTGAGCGAGCATCTCAACGTCGCCCATCCGCTCGAAGGTCTGGCGCGCGCTGCGGGCAAGCTCGCTGGCGCGCTGGGACTGACCCGCCTCGAGATGGGACAGCGCCAGGTCGTTCTCGAGAGCGGCCAGCTTGATCTCGGCACGGGCGGCTCCGAAGAGCGCTCGGCTGGCGTAGCCAGCATGTAGGGCCGCCTCGAAGTCTCCCTGGCGTCGGTGGCTGCGGGCCAGCTCAAAGAGATGCTCGGCTCTGCGGCGGAAGTCCAGGTCGTCGGCCATCCCTCGCACCTCCTCGAGATACGAGAGCGCCAGCTCGTGGTTCCCGGCGCGGGCCTCCAGCGTAGAGATGGCCATGAGCACACGCAGCTTGTGGTCGGGATCCAAAGGCAGGCCGTTGCGGACCTTTTCGAGGATGGCCTGGAGCAGACTGCGCGACTCGTCGACTTCGTCCTGACAATGCAGCGCCGCAGCCAACCAGAAGCTGGCCAGTGCTGCGTCGGTCTCGCGACCCGCGGCCTCGTACAGCTCGATCGCCTCCTGTGCCGCCTGGGCGGCCTGCTCGACGCGGTCCAGCTGAGCCAGCGCCTCGGCAGTCCCGCGCAGCAGATCCGCGCGCGTGATCGAGTCGGCTGCGCCCGGGAGCAACTTGGCGTACGCGTCGGCGGCTGCCTGCCACTCGCCGGAGGCGAGCATCAGGTCCGCTTCGAGCCGGCTCCAGCCATGCTGATCGTCGGCGATCAGCTGGCTGGCCGACGTACCGAGGCGCGCGGCGAGATACTCGAGCGCGACCATCGACGGGTTTACCAGGCCGTTCTCGAGCGCGCTGACGTAGGCCTTGGTGTAGCGGTCACCGGCCAGACTCTGCTGGGTGAGACCAGCCTTCAAGCGGGCCTTGCGCAGGCGCTCGCCGATGCCCGGGACTGTCCGGGGCTCGCGCTTGACCCCTCTTCGCGTTCGCACGACTGAATTGTATAGGCAATTGGGCAGAAAAGGTTATCTATGGCGCAGATCGCGCACAATGGTCCGGTGCGCGCCTTCCGTCAGGTCGATGTCTTCGGCGCCCGTCCACTGCTCGGCAACCCGCTCGCGGTTGTCGTCGACGCCGAGCACCTTTCCGGCGACGAGATGCTCGGCCTGACTCGCTGGACGAACCTTTCCGAAGCGGCATTCCTGCTGCCTCCCAGCGCTCCGGAGGCGGATTACCGAGTCCGAATTTTCACCCTCGCCGGCGAGCTAGCCTTTGCAGGACATCCGACCCTCGGCAGCTGCCATGCCTGGCTGGAAGTCGGTGGCCAGCCGCGGAACGGGCACCAGATCATCCAGCAATGCGGCGCCGGGCTGGTCCGGCTGAGGCGCGACCCCCACCACGGCATGCTGAGCTTTGCCGCGCCACCCTTGCTCAGGTCGGGGGCCCTGTCCGAGGAGCACAAGGGCTTCCTCGCCCGCGGGCTGGGGCTCTCAGCTCGCGACATCGTCGACGCGGCATGGGTGGACAACGGGCCGGGCTGGGTGGGGGTGCTCCTGCGCGACGCGGAGGCCGTCCTTGCAGTCGAGCCGCGCTTCGAACGCGCCGCGCGTGGGCAGATGCTTGACATCGGCTTGGTCGGACCATACCCGCCGGGCTCCGAGTGTGCCATCGAGGTGCGGGGACTGTTCACGGACGAGCGCGGCGTGCTGCGCGAGGACCCGGTGACCGGCTCGCTCAACGCCTCACTGGCGCAGTGGCTCATCGGCAGCGGGAGGCTCACAGCTCCGTACCGCGCCAGCCAGGGCACCCTGCTCGGGCGCGAGGGTCGCGTCCATCTCACGCAGGACGGCGACGGCACCATCTGGGTGGGCGGCGCGACGACGACGTGCATCGAGGGCAGCATCGACATGTGAGGACGGCGGCCGGCAGGCCCTGTGGCAGGGACCATGAGTTGGCAGCCACTGGAAGCATGAGTTGGCACTTTGTCGGCGCCCTGACCCCGGATTCCGGCCCGATTCAGCCTCCTTGGGACGGGCAGTGGAAGCATCAGCTGGCATGTTGTCACGAAGTGGAAGCAACAGCTGGCACTTTGTCGGAAGCCGCCGATTTCGAGCGTGACTACTTGCGAGTCGGCGCAAGTGCAAGCATCAGGTGGCGTGTTGTCGGCGGTGAGATCGCTCTCCTCACGGCCAGTGGAGGGCCTTGGTACAGTCGAACGGCACTCGTTTGCGAGGCGCGCTGAAACGGCCGCGCGCAGGCTTATGATCTACGAGCGCGATACTTCGCCTGCCGTCGGCCACGCTCAGCGTCAGTTGCGCGGGGCCATGGCGGCCTTGGCGAGGAAGGTCAGCGGAGCTTGGCGACGCTCTCTCGCTCTAGATGGAGACGCGAATGATGAGCGGCGGACCGATTCCCGCCGACTACGTCGATCGACGCAACCGCTTTCTGCTCGCTCTCTACGAGGCTTCATCGGCCGATCCCATGAACTTCGTTGACGGCTGGGAACTCGGTCGGATGCTCGGCCTGGACGTCGAGGCGAGTGAGGCCGTCATCGCCGAGTTGGTCGCGCGGCGGTGGGCGTCCACGCCAGAAACCGGTCCGACGGTGCTGATTGCTTTCGACGGCATCCGCGCCGCCGAAGCGATGCTCGACGAGTCACCACATCGCGCCCCAACTCTTAGATCGCGGCGTGAGCTCAGGGTCCAGTTACTCGATCACCTATATCGCGCTAGCGGTAGAGACCCGTCGGTCATGATCGATGACTTCGCGGGCCTGGCGGCAAGCGACGACGAGCGGCGCGCAGCAGGACACTTCCTTGTCGACTCGGGCCTTGCGCGGCACGCTGGCGTAGATGGCATGACGATCACGCAGCGCGGCATCGCATTCATAGAAGAGTACGGGACGGACGCATCGATTCGCCTATGACCGCCGTCACTCTAGCTTCACCGATCAGGCCGCCCAGCTAACTACTCGTCTGCTTTGCCCTCTGGCTGCCACGACTGGACGAGGTGCTCGGTGAGGTCGATGTACTCGTCAGCGGCGATCCGCAGCTCGGGCGATGTATCGGCCGCCAAGAAGGCCACGCCGACGTGCAGGCCCAGCCGCTTCACGGCCTCAAGCAGAGGCACATAATCACCGTCACCTGCGACCACTACGGCCGCCTCATACTGACCGGCGGCGCCGAGCGCCAGCATCTCGCTCGCCAATGCGACGTCGACGGCCTTGGACCTGCCCTGCCGCCGCTGGAACAGGCGCGGCTCAAAACCCAACGCCCGCAGAGCGAGTCTCGTCTCAGTCCACTCGGCGCCCGCGGCCGTGTCCGTGGTGTAGTAGTACGCCCTCCGTAGGTCAGCCGCTGGTACGGAGTGAAACATGATCGATGACCCTGATGATCTATGCGGCTCGATAGCCCGCCAGTGAGCGTCCCCGTCACGCGCCCACAGATACACGTCCTTGCGCCAGTACGGGCCCGGGGCCGGCTTGATACCGGCGGCCTGAAGTGAGCGCTGTCCGGCCTTGGCGAAGTTCTCGCCATCCACGAACAGCATCCAGCTTCGGTCACGCAGGATGCGCATCGGCCACTCCATGACCGGGCCAGCGTAACGGGCTCACCGGCGACTGGTCGAGCCCCGCTGGCCGAAGCATGGCAGCGCTCGCCGGCGCGGGAGTATGTTCGCGGCCGCCTGCCGAGCGAGCACGGCCGCTTGGTCGTCGCTCGCGCGCGCTGACGCCCGTAGAACTTGCTCCGCGGCCGCGGATCACGTCGCTCCCATCTCTCCGCCAGTGGGTGACATGGCACGCCCGCGACCGTGCCGTCAAGCGGGACCCCCGCCAGCTGGCGCCTGATGCCGCCGGTCGGCCGGCGGAGACTAACCGCCGCGTCCGCGGCGGGGCCGCCAACGGCAGCTTCACCATCGCCGGCTGCGAGGTGATGATCGCAGACCCGGCGGCTGCTCGGAGAGTAGACGGATCGAGTCTAGGAGCGCCTCGGCGACGGGATATGGCGCACTCTGCGGTGCGGGCGAGCGCTCGCTGGTCGTGCCCCGCCGCGCCGGCCGGCCAGGCCGCTCCAAATAAAGCGCCTCGCCTATGGTCGAGCGGTAAGCGCTGTCGGCGCTGGCTGGTGACACACATATCGCGACTTGCTCCGGCTTCCGAAGCACAACCGCGGGCACCGCGCGCCTTCGGCTGGTTATCGTCGGGCTGTGCCGCTTGACTTGTTCACGACGCGTGAAATCGCGAGTGCGTTCTGGCTCGCAGCGCTTGCTGCCATCGTGGTGGCCGTCCCGCGCCTGCGGCCATTGGTAGGTGGGGTGGCGCGGGCGCTCCTGATCCTGCTACAGCCGTGGGTCGCGCTGCTGCTCGGCCTCTTTTTCGGCTGGCTGGCCTTCGCCATCTGGATCGCCTCGCACGTGCCGCTCTGGAACAGCCGGCTGTTGGTCGAAGCCGTCCTGTGGGCGGCTGTCCAAGGCTTCGCGCTGTTGGCGTCGATCGGCGAGATGGGCGAGCCGGGCTTCTTTAGGCGGCAACTCGGACGCGTCGTCGGCATCACCGCTTTCTTGCTTTTCTACCTGCACATCATCACCTTTCCGCTGGTCGTGGAGATCGCCCTCCAGCCCCTCAGTGCCCTTCTCGGAGTGATGGCCTTGGCCGCGCGCCGCACGGAAAACGAAACCTGGACAAGCCGCCTGTTGGCCGCCTTCGGGTTCCTGCTGATCGTCGCCACGGCGGCGAACCTCGCCACGAACTTTGGGCAGATTGACTGGGCGCGGGTTGGCTTCAGCTGGCTGTTGCCGTTATGGCTGACTGTCATGGCCATCCCCGCTGTGTATCTGTTGAACGTCATCGACCAATACCGTGTCCTCTTCCGGCTCGCCGATATGGACGCGCGGCCGCGTGGCTGGCGAGCCCGCATCCGGGCGCGGCTGGCACTGCTGCTCGGCTACGGCGTCAATGCGCGCGAGTTGGCCGTGGTGCGCCGCTACCTAGGCACGATCGGGCGGGTTGCAATCGCGCCGAACTTGTCGGCCGCCCTCGCCGAGATCGCGGATCTTCGGGCGATGCGCCGGGCTGAAACCGACGCCGAGCGCCAGCGCGTCGAAGACCTCAAGACCTACTCGGGCGTCAAGGGCACGGACGAGGAGGGGCGCCAGCTCGACCGACGGGAGTTCGAGGAGACGACAGGCGCGTTGAACACGCTGGCGGTGCGGCAGATGGGCTGGTACCGCAACCGCGGCGGCCGCTACCGGCGCGAGGTGCTCGAACTGATGGGCCACCATCACGCCCTCGAACGGCTGCCCGCTCACCACGGCATCAAGATGCGTGTGCGCCGCGACGGCCAAGCCTGGTATGCGTGGCGGCGAACGCCATCAGGTTGGGTCTTCGCTATCGGCGCCCACGGGCCGCCTCCGGCGCAATCGCACTACGACGGGCCGACATTGCCGAAAGGCTACCCGGGCGAGTGGCCGGGATGGAAGGACGTACCGGGCGCCAACTGGCTATAACATTTGCGAGTACGACGGGTTAAACCTGTTTCGGTGCCGGTCCAAACTGGGTCTAGAGCGGGCGAATCCACGGCGCTCCGCCCGCCGCTCGGGTCGCGCGCTCGGCGCCCATCACGCAGCAGTAGCATCGACGACGACACGCAGTCACCGCTGCATCGTTGATGTCGGCGGCGTGCTACGGACGCGCGCGGCCACCGGCGCGTCGATTAGTCCTCCCGCGCTGCGTCGGCCCGAACGACGTGCGCCCTAAATGCCTGGCCGACCTGATCACCGGGATCGTCGTCCTCCTCAAACTCGACGACTCGGTAGCCGGGCAACCCGCCGTCGATGTGCGTGCGCACTTCGTACCTGTTCTCGCAGTGTAGGAGCGCGCTCTCAAGCGCCTGACGGGCATCTGGATCGACTGTCGGCTCGTGGTCGCCGAAATCGATTAGCACGAGCCCGTTCTTCGTCCGCATCTGCCACGTCGCCATCTTTCGATCCTCCTGATCATCGCCAGCTAAAGATGCGTTCCGGAACGACGCTACCCCGTGCTGCCCCTCTGACAACGCCAGGCGCGCACGCGTCGCCCGGCACTGCTCGCGGAGCAGTGGAACAGTTCGCTCGGTCGACCGAAACGAGCGCGCGCCTGCAAGAACGATGCCGCTTTGCGCCGCGGAACATCCCGGACCCAAGCGCGTGCGATCCCGTCGACGCGGGGTTGCTAGTCGACGGGGTGTGACGCCCAGCGATGGTGGTGCTTTCCGCACATCGGGCACACCCAATCTGGATCACGTCGATAGTCATGGAGTGCGAGGCGTTGACGGATTGCGCGGGTGCGTAGACCGCAACATCTCCTCCCAGCGCTTCTCCGCCAAATAGCCTTGGTTGGCGTCGAACCAGCGTCGAGCGACTGCATCGTCGCCTGGATGGCCAGGATCGGTGACTTCAGCGAGTGCCACCAGCGCAAGGATGTCGTGCTCTGCTGGCTTGATCCAAAACTCCGCGCCGAAGTCCTGCCGGAGCGGCGAACTGTCGAACGTTATGAGGCGATCTAGCAGCTTGGCGAACGCCGTTTCATCGGGCGGGACGTAACGCGCATAGAAGCGCTCCGTCGCCCTCTGAAAGAAGGACCGATCAGAGGCGCCCAGCACAGGTTCTCGGTAGCTCACGTTCTCCTCCCAGGTTGCGCGGCAGGCGTCAGCTCGTCACCGGCATGAATCTTGACATATACGGGTGTCGACCGACCTTGTCGCAGAGTATCGACACGTATCGACACGACGAGGTTTCACGTGCTACTTGATCCGTTCCAAGGCCTGTTTATCCGCGAGACGGCTCTGCGGATGCTTAGTTCGTCACTGTTCGCCGAGAACTCTGCGGACGCCCAGTCCGCGCGTGTCCTCGTGGCCATGATCCCGGACGACTTGGTCGCAGTCGACATACCGGATGACACCATCCGGCACTTGTTCTTCGTCAACCGCCTCGCAAAAGGTTTCTGGCGGTCGTCGAACGCAGCCGCCAAGATGATCGAGACGATTGACCGCCAGCTGCCGCACGATATAGACATCTGACTGCCGCCGTTGACGGCCATCCCGCGGATCGCCGCCGTAGCCGCGAGCGCGGGTCGCAGCAGCATCAGGTCGACGCTGACTGAGGCGACCCAGACGCCGTCGAGGGCCGTTCGCTTCTATGTCCGTCTACTCCTCGAACGTAGAGAGTTCGAAGGTGTACGACCCGGCGAGTCGGAGAGTATCCGGGCAGCTATCGTCCGAAAGGAACCGCAGCAGGGCGATCTGCCGGTCTAGCTCGCCGACGCTTCGGTGACCCTGGAGAACGACCCCGAGCGCGGAGCGCACACATCGGTCAGTGGCTATCGCTCCGCATCGGAAGCGTCCTTCGTCGTCGGCCGGCTGTCGGCGATCACAAAACGGCCCGGCTCTGCATCGTCGAGAGCCTGCGGAGGTAGGCGATCCACTAAGGCAGGGCGCCACGCCGCGTGACCGGCGAACAGCGGTAGACCGCGCGTCCGAGGACCGACTCCACGGGCACCAGTCCGACCGCCTCGGAGCGCGAGTCGGTTGAATTGTTGCGGTTGTCGCCAATTACGAAGAGGGTGCCGGGCGTGACGGACCAGCTGCGAGACTCGCCGGGCACGCTACGTCCGAGGACATAGGGCTCATCGAGAGCCGCGCCGTTCACGTATACATCCCCATCGCGTATCTCCACCGTGTCTCCGCCGAGGGCGATGGCCCGCTTGATAAAGGGAACCACGCCGGCAGCCATGTCAGAGCCGATGTCGAACACGACGATTTCCCCGCGGTGCAGACGCCAGGCGTCCGTGTCGATCAGCAGGACGTCGCCTGGCCCGAGCGTAGGTCGCATTGAGTCCTGCTCTACGCGGTAGTGGAAGTGGCCGGCGGGCGATGCCTCGTTGCATAGCGCCTCGACCGATGGCATGGGCGCGGCGGTGGCATGCGGCGGCTGCGACCCCAGCACCAAGATGATGCTGGCCGCCACGATCCCCACGGCCAGCATCCCGATCGCGACGGCTAACCAGCGCACCGACCGCTGCACAGCGCCTCCCTGCCCGGCCGTCCGCCGCCGGTGGCCTCACTCAGGTGCTGAAGTAGTCGGGTGCACGCAGCATAGCCCGCCACGTACTAACGCGAATCGCTACCCTCGGCACGTTGATCTTTAGGCTCACGGATTGGTACGTGAACCGCGTCACGCTTCCTCTTCATCCACTCCGGCCATTCGTTGATAGTTCGCTTAGCTTCCTCAAGCTGTCGCCTATACGGCTTCTGCTTCGTCCGATCGTCCACCTGTGTCCTCCTCTACTCACCTACGATGTCGGGCAGCCACTCAGCCTTTGCTACGGCCTCCACCTCGCGATATTGGTGCGTCGACAGGTCCCAATCACAAAACTCATCCTCGATTAGCAACCTTGGACTCCGATCGTACTGCCTGACGGCACGTCCTTGAGAATCCCTTCTAGATCTAGGACGCGCGGTAAATGCCATGGAGTACCGACGCGGAGCCACTCCAAGGAAAGGAATAAACGGCATCGCGCCAGGGTCAACCGAAGCGCCTCTTCCGTCGTCGATTTGCTTTCCGTACAGCTCACCCGAGAGACTCTTCGGGTAGGGGTAGATGTACTCGACGCGGGTTATTCCCGCCGCGATAATCATGCGCGTGCAGAGGTGGCAGGGGAATGTTGTGACATAGAGGACACACTGTGACAGCCTGGCGCCCCGGCGAGCGGCGTCGACCAGTGCAGCCATCTCGGCATGGACCGCTCGCCCAAACTCGATCAGGTCAGCCAGACGCGTGTCCTCGAGCGCATCAATCAGACTCTGTTTAGTCTCGGAATCGATCCCGTCGACAACCTGCGTCACGGCGCCGACGACTTCGTTCAAGAGGCGGTGGCGCAGTCGATCGCTAGTGTCTGCGCCGCGAGTAAACTCCCGATCGTCGTTAGGATCGCCCTCCCAAAAGTGACCACCGCCAGGCCTTGGCACCTCGTTCGTGCCAGTGGTTACAACATCACCTTGCTCGGTGAGGATTGCCGCACCGACTTGTCGACCAAGTTCAGCTGACTTCAGGGCCGCCGTTTCGGCAAGCTGCATTCCGAACTCACCGCGAGAGGGCGTCGTGAAGGGGTCTCCGAAAATGACCCGTATCGCGCGGCCGAGTGTCTCCGCCAACCGCTGTCGGTCGTATGCATCCACGAAGAAGTCTGCCAGTGGATAGGTGTCAGAGACATTCTGCCCGTGGGGGTCGTTCGACTGCTTGGCTTCCCGCTCATCGCGGTCGATCAGTTCGGCGGCTCGCTCCGTGTGCCCGCGACCGTCATCGACGCCGCCTGCGTCGGCATATGCTTGGGCAAGGCGCTCTCTGCGCCTCTGGTATGGCGTGTGAACCGAAATGACGAACAGCCGTGTCCGGTAGATCGCGCGAAGAGTGTCGACCTCAGACGGCCGTTTTAACGACCAGACCAGATACGCCGTTTCGGGAGCAACAAAAGAACCCGATGCCTGTTCGTGGCCTTGGAATTGCGTGCGCGCATTTCTTATCTCGCTGACGGCTACGAATGCCATCGCATCGCTGCGATCCACGCGTCGGCACAAGTTGTTGCCGGCATCTTGCAGCCGCCGCGCCCGGTCCACCGGGCTCTCGACCGCGCTTGTAGGACCCATTAGCTACACGCTCGAGGACGGTGCTCAGCCGGATCGTCACGGCTTCGTATTGGAACCCACGCAATATCCGAGTGGCTTCGTCGACTACGAGATCCCTGTCGACACCGGTGGGAGCGACGAATGCGATCACGAGCTCCGGAGCGTGACGGTTTCGTGAGCTCTCTCCCGGTGACCGAGTAGCCGCCACGCGCTGGGCGAGACGAGCTAACCCAGCGTCAGATGAACTCAAAGCGTCCCTCCGGGGCAGTCGATAGGCGTGAGGCACACGCAGAAGTGTTCGTGCTCGCTCGCAGCCGTACAAGACGGCTATCCACGAACAGCCGGACGGTTACGGTCGGTGTGTGGATAAGTTCGGCTAGCTCTAGCTGACCTCGTCGGGAGCATAAAACATGCGTTCGGTCGCGCGCAATGCCTCTAATGGTTTGTCGCCGCCGGCCGAGGTAGCTGCATGGGACGGTTGGCGTCGGCAGCGGGTTCAGCGCGAGTGCTTGGTCGGGACCCACCTGTGAACCAAGAGCCTGATCGCGATGGCCGGGCGCTTGCATCGCAAATACTGTACTAGATTCAGCATTAAGGTTTATAGTCCGATGCATGGGTCGGCCTCCCGGCGTGATCGAGTGTTTGGACACCCCGATCGTTGCCCTATTGGCTGGAGTCAACCGATCAACTCTTGATTACTGGGTGAGGACTGGTCTCGTGACGCCCTCGGTGAGACCAGCACCGGGGCGACGTCGGGCTCGGCTCTGGACCATCCAAGACGCCGTAATCGTCAGGACTGTCGCGGCGCTACGCGAGGCTGGGTGTCCGCTTCAGCAGGTCAGGGCCGCCAAAGCTCAACTTGAGCGGGAGTGGGGGCGCATGGGGCCGGACACGACGCTGATGTGGACCGGAGGCGACGTTGTGCGGATCGGACCCGAGGGCGATGTTGAGTCGCTGGTCAGCCGTCCGTTCCAGCAGGTCTTGCGCCTCCTCGTGATCCCACTAGGGTCATGGCGCGCCGACACCGCCAGCCAGGCGATGTATATCAGGGCCGACCGTATTGAAAGCGGCGTCCCGGCGCACTCGAGGCAGAGAGCAAAGGAGGCGTGATGGCAACGATCGATCGCCTTGGTGGCCGAGCACCCAAGCCCTCATCGCGCGATTTGTGGCACGAGTACCGCGACCAGCTCCGGGAGCTCGCACTTGCTGCGGCCTCATCCGGACGCACCGTCACATCCTTCATCGGCGGAAGGGGCGGTCGCTACTTCGTGGCCGCTACGCCCATTGGTGGAGGCAAAGTCAGGCTGGAGTGGCTGGGGCCGAACGAGACACGCGGCGCGTTCGCGACCGCTCCCCGCGCGGCCTAGGCGCCGGCCTTCGGGAGAGTGGATTACCTATCTCGTTGAAGGTCCGCGTCCCACGACTCGTACTCGGGCGGCGGCTCCTCGTCGCTCCAACCGGTCGCACCGTCGGGAATGTCCTCGTCCCAGTCCAACTCCTGAACTTGCTCGTCAATCGTGTCTATCGCCTCGTCGGGTTCAACCGGCCTCCGCTGGAGGTCCGTGATCGGTACGTCCGCTGAGCAAGACTGCCAGTATTCGCTCTCGAACCGGTCGCGGTCATTGAGGTCGATGAGGACGGGGGCTGGGCTGGTAGACGCTCGGCCGAAAAAGACGGCTTGACGATCGCGTAGCGTCGCAAGCAGGCCGGTGTACTCGCGGCCCACGTAGTTCGCTAGGAATGCCTCACCGGTTGCGTCGAACGACCGAAGTGCGAACACCGTGTGACACTGGTTCAGGATCGTCTTCGTGACGTTGGCAGTTCGCTGCGTTATTAGAAGACAGCCGAGACCGTACTTCCTGCCTTGCAGGATCGCGCGCGCCGTACCGGCCGTGGCGGTCTGGTCAGAGCGGTCGGCGGTAGTTCCGCCTTCGGGCACCAGGCTGTGCGCTTCTTCAAGGACTAGGCAGAAGCGCGGTCGCAGCTTCGCCTGAGGGTCAGCAGGCGTCGTGCTCCTCGCGAAGTCGAGGAGTTCCTCGGTTAAGAGGCGAACGACCTCCACATTCGTGACGCGCCGAAGGGGCACCTCTCCCGCCTGAGGGAAGCCGTCCTCTGCCGTCACGTCGAGCAAGCTCGGGTTGAGGATCAGCAATCGCGAGTCACTACCGACTAGGTCTTCGTACATCTCGCGCAGAGCCGGCCTCAGATCCTGCCAGTTGCCAGCTCTTTCTCGTGGCACCCGCTGACGCGTCCGATGCTCGGCTAGGCGTTCTTCGAGCCGATCGTATATCGCCTTCTCTTGCGACTCGGGCCAGAGGCCGCGAAATCGGACGCCGTACTCGCCCGTGATGTCTATGACTACCACCCGTACTCCCTCGCACAGCATCCGCTGGACGAGCTCCCAGGCCAGCGAGGTCTTCCCCACTCCGAGGATCCCGAGGATCGCCGTATTGAAGAGGACGGCACGCTCGATGTCTATGCCGACGTGGAAGGAGGTCGCGGGCAACCTGCCGATGCCTTGGATGCTGCCCCCGTCGTCGGCAGCCGGCCGAGCCAGGGCGACAGCCGTCCCCGCGTCAGGCAGCCAGGGCACCAGGACGAAGCCGCGTCCCTCGTCCGACCAGACCCCGAGTTTCCTTGCCCGTACCTGCACAAACTGCCGCCGGTGGCCCTCGCTTCCCCGCTCAGCCACGCTCGCACCCGTCACCTGGAAGTACGTCGGTTGCCCACGGATGGTGGCCGAAAGGAGCGATCCTTCCACGACCTCTGGTATCGAGCCTGTGCCGGCGGGGGCGTGCACGACGACTTCTTGAAGCGAACTGTCGGCCGCAACGTAGCCGATTGCCGGCTGACGGCCGCGTGCGGCCATCGCTCGCGCTCGCTCGCTCAATCCCCGAACAGGCTCTTTGAGCGCGATCAGCAGGCGCACGTCACGCTCGAGCTCAGACCGATCCACGACGAGGCCGTCAACACCGGACGGCCACTCAATGATCGTCCCCACTTCGACATCGGCAGTTGCGGCCGCTCGGGCGGAAACGAGGCGAGGGTCGATTGCGCCATCGACGATGATGTGCGGCGGCGCCGGCGGTTTCCGCCGGATGGTTGCTATCGCGGCCGTTATGGGCTCCACGGGCTGCAGCAACACGACGAGCACCCAGGCGACGGCGACGAGAACGATCGCTCTCGGGTTCTCGCCGTGGGCGGCCAGCATGATCAGGATCAGGTAAGCGGAGTACATGATTCGCGCGTGACCCGCGCGCTTAGCCAGCGCCGTAGCCGTCACGGCGCCGCTGCCGAGCCAGCCAGTAGCTGTACGCCCGGCCATTGCGAACACAGCTAGCACGAGCACGCCAGTAGCGTATGCGGCGAGCGCCAAGCGCCCGGACTCGATGACAATCGGGAACGGTCCGCCGGACGGCACGGCCGCCGCCGCGACCAAGACAACCACTGAGTTGGCCAGTACATCTGCAGGTCTGGCAAACCACGGCTCGATCAAATGACGGGCGGCCAGCAGAGGGACGAAGGCCCCGTAGAACCACAAGCCTTCGGTGGTGAATGGCGGTGGTATGCGACCGTGGATGAAGTAGCCGACCGCCACCAGTACGGCCAGGTAGATCGCGGCCGCTAACAGGCGAACTTGTTGCGGAGGATAACGAGGCTCAGCCTTCACGAAATCCGGGACCACCGCTAGCGTTTGGTCGACGCAAGACTGATGCTAAGAAACGTGTCTAGGCGTGGGCGCACGCGGCGGGCCTACCCTAAGCCCTCGCATTGCTCTGGGACGGAATCTCGCCTTTCCCTCGCTCATCCTGAGGCGTACCGACCAAAGGGACAATCAGAATCTCCCTATGTACCCCTTCGCTTACCCGCGCGAAGCGGTCTTGACGCAAGCCGAACAGATATTGACCAGTCGCACAGGGGTCGGGCGGTCTAGGCGCCTCGTGACACGGTCCGACGCACCCGTAATCGATCGCTGCGGGCGCTCTTCCACCGACGCTGTGGAATCAACGGAGCGGCCCGTCCCATTGGCCGACCGTCCACGTCTGGCGCGTGTCAGGTTGCCTGGTCGCGGTCCTGCTCGCGATCTCCGTAGCGTAGGCCGTGGCACGCGGGCCCGAAGCGCATCCGGTCCTAGACGTGGAGTGATTTGCTACGGTCCTTGACAGCCTCGTTGAGCGCGTGGTGTACGGGGCGTCCAAGGGTCTCCGCTAGGAGCGCTCTGGCGTGGTAACCCCGTGCTGTGGCGCCGGATCGGCCGTGTCAGACTGTTGGCACGTCGAGCCGTCACGATGGGGACCATGGCACAAGTTTTCCCCTCCGAGCAGAAGCTGTTGGGCGCGTTCTATACGCCCGTCGCTCTGGCAGAACATCTAGTTGCGTGGGCAATTCAGGACTCCGCCAGCCGAGTACTCGAACCAGCATGCGGCGAAGCGGTCTTCCTCGCGGCGGCCGCCCGGCGGCTGGCTGACCTAGGCGCCCCTGGCGAACTCGTGGAACGCAACCTCGTTGGCTATGAGCTCGATCCGAACGCGACTGCGGGCGCGGCTGAGATGCTCGCCCGGGACTTCGGCCTGCGTCCAAGCCTGGCTGCAGCCAGCTTTTTCGACGTAGAGCCACCGGACCCGGGCGAGCGTTTCGACGCCGTCGTCGGGAACCCGCCGTGGATCCGGTATCACCACTTCGGCGGCGCCACCCGCTGGCAGGCTCAGCGTGTTGCCGAGGACGCCGGAGCACGGCTGACCGGCTTGGCGTCGTCCTGGGCCGCGTTTGTGATTCATGCCGCGTCGTTCCTTAAGCCCCACGGCCGGCTCGGCTTCGTACTGCCCGCCGAACTACTGGCCACCGATTACGCCGAGTCGGTTCGGCGTTTCTTGACCCAGCGCTTTGCCGAAACAGTCGTCGTCACATTCCGCGATCGCGTGTTTCCAGGGGCGCTGGTCGACGCCGTCCTCGTGATGGCCGCGGGCGAGGGTCCTGGGAGCGTCGAGGTCGTTGAGGTCCACGATGCGGCAGCCCTCAATGGCCTTACGAGGGGAACATCGAGCAGCGGCGCCGGAAAGTGGAGCCACATGCTCCTGCCCGCCGAGGCGGCAGCGGTGTACAGCCGCGTGGGCGCGCATCAGGCCGTCAGGCGGCTTGGCTCGGCGTTCAGCGTTGACATCGGCATGGTGACCGGAGCTAACCAGTTCTTCGTCATCGATCGGTCCACCCGTCGCCGCTTTCGGCTCCAGGCAGATACACGACCGGTGCTGCCGAAGTCGACGCCGCTTGGAGCCGTGTACCGGGCCACCGACTGGCGCTCGGCCGCGCAAGCAGGCGAGCGTGCATGGTTCTTCATGCCACGCTCCGATAGCGGCGGCGCACACGACTACATCGAGTGGGGGCAGAGCCGGGGTTTCGATCGGCCCTATAAGTGCCGCGAACGGAAGGTCTGGTGGAAGCTGCGTGACTTCGTGCCACCCGACTTCTTCCTCTCGTACATGGCGCACAAGGCGCCCCGCTTCGCGGCGAACGAAGCGCGCGCGGGGAGCACCAATCTTGTCCACCACGTGAAGGCAGTCGAGGCCCTCGGCTTGCCGGGCTCAGCCGTGGCGGCCGGCTTCTACAACTCGCTCACCCTGCTCTCGGCAGAACTCGAAGGCCGCGCATACGGCGGCGGCGTGCTGAAGCTTGAAACGAAGGAAGCCGAACGCCTGCGCTTGCCGCTTGATGTCGATCGAACGGTCTGGGCGGAGCTCGATCGTCGAGCGGATCTCGTGGACGCCGCCGTGCGGCGGGGTGACTTTGAGATGGCAGCCGACCTGATCGACCCGATCGTGCTTGGACAAGGCCTTGGCTTGGACGCCGGCGAACGAGCTGCGCTGCGGGCCGGATGGCGCCTGATGCGAACGAGACGAGAAGAGCGTGGTCGCTCGCGGCCGTAGGGCTGAGGCAGATCCCGAACGCCCGCTGCTGCCGCCCGACGAGGGGAACGCGCTTGCATCGGCGAACTCCCCTGCCGAGACCTATGAGCGCGAAGATCTCCTCAAAGCGTACCTCGGATCGCTATGCGGTTCGGTCACCGAACATGCACGCAAGCTGCCGCGCGGCGTCTCGACCGACTTGTCCAAGGCTCTCTCTTTGCTCGTGGCGGACGACCTGAGCAGGCTGCTCGGCAAACGTGTGTACCGCAGGGTTCCGAAGCCGAAGCGCGACGACTACCTCGATCGCGAGAGCCACCGGGCGGCAATGGAGGCCTGGAGAGCCGAACACCTCGGCCGAGCGATGTCGTTGGCGGAGCTATGGGTCGGAGAGATAGAGATAACTGGGGGCATCAAGCCTCAGCAGCTCGACATCGTCGTTGCGTCGGGTCGCGATGGCTTGGCACTGGCGATCGACGTCAAGGGTCTGAACACGCGTGAAAACGCGGGCAAGAACCTGAAGAACCGGCTGGGCGACTTCGTCTCCATCGCCGTCAACTTCCACCTTCGCTTCCCGTACTCGGTGCTCGGCGGTGTCCTCGCGCTGCCAAGCGACATCAGCGAGGCTCAGCTGCGCAAGGGCATCAGGATCGCGGAGGGACTGGCCGGTCGCGTGTCGCCCTCGGAGGGTCCGGAGCGTTTCGAAGGCTTCTGCCTTCTCGTCTTCGACTGCGATCGACTCGACCTCTCCGAGCAGTGGCCTTCGCCTGGCTCACCGGTCCGCTACGACAACTTCGTCCGATCGTTGGCCGAGGCATACGAGCGGCGGTTCGGCGACTAGCCTCGAACGGGATGACAGCGCACCGGTGGTCTCTCGCTGACGATCTGGGACGCCCGCGGGCGCGGCTGTCGCGGGACGTCTGCGCCGTCGGATCGTCACGGATCAGTCCGAACGACCGCAGGATGGGCACGTCTTTGCACTGTCTGCGATAGAGCCCGCTGCCTCGGCTTCTCGCTTACGCCGCCGGCCAACCATAGACAGATTGCCCTCGACAGTCATGGCACGGTGGGCGCGAGAGGCTGCCGAAGCCGCCTCGACGTCGATGCCAGCTGATGACAGGGCGTCATACAGCGCCGTCGCATGGCCCTGGCGCCGATGCCGCTCGTCGATGGCAACATCAAGTGCGGGTGGATGATCCGGTCCGTCGCCTACGGGCACCCCGCCCACGACGTGCCCGCGGCGGTCGCGGGTGATCGACCACTCATCGTCCTCACGCGTGACACCGGGTCGTCCGCGGCGGAAACGACGTCTTATCGACGCGGAGAGGCTCGCGCTCGTTGTCGCGGATCAGACGGCGGGCGACCTCAGGAGTGAGCGGATTGCCGCGGTTCAGAACCTCTTCGGGCTGTGCCTGGCCGCGTCTACCGAGGAGGCCGAGCAGCCGTGATCGCATACCCACCGGACGCGGCCGTGCTGCGACGCTCGTGCTGGCGCCACCCGGCAGGCGACTACCTCTTGGTATCGCGGGCGGAAACGGGTCGTTACCGTAGGAGTCGCGATCCTGCGCGCCCGTCGCGGCCATGGATGACGACATCCGAACGCTGACTGCGGGCGAGCGAACAAGGCTTGATGGCAGGAATCGATGAAGCAGCCGTTCGGCCGACTGGCCGACCCGCGGGTCAGCCCTGCAGAAGACTTGACCGGTCGAGTTTGGTTGCCGCGGTAATCCGTGGACTCGAGTACGGCCCGCTCACGCCTTTGCGGCCTTTGAGGCGGGCGGCCGCGCTGCGCTCGACTAAGACCACGTAGAGATGCCTCTCGGCGTTGACTTCCCGGACCCCGAACTCAGCATCGATCTCGCTGGCCGCGAGCGAGTGAGTCCGTCGTACATGGGCCACATCCGCCTGCTCGGGCTCGAGCTCGAGCTTCAGCATTACCTTGCGCACGAGACCATCCTCCGCTCACACCATACACCCGACCGGCCTCTGGGTCGGCCAAGCTAGAAGCGTCACCCGATGTGTCCACTGTGTCAAACAAGTGAGTACGCACCTGCCAGCTCGGCTGCCAGGGCAGCTCCGTTTGCGACGCCCCAGCCCATGTCCGGAGCATGATCCACACCAGTCCGCGTGGCGGTCCGCTGGATAGCCTCGCGCAGCTCTGCCGGAGGCAACACGTCTGACCCGAGCCGCGCGCGGACAGCGGCGACCAGCCCAGCGACTGCTGGACACGCCGTAGACGTGCCGACGTCGACGGCTCCCTTGGCGCCTGACCCGACAAAGTGCGCCGGTCCTAGGACGTCTGGTTTCTGGGCGGCTAAGCGCCCGGGCCCGACGGACGAATAGCCGGCTCTTGTGCCGTGTACGTCGGCGGCGCCGACGCAGAGTGCCGCTGGATGGGAGTTAGCCCCATTGATGGGCCGGTCGCTGCCAAAATGGCAGGGATTCGCGCAGTCTCGACCGCAGTTGCCCGCAGCGAACAGTAGGTCGATGCCGTCGGCCTCCATTTGTCTGATCAGATCATGGAGAGGATGGTTCGGATTGTCGCTGTAGTTACCCTCGTCGCCAACAGGCAAGTCTAGGGATGGATCGATCATCGCCCAGCTGTTGGTGACGATCAGCGGTCGCGACGGTCGACGCGCCTTCGAGCCGCGGAGGTCAGTGAAGACGCGCACTACGTCGTCCAGCCATCCCGAAAGGTCTGGCTCATTCGAGAGCAGGACTGGACAATCGCCGAGCGTGGCGTCCGCTGCCGCGATGCCGGCCGCATAGGCGCACATTGTTCCGTGGCCGACAGGATGCTCTCCGGGCTTACGCTTGTTTTCGGGAGGGCCGAAACTAGCCCGTGTATCGATGACCGCATGTCGTCCCTGCGCGTTGAGGTGTCGGAGGTTTAGGCCATCGTCAACCACGGCGACCGTCGTTCCCTCGCCCGTGAGCCCCAGCCTGCGCAGTTCGTCGACACCCAAAACGCGCGCCGCATCATCCGCCGTGCCGACCGCCGGACTGCCTAGGCATACGCCGACCCCGCTTATCGGTGGCGCGGCCCACACACCGCGCACCCCCGCAACCTCCCGGACTTGATGCACCAGCTCGGTGCTGCGCTCGATCGGAAGCCAGGCCGGGTACAGCCGACTAGTTGCCGTCCGCGAAGCAACGCGCTCGCCCGCGTAGAGCTCAAGATGATGACCGGGCTCACCCTCGTCTAGTTCCAAGCGCCGGAACGGCACGGGCCGGGCGTATTCGAGTTCGATGCCGCGCAGCTGGGACGAGAGGACGTGCAGAGTAAGGCGCTCTCGGGACTCCAAAGTGCGTCCCGGAATTCGCTCGGTGGCTATTTCGACCATAACGCGAAGCCGGTCGGCCACGGCGTTGGTGGCCGCTACGATGGCCCGGGGCTAGGCGGCGCCGGACTCGGCGGCGCTGGGCTGGGTGGCTCGGCGGCCGGCGTGGATCCAGCGCCCACGTCTCCGAAATCCGCGAGTTGGGCCGTCTCCGTTGCTGCGGTACCGAGCAGGAGCACGACTCCGACTATCAGGAGCAGAGCGCCGATACCGGCCGGTGTCTTGATGAGCTCCGGGACGGCGCGCAGTATTTCGCCAATCACACCGGCCAAGCCTCCTCCGGCCGGAGCCAGCGGCGTCTGCGCTCGAAGTGACGCCAAAAACTTGACCAGCGCCGCCAGCGACAGGGCTATGAACACGGTGATCAGCATCACGAGTCCGGCCAATACGAGCCACTCGCCGAGACGAGTGTTCGTTTCGATGAGCACTTGACTGATTGCCGGACGGGGAGATGGTGCGGGCGACGGAGTAGGATCCTGAGCCCGCGCCACCCCGGCTACTATCAACGGTAGGGCGAGACCCGAAGCGAGCGCCACAAGGCGATGCCCGCGTATCCGGGAGACCGTTCCGGACGGGAGCATGGACCACCACCCCTTTCCGACTGACCGCGCTGGCGGTCACCATATGCGGAATAGCTGCAGTTGACAACTACCTAACGCCTGTGGTGGGCGCGCGCGCCATCAAGCGAGAGCCGAGCCGGCTGGAACCAACGACTAACACCTATGCCGGGAACAATCGCTCAGGGCCGTCCGTCGTTGACTTAGCAGGTGCCGCTCGCTCTCGACCGCGTCGCGTCCGGACTCGAACAGCGGAGTGACCCTCAGTAGACCGCCAACGGGCTACGCCGTAGTTGGCCGTCTACGCCCTCGCGTCTGTGGTCGCTTTGCCACTATCAACGTTCCATGGCGCGCAAACAGGTTTACTTCGCTCGCGCCCAGCCGATCGCGTACACGGGTGAACGCCTGTCGGACGGTGGGTGCCTTCTCGGTCTCTTCCAGCTCGAGCCAAATGCGGCGCGGCCGTCCTCGGCTGCGCGGCGCACGACCAACTCGAGTTTGCGCTCGAGTTGGATGCGGCCGTGCTCGCGCGGACTCACCGCGCGACCCCTGTCGCGCCTCGACGGCTCAAGGACGTCAGCGTTCACTTTCCGCACCTTCACCACGTAGCCGGACGATGCGTACCCAGTTGCGACGCTCAGGGGCCAATTACCTTGACTCCTGAGCCACAGCCGGCCCGCCGCCACCACGAGTAGGGCACCTCGGTCACCTTCACGCCGTGCACGGATAGGCATCGCGGCACCGGAGCCTGCGACGGCTCTCTGCGCAAACGTGGACACCGAGCGCCCACATCGAGAAACTAGCGAAGTGCACGGTGGCCGGACAGCTGCTCATCGAGCAGCGGCCACGTTCGCCGGCTCCCGCCTTGCGACAAAGGAACGACAGCTTCGGCGGCCCGCTCGGCGCGCGCTGTCGCCGCGCCGTGCAAGCTCGTCGTCATCCACCGGGCATGTCAAGCTGCGCTCGCGATAGTCGGGCGGTGAGACAGTCGAAATCCTCTGGATCGAGCCAGGCCAGCGCCTCTAGGTCGACGACCGGGACAAAAGTCGCCTTGAGCCGAGGCGACCGGTTCCCGCCCACCAAGCCCGGGGGCACGTGGAAGGCGGAGACGCTGATCAAGAAGTCCAAGTAGCGGGCGGGGGTGCCGGAGTCTGGCAACGGCCTGTTCTAGCAAAAGCAGTGTTCGCGGGTTCGAATCCCGTCCCCCGCTCTCACAGCCGCTCGTGAAGAGGCGAAAGTCTAGATGCCTCTGGCACGAAAGTTGTGCAGGATTTCCTTGTGCACGATCTTCCGGAATCACTATTATGTAATCGCTAGAACAGCCGTTATGGCGGACTCCCAAGGAGAACGACGTAGCGGAACACTGCGGGGAAGCGGCGTCCAGTTAGGGCGCCACTTTCCTTTTCTGGCCCTTGCTGCCTCTCGTCAGGCGGCCCGCACGCTCGGCCGCCATTCCCATCCGTAGAGCCGTTGGTGCCGCGCCGCATGCCCGGTCATCGGACGGATTAGTCCCGAGACTCGCTCGGCGATCGCAAGCTTGCAGGGGTTCGAGCTGGGTACGGACGATTGCCGCACCGCGCTGCCCAGCAGGTCGGCAAGCTGGAGCAGCCGGTCATGCCGAGCGAGGTCGGCTCCCACCACGACGTGTGAACCATCGCTTCGGCGCCGACGGTCGAGCTGCACCTGCAAGCGACTCGTGAGATAGCCGTCGGCGTGGTTGCGCTGCCTGTCGGCGATGATCACCTCGTAGCAGACATGAGGCTTCTCGGTCCGCTTCTGGATCAGCATCCCCACCCACTTGTTGAACTCGATTTGATCCTGGTTGCCGAAGTACGCCGGTGTCACCAACCGCCGGTCGATGCGGAGATAGTGTCCGTACCAGTCGGTGGTTCGCTCAAGGAGGTCGAGCACGGCGTGCGTCGCCCGGTAGCGGCCGTCCGGCTTCCGGGCCAGTTTGTGGAAGTGGAGCGAGTAGGGGTAGTCGGTGAGGACTGCGTCCAGCCTGCGTCGCCAGGCCAGCGGGCTCCCGGTAGCGAACATGCCGACGACGAAGTACGGGCCGGTGGTCTCCCCGGCCTCGTCCACGAACATCGACACGCGCGCTCTGGGAGCGCAGCAGATCGCTTCCACGTGAGAAGAGTACGAGGCCGAATTAGCGGCCCACAAGTGGCGTATCCACGAAGTCCGTCCACGATCGCCATAATCGCCGAACATCTGTTCCACTATGGGCCGTATGCCCCCATCGCCGTCGCTTAGGCTGGCCGCCGGGGGCCGCGAGTCAGCGCGCGGAGAGGGGGCCAGAACAAGATTGCGATAGTGCCTATTTCTCGCTGATCGGCGACTTATCGGGGTCGGCTGCTTTCAGGGCATGCTTGACCGTGACGTTCGCCCCGTTGCGTGAGGGCAGTCAATCATCCTGCCGTCCAAGTCTCAGGCCTTTTGGGCCCTGGGCAGATCATGGCATCGTGTGCCGATCCCGGCTGTCAGGCTGCACGGCGCACCCCCAGTCGATCGCGAGGCGCCCGCTTCAGCCGGTGGCGCTGCGGGAAACGGGATGACTTTGATCGTCGGCTCGTCACCCTGCCGCTGACCCCCCATGAACCGCTCGAGCCCGGTTTCCGGGATAGCCAGTTCGCGTGCCGCACTCTGCGCTCGATCGAATTGCCTCAATTGAGCCACGTCGCGCCCGGGAGGTGACGTTTGGTCCTGAGCCCGCCCGCTCTCCGAACTCGGAAGGTGGGCGCAGCATCTGACCGCCGCTCGGTAGGGTCCGGGCGCCGAGAATGAGGCTACCAGGGTCGGGATCGAACCTCGGAGTCAAGAAGTCATGCCGCCTTAGCTCGCTTCGTCCCGCCCGCTGGCGCACGCATTCGGGAGCCCCGTTCAAGCTCTGACTCCGGGATCAGCCACATACACGCCTTGCGCCCTTCGATCAGGCGAAAGGCGCGAAGGTGGCCGCGCCGAATGCGGAACCGAACCGCCGCGGTTGTAAGGCCAACCCGGCGCGCGAATTCTGTGACTGTCAGCCAGCCATCGCCCGAACCAGCGGGGGGTCGGACGCGACCGGGCGTCGTGCGTATCCGCTGGACCTCGGCAGAGTCGAAGAACCATCGATCCCGACCGCCCGTATGCAGCCTGGTGGCCGAAAGGATGCCGGCGCGCACGTGCTTGTACACCGTGCTTCGAAGTAGGCCAAGTTGTGCCGCTGCCTCACTCGCAGTGAGCCAAGGACCGCCCTCGGGGCGCTCGAGACGATCATCGGCCGAACGGCGCAGCTCACGATTCATGCGCTCCACTTCGCGTTCGTGGATCAGCCACCAGCGCGTGTTGCCGTTGTTGGCGGAGATGGCCTCAACGCGCCCCGCCTCGATCCACGAGCGGACCGCCCTCCTGCTTCTTTCCACCCGCCGGGCGACCTCATTGAGGGGCAGCCACGGCCCGCCGGGAGGCTGCGGGGGCTGAGTGTGCGGCTGAGGCGGGTCGGTGAACTGCGATCTCACGAAGGCGGGCTCCCCATCGGCGTCGCAAGTGCCCAAGAAGCGGAGGGCGTACTCGCGCCACGGCTCCGCGACCGTCAGCGTTATTGGGGCCATTAGG